>NZ_JBHSQE010000001.1:0-727330 GCF_042658165.1 Corynebacterium nasicanis
CAGCCGCACCGGTGATGGTCAGGCCGATTTCTGCCGTGCGGCAGATGGTGTCGGCGACGAGGTTGCCACTAGGCTGCACAGCAAGGTCCTAGTTCGGTCAGATGGAAGCTTCGCAACTCTCATCTTGTACCGGCCAGGACCCCTACATGTTGTGCCACCCCGAACCCCACCCCGTGGTCAGCTACGCACTTCAAATCGTGAAGAGCCGGTATGTCTGACGTCTACTTAGCGGGAATTCCGTGGGCGCTCATGCCGGTCAGCGCCAATTCCTGGGCTATTCACTGACGATGCTGGTACACGTAAGCAAGGCCACCGGTGTCGCGGGGGACTTTGATTCCGGCTGCTCTGACAAGCTCGGAGACCCGCTGCTGTCAGATATCCAGTTCCTCTGCGGCTACCCGAGCCGGCAGCACACGTAATGCGTTGGCAGCCGCGTGTTCTCTCCATCGAGCCCGTGTCTGTTGGTCAGCACGCTTGTATCGTGTGGATGCCATGTCCACTACTATCAGGGAATGCTGCATCCACCACCTGAACCTGCCCGTTCGGAAGGGGGCTTCGCGGCCTTCCTTTCCGCCCAACTACGACTTCTTCGCCCGCTCCAGCTCCAGCTCGACGTTGAAGTTGGCGGGCGGCCAGCTCATGTTGAGCGAGCGCAGTGCGTCGAGCACGAGGTACTTCACCGCCATGCGGGCGTACTTCTTGCGGTCACCGGGGATGCAGTACCACGGGGCGAAGTCGGTGGAGGTGCGCTTCATAGCGATCTCGTAGGCCTCCTGGTACTCGTCCCACAGTTCCCGCTCGTCGAGGTCGCCGGGGTTGTACTTCCAGTGCTTGTCCGGGTCCTCGAGGCGCTCGATGAGGTTCTGCTTCTGGAAGTCCTGGGAGATGTGGAGCATCACCTTGATGATGCGCACGTTGCGGCTGGCCATCTCGCGCTCGAACTCGACGATGGCGTCGTAACGCCGCTCGATCTCCTCCGGCGGGGCCATGTGGCGCACGCGCTGGATGAGCACGTCCTCGTAATGGGAGCGGTCGAACACCGCGATCTGGCCGACGGCGGGCTCATGCGGCCGCACCCGCCAGAGGAAGTCGTGGGAACGCTCCTCGGCGGTCGGCGCCCCGAAGGCCTTGATCTTCAGGGCCTGCGGATCGAAGGCGTTGAAGACGTGGCGGATGACGCCACCCTTGCCGGCGGTGTCCATGCCCTGGAGCACCAGCAGCACGGCGCCGGTGCCGGGCACCTTCGAGCGGCCGTTGGCGTAGAGCTTCTCCTGGAGCTCATCGAGTTCCGCGTCGTGCTCGTGGAACTCGCGCTCCCAGGCCTCCTTGTCCCACTCGAACCCGGGGGTCGAGGTGGGGTCGACGTCAGCCAGCGAGAAATCGGGGCCGACGCGGTGGGACCGGGCTTCTTCCATCGTGAACTTGTCCATGCCCACGATGGTAGTGAAACTACACGCCCGGAGAATCCGGCGAGCGCGTCGGGCCCGGGCCCGGATCCGCGGCGGAGGCGGGACGCGGCTCCGCGTCGACACCCGGTTCCTCCGGGGTGAACTGCGGGTCAGCCTCGGCGTCGGACACCGGCTCGACGAAGGGGTTGAGCTCGGATTGCGCCTGGACGACATCGTCGAGCACCGCATGAATGTACGGCGCGGCGACGTCGGAACCGTACTGGCTGGCCAGCTCCACGCCCTCGACGACGGAGGTCGCGCCGTCGACCTCGGGGTTGAAGAGGATCTCCCACACGCCGACGCGCAGGATGGCGCGGTCGACGGCGGGCAGGCGGTTCAGCTCCCAGTCCTCGGCGAGGTAACGCTCGATGGTCTCGTCGACCGTGTCGAGCTGCTCGGCGGCACCGGCGACGATGTCCCGGGTGTAGCTGGCGACGGGGGCGACCCCTTCTTCGTCGAGACGCGCCAGTTCGACGCGGTCCTCCACGATGGCGACGGGGTCGATGTCGCGGGCCTCGGCCTCAAAGAGGATATCGACGGCGCGGCGACGCGCGCGGTAACGGGCGCCGTGGCGACGCCCGTCCCGCTCCTTCTCAGTCTCAGTCAACGCCGACCCTAGTTGTTGACGCGGGAGAGGTACTCGCCGGTGCGGGTGTCCACCTTGACGACGTTGCCGGTCTCCAGGAACAGCGGCACCTGGATCTCCGCGCCCGACTCGAGGGTGGCCGGCTTGGTGCCGCCGGTGGAGCGGTCGCCCTGCAGGCCCGGCTCGGTGTGGGTGATCTCCAGGTCGACGGAGATGGGCAGCTCGGCGAAGAGCGCCTCACCCTCGTGGAAGGAGACCTGGACGCGCATGTTCTCCAGCAGGAACTGGGCGGCGTCGCCGAACTTGTCGGCGTCGAGCTCGACCTGCTCGTAGTTCTTGTCGTCCATGACCACGTAGGAGGTGCCGTCGTTGTACAGGTAGGTCATGTCGCGGCGGTCGACCGTGGCGGTCTCGACCTTGACACCGGCGTTCCACGTCTTGTCGACGTTCTTGCCGGTGACGACGTCCTTGAGCTTCGTCCGCACGAAGGCGGGGCCCTTGCCCGGCTTCACGTGCTGGAACTCCACGATCTGCTGGAGCTTGCCATCGACCTTGAGCACAAGGCCGTTCTTGAAATCGGCGGTGGATGCCACGAAGTGTCTCCCTATACAGTCAGCTGTTTTGACGTGATCAGCCTACACCACCCGCAGTTCCTTCCTCGCCGGGGTGATGATGCGGGCCGGACCCTGGGTGATGAGCACCGTGTCCTCGATGCGCACCCCACCCCGGCCCGGAACGTAGATGCCGGGCTCGATGGTCAGCGTCATGTGCTCCGCCAGGGTGCCCTCCCCGTGCTGCGAGGCCCACGGTCCCTCATGGACCTCCAGGCCGATGCCGTGCCCGGTGGAGTGGACGAAGTAGTCGCCGTAGCCGGCCTCCTCGATGACGGACCGGGCGGCGGCGTCGACGTCGACAAGCCGCGTGCCGGGGGTCGCGGCCTCGATGCCGGCGAGCTGGGCGCGCAGGACGATGTCGTAGACCTCGCGGGAGAAATCATCGGCCTCCCCCATGACCACGGTGCGGGTCATGTCGGAGTTGAAGCCCCGGGAGTGCGCCCCGAAGTCGAGGATGACCAGGTCACCGCGGCGCAGGATGCGGTCGCCCGCCGTGTGGTGCGGCTTGGCGGAGTGCGGCCCCGAGGCGACGATGGTGTCGAAGGAGGGGCGCTCCGCCCCCAGGCGGCGCATGCGGTGCTCGAGGTCGGCGGCGATGTCCCTCTCGGAGCGACCCACCGCCAGCTCCCCGGCGGCGATGAGCTCGTCGAAGGCCTGGGAGGCCAGCTCCGCCACCTCGATGAGGCGCAACCGCTCGGTGTTGTCCTTGGTCAGGCGGATCTCCTCGATGAGCCCGGTGACCGGCACGAGCGTGACGTCCTCCTGGCACACCGCCTGCAGTTTCTCCAGGTCGGCGACGGAGACGTAGGCCGCCTCGAAACCCACCCGCCGCGGCCCCTCGATGCGCTTGAGCAGGGCCTGCGGGGAGGGGCGCTCGATGATCGCCTCGATGTCCGGCACCTCCTCCCCGATCTGGGTGGTGTAGCGCCCGTCGGTGGAGATCTCCGCGGTGAGGTCCTTGGCCAGCACCAACGCACCCTGCGAACCGGAGAAGCCGGAGAGATAGCGCACGTGGTTGAGGTTGGTCACCAGCATTTCGTCGATACGCATCCCGGCGAGTCGTGCCGAGAGTGCGCGCCGTCGGGTGAGGAATCGGGTGTCCGCGTATGCCATGTGGCCCTCCTGCGTGAGCGTCGTGAGAAGTTTCCCCACCACACTAGCTGCTGACGAGGGCCTCCATGGCCAGCACGTAGCCCTGCGTGCCCAGCCCGGCGATGACCCCGCGGGCAATCGGCGACAGGTAGGAGTGCGCGCGGAAAGGCTCGCGGGCGTGCACGTTGGAGATGTGCACCTCGATGAACTCGCTCACCTCCACGAGGGCGTCGCGCAGCGCGACGGAGGTGTGCGTGAAACCGCCCGGGTTGATGATCACCGGCCAGCCCGCATCCGCCGCCTCGTGGACCCAGTCGATGAGCTCACCCTCGTGGTTGGACTGCCGGCACTCCACCGCGACGCCGAGCTCCGCGGCCCGTTGGGCCAGCTCCTTCTCGACGTCCGCCAGCGTCGTCGCACCGTAGACCTCCGGCTGCCGCTTGCCCAGGCGGTTGAGGTTGGGACCGTTGAGGACGAGGATCTTCACGCGCCTATCCCTCCGCAATCGCGGCGTAGGCGGCCTCAAGCTCGGGCACGCCCGGCCCCTCGAGACGGGTGGTCTCCCCGACGCCGGTGAGCGCGACGAAACGGATGTGGCCGTCGCGGTTCTTCTTGTCCCGGGTCATCGCGGCGTAGAGCTCCTCGAAGTGCCCCGCGGGGTAGCTCGTCGGCAGCCCGATGGAGCGCAGGATGTGGCCGTGGCGGGTGAGGAGCTCGGCGTCGATAAGCCCGCGGGCGGCGGAGAGATGGGCGATGAACATCATGCCGACGGCGACGGCGTGGCCGTGGCGCCAGCGGTAGTTCTCGCGCAGCTCGACGGCGTGGCCGAAGGTGTGGCCGTAGTTGAGGATCTCGCGCAGGCCGGACTCCTTGAGGTCCTCGCCGACGACGCGCGCCTTGACGGCCACGGAACGGGCGATGAGCTCGGGCAGGTGGCCGTCGGCGCGCAGGCAGGCCACGGGGTCGGACTCGTAACGCTCGAGGATGACGGGATCGGCGATGAAACCGGTCTTGATGATCTCCGCCGAACCCGCGATGAGCTCCTCCATGGGTAGGGTGGCCAGGCGGTCGAGGTCGATGAACACAGCCGCCGGCTCGTGGAAGGCGCCGACGAGATTCTTGCCCGCCGCGGTGTTGATGCCCGTCTTGCCGCCCACGGCCGCATCGACCATGGCCAACAGCGTCGTGGGCACCTGGATGACCTTGATGCCGCGCATCCACGCCGCGGCGACATAACCCGCCAGGTCCGTGACCGCCCCGCCGCCCAGACCGATGACGACGTCGCGGCGCCCGAAGGTCTCCTCCCCCAGGCGGTCCCACAGCTGCCCGGCGACATCGAGGGTCTTGCCGTCCTCGGCGTCGGGGACCTCGACGAGCACGGCCTCCAGGCCGCGCTCCACCAGGGCCCGGCCCAGCTGCTCGGCGGGCGCCACCAGCGTCGGCTGATGGATGACCATGACCTTGGCGGCCCCGGTGGCGGCCGCGGCGTCCGCGACGGCGGCGTCGAGGTCGTGGTCGATGGTGACCTCGTAGGGCGCGGGTCCGTTGACTGCGATGATCGTCATCTGGTGATCCTTCTAGAGGGAGTCGAGGAAGCCGAGGATGTCGGCGACGGACTGCTGCGGGGTGCGGCCGTCGGTGCGCACCCGGAAGTCCGCGACCTCATGGTAGAACGGCGCGCGGGTCTCCAGCAGGGTGCGGTAGTGCGCCGCCGGATCCTCCGCCGCCAGAACGGGGCGGGTGGCCTCGTGCGCGGTGCGGCGCACCCCCTCCTCGGGGGAGACGTCGATCCACACGACGCAGTGGTGGTTGAGCAGCTCGCGGGTGGTGTCGGTGATCACCGCTCCCCCGCCGAGGCTGACCACCCCGCCGGTACCGAGGGCGTCCGCCACGTGGCGGGCCTCCAGCACCCGGAAGGCGGGCTCGCCGAGCGCACTGAAGACATCGCCGCAGGACTGCCCGGTCTCATCCTCGATGAGCTGGTCCGAATCGACCAGCGGGAGGGCCAGGGCGCGCGCCAGGCGGCGGCCGATGGTGGACTTTCCGGCTCCCGGCGGGCCGACCAGCACAACCTTGGGGCTGGTGTGGCACACGTCGGTCACAGGTCCTCCCCGAAGGAGAGTCGCCCGTTGACGTACTCCAGGTAGGACTCGATGTTGCGGCGGGTCTCGCCCACCGAATCGCCGCCGAACTTCTCCAGCACGGCGCGCGCCAGCACGAGGGCGACCATGGCCTCGGCGACCACGCCGGCGGCGGGGACGGCGCAGACATCGGAACGTTGGTGGATACCGGTCGCGGCGGAACCGTCCGCCATGTCGACGGTCTGCAGGGCGCGCGGGACGGTGGAGATCGGCTTCATGGCGGCACGCACCCGCAGGGTCTCCCCGTTGGTCATGCCCCCCTCGAGCCCACCGGCGCGGTTGCTCAGGCGCTCGATGCCCTCGGCGGTGCGGACCATTTCATCGTGGGCCTCGCTGCCGCGGCGGCGGGCCTCCTCGAAGCCGTCCCCGACCTCGACGCCCTTGATCGCCTGGATGCCCATGAGGGCGGCGGCGAGCTGCGCGTCGAGGCGGTCCTCACCCGAGATATGGGAGCCCAGGCCGATGGGCAGGCCCTCGACGACGACCTCGACGATGCCGCCGAGCGTGTCGCCGGCCTTCTTCGCGGCGTCGATCTCCGCGATCATCGACTGCTCCGCAGCCTCGTCGAAGGCGCGCACCGGGGAGGCGTCGACGGCGTCGAGGTCCGCGTAGGTCGGGGTCGGGCCGGTGTAGGACTCCGAACGTCCGATGCAGATGACGTGGCTGAGGACCTCGACCCCGAGGGTCTCGCGCAGGAAGTTGCGCGCCACGGTGGCGGCGGCGACACGGGCCGCGGTCTCGCGGGCGGAGGAACGCTCGAGGATGGGGCGGGCCTCCTCGTGGTCGTACTTGATCATGCCGGCGAAATCGGCGTGACCGGGGCGCGGGCGGGTGAGCTTGGATCCCCGACCGGAGGTCATGGCGGCGGCGATCTCCGGATCCTCCATGTCGACCGGGTCGGCGGACATGATGGTCGTCCACTTCGGCCACTCGGAGTTGCCGATCATGATGGCGATCGGGCTGCCCAGGGTCTTGCCGTGGCGGATGCCGGTGAGCAGGGTGAGCTCATCGGCCTCGAACTTCATGCGCGCACCGCGGCCGTAGCCGAGGCGGCGGCGCGCCAGCTGCGCAGAGATCTCCTCCCGGGTCACCGAAACCCCGGCGGGCATGTGTTCAACCAGCGCAACCAGCGCCTGACCGTGGGATTCCCCCGCTGTAGTCCATCGAAGCATGCGGACAGTATCTCATGAGGACGCATGCACTCCGCTCATGACTCCCGGATGGGGGGCCGCGGGGTGCGTCACCTGCGGCGATCAAAGGACGGGAAGGGCCGGTAGTAACGGTTCGTGTGAGCCCGTATCGGGCAGCGCCGGTCCTGGGACTTCTCCGCGGCGCGCACGCCCGACACGAACGGTTACTACAGGGCCACCACCGCGATGAGCGTCCCCGCCACCATCGAGGGCCCGTGCGGTACGGCGCGTCGCTGCCCCCACGCGCGCACGGCCGTCACCAGCGCCGCCAGGAACACTGCGGCCACGACCGCGCCCACCCCGCCGGCGGCGGCCGCCACGATCCCCAGCGGCACCGCCAGCTTCACGTCCCCTCCCCCGATGCCGCGCCCGCACAAGAGAAACAGTGCCCAGGCCACCCCGCCCAACAGCACCGCGGGCGCCGACCACAACGCCCCGGCCACTGCTCCCACCAGCGCGGGCACGGTGAGGTGATCCGGGATACGGCGGTGGCGTTCGTCGCACACGACGACGGCCACGCACCACGCGGCCACCACGATGAGGGCTCCCCCGAGCATGCCCGCAGCCTAGTGCAGCGAGGCCTCCAGCGCCCGCCGCATGGCCGCCCGCGGGGCGGGGCGTCCGGTGAACTGCTCGAACTGGCCGTAGGCCTGGTGCGCCAGCATGATGTGCCCGCCGACGGTGAGGTAGCCGTTCGCCGCGGCCGCCACGGTGAGCGGGGTGGGCCAGGGCTCGTAGATGACGTCGAGGATCGGCGCGTGCGCCAGCTCCTGCTCCCGGCCCTCCACGGCTGCGGAGGGCACGGTCGACACGATGACCTCGGCGTCCCGGGCGGCCGCCCGCAGGTCGGAGTCGAAACCGGCGAAGCGGAAGGACGTGCCGAAGGGCTCGAGCAGGGGCGCCAGCTCTGCGCTGCGGTCGGAGCGGTTGATTACGGTGATGTCGGTGACCCCGGCATTGGCCAGCGCCCACAGTGCGGGACGCGCCGTGCCGCCGCCTCCGATGACCAGCGCCCGGCGGGTCTCACCCAGGCGCTCCCCCAGCAGCTCGCCGAGAGCCCCGGTGATGCCGTCGCAGTCGGTGTTGTCGGCGCGCCAGCCGCCCTCGATGCGCACGAGGGTGTTGGCCGAGCCGATCTGGCGGGCGCGCTCGGTGACCTCGGTGGCGAACTCCAGGGCCGCGAACTTGGCGGGCATGGTCACCGAGAAACCACGGTAGGACTCGTCCGCCCCGCCGACGATGCCGGGCAGATCCTCCGCCGTGCACTCGAGGCGGGTGTAGTCCCAGTCGGCCATGCCGAGGTCCTCGTAGCCGGCGTTGTGCAGGATCGGCGAGCGGGAGTGCTCGATGGGCGAACCGAGCACCGCCGCGCGGTGGCGGATGTCGCTGACCTCCAGCGGGTAGGTCATCGGTTGGTGTCCAGGACGCCGGATTCGAGGGCCTGCTGTACGTCGGCGAGGTGCTCCTCGAAGGTGTCGTTGAACACGGTCGTGCCGTCCCGGTCGACAGTGACGAAGAAGAGCCAGTTGCCCTCGGCCGGGTTCTCCATCGCCGTGATCGCCTCCATGGAGGCCGCCGCGATGGGGGTCTCCGGCAGGCCGTCCTTGGCGTAGGTGTTCCACGGAGTGACGGCGGCGCGGTCCTCGTCGGTGGTGGCGACCTCGACGTCCTCCAGCCCGTAGTTGACGGTGGAGTCGAACTCGAGGCGCATCGGCTCCTCGAGGCGGTTGAGGATGACCCGGGCGACCTTGTCGAAGTCCCCGGCCGGCGCCTCGCGCTCGACCAGCGAGGCGGCGGTGAGCAGCTCGTAGGGGCTCAGGTCGAGGGCGCGGGCGCGGTCGACGATGCCGGTGTCGTTGAACTGCTGCGCGGAGCGGGTGAGCAGGTCGGTGAGGATCTCCTGCGCGTCCATCTCGGGGTTGACCACGTACTGGCCGGGGACGATGAGCCCCTCGAGGCGCTTCGGGTCCTCGCCGCGGGCGGCGACGGCCTCGCGGGCCCACTCGGGCACGCCGAGCGTCGCCAGGTCGGCGGTCGCCCCCACGCGCTGCAGGTCAGCTGCGGCGACGCAGTTGGTGGAGCCCTCGGTGCAGGTCACGTTGGAGATCTGCGTGTAGATGCCGGGGCGGGAGTGTCCGCCGACGACGTTGACGTCGAGAAGCGTGGCCCCGCCGTGGATGTCGAGGAGCTCGACGCGGTTGGCCGGGTCGATGAGGGCCTGCACCGCCGCGGCCGCGGACATCTCACCCTGCAGGCGGTAGAAGCCCGGCTGAATGTTCGCGGCGTCGGGGTTGTTGGCGGCCGCGGTCTGGAAGGCGCCGTCCGTCTTGACGATTCCCTTCTCCTCCAGCTCCGGCCCCAGCTGCGACACGGAGGAACCCTCGGGGATCTCCACCAGCTGGTGCACTCCATTGCCGCTGCCCTGGAAATCACGGTCTGCCACGGTGTCGCCGCCTCCGCCGGAAATCTGGACGCCGATGTAGATGACGGCGCCGATGAGCAGGATCAACGAGGCCACCAGGACCGCCAGGCCGCGTTGCCGCCGCTTGACGAACTTCTGATCCATTCGACGGCCCCCGGGGCCGCGCTGCGGGGAGGATGTGGTCATGGGTGCTCCTGTGTGTAGGCGGCCCGTGCGTCGAGCCAGGACTGGAGGATCTCCACTGCGGCGGCCTGATCGATGATCCGACGGCCGGCCTTCTCGCTCACGCCGGAGGCGCGGAGCGCGGCGGTGGCGGCGACCGTGGTCAGCCGCTCATCGGCCATCCGCACGGGAATGGTGCGGCCCGCGTTGCTCAGCCGCCGGTGGAGGCGGAAGGCGATCTCCTTGGCGTGCTTCACGCTCGTCGAGCCGTGCCCCTGCAGGGTGCGCGGCAGTCCGACGACGATTTCGACGGCGTCGTACTCGTCGATGATCTCCAGCAGCCGGTCGATGTCGTCTTTGTCGCGGTCCTTGAAACCGGTCTCGCGGGCGACGGTCTCCACCGGGGTCGCCAGCGTGGCGTTCCGGTCGGACACGGCGACGCCGATACGGACGGTGCCGACGTCGAGTCCGATGCGGCGTCCCTGTCCGGGATCGTCCGCACCGGGGGTGTCCGGGGTGACCTTCATGGGCTGCTGTGGACCTTTCTCAGGAAGATGTCAGTGGTGCGCCTTAAAGGTATCCGCGATCACAACGTTGTCACAGCACCGACCCCGGCGTGTCTTCACTACCCTGAGAACCTCGCTTATCGACGCCCCATCGTCCCCGACGACAATGCTCGTTTCTGGCGAATTGAATCCTTCAATTCGCCAGAAACGAGCATTTCACTTCGGCACTCCTCTAGAGTCCGGCGAGCTCCTCGCGCACGGCGTGGAATCCGGCGTCGAGGCCCGCGGCGTTGGCACCGGAACCCTGGGCCATGTCCGGCTTGCCGCCGCCGCGCCCGTCGACGTAGCCGGACAGCAGCTTGACCAGGTCGCCGGACTTGGCGCCCAGCTCGATGGCCTCCTGGGTGGCGCCGACGATGAAGGGCAGCTTGTCGCCGTCCGCGGAGGCGAGGACCACGACACCCGGGCGCCCGGCCAGGCGGCCGCGCAGGTCGGTGGCGATGGTGCGCAGGTCTCCGCCGCTGACGCCGTCGGGCAGGCGGTGGGTGAGGACGGTGAACTTGCTGGCCTCCGCCGCCTGCTCGAGCAGCTCCCCGGTCCGGGAGGCCAGCTGCTGGCGGCGCAGCTGGGCGATCTCCTTCTCGGCGGCCTTGAGCTTCTCGGTGAGGGAGGCGATGCGCTCGGGCAGCTCCTCGCTCGGGGCCTTCAGCGAGGCGGCCAGCCCGGAGGCGAGGGCGGCCTCCTTCGACAGGTGGCGGAAGGAGTCGAGGCCGGAGTAGGCCTCGATGCGGCGGGCGCCGGAGCCGACGGAGGACTCGCCGAGCACGGCGACGGGGCCGATCTGCGAGGTGTGCTCGGTGTGGGTACCACCGCACAGCTCAACGGAGAAGGGGCCGCCGATCTCGACGACGCGGACGTCGGTGCCGTAGTTCTCGCCGAACAGGGCCATGGCGCCCATCTTCTTGGCCTCGTCGAGGGTGGTCTCGATGGTGTTGACGGCGAAGTCGGCGTCGACGGCCTGGTTGGTGATGGTGGAGATCTCCGCCAGCTGCTCGGGCGTGAGCTGCTCGGTGTAGTTGAAGTCGAAGCGCAGGTAGCCGGGGCGGTTGAGGGAACCGGCCTGGACGGCGGTGGGGCCGAGCACCTCGCGCAGCGCGGCGTGGATGAGGTGGGTGCCGGTGTGGGCCTGGCGGGCGCCGTGGCGCCAGGCCTCGTCGACCTCGGCGCGCACGGACTGGCCGAGGTCGATGCCGCCGGCGGTGACCTTCGCCTTGTGGATCCACAGTCGCTTGCCGATCTTCTGCACGTCCGTCACCTCGAGGATCGTGCCCTCGGCGACGAGGCGGCCGCGGTCGGCGGTCTGGCCGCCGGACTCGGCGTAGAGCGGCGAGACGTCGAGAATGACCTCGACGTCGTCGCCCTCGGTGGCGTGGGTGACGGACTGACCGTCGATGACAAGGCCGAGGACCTTGGCGTCGGCGGTGAGCTCGGAGAATCCGACGAACTCGGTGGGGTTGTTGTCGACCCACTCGCGGTAGACGGAGACGTCGGCGTGGCCGTGCTTCTTGGCCAGGTTGTCGGCCTTGGCGCGGGCCCGCTGCTCGCTCATGGCGGCCTCGAAACCGGCGACGTCGACCTCGAGGCCGGCCTCGGCGGCCATCTCGAGGGTGAGGTCGATGGGGAAACCGTAGGTGTCGTGGAGGGTGAAGGCGTCCTCGCCGGAGAACTGGGTGATGCCCTGCTCCTTGATGGTCGCGGCGGCCTCGTCGAAACGGTGGGTGCCGGACTCGAGGGTCTTGAGGAACGCGCGCTCCTCCGTCACGGCGGTGCGGACGATGCGCTCGCGGTTCTCGGCGATCTCCGGGTAGGAGGGGGTCATCGTGTCCATGATGACGTTCATGAAACGCTCGAGCGTCTCGCCGGTGGCGCCGAGGAGGCGGGCGGAGCGGATGATACGGCGCAGCAGGCGGCGCAGGATGTAGCCGCGGCCCTCGTTGGAGGGGGTGACGCCGTCGAGGATGAGCATCATGCCGGTGCGGGAGTGGTCGGCGATGACGCGGAAGCGGATGGCGTCGATCCCGTCGCCCGCGTACGTCGCGCCGGTGATCTCCTCGGCGGCGTCGATGACGGGGCGCAGCAGGTCGGTCTCGTAGACGTTGTCCACGCCCTGCAGGAGGCAGGCCACGCGCTCGACGCCCATGCCGGTGTCGATGTTCTTCTTCGGCAGGTCGCCGAGGATCTCGAAGGAGTCCTTGCCGGTGCCCTGGCCGCGCTCCTTCTCCATGAAGACGAGGTTCCAGATCTCCAGGTAGCGGGTGTCGTCGACGGCCGGGCCGCCCTCGGCGCCGTGCTCGGGGCCGCGGTCGAAGTAGATCTCGGAGCAGGGGCCACAGGGCCCGGGCACGCCCATGGACCAGTAGTTGTCGGCCATGCCCAGGCGCTGGATGCGCTCGGCGGGCACGCCGATGACGTTCTCCCAGATGCCGGCGGCCTCATCGTCGTCGAGGTAGACGGTCACCCACAGGCGCTCCGGGTCGAGGCCGTAGCCGCCCTCACTCACGGGGTTGGTCAGCAGCGCCCAGGCGTGCTTGATGGCACCTTCCTTGAAGTACTGGCCGAAGGAGAAGTTGCCGGCCATCTGGAAGAAGGTGTTGTGGCGGGTGGTGATGCCCACCTCCTCGATGTCGAGGGTGCGCACGCACTTCTGGATCGAGGTGGCGGTGCCGTTGGGGAACGGCGGGTTCTGCTCCCCCAGGAAGTAGGGCTTGAAGGGCACCATGCCCGCGTTGACGAAGAGCAGGTCCGGGTCCTCGAGAATCAGCGACGCGCTCGGCACGGCCTCGTGGCCGGCGTCGACGAAGTGCTGGGTGAAACGCTCCCGGATCTCATGGGTCTGCACGCGGGGTGTCCTTTCCTAGGGCAGCTTTATGACAGCGTCCTACTCTACCCCCTTGCCCCCTCAGATTCCGGAGGGCCCCTGGCTGAGCGCCTCCAACTCCGCCATACTCAGCGGGCGGATGACAATCGCGCCCGCATGCAGGACCCGGAACTTGTCCGGCTGGAGATGGGAGACCACGTGCGCCACGCTCGCGCGCCCTGCCTCCCGCTCGTCCCCGGCATAGAGAAGCACCATCCATTCCGCGACATCCGGGTAGTCGGGCGACGTCGGCTCCTCCACGGGGAACACCGTCTCCACTCCCGCGGACAGCACGATGACACCCGTGGACTCACCGGGCGTGAACTGCGCGAACATGGGCGTCGGGTCAAAGAGATCCTCATCCTGCGTGGTGGCGAACCAGCGGCTGAATTCCTCCGGATCCCCGCCCCAGCCCGCGACATCGGCCGCCGTGACCTGCACCTGGCGCACCGCCCCGGGGAGCTCCACCTTCTCGTGCTTATCTACGATCCGCCCCACCGACTCCAACCCATAGGCAATGTCTCCCCTCACATCAACGTCCGAAAAATCGGGGGCCACCGCGTTGCCGTCCTCCCGCAACACGACGCTTTGCCCCTGGTGCCGCGCCAGCGCGGAGGCCACATGGGCGGCAGTCGCCCAGTCTGACAGTGTGGAGGGGGTGAACACCCGCAGGTCATAGTGACCATCCTCCACCGTCACCTCGATCCCCCGCCCCATGTCACCCGACCATCCGAGCCGCAGGATCCGCCCCTCGAGGGGCCCCGGCTCCTCCTGCCCCGGTAGGACGGGCCTGATCGGCAGTCCGTGGAGGAGGCCGAACAGGCCCTGCGAATCAAGGACCGGGGAGATGACGGGGAGACGGAAGGAGACGCTCATAGCCGCAAAACTAGACCACAACTACTGGCTGCGCAGAGCGAGGGATCCGAGCACTGTGTCCACCCTCCACCGCCTCGATGTTGGCACGGGAGACGTTCTCATGGCCACCGTGGGAATTCGGGATGGTCACTGTTGAGCAATGACCCATCTAGTGGGCTGAGAATTCACGATAGTCGGAAACGAGGTTTCCTATTTCCCCCGCACAATCCTCCGCAGCCGTCCGATGTATTCAGCGATACGCTTTTCCGCGCCCGCCTCTTTCGGCCGGTAGTACTCGGCGTCGGCCAGCTCATCCGGCAGGTACTGCTGCGCCACCACCCCACGGGCATCATCGTGCGGATAGAGATAGCCGACGGCGTGGCCGAGCTTCTTCGCGCCCTCGTAATGACCGTCGCGCAGGTGCGGTGGCACGTGCCCGATCCTGCCCGCCCGGATGTCGGCCTGCGCGGCGTTGATCGCCTCGTACACCGCGTTGGATTTCGGGGCGGTCGCCAGGTGCACCGTCGCCTGGGCCAGGGTGAGCCGGGCCTCCGGCATGCCGATCATGGCCACCGCCTGCGCCGCCGCGACGGCAGTCTGCAAGGCGGTGGGGTCGGCCATGGCGATCTCCTCGCTTGCCGCGATGACCAGGCGACGGGCGATGAACCGCGGGTCCTCCCCCGCCTCGATCATGCGCGCCAGGTAGTGCAGCGCGGCGTCGACATCCGAGCCGCGGATCGACTTGATGAACGCGCTCACCACGTCGTAATGCTGATCGCCGTCACGGTCGTAGCGCACCACCGCCCGGTGGACGTTGTCACGGATGACCTCGATGCTTATCGACGCCCCGTCGGCCACCGCCTCCGCCGCCGCCTCCAGGTAGGTCAGGGCCCGCCGGGCGTCGCCGCCGGCCAGGAGGACGAGCTGCTCGAGGGCGTCGTCGTCGATAAGCACGCGGCCGGCGAGGCCGCGCTCGTCGAGAAGCGCACGGGTGAGGACGTCGCGGACGGCGGCGTCGTCCAGCGGCTGGAGCTGGAGGAGCAGCGAGCGGGAGAGCAGCGGCGCGACGACGGAGAAGGAGGGGTTTTCCGTGGTGGCGGCGACGAGCAGCACGGTGCGGTTCTCGACGGCCGCGAGCAGGGCGTCCTGCTGCGTCTTGGAGAAACGGTGGACCTCGTCGATGAACAGCACGGTGCGCTGGCCGTGGATGAGGTCGCGGCGGGCGCGGTCGATGACCTCCCGGACCTGCTTGACGCCCGAGTTGAGCGCCGAGAGGCCGACGAAGTTCTGCTCCGTCGCGGCGGAGATGAGCGAGGCGATGGTCGTCTTGCCCGTCCCCGGCGGACCGTAGAGGATGACCGAGGCCTCCCCCGAGCCCTCGACGAGTCGGCGCAGCGGCCGCCCGGGGCCGAGGAGGTGCTCCTGCCCGGCCACCTCGTCGAGGGTGCGCGGGCGCATCCGCGCCGCCAGGGGGGCGTGCTGGCCGGCGTGGAAGAAGTCGGACCCGTGGGAATCGTCGACGGGGCCGTCGTCGAACAGCGCGTCCTGGGCCATTAGCGCAGGCCCGGTTCCGCCACCCGATCCGCGATGCCCTGGCTGAACGCGGCGATGACCCCGTAGGAGGGGTCGACGCCCCGCGCGGCGTAGCGGGCGAGGGCCTCGAAGGTCTCGAAGATGTCGCGGCGCACGACGATCTCCTCGGGCGTGAAGGGCCCGTGGGAGGAGGGGCGCAGCAGATCCGCCACCCCGGCCATGGTGGCCGGATCGACCGGATCATCACCCGATTCATGCAGGACGGACACAGCAGCCGACATCGAACCGAAGTGCAGCAGCGCGATGGACGACAGCGCCCAGCCCAACAGGGCCGCCATGATCCGCGAATGCAGATGAGCCTCATTACGCACATTCGGCCACAAGGTGTTCACCTCATGCGACCACGCCTCGATGAAGACATCCGCCTCATCGTCGGTGATCGGGTGGCTGAACAGGAACTGCGGGAACCCGGCGATGACGCAGGCCAGGTCGAAGGACACGTCGCGGAAACCCGCCCACTCGTAGTCGAGGAAGTGGGTCTTCTCCGCCACGATGATGTTGTCCGGCGAGAGATCAAAGGGCGTGAACGCCCGGTGGTGGGCGGAGAGCAGACGGTGGCGGCCGTCGGCGGCGAACTCGCTCACCAGGTCCGGGATCTCGATCCCGGCGTTGCGCAGGAGCTCCTCGCCCAGCTGGATGGACTGGCTGAGGGAGGCCTCACGCAGCTCCTGGATCTCCCCCGACTCCGGGTGCTGGCGCAGCATCCGGGAGAAGAGGATGTTGAAGTCCTGCTCCCGCTCCGCCGTGCCGGCGTGCATCCGCCCCAGCGCCGAGCCGAGGTTGCGCAGGATGGACACCCGCCGTTCCGGGTCCTGCAGCTCGAGCAGGTCGGCGAAGGTGTCGCCGTCCCCGGAATCTGTGAGCACGATGATGCGCTGCGCCACGTCATGGGCCAGCAGCACCGGCCCGGGGCGCACCTCCTCCGAGAGGGAGGTGGTGAACTGGTAGGCCACGATCTCCCGGACCAGGGCCGCATCGTCGAGCGCGTCGCCGGTCTCCGGGACGAACTTGAGGATCACGGAACGCTGCTGCAGGAACGGCGACGACGCGACACGCGCGCGGAGCACCACGGCGCTCCCGGATCCGCCCAGTTGGGTGACCTCGGAGAGCTGCTGGCTCCCCCCGAAGCGCTTGGACAGCAGATCCTCGGCGATGTCGACGATGTCGGCGTGGTTGAGCATTACTTAGGCCTTCTGCTCCTGGGTCGGGGCCGGCTTGGCGTCGATACCCGTCTCCTTGCGCTGCTGCGCGGTGATGGGGGCCGGTGCCTCGGTGAGCGGATCGACGCCGCCGCCGGACTTGGGGAACGCGATGACGTCGCGGATGGAGTCGAAGCCACCGAGCAGGGAGACGATGCGGTCCCAGCCGAAGGCGATGCCACCGTGCGGCGGGGCGCCGAAGGCGAAGGCGTCGAGGAGGAAGCCGAACTTCTCCTGCGCCTCCTCCGGGGCGATGCCCATGACGTTGAACACGCGCTCCTGGACGTCGCGCTCGTGGATACGGATCGACCCGCCGCCGATCTCGTTGCCGTTGCAGACGATGTCGTAGGCGTAGGCGGTGGCCTCACCCGGGCTGGTGTCGAAGGTGTCCTTCCACTCCGGCTTCGGGGAGGTGAAGGCGTGGTGGACGGCGGTCCAGGCGGAAGAACCCAGGGCGACGTCGCCGGAGGCGGTGGCCTCGGCCGCAGGCTCGAAGAGCGGGGCGTCGACGACCCAGGTGAAGGCCCAGTCGCCCTCCTTGATGAGGCCCAGCTTGCGGGCGATCTCGCCGCGGGCGGCCCCGAGCAGGGCGCGGGAGGACTTGGTTTCTCCAGCGGCGAAGAAGATGGCGTCGCCCGGCTGCGCGCCGACGTGGGCGGCGATGCCGGCCCGCTCGGCGTCGGTGATGTTCTTGGCCACCGGGCCGCCGAGCTCGCCGTCCTCGCCGACGAGGATGTAGGCCAGGCCCTTGGCGCCGCGCTGCTTCGCCCACTCCTGCCAGCCGTCGAGCTGGCGGCGCGGCTGCGAGGCCCCGCCCGCCATGACGACGGCGCCGACGTAGTCGCTCTTGAACACGCGGAAGGTGGTGTCCGCGAAGAACTCGGTGCACTCCGTGATCTCGATGTCGAAGCGCAGGTCCGGCTTGTCGGAACCGAAGCGACGCATGGCCTCGGCGTAGGTGATCCGCGGCAGCGGGGTGGGCACGTCGTAGCCGATGAGCTTCCACAGCTCGACGAGGATCTCCTCCGCCAGGGCGATGACGTCATCCTGGTCGACGAAGCTCATCTCGACGTCGAGCTGCGTGAACTCCGGCTGGCGGTCCGCGCGGAAATCCTCGTCGCGGTAGCAGCGGGCGATCTGGTAGTAGCGCTCCATGCCGGCGACCATGAGCAGCTGCTTGAACAGCTGCGGGGACTGCGGCAGGGCATAGAAGGAACCCGGCTTGAGGCGGGCCGGCACGAGGAAGTCGCGCGCGCCCTCCGGGGTGGAGCGGGTGAGCGTCGGGGTCTCGATCTCCGTGAAGTCATGGTTGTCCAGCACGCGGCGGGCCGCCTGGTTCGCGCGCGAACGCAGACGCAGGGCCTCGGCCTGGCGCTCGCGGCGCAGGTCGAGGTAGCGGTACTTGAGGCGGGCCTCCTCGCCGACCTCTCCGCCCTGGGAGGAGTCGTCGATCTGGAAGGGCAGGGCCGCCGCCTTGTTGAGGACGCTCAGCTCCGTGACGTTGAGCTCGATCTCACCGGAGGCGAGGTTGGGGTTCTCGGAGCCTTCCGGGCGCGGCTCGACGATGCCGGTGACCTGGATGCAGTACTCGGAACGCAGGTCGTGGGCGCGCTCGGCGACATCCGACTCGCGGAAGACCACCTGGGCCAGGCCCGAGCGGTCGCGCAGGTCGATGAAGATGACGCCGCCATGATCGCGACGACGGGCCACCCAGCCCGTCAGGGTCACGGTCTGGCCAGCGGTTTCTTTGCGGAGATCGCCCGCGAGGTGAGTGCGCAGCACGTTCGTTCTACGTCCTTCCAGGAGTAAGCATGAGGTGGGAAGTGAGTCTTGTTCTCCGGAGGAGTCTACCCCGCCGAAAAACTCACCGTTTCACTCCCCCACCTGCATATGTGATCTATGGCATTATCAACACATGACATTCCGTAAAGACGCCAACGTCACCGGTGGTCGCCGAGCCACCACTGGCGGTAGTGGCGGACGCATCGCCGCCGGCGGCGGTATCGGCTCCCTGCTCCTCATCGGCCTCTTCCTGCTCATGGGCGGAAACCCCTCCGACATCGGCGGAATGCTCGGCGGCGGCCAGTCCTCCGGCGGCCCCGAAAGCCAGCTCGAACACTGCCAGACCGCGGAGGACGGCAACAAGTACGCCGACTGCCGCGTCGACTACACCGCCCAGTCGGTGGACCAGATGTGGGCGACCATGCTTCCCGAGCAGGCCGGCATCGACTACCAGGCCCCCGGCCGCGTGGTGTTCACCAATGTGACCAACTCCGGCTGTGGGCAGGCGACCTCGGCTACGGGCCCCTTCTACTGCCCCGCCGACCAGTCCGCCTACTTCGACGTCTCCTTCTTCGACCAGCTCGACCGCCTCGGCGGCACCAACTCCCCGCTGGCGCAGATGTACATCGTCGCCCACGAGTTCGGCCACCACATCCAGCAGCTCGAGGGCACCCTGTCCCTGTCCAACTACAACGATCCCGGCGAGGACTCCAACGCCGTGAAGATCGAGCTGCAGGCCGACTGCTACGCCGGCCTCTGGGTCTCCCACGCCGACAAGGGCGAGAACGCCATGCTCGAGCCCATCACCCGAGAGCAGGTGGCCACCGCCATCGACACCGCGCGCGCCGTCGGCGACGACAACATCCAGCAGCGCACCGGCGGCGAGGTCCGCCCCGACCTGTGGACCCACGGCTCCTCCGAGCAGCGCCAGAACGCCTTCCTCACCGGCTACAACGAGGGCACCATGGCCGCCTGCGACACCCTCGACCGCGGGGTGTACCGCTCCTAATCCGGCTGCCCTGCACCACCCCGGCCCCGACCTCGGGGCTCGGGGCTCGGGGCTCGCGCTCGTGGGCTCGGGATCACCGCGATCCCGAGCCCACGAGCGCGTTTCCGGGGCGATCTCGAGGGGACGATCGCGAGGTTGCGATGCCGAACCCCGAGGGCAGCGTCAGCTGACGATCTTGTCCAGTCCGTCCACACGGGGCAGGCTCTTCGGCGGGTTGAAGTTCTGCAACGCCCGCTGAACCATCTGGAGCATCTCACACGTACCTCCGGGCTTGGCGTCCAAACCGCTCTTGTCAGTTCGAAGCACTGTGGTGCCGAGGTTCTGCAGCGCCTTCTCGCGCTCCCTCTCGTCGAGGATCACCTTCTCCGGTTCGTCCCCGTACTCCCCGGTGTATTTCGACTTCCCGTCAAACTCCAGGACCAACCACCCGTTGATGAGGATGTCGACGAAGTAGTGCTGCCCGGTGATCGTGTCCTTGAACTCCACCTGTGTCTCCACCGTCACGATCTCCGTGATCCCAGACTCCTCGAGCAGCAGGCGTGCTTTCGTCTCCCACGGGCTGCCGATCTGCGGCCGCGACAGCTCGACAGCCCGGAGGAACTTGCGTTTTCCGGGAAAGCGTCCGTACGCAGCGACTTCTTTCCGCAGGCGGGCCTCGTCCACATTGGGCCATTTTCTTCGCACCGAGTCGATGGCAGCGACCGCCTCAAAGTGGCTTTCATGTCGCGCGATATCGACGAGCGCCCGTAGCAGAACTGTGACCCTGACGCCTCCTAGAGTCGTCGCCTGCGATTCCGGGAGAATCGCTGAGCGATATCGGGCGCCGTTTATCCACCCCGCTTTGGCGCCCGGCCGTCCCCTGCCAGGAAGGTGGAGATCAACAGCGTCCTCCACTCCCAGCAACATGACACCCCACAGACGGGCGGCGGCCATCCCCGAGACCACCGCTTTATCTGCGGAGATCCCCACGGCCACCGCCCGTGCTTCGGCCCTCTTCCAGGGCGGGAGTTCGTGGTAGTACTGCTTGTCTATCGCGATCTCGGCGGTCAGCTTGACCAGTCTGCCACTCTGTACCCCCTCACTGATCTCGGTGGAGCTCAACGTTTCTGTTCGCAGGTCCCTGAGCTGGTGTCTGTCTTTCCAATCTGGCGTCATGCCTGCAGGATGGCAGCGATGCAGCCGGCTGGCACCGGTCGATCGTTCCGGGGCGTTTGTTCTGTGGACAACCAGTGGTTATCCACAGGCTGAGCGGACTCCTGTTGCAGACTTGAAAGAACTCGGGTAGGGACTCGGGATCATGTCTTCGCGTTCGTGACCTCGGCATTAGCGCGATTCTGGGCCCAATAGACGCCATTTGGGCTGAACCCGAGGGGACGAAAGCGAGCCCCGAGCCCCGAGCCCCGAAGGGGCAGGGTGGCGGGGGCGGGCCGGGGCAGACGCCGCCTTAGGCCCCGAACCCCAGGCGCTCCCGCTCCGCCCTGATGATCGCCTCGGCGAGCTGCCCCTCGGTGACATCCACCGCGTCATCCACCTGGGCGGATTCGGAGGGGCGGGCGTAGGCGTCGAAAAGCTGGGCCTTGCCGGCGAGCATCTCCACCATGCGCTCATCAACGGTGTCGTCGCCGATGAGCCGGTGAACGAGCACCGTGGAGGTCTGCCCCATGCGGTGGGCGCGGGCGATGGCCTGCGCCTCGATCGACGGCTTGACCTGCGGTTCCACGAGGATGACCACGGAGGCCGCCTGGATGTTGAGGCCGGTGCCGCCCGCAGTGATCTGCGCCAGCAGCACGGACCCGGCCGGGGCGGAACCGAGGTCGTCGATGAGCGACTGCCGCGTCGCCGGCGCCACCTGGCCCGACAGGCGCCCGACCACGCGCGCCCCCAAGGCTGCCTCGAGCCGGTCGAGCACCTCGAGGAAGTAGGTGAAGATGAGCACGCGGCGCCCGGCCTCCGCGGCCTCCTCGACGATCTCCTGGATGCGCTCGAGTTTGGCCGGCACGGATCCGGGGGTGGTCATGGCGGCGCGGCGCATGGCCATGAAGTTGCCCTCCTCGACGGCCGCGGCGTAGTGCCGCTCATCCGCCGGGGTGAGGTCGATCCAGTCGGTCTGGTCGAGGCGCTCGGGGAGTTCGTCAAGGACGTCGGCTTGATTTCGACGCAGGTAGGCCGGGGCGATGCGCTTGCGGAAGTCCGCCGCGGCCATCTCCGACATGCCGGTGCTCACCAGCTCCGGGGCGACAAAGCTCACCAGGGTGGCGAATTCGGAGACCCGGTTCTCCAGGGGCGTGCCGGAGAGGAGGAGGGCGTAGCGGGCGGCGTCGAGAAGCGCGCGGACGGCGCGGGTGCGGCCGGTGGCGGGGTTCTTGATGAAGTGCGCCTCATCCACCACCACGAAATCGGGCGCCGCCAGCGTCGTGGTGCGCGCCCCGTCGTAGGTGAGCAGGCAGATGCCGCCCTCCGATTCCCAGGCGCGGACCGCCTCCCCACGCTCGGGGCCGTGGGCGCGGTAGACGGGCAGGTCGGTGAAGCGGCGGGCCTCGCGCTCCCAGTTGCGCAGCACGGAGGCCGGGCAGACGACGAGCGTGCGGCGCTGCCCGGAGGCGTGCAGGTGCGCCGCCGCGGCCAGCGCCTGGACCGTCTTGCCCAGGCCCATGTCGTCGCCGAGGATGACCTTCTCCTGCACGAGGGCGAAGCGGGCACCGAAGGACTGGTAGCCGCGCAGGTGCAGGTCCCGCAGGTGCGTCTGGTCGAGGCGGAGCGCGCGGATGCGGGCGAGGATGTCGGCGGCCAGGTCCTCGCCGCCCTCGACCTGCAGGTCCAGCAGGGTGGACAGCAGCGCCTGGTAGTGCGCCGGGCGCGAGAGGTAGTCGGACCAGCTGTCCCCCGACACGCTCACCGGCCGCGCGGGCGCGAGCAGCTCCGGGTGGATGTCGGCCCATGCGATGTCGTCGAGGAACTCGTTCCACTCCGGACCCTCGCCCACGAGCACGTCCCACACTCCCCCGGCGGCGGGAATCCGCTCCGCCGCGGCCAGGAGGCGCCGGCGCCGGGCGCGCTGGATCTCGTCGAGGGCGGTGAGCTGGTCGAACTGCGCGAGCAGCCGGACGAGCGCCGTCGCGGCAGCCGTCGGGGTGTCACCGATTCCGGTCGAGTGCGTACCGACGGCCTCCTGCCGCAGAGTCTCCGCCGCCGCGCGCAGCCGCCGCGCGGTGGTCTCCCCGATGCCCGGCACCTGCGTGAGCCGCCCGGTCGGGGTGGCCAGCACATCCGCCACCGTGGACACGCCGATCGTCTCCAGCCCGGTGAAGCGCAGCCGCTCGTTGGTGGCGGTCTTGAGCGCGTCGACGGGCAGCTGCCGCAGGAGGAGGTCGGCCCGCTCTGCGGTCAGGGCGTCGAGAAGCCGCTCCGCTTCGCGACGCAGCGCCGGCTCCGAATGCGGATCCTGCGCCAGCGCCCGCGCCCGGGCGAGCACCCGCGACTGCGCCTCGGCGTCGTGGGACACGAACGTCGAGCCCGGCGCGCCTAGCGTCTTCTCGACGGCCGTCCGCACCGCCGGCAGCAGGTGATCGGCGGGCCCGCCCGGCTGCAGGCGCACGCCGCGGGACTGCAGCAGGTCGGCCAGCTCGGCCAGCTCCAGGTAGCGGGCGACCTCGGCGTCGAGCGCCTGGAAGGAGTGGTCCTGCAGGCGTGCCTGCAGGTCCCGGGCCGCCGCCCGCGCCTGCTCGATGCGGCCACCGGCGAAGATGCGCCCCAGGATGGAGGGGGCGGCGTCCTTCGCCCGCTCGCGCAACAGGGAAATGACCCCGGCGGCGGAGAGGAACTGACGGATGCGCCCCCAGGAGTTGGGCAGGCCGTCGATCTCCAGGAGGGCGTAGAAGCGGGGCGGCCAGGCCACCGCGCCCGGGGGAAGCATGATGAAGCCGAGGGACACGGCGCCGGGGGCGCGGGGCGGGGTGCGGGGGGCGTCGATAAGCTGCTGCGCACGGGCGGCGCGCTCGGCCACCTCGGCGGCCTGCCGCAGCAGGGCGTCCAGCTCAGGACGTGTGAACTCGGCCATGAGTGACATCTTCTCATTACCCTGGATCCTGTGACCGAGCAGACTGCCCCCAACCGCGCCATCCCCTTCCTGGCGGCCTTCAACGACATCGAGGCCCACCTGCGGGAACTGCTGAGCGCGAAGAAGACCGACAATTTCCGCTGGATGGTCGATCAGGCGGTGCGGCGGCACCTCATCTCCGAACAACACGCGGTGGACCTGCGCGAATACGGAGAGCTGCGCAACGCCATCAGCCACGGCCGCTACACCGACGACATGCGGCCCATCGCAGAGCCGCTGCCGGAGACGGTGGCGGACATCGAGCGCATCCGCCTGCTGCTGCGCGATCCCCCGACGGCGCTGGGCGTGCTGGGACACCACGAGGTGCGCACGGTCGCCCCGGACGACGACATCCGGGAGGCCCTGCGCGTCATCCGTTCGACGACGATCTCGCAGCTGCCGATCTACGAGGGCGGGCGGTGCATCGGCATCCTCACCACGAACACCATCGCGCGCTGGGTGGCGGCGGATCTCGACGACAACGATCATCTCGACGCCCGCACTGTCGCCGAGGTCCTCGACTGGGCCGAGGACAATGACCGCGCGATCTTCCTGCCGCGTGGGGTGCTGGCGCAGGAGGCGGTCGACGCCCTGACCAAGCCCCGGAAGGACGGGTCGATGCCCCGGGCGGCGATCATCACCGAGGACGGGCGGACGGATCAGAGGCCGATCCGGGTCATCGGCGGCTCGGACATCGCGGTGCTCATGGAGGCGGTCGACTCCTGAGAGCGATGGAGAGTCGCTCGGCCAAATGCTCGTTTTTGGCGAATTGCCGCGCCCAATTCGCCAGAAACGAGCATTCCTGCCGGAGCCACTCCGCCGCCCCCTTGACATGATGTTGATACGTCACCTACACTAAGGCCATTAGCAGACAACCTTAGGAGAAACCCCATGCAGTTCGGCATTTTCACCATCGGCGACGTCACCCCGGACCCCACCACCGGCCAGGCCCCCACCGAGCACGAGCGGATCAAGGCCACCGTCGCCATGGCCCGCAAGGCCGAGGAGGTCGGCCTCGACGTCTTCGCCACCGGCGAGCACCACAACCCGCCCTTCGTCGCCCCCGGCACGCCCCCGGTCCTGCTGGCCCACATCGCGGCCCAGACCGAGAAGCTCCAGCTGTCCACCGCCACGACGCTCATCACCACCAATGACCCGGTGAAGATCGCCGAGGACTACGCCTACCTCCAGCACCTGGCCGACGGCCGCGTCGACCTCATGATGGGGCGCGGCAACACCGGCCCGGTGTACCCGTGGTTCGGCAAGGACATCCGCCAGGGCATCCCGCTGGCGATCGAGAACTACCACCTCCTGCGCCGCCTGTGGCGCGAGCCGGTGGTCAACTGGCAGGGCGAGTTCCGCACCCCGCTGCAGGGCTACACCTCCACCCCGGCCCCGCTCGACGGCGTCCCGCCGTTCGTGTGGCACGGCTCGATCCGTTCCGTGCAGATCGCGGAGCAGGCCGCCTTCTACGGTGACGGCTTCTTCCACAACAACATCTTCTGGAACAAGGAGCACACCGCGAAGATGGTCGACATCTACCGTCGTCGCTTCGAGGCTTACGGCCACGGCCAGGCGGATCAGGCCATCGTGGGCCTGGGCGGCCAGGTGTTCATCGGCGAGACGGAGAAGGCCGCGAAGGACTTCTTCCGCCCCTACTTCGACAACGCCCCGGTCTACGGCCACGGCCCGTCGATGGAGGAGTTCACCCACATGACCCCGCTGACCGTCGGCACGGTCGAGCAGGTCGTCGAGCGCACCATGGAGTTCGCCGACTGGGTGGGCGACTACCAGCGCCAGCTCTTCCTCGTCGATCACGCCGGCCTGCCGCTGGAGGTCGTCCTCGAGCAGATCGAGCTGCTGGGCACCCAGGTCGTGCCGGAGCTGCGTCGCCGCATGGAGGCCCGTCGCCCGGCGCACGTGCCCTCCGATCCGCCGTCCCACGCCTCCCTCAAGGCGAACCCGGACAGCCCGCACTTCCTGGTCAACCCGGGTGAGGAGCAGAAGTAGTGCGTACCCTCACCGTCATCTCGGCCGGCCTGTCGAATCCCTCGACGACCCGCCAGGTCGCCGATCAGATCGCCTCCGCCGCCACCGCCGCGGTCTCGGCGCGCGGCGAGACCCTGCAGATCCAGGTCCTGGAACTGCGCGAACTGGTCAATGATCTCGGCCGTGCGCTGACCACCGGCATGTCCTCCGAGGCGCTCGACGCCGCCAAGGAGATGGTCTCGGCCTCCGACGGCCTCATCGTGGCCACCCCGGTGTTCAAGGCCAGCTACTCGGGCCTGTTCAAGACCTTCTTCGACGTGCTCGACCAGGACGCGCTCAACGGCATGCCCGTCATCATCGCGGCCACCGCCGGCACGGCGCGCCACTCCCTGGTGCTCGACTTCGCCCTCCGCCCGCTGCTCACCTACATGCGCGCCTTCGTGGTGCCCACGGGCGTCTTCGCCGCGACGGACGATTTCGGCTCCGAGGAAGGCTCGCTTCTCGACGCCCGCGTCAACCGCGCCGCCGCCGAACTCGCCGACCAGATGGTGGCCTCCGCCAGCGTCGGTGGCCTCGGCGGGGTCACCGCCGCCGGCCAGGCCAGCCGCCGCCGCACGGGCGTCGACCCGGCGGAGAACCTCGTCCCGTTCTCCCAGCTCCTGCGCGGCCACGACGGCATGTGACCTTAGTTACACTGGGGCGCATGTCTCCCAGCGTCGTCGAGCTCTTCAGCATCGGCATCGGCCCGTCATCGTCCCACACCGTGGGGCCGATGCGGGCCGCCGCTGCTTTCCTGGCCGCCCACGGCCGCCCGGCGCACGTCGACATCACTCTCCGCGGCTCCCTGGCCGCCACCGGCGTCGGGCACGGCACCGACCGCGCCATCCTCCTCGGACTCTGCGGCCACACCCCCACCACCGCTCCCCCGGACCCGCCGCTGGGCACCCACATCGAGCCCACCGGGACCATCGACGGCCTATCCTACTCCTTCACCTTCGACCCGGAACCCGCGCCAGAGCACCCCAACTGCGTCATCTTCGCCGCGGAAGGAGCGGAGGAGACGTACTTCTCGGTGGGCGGCGGGTTCATCGCCACCCGCGCGGAGCTCGGCGCCAGGCCGGAGGAGGCTCCCGTCCCCTACCCCTTCTCCACCGCCGCCGAGCTGCTCGCACACTGCGCCCGGGAGGAGCTGAGCGTCGCAGAGGTGATGGCGGCGAACGAGGGGGACGTCGAGAAGCATCTCGATGAGGTCTGGGAGACCATGCAGGACTGCGTCGCGCGGGGTGTGTCCACCTCCGGGCTGCTGCCCGGGCCGCTGGGCGTGGTGCGGCGCGCGCCGGGCCTGCACGAACGGCTGCGGCAGGAACCGGGGGCCGGCGGGCTGGAGGCCATGGAATGGGTCAACCTGTGGGCCCTGGCCGTCAACGAGGAGAACGCCGCCGGGGGACGCGTGGTCACCGCCCCCACCAACGGCGCCGCGGGCATCATCCCCGCCACCCTGCACTACGCCCGCGAGTACCTGCCGGACTTCGATGAGGCGGCCGCCCGCCGCTTCCTGCCCACGGCGGGGGCGGTGGGGATCATCATCAAGCACAACGCCTCCATCTCCGGCGCCGAGGTGGGCTGCCAGGGCGAGGTCGGGTCCGCCGCCGCCATGGCCGCCGCCGGGCTGTGCGCGCTGCTCGGCGGCACGCCCTCCCAGGTGGAGCACGCCGCCGAGATCGCCCTCGAGCACCACCTCGGCCTGACCTGCGACCCGGTCGGCGGGCTGGTGCAGATCCCGTGCATCGAACGCAACGCCATCGGCGCGGTCAAGGCCATCAACGCCGCCCGCCTCGCGTGGCGCGGCACCGGCACCCACCGGGTGAGCCTCGACGAGGTGATCCGCACCATGGCCGCCACCGGCCGCGACATGATGAGCAAGTACAAGGAGACCGCCACCGGGGGTCTCGCCGTCCACCTCGGGGTGCCGGTGGCCCTGCCGGAGTGCTGAGCCTGAGGCATATCCCCTCAGGAATAGCTCGGCATGGATAGGTCGAGTAGAACCACCGCCGGACGGCCCCTCCACTCGAGATATCCATGGCGAGCTATACCTGGGGAGATATGCCTATCATGACCCCATGCATCTCGACGCCGAGTTCCTCGCCCCCACCACCCACATCGACGCCGACCACCCCGACATCACCGCCCTCGCCCACGCCCTGAGCGGCGCCGAGCCGCCGGAGACCGTGCGCACTGTCTTCGCCTACGTCCGCGACCGCATCTCCCACCCCGCCGACACCGGGGGCACCGGCGTCACCGTCACCGCTTCCGACACTCTGCGCGCCGGGGAGGGCCTCTGCTACAACCAGGCCGCGCTGCTCGTGGCCCTGTACCGCGCGGCCGGGATCCCCGCGGCCCTGCGCTTCCAGGAGGTGGAGACCGAGACCGGGCGCCGCGTCCTCCACGGTATCGCCACGGTGTGGGCCCCCTACTTCTCGGAGACCGGCGGCTTCATCCTCCTCGACCCCCGCTACCCGGAAGGCGATCCCCGCCACTCCGGCCACGAGTGGCAGACCCGGGCGCTGGGCCACCCCTTCGAGCGCAACCTGCCGCTCATCCACACCGACATGCTCCCGGCCGTGGTCCGCGCGCTGGAATCCGCGGACGACGCGCAGGAGCTGCTGCGCGCGGGCCTGCCGGGAACGCTCAACTAGCCGAAGGCCTCGTCGAGCACCGCCGACTCCGCCACCTGGCGCCCGAGGTACTCGGCCACCTCGGCCTCGCGCCTGTCCGCATCCCACCCCAGAAGCGGGGCGATGGTCTCGGCCACCAGACGGGCCGCGGCCTCCTGCACGAGCCCCAGGGTGCCCACCGTGAGGCGCCGGTCGAGGACGTCCCGGAGGGTCTCGGCGGCCTCCTCGCTCACCGCGTACACGGCCTGCGCGAGGATGTCGGCGCTGCCCGGGATGGAGGTACCCAGGTGCGGGTGCTCCACGACGAGGCGCAGCACCGCCTCATGCTCGGTGCCGTAGAGCCGCGCCAGGTGGATGCGGGTGTCGCGCGGGAGTCCGGCCGCGGGGACCCGCGCCGCGGCGGCCTCGAAGGCGGCGGTCACGGTGTCGTAGTCGCCGAAGGAGGTCGACAGGTCGAGGTGGCGGGAATCGAAGTCGCGCGTCGGCGGCAGTTCCCCGCGGTGGGCCGTGATGAGGGCGTCGGTGACCTGCTGCCCCATCGCGCGCCCGGTCGTCCACTTGCCTCCGGTCACCGAGTACAGGCCCGGCAGCCCGGTGGAGGCGTGGTCGAGGATCTCGAAGCGGCGGGAGGATGTGTAGGTGTCGGAACCGTCGTCGATGAGCGGGCGC
Organism: Corynebacterium nasicanis; assembly: GCF_042658165.1. Lineage (NCBI taxonomy): Bacteria > Bacillati > Actinomycetota > Actinomycetes > Mycobacteriales > Corynebacteriaceae > Corynebacterium > Corynebacterium nasicanis. The sequence goes on from NZ_JBHSQE010000001.1 coordinate 28,946, forward strand.
ACGCCGACGATGGTCGATTCCACGTCCGCGCGCAGCAGCGGCGTCGCGGAGACCGAGTCGAGGGTCTCGCGCAGGAGGTTGATGTCCTCGACCTCGGTGACGGCGTCGTCGGCGCTGCCGGACATGGGGGTGTCCGTGGGGCCGACGAGGGTCTTGCCCTGCCACGGGTTGACCACGATGTGGCGGCCGTTGCGCCCGCGGACGAAGACGCCGTCCCGGTTGCCCAGGTCGCGGGTGACCAGGTGCACGCCCTTGGCCTGCCGGACCCGGACCCCGGCGGTGGTCGCCAGGTCCCCGAGCGCGGAGGCGACCCAGGGGCCGGCGGCGTTGACCGTCACGGTCGCCGTGATGTCCTGGCTGTCGTTGACGCGGACGCCGCGGACCGCGCCGGCGTCGTCACGCAACAGGCCGGTGACCTCGGCGTGGTTGAGCGCGGTGCCGCCGTCGGCGACGAAGGATTTGAGGATAGCCAGCAGCAGGCGCTCGGGGTGGATGTTGAGGGTGTCGTCGTGGCGCCAGGCGCCGGTGAGGCCCTCGGGGCTCAGCCACGGCACCTGCCTGAGCAGGGCTTTCTTCCCGATCCACCGGAAGCGCGGCGAGCGGATGTCCTTGGGAATGCCGGCATTGCGGCGCCAGGCCATCGCCTCGTAGAGCGCGACACCCGCGCCGAGGACGGGTGCCGGCGGCGCCGACCAGTCGTAGGCGGTGAGCAGGAAACTGCGCGGCTGCACGAGGTGCGGGGCGGCCAGCCCCAGGTAGCGGCGTTCGCTCACCGACTCGGCGACGACGCGGAAATCATACTGCTCGAGGTAGCGCAGCCCGCCGTGGATCGCCTTGGTGGTGGCCGCCGAGGTCCCCGCGCCGAAGTCGGTGCGCTCCAGCAGGATCGTCCGCAGCCCGCGCCCGGCGGCGTGGCGGGCGATCTGGACGCCGGAGATGCCGCCGCCGATGACCGCGACGTCGTAATGCCCGCCGACCGGGCCGCCGAGCACGCTCACTGCCAGGTCACCTGCGCGAAGGAGGAGATCTCCGGGTGATCGCCGACACCTTGGTCGAAGTACTGGTCGCCCGCGCGGCGCACGCCGACGGTCCCCCACCCGTCCGCGCGGGCGGCGTCGAGTTCCTCGACGAGGTCGGAGAAGAACAGGATCTGCTCGGCGGGCACGCCGAGCACCGCGCGGATGCTCGCGTAGGACGAGGCGAGCTTCTTGGGCCCGGCGTTCTCGGTGTCGAAGTGGCCGCTGAACATCGGCAGCAGGTCGCCCTCCGGGGAGTTACCGAACCAGGCGGTCTGCGCGTTGACCGACCCGGAGGAGAAGATGGTCAGGTCAATCCCCTGCTCGTGCCAGGCGCGGATCGCCGGGATGGCGTCCGCGTAGAAGTGGGACGTGAGATCACCCGCGGCGAAGCCCTCCGCCCAGATCAGCCCCTGCAAGGTCTTCAGCGGCGTGCGCTTCTCGTCGTTGTCCAGCCACCCTTCCAGGGCGGACACGAGCTTATCGACGCCCACCTCGCCCCCCAGTCCCGCCTCCTCGATGATCTGCCCCCGGGCCCGCTCCACATCCGGGTCGCCCTCCCGGGTGAGCACCTCCGCGAAGCGGGCGCGGGAATAGGGGTACAGGGTGTCGTGGACGAACCAGGTGGAGGAGGTGGTGCCCTCGATGTCGAGGACGATGACGCTCGGGCGCGGCAGGGTGATCATGGTCCTACTTCCCCGCCAGCAGCTCGTCGTGGCCCGGGAACCGGGCCGAGGTCTTCTCCCCGGTGAAGTCGCCGACCCAGCCCTCGCCGTCGTGGAAGAAGCGGATGGCGCAGAACTGGGGGTCCCGGGTGCCCATGTCGAACCAGTGGGTGGAGCCCGCCGGCACGGACAGCAGGTCACCGCGCTCGCAGACGACGGCGTGCACGGTGTCGCCGATGTGCAGGTAGAAGGTGCCGGAGCCCTCGACGAAGAAGCGGACCTCGTCGTCGGCGTGGGTGTGCTCGTCGAGGAACTTCTCGCGGGCGGCCCGGGCGGTCTCGGCGAAATCGGGCTGGCCGGTGTCACGCAGGCGGGCGACGTCGACGGTGACGAAGTTCTCCTCCGCGCTGATGCGGGCGATCTCCTCCGCGTAGGCGGCGAGGACGGACTCCTGGTCGGCGTCCTCGGCCAGTTCCCGGGTCGGCCACTGCTCGTAGCGCACCCCGAGGGTGCGCAGCTCGGCGGCGATCTCCTCCGGCTGGGCCGTGCGCAGCAGCTCGGTCTCGGGCGCGGAGGCGTTCCACTTGTACAGCAGGGTCATGATGATTCTCCTAGAGCTCTCGAAGGTGACGGACGGAGGCGAAGACCTCCTGCATGGGGCCGGTGAGCAGGCGGGTGCGCTCGGCGGCGGCCTGCCGGTAGTAGTGGTGCGCTTCCGCGTCGGGAAGCACGGCGGTGCCCCCGCTGTTCCACTCGCTGAGCTGGGCGGCCAGGCCGGAGGACAGCCCGAGGGCCTGGTTCGCCAGGGCGGCGTTGGCCAGCGGCGGCCCGTCCACGCGGTGCGGGCGGTTCCAGGGGACGCCGGTGACGTCGGCCTTGATCTGATTCCACACCGCGCTGGCGGCCCCGCCGCCGGTGACCAGCACCTCGCTCAGCTCCACGCCACCGCGCTGCACGACGTCGAGGGTGGTCGCGTACTCGTAGGCGACGGCCTCGAGGGCGCTGCGCCACAGGCGGGCGGTGTCGGTGCCGGAATCCATGCCCAGCCACGTGCCGGAGGCGTGCGGGCTGTCAGGGTTGCCGCCGGCCAGGTACGGCAGGAAGAGGACACCGTCGGAACCCGGGCGCACCTCGGCGGCGAGGGCGTCGAAGGTGGCGTAGATCGAGTCGTCCTGCTCGCGACGGGCCACCTGGTCCCGGAACCAGCGCAGGGAGAGCCCGCCCGCCCGGATGTAGCCCCAGTAGATGGCCTGCCCGGGCAGGGTGCCCAGGCTGAAGAGCATCCCCGGCATGGCCGCCACCTCGGGGAGGACGCCGTCCACACCGACGGTGAGGATGCTCGTGGTGCCGGCGGAATCGGTGGCCTGGCCGACGTTGATCATGCCGGTGGCCAGCGTCGACTGCATGACATCCCCGGCCCCGGCGACGACCGGGGTGCCCGCCGGCAGTCCGGTGCGGGCGGCGAACTCCGCGGTGACGTGGCCGATGATGTCGTCGGAGGCGACCATGCGCGGGAGGATCTCGCTCGGCAGCCCGAAGGCGGCCAGCTGGCGCGGGGAGAAGTCGCGGGTCGCGTGATCCCAGCCGACCATCCACCCGGAGGCATGGGTGGGGTCGGTGTACATCTCCTCCTGGGTCAGCCCCGCCAGGCGGGCGGAGACGTAGGGGGCGACGGACACCGTGCGGGCCACCCGCGACCACACCTCGGGGCGCTGGTCACGGATCCACTGCAGCTGGAAGGGCGCGGCGTAGGCGTCGAGCGTGGAGGTGCCGGACTCGCTGAGCCACAGCGGCTCGAGGTCGCGCCCGGCGGCGGCGGCATGGCCCTGGGCCCGGGTGTCCAGGCTGGTGATGATGGGATGGAGGACGGTGCCCTCGGCGTCGAGAAGCACCTGTCCGACGAGGATGCCCGACAACGCGATGCCGGCGACGTCGCGGCGGTTGATGCCCGCGGCGACGGCGTCGTCGAGGGCGGCGGCGATGGCCGCGCAGGCGGCGTCGACGAGGTGCTCGGGGTCCATCTCCGAGCGTCCCGGGCCGAGGTAGGTGATGGTGTGCGGGGTGTAGGCGCGGCCGACCTGGACGCCGTCGGCGGTGTAGACCGCCGCCTTGCTTCCCTGGGTGCCGACATCAACTCCGATGGTGACGCTCATCCGTCCTCCTCCGTGCAGCAGGTGAGATGTTGACACGTTTACCGGAGTTGTCATGACATCAGCAAGTTGTGGGGCGATTACATTCTTCCCCGCAGCTCCCCGACGACGGCGTCCAGCGCCACGTCCGACTGCGAGTGCTCCGCCAGATCCTTGACGGCCACCGTGCCGGCGGCGAGTTCGTTCTCACCGAGGACGAGTGCGACCCGGGCGCCGGCGCGGTCCGCGCCCTTCATCGCGCCCTTGAGGCCGCGATCGCCGTAGGCCATGTCGGCGGAGATTCCGGCGGCGCGCAGCTCGTTGATCAGCCGCGCCATCGCCTTCTTCGCCTCCGCCCCCAGGGCCACACCGTAGACGTCGACGCGGCGCTCCACGCCGGGCGGGGTGACACCCTCGGCCGCCAGGGCCAGGACGGTGCGATCGACGCCGAGGCCGTAGCCGATGCCGGAGAGGTCCTGGCCGCCGAGCTGGGCCATGAGCCCGTCGTAACGCCCGCCGCCGCCGATGCCGGACTGGGCGCCGAGGCCGTCGTGGACGAACTCGAAGCAGGTCTTGGTGTAGTAGTCGAGGCCGCGGACCATGCGCGGGTTGATGACGTACGGCACGGCCATGTCGTCGAGCAGCCCGGTGACCGTCTCGAAGTGCTCGCGCGCCTCGGTGGAGAGGTGGTCGAGCATGAGCGGGGCGTTAGCGGTCATCTCCTGGACCTCGGGGCGCTTGTCGTCGAGGACGCGCAGCGGGTTGATCTCCGCACGCTTCCGGGTCTCCTCGTCGAGCGGCAACCCGAAGAGGAAGTCCTGCAGGCGGGCGCGGTAGGCCGGGCGGCAGGTGTGATCGCCCAGCGAGGTCAGCTCCAGGCGGAACTCGCGCAGCCCGAGGGAACGGTAGGAGCGGTCGGCGAGGGCGATGATCTCGGCGTCGAGAGCCGGGTCGTCGACACCGATGGCCTCGACGCCGACCTGCTGCAGCTGGCGGTAGCGGCCCGCCTGCGGGCGCTCGTAGCGGAAGAAGGGCCCGGCGTAGACGAGCTTGACGGGCAGCTGGCCGCGATCGAGGTTGTGCTCGATGACCGCGCGCATGACGCCGGCGGTGCCCTCGGGGCGCAGGGTGACGGAACGGCCCCCGCGGTCGGCGAAGGTGTACATCTCCTTGCTCACCACATCGGTGGACTCGCCGACGCCGCGCGCGAACAGCGTGGTGTCCTCGAAGACGGGCAGCTCGATGTGCTGGAAGCCGGCGAGGTGTGCCTGCTCCACGAAGGTGTCGCGCACGTGGCGGAACACCGGGGAGACGGGCGGGAAATAGTCCGGCACGCCCTTGGGCGCGGACAGGGAGGCAAACTTCATCTTCGCGTCACTCACGGGGACTCACTTTACCTAGCGACCCAGCGCGAGCAGGAACGGGTTCGTCTGGCGCTCGGCGCGCATGGTGGTGGCGGGGCCGTGGCCGGGGAAGAGCTGCAGGGTGTCCGCCAGGTCCCACACCGGTCCGCGCAAGGTGGCGTCCATGTCCTCCGGCGAGGAGGTGGGAAAATCGGTGCGCCCGATGGAGCCCTTGAACAGCACGTCACCGGTGAAGCAGAAGTCCTCGTGGACGAGCAGCATGGAGCCGGGGGAATGCCCGGGTGCGTGGAGGGTGCGGAACTCGATGCCCGCCAGCTGCACCGTGCCGCCATCGCTCAGCGGGCGCAGATCGGCGATGGGCACCATCTTCTCCACCTCGAAGAGCACCCGCGACTGCGGCATGATGCCCTCCGGCTGGAGCATGAACTCGTCCGCCGGGTGGAGGTGGACGGGCACGCCGTAGCGGGCGGCGAGGTCCCCGGCCTCCCGGACGTGGTCGATGTGGCCGTGGGTGCACACGATCTCGCTCAGCTCTGCACCCGTCTCCTCCAGCAGGGCGTTGACCTGCCGGGCGGAGTGCATGCCGGGGTCGACGACTCCGGCGCGTCCCTCGTTGACGACGACGAACGTGTTGGTCTGGTAGGGGCCGGCGGCGAATCCATGGAGCTGCATGGGGGAAAGTCTAGGACACGACACTCCAGGTGAACAGTCCGGCACCGATGCACAGCGACCTGGGGAAACCGCGACAGGCTAGGAGGCGGGCTGGAACTCGTGGGCCTCGAAGACCACGGTGTCGGAGGAGCTCTCGGCCCCGGTGGGCAGGGCGACGTGGGGCAGCTGGCAGTCGTCGAGAAGCATCCAGCCCGTGCGGGAGTCCTGCTCCGCGGTGATCTCGCCTTCCTCGTCGATCAACGAGGCGCTGATGGGGCCGGAGGCGGCGAAGGACACCACGTAGCGCCCCTCCCCGCAGCCGGGCTGCCCGGCCGGGAACCAGTTCTCGCCGGGGCCGAGGATGATCTGCGGGGCGTAGCCGCGCCACACCTCGACCTCCCCTTCCCAGCTGCGCATGTACTCGAAGGATCGGCTCCCGGTGCGGAACGTCTCCCCCACCTCCGGCACCTCCCCCTGGTAGATGCGGTTGACCTTCACGTTGTCCAACGGCTCGGGCGCCTCCGCCGGCTCCGCGGCGGCAACCGCCGCCTGCTCTGCCACGACCTCCGGTTCCGCATCCTTCACGCCGAACACGACGGCGGCGACGATGCCGCCGAGGATGAGGACGATGGCCGCCACGATGGCCAGGAGGTGCTTGCGCTCCGAACGGGTCATGGGTGTCATCATGGCAGACAGGACAAAGCCCCGACCAACCGTGCTGGTGGCCGGGGCGGACGGGGATGAGTCTAGGACAGGGCGTTGACGGCGGCGTCGTAATCCGGCTCGTCGGTGATCTCCTCGACGAGCTGGGTGTAGACGACCTTGCCGTCCTCATCGGCGACGATCACCGCGCGGGCCAGCAGCCCCTGCAGCGGGGAGCCCTCGAGGGTGAGGCCGTAATCCTGCCCGAAGGTGGAGCGGAAGGCGGAACCGGTGGTGACGTTGTCGATGCCCTCGGCGGAGCAGAAACGGCCGTGGGCGAAGGGCAGGTCCTCGGACACGCCGAGCACGACGGTGTTGTCGAGCGAGGTGGCGCGCTTGTTGAACTCGCGGACCGAGGCCGCGCAGACGCCGGTGTCCAGGGAGGGGAAGATGTTGAGCACGACGCGCTTACCGGCGAAATCGGCCGGGGTGAGCTCGGAGAGGTCGGTGCCCACGAGGGTGAAGTCGGGCAGCTGCGCGCCGACGGCGGGCAGCTCGCCGGAGGTGGAGGTGGACTCGTTCTTGAAGGTGACGTTGGCCATGCCCCCACAATAGAGATCTCCACCACACGGTGCCACGCCCCCTCCCCGCCGGTTAGACTGACTGACCGTACATGTCCGACGACGTCAGAAGAAGGCCCCGGTGACCGACAACAGGAAACGCGGCGAGGATGCTCTCGCCCAGCTTGACCGCGAACTGAAATCCCGCGACCGCGCCGAGAAGTCCCGCCCGCTCATGATCGGCGCCGCCGCGGCCGTGGTGATCCTGGCCCTGGTCGGCGGCATCTGGTTCCTCGCCACCCGCGACACGGGTGAGCAGATCACGGCCGATGAGCAGTCGACCTCCACCCCGGAGACCCCGGAGATGGAGCCGCTGACCATGGCGCGCGCCACCGCCCTGCCCGCCACGGTGACCTGTGAGTACCCGAGCGCCGGAGACGCCTCCCGCGAGGTGAGCACCCCGGCGACCGAGAACATCTCCACCGAGGGCACCGTCGCCCTCACCCTGACGACGAACCAGGGCCCCATCGGCATGGAGCTCGACCGTTCCGTCGCCCCGTGCACCGTCAACGCCATCGAGCACTTCGCCAAGGAGGGCTACTACGACGACACGGTCTGCCACCGCCTGACCACCTCGGGCATCCACGTCCTGCAGTGTGGCGACCCCTCCGGCACCGGCGCCGGCGGCCCGGGCTTCCAGTTCGCCAACGAGTACCCCACCGATGAGCTCGACGGCCCGGCCTCCTCCCCGGTGATCTACCCGCGTGGGTCCATCGCCATGGCCAACGCCGGCCCGAACACCAACGGCTCGCAGTTCTTCCTCAACTACCAGGACTCCCCGCTGGCCCCGGACTACACCTACTTCGGCCAGATCTCCGCGGAGGGCCTGGACACGCTCGACAAGATCGCCGCCGCGGGCGCCCAGGGCGGAGCCGCCGACGGTGCTCCCGCCGACGAGGTCCGCATCGAGAAGGCCGGCTAAACAGCTTATCGACGCCTCACCTGCCCCGCCCCGGCTCTCCGGGGCGGGGCAGTGTGATTCCCGCCCCTCTGCGACATTTCGTAATCAACCTGTTGCACAGTCCTGCCGGGAGATATAAAGTACTGCCTGTTCACATATTTTCCGACCCTTCCAAGGAACTGGTATCCCCATGAAGCTCTTCTCCCGCAAGGCCATCGCCGCCGTTGCCACCTCCATCGCTCTGACCACCGCTGGTGTCGCTGCTCCGGCCATCGCCTCCGCCGAGACCGTCAACGTCGTCGCGCAGTCCGGAACCACCGGCGACACCCAGGAAGCTGGCTCTTCCGAGGGCATGTTCGCTGGCTCCTCCGACAAGGAGACCGGCCAGGTCAAGCCCGGCGAGCTCAAGGACTGGATCGGCATCTTCACCGCCATCATCGGCGCCCTCTCCGCCGCTTTCGTCTTCTTCCAGCGCATCAACGGCTAAGAAGCAGTACTTCACGCCAGTTCACCAGGCCGCCCTCCCCACGACGGGGAGGGCGGCCTGTGACGTTTCTAGTGGTCGGCGACGCCGCGCAGGACCGCGGGGTCGAAGGGCTGCCCGGTGCGGATGACGGACATCGTGCCCGTCGGCTCGAGAACCATCGCCTGCACCTGGGTGATCGACCCCAGGCCGGCGCGGCGCACGGCGGTGAGCACATCGGTGCGGCTGATGTGGGCGTGCCGCATGGCGTCGATAAGCATCTCCCCCTCGCGGACCACGAGCACCGGACGCCGGTTAAGCAGCCGACCCCAACCGGTGAAACGGCGCAGGGTGCCGAAGGCCGCCTCCAGGCACATGAGCGTGGTCAGGCCGAGGAGTCCGGCGGCCAGGGTCGGCGGGTGGCCGATGATGACGCGGCCGGACACGGCGCCGAACATGATGACGATGACCGCGTCGGAGGCGGTCATCGCCATGAGGATGCGCGAGCCGAAGAGCTTGGCCAGCAGCATGAAGCCGAGGTAGATACCCGTGGCGGTCGTGATGATGACGGGGATGCGCCAGGGTTCAATGAGCAGTTCGTCGAGGAAGCGGTCCACGCCCTCAACCGTAGCGCCCGCCGGGTCAGGCGGTGACGCGGTACACGTCGAAAACTCCCTCGGTGTTGCGCAGCGTGGTCAACAGCTGACCCAGCTGCTTGGTGTCGGACACGGAGAAGGTCATCCGCACGGTGGCGATGTGGTCGTCGGAGGCGTGCGAGTTCATCGACATCACCGACAGCTTCTGCTCGCTGAACACGCGGGTGATCTCGAAGAGCAGGCCCTGGCGGTCGAGTGCCTCGACCTGCAGGGTCGCGGCGAAGGCCCCGCCGGGGACGCCGGCGGCGGCCCAGGCGACGTCGATAAGCCGCTCGGGCTCCAGCCGCAGCTTCTCCGCGTTGGTGCAGTCCGTGCGGTGGACCGAAACTCCCCCGCCGCGGGTGACGAAGCCGAAGATCTCGTCGCCGGGCACGGGCTGACAGCACTTCGCCATCTTCGCCATGACGTCGGGGCTGCCTTCGACGAGGACGCCGGTGCCGGCCTCCGAATCCGTGGCGCGCGCCCGCGAGCTGATGATCTCGGAGATCGGGGTGCGGGCGGCCAGGGCGTCGACGGCGTCGTCCTGGTCGCCGAAAGCGGCCATGAGCTGATTCGCCACGTGCTGCGCGGAGACGCTGCCCGCGCCGATGGCGGTGTAGAGCGCATCGACGTCCGGGTAATGCAGCTGCGTGGCCACCGTCTTCATCGACTGCGCGGTGAACAGCCGGTGCATCGGCAGCCCGCCGCGCTGGACCTCGGCGGCGAGGGCGTCGCGCCCGGCGTCGAGATGCTCCTCGCGGCGTTCCTTGGCGAACCACTGCCGGATCTTCGCCTTCGCCCGCGGCGAGACGACGAAGTCCTGCCAGTCGCGGGAGGGCCCGGCGTTCTGGTCCTTGGAGGTGAACACCTCGACGCGGTCGCCGGATTTCAGCGCCGACTCAAGCGCCACGAGCTTGCCGTTGACCTTCGCGCCGATGCAGCGGTGGCCGACCTCGGTGTGCACCGCGTAGGCGAAGTCCACCGGGGTGGATTCGGCCGGCAGGTTGACCACGTCACCCTTGGGGGTGAACACGAAGATCTGCTTGGCGGTGAGGTCGTAGCGCAGGGAGTCGAGGAACTCGTTGGGGTCCGCGGCCTCCTTCTGCCAGTCGAGCAGCTGGCGCATCCACGCCATCTGGTCGACTTCCTCGCGGTCGCCCTTGTGGGAGCCCTTGGTCTCCTTGTAGCGCCAGTGCGCAGCGACGCCGAACTCGGCGTTGTAGTGCATCTCGTGGGTGCGCACCTGCACCTCCAGGGGCCGGCCCTGGAGGGCCATGACCGTGGTGTGCAGCGACTGGTACACCCCGAAGCGCGGGGAGGAGATGTAGTCCTTGAAGCGGCCCGGCAGCGCGGAGTACAGCGAGTGCACGACGCCGATGGCCGCGTAGCAGTTGTTGACGTTGTCGACGAGGATGCGGATACCCACGAGGTCGAAGATCTCGTCGAAGTCGCGGCCCCGCACGATCATCTTCTGGTAGATCGACCAGTAGTGCTTCGGGCGGCCCATGACCTCGGCCTCGATGTTGTTCTCCCGCAGCGCGGAGGTCACCTGGGTGACGATCTCCTTGAGTGCCCGGTCCCGGGACGGTGCGCGGTCGGCGACGAGGCGGACGATTTCGTCGTACTTCTTCGGGTAGAGGATGGCGAAGGAGAGGTCCTCCAGCTCCCACTTCACGCTGGCCATGCCCAGGCGGTGCGCGAGCGGGGCGATGACCTCGAGGGTCTGCCGGGCCTTCTTGGCCTGCTTTTCCGGGGGCAGGAAACGCATGGTGCGCATGTTGTGCAGGCGGTCGGCGACCTTGATCACCAGCACCCGCGGGTCCTGGGCCATGGCGACGATCATCTTGCGGATGGTCTCGGCCTCGGCGGCCGCCCCGAGGGCCACCTTGTCCAGCTTGGTCACGCCGTCGACCAGGCGCGCGACCTCGGCGCCGAAGTCATCGGTGAGCTGCTCGAGGGAGTAGTCGGTGTCCTCGACCGTGTCGTGCAGCAGTGCCGCGACGAGGGTGGTGGTGTCCATGCCGATCTCCGCGGCGATGGTGGCCACCGCCAGCGGGTGGGTGATGTAGGGGTCCCCCGACTTGCGGAACACCCCCTCGTGGAGGGTCTCCGCGAGCTCGTAGGCGCGGGAGAGCACCTCGGCGTCGGCACGCGGATGGAACTGGCGGTGGATGGACAGCAGCGGATCGAGGACCGAGTTGGTCTTCACCCGGGTGCCGGTCAGCGAGCGCGCCAGCCGGGCCGACATGCCGCGCACGCCGACGGTGGAACGGGGACGGGAACGATCGGTCATTCGTTGATCACCACCAGCGGTCGATCGGACAGACGCTCGCGGCCGCCGAGCTCCGCGACCTCGAGGACCACGACATTGCCCACCACCTCGGCGCCGCACTGCTCGATGAGTTTGCGGGCCGCGACGAGGGTGCCGCCGGTGGCCAGGACGTCATCGACGAGCACCACCTTGACCCCCGCGAGGTCCTGGCCGTCCGCCGGGATCTCCAGGGCCGCGGTCCCGTACTCGAGGGAGTAGGCCTCCGTGATCACCGGCGGCGGGAGCTTGCCCTTTTTGCGGATCGCCAGCACCCCGAGGCCCAGCTTGTAGGCCACGGCGGAGCCGAGGAGGAAGCCGCGGGCGTCGAGGCCGCCGATCATGCCGGCGTTGAGCCTGACGCAGGCGTCGGCAAGCTCGTCGACGACGATCTGGAACGCATCGGCGTCGGCGAGCACCGGGGTGAGATCCTCGAAGAGGATCCCCTCCTCCGGCCAGTCCTGCACATAACGGATCCGGGCCGCCAGGGCCTCGCGGGCGCTCCCGTACCTATTCATCTGCGTCTGCTCCAGCACCGTCGTCCTCGCTCAGCCATCGGTCCATGTTCCAGCCGATACCGGCCAGTCCTGTGTACATCACTACGTTACCCACTGTGCGGTCGATCACGAATCTGCGGGGTTGCGCCGACAGGGGGATGCTCGGGACGTCCGTCCACAGCTCCTCCTCCCGGGTCCGCAGATAGGCCAGCGACGTCGCGCGGGCCGAGGCCGCGCCCGTCTCCGCCAGGGGGTCCACCGCCATGAGCACCGCATCGAGGGCGCCCTCGACGTAGATCAGCTCGCCCCACTGGCCGGTCGCCGTGCGCGCGAGATCCGCCAGGGTGGAGGCCTCGCCCCAGGCGTCGACCACGGTGATCCCGGCCGGCTCACACGACACCCGGATCGCCTCGACCATCGCGGCCTTGCGCTCGTCGGGGCCGTCGTAGCCGACCCGCACCGTCGCGCCGGCCATCTCCTGTGCGCGCGGGATGTCGGTGCCCAGGTGCGCGTCCGCGACGTCCGCCAACTGCGGGGCCAGCGGGTCGTGGTGCGGCAGGGTGTGCAGGCCCACGGGCGGGACCTCAATGCCGCTGATGCGTGACGACGCCTCCGCCACCGCCCGCTGGTCCACGCACGCGGCGAAGGACTCCCGCGACCAGGGGCTCGCGAACACGCCCTGATCCCCCAGGACGAGGCTGTCGGTGAGATCGCCGACGGTTGCGGTGATGTCGAGGGTGTTCTCCGGGTCGTCCCGGTTCACCCAGCCCGTGTCGCCGGTGCGCACATCCGCGATGCGCAGGGCATCCTCGGCGCGCAGGTGACGGGGGTCGCTGCCCCGCGGCCACACGACGATGGTGCGCAGGTTCGGCTGATCGCCGTAGTAGTGCTCGTTGGGCACGAGCACGACTTCGCCGTGCTCCCCCACCCGGTCGATGACGAAGGGGCCGGAGGAGACCTGCAGCTCGGGGTCGAAGGCGTCCAGGTTGAAGCCGTCGCGCCAGATCGGCGCCACCTCGGCGAGGGTGACCAGGTCATCCTGCTGCAGGGCGGCGTGCAGCTCCTGCTCGCTCATGCCCGCGCGCGCCGCGATGGCGTGGGCCGGCAGTACCGTGCCCGGGCCGAAAAGATGCCGCCAGCGGCCGCCCGCCTCCTCCTTGAACACCACGGTGAAGCGCTTCTGCCCCGGCTCGCAGTCGAGGCGCAGCACCTCATCGGTCTGCGGGAGATGGGCGCCGAACAGCCCGGCGTGCACCCCGGCCTTGTAGTGGAGCAGGAAGTCGGTGCAGGTGACGGGGACGCCGTCCGAGTACGCGGCGGGCTCGGCGAGAGTGTAGACAACCTGGCGATTCGCCCCGGGCAGCACCTGCGTCTGCACCAGATCCGTGTTGGGGATCATCTGCCCGGAGGGACCCGGGACAAACACCGCCGGATACAGCCGCCCCGACAGCGCCTCCGTATTGGAGGACGTGCCCACCCACGAGGCCGCGTTGGAGGTACGCAGCGAGGTGTCGAGGAGATAACCGAAGTGGTCGGTCGAATCCGGCCCCCGCCCTCCCGGGCCCGAGCCTTCGTCGCCCGCCCCGCACGACACCAGCAGGGAGGCCCCCAGCAACACCGCCGCGGCGGCCCCCACACACTTGCGTATCGACACGTCGTCCCTCTCTGTCCCCCGGTCCCGGAACCGGTTGTTGATCTGCCCAGTATATGCGGTCAGCGGGGGACGGAAGGGACTAGGAGCGACCGGGCCGCCAGGTGGTGCCCACGCCGGGGGTGTGCGGGGTGGCGACAGTACGTCGCTTCTCGACGCCCGCGTCCTCGCCGTCGCCGTCGCCCTCCTCCTCGCGGAGCCGACCCGCGCGGTAGTCCGCGACCTCCTGGTTGTGCTTCTTCGTGTCCTTGCGGCGGTTCATCAGGCCCACGAGGATCGGGGTGGCCAGGAAGATCGAGGAGAACACGCCCTCGACGACGCCGATGAGTTGGATGAGCGCCAGGTCCTTGAGGGTGCCCACCCCCATGAGCCACACGGCCACCACCATGAGCGCGATGATCGGCAGCGCCGAGATCACCGACGTGGAGATGGAACGCATGACGGTCTGGTTGACCGCCAGGTTCGCCTCCTCCCCGTACGTCGCGCGGCGGGAATTGAGGTATCCGGCGGTGTTCTCCCGGACCTTGTCGAAGACGATGACCGTGTCGTAGATGGAGAAGGACAGCACGGTGAGCAGGCCGATGACCGAGGCCGGGGACACCTCGAAGCCGAAGAGGGCGTAGATGCCGGCGATGAGGACGGCGTCGATAAGCAGGGCGATCATCGCCGCGGCCGCCATCTCCTTCTCCAGGCGGAAGGCGATGTAGAGGAACGCCAGGCCGAGGAAGACGGCCATGGCGATGAGCATGCGCTGCGTGATCGTCGAGCCCCACGATTCGGAGACCGTCGAATCACCGATGGCGTCCGGGGAGGGCTGGCCCTGCGCGTCGAGGGGCTGGTGCTCCTCGTAGATGGCGGCGCGGGCCCGCTCCACCTGTTCGGTGGTCAGGCGCTCCGAGTTGATCTCCAGGGAGCGGGAATCGCCGGCGCCGACGATCTGCGTCAGCGTCGGGGTGACGCCGGTCGCCTCGACGAAGGTCTCCTCCACCTGCTCGGCGACGAGATCGCCGGCCGGCATGTTCATCTTGGTGCCGCCCTCGAAATCGATGCTGAGGTCGAAACCACGGATCCCGATCGCCGCGATCGAGACGACCAGCAGCGCGGCGGTGATCCAGTACCAGAGGCGGGAGCGGCCGATGAAGTCGACGCCGCCCTCGCCGGTGTACAGGCGGTTGAACGTGCCCTTGCTCATCTACTTCTCCTCCGGGGTGGCGGTGACTGCTTCTCGACGATTGCGCTCGGCCAGCTCAAACACCTGGCCCATGCCGTTGACGGACGGCTTGGCGAAGAAGGGCTTCCGGGCCGCCAGCAGCATGAGCGGGGCGGTGACCAGGAAGGTGACCAGCAGGTCGAACACGGTGGTCAGGCCGAGGGTGAACGCGAAGCCCTTGACCTCGCCGACCGCGAGGAAGTAGATGACCACCGCGCCGATGAGGGTGACCATGTTGCCGGTGACGATCGTGCGCTTCGCGCGATCCCAACCGTGCTGGGCGGCGGAACGGAAGGTCCGCCCCTCACGCACCTCATCCTTGACGCGCTCGTAGAACACGACGAAGGAGTCCGCGGTGGTGCCGATACCGATGATGAGGCCCGCGACACCCGAAAGATCCAGCGAGTACCCGATCCACCGGCCCAGCAGGATGAGCGAACCGTAGACCAGGACCCCGGCGGTGAACAGCGTGATCAGCGAGATGAAACCGAAGAGCCGGTAGTAGGCGAACACGAAGATGGTCACCAGCACCATGCCGACCAGTCCCGCGATGAGGCCCGCCTGCAGCGAGGCCACACCCAGGGACGCCGGGACCGACTGGGCGGTGCCACCCGGCTCCCCGTCCTCACCCGCGAACGACAGCGGCAGTGCGCCGTAGCGCAGGTTGTTCGCCAGCTCCGCGGCCGACTCCTGCGTGAAGCTGCCGGTGATCGACGTCGCCGAACCGAAGGGGGTCGCCGACTGGATGACCGGCGCGGAGATCACCCGGGAATCCAGGGTGATGGCCACCTGCTGCTGCAGGTAGTCACGGGTGAGGTCCGCCCAGGTCTGGGACCCGGAGTTCGCGCCGTCCGTCTTGAAGGCGAAGCTGATCTCCATCTGCCCGGAATCCGGGTTGAAACCGCCGGTGATGGGACGGTTCGAATCGATCTCGTTGCCCGTCAGGCGGGGCCCGTCCTCCGCGGTGATCCCCGACAGCAGCGGCGCCGGATCAAGCAGGTAGACCTGACCGGTCTCCGGCTCACAGGTCACCAGCGGCAGCGCGGCATCGTCGGAACCGGCGAGCGGATCCGTCGCGGCGTCACAGCGCAGCAGCGTGCTCGCCGCGGCCTGCACCGTCGGATCCGTCGACTGACGGTCCGTGCGCAGCTGCTCCGTGATCTCCTGACGACGCTCCGTCGACTCAATCGAGTTCTCCGGGCTCGGCAGCGGGGTGGCCGTGATCTCCGGCGCCGCCACCGGATCCGTCCCCTCCGGCTGCTGCTTGTTCACGGCGTCAATGACCGTGGCGATCGAGCTCTCCGCCTGCTCAGGCGTGATGATGCCCAGCTCCACCCAGCGGTTGGCCATCGTCCCGAGCGACTCGCTCAGAGACCCCATGTCCGGGTTGGACGGCGTGGCCACCGGGCGGAACAGCAGCTGCGAAGTTTGGCCGACCGCGCGGGCCTCCGAGGTGTCCTCGCCCGCCACCGTGATGACGAGCGTATTACCGTCCGTCACCACACTCGCCCCCGAGACACCCATGCCGTTGACACGGTTCTCCAGGATGGTGCGGGCCTGCGACAACTGCTCCTGCGTCGGCTCCTGCCCCTGCGGCACCAGGGTCACACGCGTGCCACCCTGCAGGTCAATGCCCAGCTTCGGGCTGGCCTGGCGGTCGCCGGTGAACAACACCAGCGCCCACACCACAGCGACGATCAGGGCGAACAGCGCCAGCGCGCGCTTCGGCCAGGCCCTCTGGGACCCCGCCTTCTCGCGTCGGGTTGTGACGGACAATGAACTGTCTCCATCTGTTTGTGGCTCTTTCTCCCACCTGCACGGCCCCGTGGGCGGCAGGTGCACAACCGATCATGCTACGTCATCACCGACCCCCACTCCGTGCGGGACCCCGGGATGTTGCCCCGAAAACAACTAACCGCCGCCCCCTCGAAAAGGGAACGGCGGTGGTGCGGGCGGGAACTAGCGGTTCTCGGGGTGCTCGGGATGCTCGGGATGCTGGGGATGCTCCGGGTGCTCCGGCTGCTCGGGGTGCTGGTAGCCGATCTGCTCATCGACGACCGGAACCACCCCGAGATCCTCCGGCGTCGCCTGGCGCATGATGGCGATACGGTCCATGGTGACCTGGACGCCCGGAGCGATCTCGACCTCGACCTGCGTCTCGCGGGCCCCGACGATCGTGCCGTGGATGCCAGCCACAGTGACCACCCGGTCCCCGACCCCGAGGGAAGACTGCATGGCCTGCATCTCTCCCTGACGACGGCGCTGGCTGCGCATCATGAGGAAGGACGGGAGAATGAACACCGCGACAATGAGGACAAGAAGAAGAATATCCATGGTGCCCCAGTGTGCCAGACGCCCATCCCCGCCGACCACCCGAGGGGGCGGATGGTGAAGTTCACTCCGCAACTGCCCTTTCCGGCGGCGGCGAGGGGCGGTTGCGGAGCGATCCTCCCTAGAGCAGACCCAGCGTCCCCTCGGGCGGCTGCAGTCCGAGGTGGCGCCACGCACTGGCGGTGGCGACGCGGCCCCGCCCGGTGCGGGCAATGAGGCCGGCGCGCACCAGGTAGGGCTCGCACACCTCCTCGACGGTGCCGGGCTCCTCGCCCACGGCGATGGCCAGGGTGTTCACGCCCACCGGCCCACCCCCGTGGCCGCGGATGAGGGCGGAGAGCACGGAGCGGTCGAGGCGGTCGAGGCCGAGGTCGTCGACGTCGAAGACGTGCAGGGCGCCCTGGGCGGCGGCGAGGTTGATGTGGCCGTCGGCGTTGACCTCGGCGAAGTCCCGGACGCGCCGCAGCAGCCGGTTGGCGATGCGTGGTGTCCCCCGCGAGCGCGAGGCGATCTCCACGGCGGCATCGGGATCCATGGTGACGTCGAGAATCTTCGCTGCGCGGGTGACCACCCGGGTGAGATCGGCGACGTCGTAGAACTCCATCTGGGCGGTGAAGCCGAAACGGTCGCGCAAGGGGCCGGTGAGCATGCCCGAGCGTGTCGTCGCCCCGACGAGGGTGAAGGGCGGCAGTTCCAGGGGGATGGAGGTGGCTCCGGGACCCTTGCCGACGATGATGTCGATGCGGAAGTCCTCCATCGCCATGTACAGCAGTTCCTCCGCCGGGCGCGCCATGCGGTGGATCTCGTCGATGAACAGGACGTCGCCCTCCATGAGGTTCGACAGCATGGCGGCGAGATCGCCCGCCCGCTCCAGTGCCGGGCCTGAGGTCATGCGCAGGTTGGTGTTGAGTTCCTGGGCGATGATCATCGCCATCGTCGTCTTACCCAGGCCGGGCGGACCCGACAGCAGCACGTGATCCGGGGTGACCCCCCGATTCCTCGCGCCGGTGAGCACGAGGGAAAGCTGGTCGCGCACCTTCTGCTGGCCGATGAACTCGTCGAGGTTCTTGGGCCGCAGCGTCGTCTCGGACTCCTGCTCCCCCGCCTGCAGCCGCGTATCCACGTCCCGGTCGATGTCGGATCCCTCCGGCAGCCGGAACTCCGTCCTCTCCATGTCGCTCACCCCGTCAGCCTACTTCCGACCGAGCTGGGCCAGCGCGGCGCGCAGTGCGGCGGCGGTGTCGAGGCCGGAATCCTCCGCGAGGACCCCCTCGACCACCGGCTGGGCCACGCGCTCCGTGAATCCGAGCCCGATGAGCGCGTCGGTGACCTGCTGTGCGACGGAGGCCGCCGCGGGGCTCAGGGCAGGCGCCCCCGTCTCCCCGGCAGGGGGCGCCGGGACGTACGCCGCCACCTTGTCCTTGAGTTCGAGGACCAGCCGCTCGGCCATCCGCTTACCGACGCCCGGAATTCGCTGCAGTGCCTTCGCGTCCTCGCCCGCGATCGCCGCGGAGATCTCCCCCGCGTCAAACACCGACAGGCAGGCCACCGCCAGGCGCGGCCCCAGCCCCGTGACGGTCTGCAGGAGGTGGAACATCCCCCGGTCCTCGTCGGAGGCGAAACCGTGGAGGATGTGGGCGTCCTCGCGCACGATGAGGCTGGTGAGCAGAAACGCCTCCTCCCCGCGCCGGAGGGTGGCCAGCGTGGAGGGGGTGGCCTCGACGCGGTAGCCGACGCCCGCGCACTCGATGACCACATGGTCCAGGCCGAGGGCGATGACGGTGCCACGCACGGATGCGATCATGGGGTTCCTCCGGAGTTGAGCAGGGCGGTGGTGCGGGCCAGCAGCGGGGCGCGCCAGCAGTGACAGACCGCCAGCGCGAGGGCGTCGGCGGCGTCGGCGGGCTTCGGCGGCGCCGAGAGGCCGAGGATGCGGGTGATCATGGCGGTCATCTGCTTCTTGTCGGCCCGGCCGTTGCCGGACACCGCCTTCTTCACCTCGGAGGGCGTGTACATGTGCACCGGGATCCCCCGCTGGGCGGCCGCCAGGACGAGCACCCCGGAGGCGTGTGCGGTGTGGATGACCGTGGACACGTTGCCGCGTTCAAACACCCGCTCGACCGCCACGACATCCGGACGATAGTCATCCATCCATTCATTGACGGCCGTGGACAGGCGCAGGAGCCGCTCAGCCAGATCGATGTCGGCCGGGGTGCGCACCACCCCGACCGCGACGGGGAGGACCTCCCTGCCCCGCCCGGCCTGGACGACGGAGAGACCGCACCGGGTCAACCCCGGGTCGATCCCCATCACCCGCAGTCCTGTCAGACTCACGCGCCCGCCTCTCTACTGTGCCAGTGTCCCCCCAGTTATAGCACACACGTCCGAATCACGCGTCGAGGGCGGCGAGGACCTCGTCCGAGAGATCCATGTTGGTGTAGACGTCCTGGACGTCGTCGGAGTCCTCGAGGGCGTCGATAAGCCGGAACATCTTCTTTGCCCCCTCGACATCGAGGGGCACCTCGACCGAGGCCCGGAAGTCCTGGTCGGCCTCGTCGACGGTGATGCCCGCCTCCTCGAGGGCCTCCTTCACGGCCGGCAGGTCGGTGGGGGCGCAGACGACCTCGAACTTCTCGCCGAGATCGTTGACCTCCTCCGCGCCGGCGTCGAGGACCGCCATGAGGACGTCGTCCTCGCTGAGCTCACCCTTGTCCACCAGCACCACGCCGGTGCGGGTGAACAGGTAGGACACGGAACCCGATTCGCCCAGGTTGCCGCCGTTCTTCGACATGGCGGTGCGCACCTCGGTGGCGGCGCGATTGCGGTTGTCGGTGAGGCACTCGATGAGCACGGCCACACCGTTGGGGCCGTAACCCTCGTAGGTGATGTTCTCCCAGTCGGAGCCACCGGCCTCCTCGCCGGCCCCGCGCTTGCGGGCACGCTCGATGTTGTCGTTGGGGACGGAGGCCTTCTTGGCCTTCTTGATCATGTCGTCCAGCGTCGGGTTACCGGCCGGATCGCCACCGCCCATGCGGGCCGCCACCTCAATGGCCTTGATCGCCTTGGCCCACTCCTTGGAGCGCTTGGCGTCGTTCGCCGCCTTCTTGTGCTTGGTGGTCGCCCACTTTGAATGGCCTGCCATCGGTTCCCTTTCTTCCTGCCCTGCTCACCACCGCTCGACCGCGGGGCACAGATCGGGGATCGCACCCCGCAGGAACGGGTAACACCGGGCGAACAGGGACATCACGTCCATTGACCCGTCCGATTATACGCAGGTCGCCCGGCGGGAACGCTAGTCCGAACCCGGCGTCTTCACCGGAATCGACTGCGCACCTTCCCGCAGGGTGCGGGTCAGCCCCTCCTGGGTGACCATCGCGACGAGGTTACCCGCGCGGTCGAAGATCCGGCCGTGGGTGAGTGCGCGGCCGGCGTGGGCGGAGGGCGAGACCTGGTCGTACATGAGCCAGTCGTCGGCACGGAAGGGCCGGAGGAACCACATCGCGTGATCGAGGCTGGCCATCTGCACCCGATGCTCCGGGTGCGGCACCAGGGAGGAATGGAGCAGGGTCATGTCGGACATGTAGGCCAGGGTGCACACGTGGAAGGTGTCGTCGTCGGGAAGCGGCTTCCGCGACCGGAACCACACCACCTGCTGGGAGGGGGTGTATTTGTTGTGCTCGTAGTGCTCCGGGGGGACGACGTGGATCTCCCAGTCGCCCCACTCCTCCAGCAGTGCCCGCGAGGACACGGGCAAGGTGTCCTCCCCGTTGGCGAACTCCTCCGGCATGGGCACGTTCCGCATGACGTCGGAATGCTCCGGGCCGATGTCCCCGCGGGCATGGAAGCTGGCCTGCATGGAGAAGATGGTCTCCCCGTTCTGCACCGCCCTCACCTGACGGGAGGAGAAGCTGCGCCCGTCGCGCAGCCGGTCGACGAGGAATACCGTCGGGTCCGCCGACTTGCCCGCGGCGAGAAAATAGCCGTGCAGGGAGTGCACGGCCTTGCCGGGCTCCACCGTCTCGGTCGCGGCGACGAGGGCCTGCGCGGCCACCTGTCCGCCGAATGTGCGGATCAGTTCCGAGTCCACGGCCGGGCCACGGTAGATGTCGTTGTCGATCTTCTCCAACCCGAGGATGTGCTCGATGTCCATGGTCCGCTACCTTACCCGGCGGAAATCAACCGGACGGTTGAGCCCGCGAGCATGGAGTTTCCGCGCGCGCCCGGTAGGCTCGGCACCCATGACCACGACCACCCGCCCCACCGCGCAGGGGCTCACCCCCGCCCGCTTCCACCGTTTCGCCGCCGCCCTGGAGATGCTGACCTGGGCACTGCTCATCACGGGGATGATCCTCAAGTACTCCGGCACCACGGAGGCCGTCGTGCCGGTGGCCGGCGGCATCCACGGCTTCGGCTTCCTCACGTTCATCGCCATCACGGCGCTGCTGTGGATCAACAACCGCTGGTCCTTCGCCCAGGGCGTTGTGGGCATGGCGGTATCGGTCGTCCCCTTCGCGGCGTGGCCGTTCACCATGTGGGCCGAGCGGAAGGGGCTTCTCGACGGCGACTGGCGTTTCCGCCCCGGCACCGCGGAGGAGCCCCGCACCCTCCCGGAGAAGGTCCTGGCGCAGTTCACCCGCCACCCGGCCCGCTCCGTCCTCATTCTGCTGGCCCTCATCGCGGTGGTGTTCACCATCCTGCTCATGATGGGCCCGCCCTATGACCCGGACGCCATCGCGGGCAGCGTCAGCTAACTCACGCTGCCGGATCGACTACCAGCCGCGCTCGGAGAGGCGGTGCGAGACCGGCAGATCGTCGACGTTGATGCCCACCATGGCCTCCCCCAGGCCGCGGGAGACATCGGCCACGATGGCGGCGTCGGCGTAGTTCTCGGTCGCGGTGACGATCGCCTTGGCCCGCTGCTCCGGGTTGCCGGACTTGAAGATGCCGGAGCCGACGAAGACGCCGTCCGCACCCAGCTGCATCATCATGGCGGCGTCCGCCGGGGTGGCGATTCCGCCGGCGGTGAGCAGCGGCACCGGCAGCTGCCCGGCGCGGGCGACCTCGACGACCAGCTCGTACGGGGCCTGCAGCTCCTTGGCGGCGACGTAGAGCTCGTCCCCCGCCAGGGAGGTCAGCCGCCGGATCTCGGCGCGGATGGTGCGCATGTGGGTGACGGCGTTGGAGACGTCTCCGGTGCCGGCCTCGCCCTTGGAGCGGATCATGGCGGCGCCCTCGTTGATGCGGCGCAGGGCCTCACCGAGGTTGGTCGCGCCACAGACGAAGGGGGTCTCGAAGGCGAACTTGTCGATGTGGTTGGCGTAGTCCGCCGGGGTGAGCACCTCGGATTCGTCGATGAAGTCGACGCCGAGGGACTGCAGAACCTGCGCCTCGACGAAGTGGCCGATGCGCGCCTTGGCCATGACCGGGATGTCCACCGCGGCGATGATGCCGTCGATCATGTCGGGGTCGGACATGCGGGACACGCCGCCCTGGGCGCGGATGTCGGCGGGCACGCGCTCGAGCGCCATGACGGCAACGGCGCCTGCCTCCTGGGCGATGACGGCCTGCTCCGGGGTGACGACATCCATGATGACGCCGCCCTTGAACTGGTCCGCGACTCCGCGCTTCGCCCGACCGGTGGTGTTGGTGCTCACAGTTGATCTGCTCCTGTTCGACAAATTACTTCTTGCCCCCGAAACTTTAGGCCGTCCCCGGGGACGCGGGCCAATCACCCGGGGATTACATGCGCGCGGCGCTACGATGTGGCGGTGCACAAAGTGATGTCGGTACCCGGGGTGTGGCTCGGCTGGATCCTCTCGCGGCTGCTCCTGGGGCGCCTCATCATCGCGGAACCCCATCCCTTCGGGGATGTCCGCTACTACCTGTCCGGCCTCGTCGGCCCGGATCCCACGGCCATGACCGAGTACCCGGACGCGGGCGTGTGGCCGCTGCGGCTCCTCGGGTGGCTGAGCACCACCGACACAACGGCGTTCCTCAGCTGCTTCGTCGTCATGTGCGCGCTTATCGACGCCGCCTTCCTCGCCCTCCTCGTCCGCCACGGCGGACAGCGCCGCTTCGTCGCGGGCTGGTTCTGGGTGTTCTTCGGCCTCGCGACGGGCCACGTCCTGTGGCTGCGCCTGGATCTCATCCCCGGCGTCCTCGTGGCGGGGGCGGCGGCACTGCTGCTCACCCGGCCCGCCGTGGCCTCGGCGGTACTGGCCTGCGCGGCGGCGGTGAAGCTGTGGCCGGCGGTCCTGGCGGCGACCCTCGTCGGCGGGACGTGGCGACGGGTGGGGGTCTTCGCCGCGACCCTCCTCGGCCTGGGCGCGCTCACGTGGCTGACCTCCGGCCGGGAGCGCCTGCTCAGCCCGCTCACCTACCAGGGGGATCGGGGCCTGCAGATCGAGTCGGTGGCGGCCACGCCCTTCCTCGTCGCCGCCCACCGCGATCCGGAGGCCTACTGGCGGGGCTACGCGGCGTCGAAAAGCTTCGAGATCCACGGCCCCGGCACCCACGTGGCCGTCCAGGTGGCGGACGCGGCCATGCTCATCGTCCTGCTCTTCGCGGCGGGCTGGGCGCTCCGGCAGCTGTGGGTCGGGCGGTGGCAGCCGCACGCGGCCATCGCGCTCATGCTGCTGCTCGTGCTCCTGCTCATGGTGAGCAACAAGGTGTTCTCGCCGCAGTACATCGTGTGGATCGGCCCGCTCCTGGCGGTGTGCCTCACCCTGGGCCGTTCCCGCCTGCTCACGGCCATGGCGGTGCTCACGGTGCTGGCGGCGGCATTGGGGCTCTACGTCTACCCCTTCCACTACGACCCGATCTGGGAGGATCCCGCCCACGCCGCCGTCCCCATCGCCATGCTGGCGCTGCGCAACGCCGTCATCGTGGCCATCACCGTCCTGGCGGCCCTGTGGCTGCGGGAGGTTCAGGCACGGTACTCGAAGAACTCGGGCAACGGGGCGGTGCCGCCCAGCCGGAAGGTCCGCACGAGGGGGCGCAACCGCAGCGCCCGGGTGTCGGCGACGGCGTCGTTGTAGAAGCGGTGGGCCAGCTGGACGCGGACCTCGGCGTCGATGAGCTGCGGGGGCAGCTCGAGCGGGGCGAGCGCCTGGCTGAGGTCGCGTTCCAGCGCCATGCGCCGGTCCACTCCCCCGTGGACCAGCGGCACCTCCTCCGCGGCGCCCGCCAGGGCCCGGACCTCCGGGAGCAGTGCCGCGACCACCGCGGCGCGACGGTCGAGGGTGGCCTGGAGGGCGGCGAGGGCGGCGTCGGTACGGATGTGCAGCCGGTTGAGCCGTTGTGCGGTGAAATACGCCCACAGCACCAGCGCCGTCAGCGCGACGGCGAGGAGGATCCACACCACCATCACTCCACCCCCACGGTCGAGCCGTCGGCGACGGTCTCGTAGACGGTGAGCACGTCAGAGGCGACGGTGTCCCAGTCGAAGCGCCGGGCCCGCTGCTCGCCCGCCGCGATGAGGCGGGCGCGGAGGGCGGGGGCGTCGATAAGCGTGCGCAGCTGCTCCCGCAGCGCGGGCGCCGAGCCGGTGCGGAAGAGCAGCGCGGCGTCGTCGGCGACGGCCGCGAAGGCCTCGATGTCGCTGGCCACGACGGCACAGCCGGCCGCCATGGCCTCGACGAGGACGATGCCGAAACTCTCCCCGCCGGTGTTGGGCGCGACGTAGATGTCGGCGCGGCCGAGGATGGCCGCCTTCTCCTCCTCCGACACCCGCCCCACGAAGGTCACGCCCGGGACCTGGCGGGGCCGGCCGCCACCGATGACGGTGACGCGGACCGGGCGCGCGAGGTCGGCGAGGGCGTCGAGAAGAATGTCGAGCCCTTTACGTGGCTCGTCGAGGCGCCCGAGGAACACGATCTCCGGGATCTCCCCCGGGGCGCGGCGGGCGGCGGCGAAACGCGCGGTGTCCACGCCGTTGGGGATGAGCACGGGATCCCCGCCGAGCTGCTCCACCTGCCAGCGCCGCGCCATTTCGGAGACCGCAATGCCGCCCCGGATCTTCTCCAGCGCCGGGCGCAGGAGGGGCCGGGCCAGCTGCAGCATGAAGGAACCCGCGCTGGAGGCGTGGTAGGTGGCCACGATGGGACCGGTGGCCATCCACAGGGCGACCATGGAATAGCTGGGCGAGTTCGGCTCGTGGATGTGCAGGACGTCGAAACGCCCCCGGAGGAGAAAGTCCCGCACCTTCGCCCGTACCGCCGGCCCGAAACTCAGCCGGGCGACGGAACCGTTGTAGCGGATGGGCACGCTGCGCCCCCCGCGGGTGACAAACTCCGGCACCGAGGTTCCCTCCGACGCCGGGCCGAGCACCTCGACGTGGTGGCCCCGCCCGCGCAGCACCTGCGCCAGATCGAGGATGTGGGCCTGCACTCCCCCGGGTTCATCGAAGGAATAGGGGCAGATGATGCCGATCCTCATCGCGGCCCCCGGTCCGCCGGCCACTGCGGTTGCAGCAGGTGCCAGTCCTCCGGGTGCGCGGCGATGCCCGCCGCGAAGTGGTCCGCGATGCGCTGCGTGGTCGCCTCCAGGGTGTCCACCTCCAGCGCCGGGGAGACCTTGAGGCCCCAGCCCTCCTCGGTGAACCAGCAGTGCACGGCGTGCAGCGCCGCGCCGGTGTCCAGCGCCAGCTGCGCCGGGCCGCGGGGGAAGGTGGTGGTCTCGCCGAAGAACTCCACCGGCACGCCTGTGCCCCGCAGGTCCCGCTCCCCCATGAGCGCGATCATGCCGGCGTCTGCCAGCACCTCCCGCAGCCGTTCCATCGGCGGCGGGCCCCCGGTGAGCGGCAGCACCTCAAAGCCGAGGGAGCGGCGATACTCCAGAAACGCCTGGTAGAGCACCTCCGGGCGCAGCCGCTCGGCGACGGTGGTGAAAGGCCCGTGGAAACGCGTGAGATACAGCCCCGCCATGTCCCAGTTGCCGGAGTGCGGCAGCGTGAGGATCACCCCGCGCCCCGCCGCCCGGGAGGCCTCAAGATGCTCGATCCCGGTGGCGCCGGCGGCGAGGCGGGCGCTGAGAAGCGGGTCCGCCTGCATGGCCGGCAACCGGAACGCCTCCCGCCAGTACCGCGCGTAGGAGCGCATCGCGGCGCGCACCAGCTCCCGCGTGACATTCTCCGCGCCGACCACCCGCGTCAGGTTGCGGCGCAGCATGTCCGCGCCGCGGCCCCCGTCGCAGGCGCGGTCGGCCGCCGCGTCGAAGAGCTTCTCGACGACACCCTCCGGCAGATGGCGCACCATCCTCCATCCCGCCAGATAGCCCAGGGCCACCGGATCCACGCTCATCGGATGGCGGCCCCCGGCGGCGGGGCGATGTGCTCCAGCGCCTCCGGGTTGCGCGAGGCGGTGAGCAGGCGTTGGACGATGGTGTACACCGAACCGACGGCGAGCAGGACCAGGGCGACGTCGATGGCGTAGGGCACGCCCAGACCCTGCAGACCCACGCCCAGCAGGCCGATGATGAGGCGTTCCGGGCGCTCGATGAGCCCACCGAGGATGGTGAAACCGCTGGCCTCGCCGCGCGCCTTGACATAGGAGGTCACCTGCGAGGCAATGAGCACCACGAAGGAGGCGACGATGAGGGCCGGGTGGGGCTGGTAGCTGAAGATGAGCCACCACGTGATGGCGGCGAACAGGGCGCCGTCGGTGATGCGGTCGCACGTGGCGTCGAGAGTCGCACCGAAGCGCGTGCCGCCCCCGCGGAGCCGGGCCATCGTGCCGTCGATGAGGTCGAAGGCCGCGAAGATGGCCGAGGCCACCGCCGCAGTGAACAGGTACCCCTGCGGGATGAGCAGCACCGCGATGGCACAGGTCACCACCGCGCCAGCGACCGTGACCACATTCGGGGTCAGGCCGAGGCGGAGCAGGCCGCGCGCCACCGGTTCCACGAGCACCGAGGCGGGGCGCCGACCGCGGGTACTAAGCACCGTCCACCTCCACCCAGGCGGCGGCCAGCAGGGCCCGGGTCTCGCGCAGCAGCTGCGGCAGGACCTTCGTGCCGCCGAGGATGGTGAGGAAGTTCGCGTCCCCCGACCACCGGGGCACGACGTGCATGTGGATGTGGTCGCCCACCGAGCCGCCCGAGGCCTTGCCCAGGTTGAAGCCGACGTTGATGCCCTCCGGGTTGGACACCCGCTTGAGCACCTTCACCGCGGTGGTGACGAAGCCCATGAGCTCCGTCATCTCCTCCGCCGTGAGGTCCTCGAGGTTGGCCACCTGGCGGTACGGGATCACCATGAGGTGACCGGCGTTGTAGGGGTAGAGGTTGAGGATGGCGTAGACCAGCTCCCCGCGCGCCACGATGAGGGATTCCTCGTCGCTGAGCTTCGGCGCCTCCAGGAAGGGGGCGGCGGGCTTGTCCGATCCGGCGGGGCGGTTCTTGATGTAGCCCATCCGGTAGGGCGCCCACAGGCGGGTGAGCGCGTCGGCCTCCCCGACACCGGTGTCGGTGACGGTGCTATCCGCGGCGGGCTGCAAGGGCTGCCTCGCTCGGCTGCTCGTTGACCCGCTCGCCGACCCAGGAGGTGATGAGCTCGATCGCCTCGGCCACCGGCACGCCGTTGACCTGCGTGCCGTCGAGGAACCGGAAGCTCACGGCGTCCGCCTCCACATCTCGCGCGCCGGCCAGGAGCATGAAGGGCACCTTGCCGGTGGTGTGGTTGCGGATCTTCTTCTGCATGCGGTCATCGGAGGTGTCCACGTCGGCGCGGATGCCGCGCTTGCGCAGCTCGGCGGTGACGGCCTCCAGGTGCGGGGCGAAGTCCTCCGCCACCGGAATACCCATGACCTGGTGCGGGGCCAGCCACACCGGGAAAGCACCGGCGTAGTGCTCGAGAAGCACGCCGAAGAAACGCTCGATGGAGCCGAAGAGCGCGCGGTGGATCATGATGGGGCGCTTCTTGGTGCCGTCGTTGGCGGTGTACTCGAGGTCGAAGCGCTCCGGCAGGTTGAAGTCCAGCTGGACGGTGGACATCTGCCAGGTACGGCCGATGGCGTCCTTGGCCTGCACGGAGATCTTCGGGCCGTAGAAGGCCGCGCCCTCCGGGTCCGGGACCAGGGCGAGGCCGGACCGGTCGGCCACGCGCTGGAGGATCTCGGTGGAGCGCTCCCAGATCTCGTCCGAGCCGACGGACTTCTGCGGGTCCCGGGTGGACAGCTCGAGGTAGAAGTCATCGAGGCCGTAGTCCTTGAGCAGGGAGATGATGAACTCCAGGACGGAGGTCAGCTCCGCCTCGAGCTGATCCTCGGTGCAGTAGATGTGGGCGTCATCCTGCGTGAAACCGCGGGCGCGGGTGAGGCCGTGGATGACGCCGGACTTCTCGTAGCGGTAGACCGTGCCGAACTCGAAGAGCCGCAGCGGCAGCTCGCGGTAGGAGCGGCCGCGGGAGGCGAAGATGAGGTTGTGCATCGGGCAGTTCATCGGCTTGGCGTAGTAGTCCACGCCCGGCTTGGTCTCGTTGCCCTCGTCGTCGTACTCCGCGTCAAGCTGCAGCGGGGGGAACATGCCGTCCTTGTAGAAGTCCAGGTGGCCGGACTTCTGGAAGAGGTCCCCCTTGGTGATGTGCGGGGTGTTGACGAAGGAGTAGCCGGCCTCGATGTGGCGACGGCGCGAATGCTCCTCCATCTCCAGGCGGATGATGCCGCCGTTGGGGTGGAAGACCGGGAACCCGGAGCCGATCTCGTCCGGGAAGGAGAACAGGTCCAGCTCGGAGCCCAGGCGGCGGTGGTCGCGCTTCTCGGCCTCGGCCAGCATGTGCTGGTACTCGTCGAGGGCCTCCTTGTCCTCCCAGGCGGTACCGTAGATGCGCTGCAGGTCGGCGTTGTCCTGGTTGCCGCGCCAGTAGGCCGCCGAGGAGCGGGTGATGGCGAAGGCCGGGATGTAGCGGGTGGTGGGCACGTGGGGGCCGCGGCACATGTCGGACCACTCGACCTCGCCGGTGCGCGGGTTGACGTTGTCGTAGGCGGTGAGCGCGCCGGCGCCAATCTCGGTGGCCTCGTCGGAGGTGGGGTCGATGTTGCCCTTGTCGGCGACGAGCTCCAGCTTGAAGGGCTCGGCCGCCAGCTCCTCCGCCGCCGCCTCGGTGGAGGCGTAGGTGCGGCGCTCGAACTTCTGGCCCGACTTGATGATCTTCTTCATCCGCTTCTCAATCGCCTTGAGATCCTCCGGGGTGAAGGGCTCGGCGACCTGGAAGTCGTAGTAGAAGCCGTTGTCGATGGCCGGGCCGATGCCCAGCTTCGTGCCCGGGAACTCGGCCTGGACGGCCTGGGCCAGCACGTGTGCGCAGGAGTGACGGATGACGGAGCGGCCCGCCTCCGAGCTGGCCGGGACCGGCCTGAACTCGGCATCGGTGTCCGGGGTGTGGGACAGGTCGCGGAGGTTGCCCTCGGCGTCCTCGACCACGACGATCGCGTCCGGGCCCTTGTTCGGCAGATCCAGCTCCCGCATCGCGGTGCCGACGGTGGTGCCGGCCGGAACCGTGAAGGACGGGAAGATGGGTGCGGTGGTGTTCACCATGAGTGTGTTGCGCTCCTTAACTTGCGCTCACGCAGGCGGCGGCATACCTGGCCGCTGCCTGCTCTTTCGTGACGGGCACGGCTGCGATCCCCCGGGCTGGCCGGGGCGCAGACGCTTCGCGCAACATACTACCCCGGGGGCAGGTCCTAAGCCTCCAGCAGGCCCTGCCCCCAGTAGGTGTCCCCGCCGGAGCCGTCGGCGCTGGTGCCCGGGGGCATCCAGTAGACCGCGGAACCGATGTGGGTGACCCATTCGTTCATGCGGTCGGCTTCATCGAGACGCTTCTGGATGGGGTCGTACTGCCGCAGCGGATCCTTCTGGAAGCACAGGAACACCAGCCCGGAGTTGGACAGCTGCTCGCTGCCCGGTTCCGGGGCGAGGTCGAAGTTGTAGGGGCGGCGCAGGAGGCGCTGCTCCGGGTGACCTTCGGCGGGCTGGGCGCGGAAGACGTGACTCTGCCGGTCGATGACGGGCAGGCCGAACTTGTCGGTGGCCTCGAAATCGGGGTCATCGAACTCGTCCTCGCCGGTGAGCGGGGCGCCGTTGTCCAGGGTGCGGCCCAGCGCCTCCTCGCGGGAGGGGCGGTCGAGGATCTCCCAGGTGTCCATGTTCATGCTGATACGCCGCATGACCATGGAGGAGGAGCCCCGCATCCACTCCGGGGCGCCCTCGTCAATCCATACCTGCTCGTCGAACTGCTCCTCCTCGCGCGGATTGATGGTCCCGTCGACCTGGCCGAAGAGGTTGCGCGGGGTCTCCCCCGGGGTGTGGGCGCCGTCCGCGCGCAGGAAGCCCTGCTGCATCCACTGCACCCGCGCATAGTCCATGCCGGAGCGCACGAGGTGGCGCGTGGCGTGGGAGGTCATGAGGGGGTCGTCCGAGCAGACCTGGATGACCAGGTCCGTCTGACCCCACTTCTCGTCGAGCTGGTCGAGCGAGTATTCAGGAAGCGGCGCCAGCCAGGCGGGTCGCTTATCGACGGCCCCGATCACCTCGAACACCCGCGGCCCAAAGCCGCACGTGATGGTGATGTTGGCGGGGGCCACGACCAGTTCCGGCTCCAGGCTGCCCAGCGGGGTCTCCCCCGTGCACAGCCGGCGGGAATCCTCCGACCACGAGGTCATGAGGCGGGACACGGCCCCGCGGTCCACCCCGTCGACGAAGTTGAAGCCGATGAGGTTGAGCGTGGCCTGCGCCGGGGTGGCGATGCCCGCCTGGTGTTCCCCGTCGAAGGGGACGATGGCGTCGTACAACCGGGGGGTGTCCCCCACCGGGTCCGGCGTCTCCTGTTGCGCCATGGGGTTTCCGTCCGGGGAGGCGCACGCCACGAGGGCGGCCCCTCCGGCAGTCACCGAGAGCCCGGTGAGGAAGCCACGGCGGGTCAAAGAAGACATGGTTGTTGTCTCACTTCCTGAAAAAGTCGTGCTTGAGGGGTGGTGCTAGTGGGACATCTCGTGGCCCTGGAGGGAGCCGTCGGAGCCGTAGCTCTCCTCGCCGGAGGCGATGGTGCGGACCGGGATGTCCTTGACTTCCTGGGTGGAACCGTCGCCGAACTCGAGGGTGATGGTGACGGTGTCGCCGGCCTCGATCGGCTCGGTGTAGTCCATGAGCATCATGTGGTCGGCGCCCGGCTTGAGCTCGTGGGTGCCGCCGGCGGGGATGACGAAGCCGCCCGGCTTCATCTGCATGACGCCGTCGACGACCTCGTGCAGCTCATGGCGCGGGACGTCGAGCTCGGAGGTGAAGGCGACCAGGTTGATGTCCTCGTCGCTGTTGTTGGTGAAGGTGCCGAAGATGCCGGTCATGTCCTTCTCGGCGGGCTTGGCCTTGATGAAGCCCTCGGTGAAGGTGACCCACTCGGCGTTGTCGCCCTCTGCCGCGGCGGCGGTGGTGGCGGTGCCGGCGGCGGTGGTGGCGGTCTCACCGGCGGTGGTGGCGGTGTCGTCGCCGCTGTCGGTGCAACCGACGAGGGCGAGGGCAGAGACGGCGAGAACAGACAGTGCGATACGGCCTCGGGTGAACATTTCTACTCCTGTGTGTGGTGACGTCCCCGGGCGAGCATCATGACGATGACGCCGAGGATGGCGAGTATGCCCACGCCTGCCAGGACCCACGCGAGCGGTCCCTGCAGCATTCCGGTCTCTTCCGGGGTGGTCTCCGGTGCTGCCTCGTCCACGTCCACGTCCACCGGGGCGGTCTCCCGCTCGCCGGCCACCGTGAAGGTGGTCATGCCGCGGGTGGAGTGACCGTCGGAGGAGGTGATCTGGAAGCCGATCTGGTAGTCACCGGGGCCGGGCTCGACATCCTCCGGCACCGCGAGGCTCACCATGCGACCGTCGATCTCCGGGGCGCCGGAGAAGAGGATCTCCCCGGTGTCGGTGTCGGAGATGGCGAAGGTGTTGAAGTCCTCCTTGACGTAACCGGAGAACTCCATCTCGATGACCCGGGGGAACTCCTCGAGGATCTCCTCGTTGGCGGGGCTGCCGCCGAGGACGACGTCATGGGCCGAGGCCACCGGATTCACCAGCGCCAGGGTGGCGGCCGCAGTGGCCGTCGCGAGCAGGCTCCGGAGGATACGGGGATGTGGCTTCGACACGGGGAGAATCACCCTTCAGGGATCGGGAATGAGGTCAGGGGCATACGATACCCGCACCGTGCGGGCATCAATAGAGCTGTCGCGGTGGTGATGGACATAGTTCCCGGGCGGTCTCGCACGACGGCGATTTCGGGAGGTTTCCACAGAAAGTTGCCGCATCACGCACGGCCGGGGCCTGCAACTATGCCGCCCACCAGGGAAAACTGTGATGCGCAGCACAGCACTCCAACTTCCGATGGATACTCATACCCTACGTGGGTATGATGCGGAACTCAATCTTTCTGCGCATGCGAAAGGCCCCGTCCGAAGAATTCTTCGGACGGGGCCTGCGGTGGTCCTAGCTGGGTTCGAACCAGCGACCTTTCCGGTGTGAACGGAACGCTCTTCCACTGAGCCATAGGACCGTGTGCGCTTTGCAACTCTACACATAACCCGCCGATGACACCTAATCCGCAGGTCAGCGCCGCTTCGGCCGCCGAAATGACAGCGACGTAATTCCCCGGCGGCCCGAAAACGCCCGATTCCGGCCCCCACCTGGCGATTTGTGTTCTGAACATCGTTGAGGATAGAGTTTTGTCTCGCACCACGGCGACAGCCACGGTGCAGTGCGGATGTA
This sequence comes from Corynebacterium nasicanis, assembly GCF_042658165.1. NCBI lineage: Bacteria > Bacillati > Actinomycetota > Actinomycetes > Mycobacteriales > Corynebacteriaceae > Corynebacterium > Corynebacterium nasicanis. The sequence continues at coordinate 61,769 of NZ_JBHSQE010000001.1, forward strand.
GCGCAGTTGGTAGCGCATCACCTTGCCAAGGTGAGGGTCGCGAGTTCGAGTCTCGTCATCCGCTCTCATTTCACCGGGCCAATCGGTATGAAATGAACCCGCGCGATTAGCTCAGCGGGAGAGCGCTTCCCTGACACGGAAGAGGTCACTGGTTCAATCCCAGTATCGCGCACAGAGACCCACAAGGTCTCGTTTGCGGATGTAGCGCAGTTGGTAGCGCATCACCTTGCCAAGGTGAGGGTCGCGAGTTCGAGTCTCGTCATCCGCTCTGGTACCTTCTCACCAAGGTGCCTGCGAGGCGGTAAACGCCACGGTGGAATGGCCGAGTGGTGAGGCAACGGTCTGCAAAACCGTGCACACGGGTTCGATTCCCGTTTCCACCTCTAGTTAGATCCTGCGCGATTAGCTCAGCGGGAGAGCGCTTCCCTGACACGGAAGAGGTCACTGGTTCAATCCCAGTATCGCGCACAGAGACCCTCGTGGTCTTTATTGCGGATGTAGCGCAGTTGGTAGCGCATCACCTTGCCAAGGTGAGGGTCGCGAGTTCGAGTCTCGTCATCCGCTCCACGTCGAAGGGCCGGTCCACCAGGACCGGCCCTTTCGTTACGCTGGGCCCATGCTCGCAGACATCATCGGCCCCGTCACCGACCAGCCCGAGGTCCGCGCCATCGCCGTGTCCTCCCTCACCGGCTCCCTCACCCTCGACGGAACCTCCGGCGCGCTCGGCAACGAGCTCGACCGCGCCCTCCTCCTCGCCCTGCGCGACTGGGCCGATGTCGTCCTCGTCGGGGCGGAGACCGTCCGCGCGGAAGGCTACACGGGCCAGCGCGCCAAACAGCTCGCCGTCCTCACCCGCTCCGGCGACGTCCCGCTTGCCGACGCCCTCCTCCTCACCCCCTCCTCCCCCAGCGAACTCATCGCCGACCTGCACCGACGCGGCTTCCGCCGCATCGTCTGCGAGGGAGGCCCCAGCGTCTTCACCCAGCTTCTCGACGCCCACCTCATCGACATCCTCCACCTCACGGTGGCGCCGGTGCTCGTGGCGCCCGTCGATAAGCACCTGATCACCGCCGGACACCACCGGCTGCACCTGGAACACCACGCGGCGACCGACGACGGTACCCTTTTCCTCCGCTACCGTGCGGTACGGTGATCGCGTGAATGTGACGAGCCTGTGGGTCGCCCGGACCCCCCTGACCGAGCCCACCGACAGACCACTCTCACAACTGGACGTGGTCGGACGTGCCGTGGCCTGGCCGCTGGCGCTCGCGCTCGTGCTGCACCGCATCTTCGTCCTCGCGCTCAACGGCTCCGTCACCGACGACTTCACCACCGTCTGGTCGGCCGTCCGCCGCTCCCTCGACGGGGTGCCCGTCTACAACGAGGTCTACCACCACGTCGACCCGCACTACCTCTACAACCCCGGCGCCACCCTGCTGCTCAGCCCGCTGGGCTGGCTCAGCGAGCACGATGCGGCCCGCACCGCCTTCATCATCGCCAACGCCCTGGCGATCATCGCCGCCCTCGGCCTGCTGACGCGCATGTTCGGCCAGCCGCTGCGCGGGGTCGTCTGGCCCGCGTCGATAGCGCTGGCGTTTCTCACCGAGGCCGTGCGCAACACGCTCATCTTCTCCAACATCAACGGCCTGCTGCTGCTCGCCCTCGTCGGCTACCTGGCGCTGCTGCTGCGCGGCCGCAGCTGGGCGGCCGGCCTCGTCATCGGCCTGGCGATCCTCATCAAACCCCAGTTCGCGCCCCTGCTCTTCCTGCCCGCCGTCAAGCTCGACTGGCGCGCGGTGGTCGGCGGGCTGGCCGTCCCCGTCGGCTTCAACCTCCTCGCCTGGCCGCTCGTCCCGGGCGCCGACGACTACCTCACGCGCCTGGTGCCCTATCTCTCCGAGGTCCGCGACTACGCCAACTCCTCCCTCGCCGGCGCCGCCGTCTACTTCGGCATGCCGCCGATACTGGAGAACGCCCTGTGGCTGCTCTTCGCCGCCCTCGTCGGCATCGGCGTCATCGTCCTACTGCGCTGGCGCTACACCGACCCCCTCCTGTGGGCGACAACCACCACCGGACTGCTCATGACCGGCGTGTTCTTCCTGTCCTCGCTGGGGCAGATGTACTACTCGATGATGCTCTTCCCCCTGCTGTTCACCGTCCTCCAGCGCACCAGCGTCCTCCACGCCTGGCCCGCCTGGGTGGCCGCCTTCCTCTTCCTCACCCCGGATTCCTTCCATTCCTGGCGCGAGGTCGACCTCACCCGCTGGCTCGACTTCTTCCACCCCACGCTCGGCTGGGCGCTGCTCATCGTCGTCATCACCACGCGCGCCCTCGTCTGGTGGCGGGCGGAATCAGTAGACTTCTCCCATGACCGACTTCAAGCTGATCAGCGACGACGAATGGCGCCAGCGCCTCAGCCCTGAGGAATTCCACGTCCTCCGCCGCGCCGGCACCGAACCACCCCACATCGGCGAATACACCGACACCACCACGGAAGGCGTCTACGCCTGCCGGGCGTGCGGCGCCGAACTGTTCCGATCCACCGAGAAGTTCGACAGCCACTGCGGGTGGCCGTCCTTCTTCTCCCCCCTCGCCGGGGACCGCATCATCGAACGCCGCGACACCTCGCACGGCATGGTCCGCGTCGAGGTGCTGTGCGCGGCCTGCGAGTCCCACCTCGGCCACGTCTTCGAGGGTGAGGGCTATGACACCCCCACCGACCTGCGTTACTGCATCAACTCGATCTCCCTGACACTGCGGGAGGAGTAGGTCACGGCAGGATCGCCGCGACCTCACCGATGTCCGCCACGCGACGTCCGGAGAAGAACGGGGTCTCCTCCCGCACGTGCAGGCGGGCGTCGGTGTAGCGCATCTTGTGCATGAGGTCGACGATGCGGTGCAGTTCCGGACCCTCGAAGGCCAGCATCCACTCGTAGTCGCCGAGGGCGAAGGCTGGGACGGTGTTGGCGCGGACATCCGGGAAGTCCCGGGCGGCCTGGCCGTGCTCGGCGAGGATGCGGCGGCGCTCCTTGGGGTCGAGCAGGTACCACTCGTAGGAACGCACGAAGGGGTAGACGGTGATCCACGCCTCCGCGTCCTCCCCCATGATGAAGGACGGCAGGTGCGAGCGGTTGAACTCCGCCGGGCGGTGCAGGCCGGTGCCGATCCACGTCGACTCCAGCAGCTGGCCGAGCACCGTGGTGCGACGGAAGCCCTGGTAGGCGGCCTGCAGGTCCTCGAACTGCTCGGCGTGCCACCACACCATGATGTCGGCCTCGGCGTTGATGCCGGAGACATCGTAGATGCCGCGGACGACGACCTTGCCGGCGGCCTCCAGGCCGTCGAAGAAGGCGCGGGCCTCGGCGATGATGTCGTCCCGCTCGGTGCCCAGCGCACCCGGAATGGCGCGGAAGGTGACGAACTGGGTGTAGCGCTGCATGCTGTTGAGCTCGTCAAAGTTCAGTTTGCTCACGAAATCCTCTTTCTACGGTGGGGAGGCGACGCTATCCATCATAAGTTGGATGACCCCGCCGGGGGCAACCCACGGCGCGCCTCCCCCGCCGCACACACACCCCTGGTTAGTTTTGAGGACGTGTTCACCCCAGACGCTTCCGACACCACGACGCCCGACGCGGGCACTCCGGCCGTCTTCACGCAGGCCGTCGAATCGATGCACGCGGCGCAGCTACGTGGCGAGATCACCCTCGGCACCATCCGCCCGCCGCAGCGCCTGGCACCGTTCAGCCACGCCATCGGTCTCGAGGTCGAGCGCACCTGGGACGAGGCGGCCACCGACGGTGACGCCTTCGGACGCCTCATCCTCCTCCACGATCCGGGTGCCGAGGAGGCCTGGGAGGGCGCCATGCGTCTCGTCGCCTACATCCAGGCCGACATGGACCATGAGGTCGCCTCCGACCCGCTGCTTCCCGACGTCGCGTGGGAGTGGCTCACCGAGGGCCTCGCCGGCGCGGGCGCCGACCACACCAACCTCGGTGGCACCGTCACCGCCACCGCCTCCGTCCGCTTCGGGGAGATCGGCGGGCCGCCGCGCGCCCACCAGCTGGAGATGCGCGCCTCCTGGACCGCCTCCGACCTCGACCTCGCCCCCCACGTCGAGGCGTTCTCCCGCGTCCTGGCCAACGTCGCCGGCCTGCCCCCGGAGGGCGTCGCACGCCTCGGTTAGGGCTGGTTTAAGCTTGGGATCCATGACGGCCCTGACCACGCCCCGCGACGGCACCCCCCGCGTCCTCTCGACGCCCGGTGACTTCGCCGCGGCCGCCTCCGCACTGGCGGCGGGGCAGGGTCCGCTGGCCATCGACACGGAGCGCGCCTCCGCCTTCCGTTACGACGACCGCGCCTTCCTCGTCCAGATCCGCCGCCGCGGGGTGGGCACCTTCCTCCTCGACCCCGAGGGACACCGCCGGGACTTCACCCGCGCCCTGGCGCCGGTGCTCAACGGCGAGGACTGGATCATCCACGCCGCCCCCTCGGATCTGCCTTCCCTGGCGTGGCTGGGCCTCTATCCCGGTTCGCTCTTCGACACCGAGATGGCGGGCCGGTTGGCCGGTTTCGACCACGTCAACCTCGCGTCGATGATCGAGATGCTTTTCGACGTCCACCTCGCCAAAGGCCACGGCGCCGAGGACTGGTCCCTGCGCCCCCTGCCCGCCGAGTGGCTCGCCTACGCGGCCCTCGACGTCGAGCTGCTCCTCGAGCTCGGTGACACCATGGCCGAGATCCTCGACGCGCAGGGCAAGTTGGACTGGGCCTCCCAGGAGTTCGAGCACATCCGCTCCGGGCACGCCGACATCACCGGCCCCACCGATTCGACGTGGCGCACCATGAAGGGCGTCTCCTCCCTCACCCGACCCGAGCAGCTCGCCGTGGCCCGCGAACTGTGGATGGCCCGAGAGTCCATCGCCGTCGCCGACGACCGCGCCGTCTCCCGCGTCCTCCCGACGAAGGTCCTCATCGAGGTCGCCCGCGCCCTGCCCCGCAACGCCGCCGCTTTGGCCCGCGTCCGCGGCTTCCCGGCCCGCCGCCGCTCGGCGGTGCGCTTCTGGGGCGAGGTGGTCGACCGCGCCCTCGCCTCACCCCCGCGCACGTGGCCGAAACGCGAGTTCACCCCGCGCGGGGTCCCCTCCCGACAGGCGTGGGCCAACGAGTTCCCCGAGTCCTTCGCCCGCTTCTCCGCGGCACGGGAGCTTCTCGACGCCCTCTCCCTCGACCTCGCCATCCCCACCGAGAACATCCTCAAGCCCGCCACCCTGCGGTCCGTCGCGTGGAGTTCCACGGTCGACCGCGAGGTCCGCTCCCCTCTCGACGTCCCGGATCTCCTCCGGGACCATCAGGCCCGGGACTGGCAGATCGAGCTGACGCTGCCGATTCTCAGCGAGACCCTGTTTTAGGCGTTGTTGAGGAGCCCCATGGCGGAGAGTTTCCGGATGGGGTGGATGTTGGCCCGTGGTGGCCCGCCATCCGGTGGGTGATGCAACACCCCACCCGGGTGGCGTTCCAGCCGGCCGTGGCGGGGAGGGGCGTCCGGGTCATCATCATTACGCGCGTTATGCACCTTGCAGGCCATCGACATGTTCTTGATGTTGGTCTCCCCACCCTCCTTCCAGGCCTCCAGGTGATGCACCTGGCAGAAATCCGCCGCCGTGGTACACCCCGGCACGGGGCAGAGGATCGTCTCCGCGGCCAGCAGCATGCGCTGCTTGAAAGTGGCACTGCGTTGGTCCCGGTAGAGATCCACCGGGCCTTCGACGGGGTCGTAGATCCCGACGAACCCGTGGGTGGCCATCTCATGGGCCACCAGCTCCGCACCGGTGATGGCGGTGCCATCAGTCAGGCCGAAGACCGTGTCATCCCCCTCCCGGCGTAAGACCTTGGCGTAGTCGGGTACGGCCATGACGACATGCGGGGCCAAGGGCTGGTTGCTGGCCTTCCCAGTGCTGCCCATGATGTGGGTGTAGAGGGCATCGGCCATGGCCTGCTCGTGGCTTAGTCCCTTATCCGCGGCCCGCAACGCGGTAGCCGTCGGGGTGAGGTGGGACAGCATCGCGGCGATCTCGCGTTCGGGGCGGGTGACGGTGAAGGTCCGCATGCCGTGGCCGTCGGTGTTCTTGCCCCCACGCAACGCGCGTTTGCCGTAGGCCTTCGCCGCGGCGTCCTTCACCGTGCGGTTGAGGTCGCGCACCCGGGTGGCTGCGGCCCGGTCGATCTCCGCGACGGTGCCCCGCAAACCACACAGCTGCACGCGCAGTTCCTCCACCGTCATTGATGCGCCCCGGAGGAGGGAACGGAGGTGTTTTTCGATGACGATCACCGCGTCCAGCGACAACTCCGCGGCCGCCACCCGGGCCGCCTGCTGGAGTTTCTTGTACCTGGTGGCCCCGTAGTAGGTGAAAGCCAGCTTCTCCCACAACAACGCATCGCGGACCCCGAGGGCATCGAGCTGCGCGCGGGTGACCGCCTGGGAGGAGAGCTCCTCCAGGACGGTCATGGCCCTAAGGGCTGCCAGCGCGTCGAGGGTGTTCATGCCCCGGACACTAAACCGGAAACACGCAGGCGTCGAGAAGCACGCACCGCGGCCTGTGGACAACTACCACTTATCCACAGAAACCCCGCCTCGCCGCTACTCCCCGCTTGACAAAGCCTCCAGCCACCCCTCCACCGAGGAGAGGATGCCCGCGTGGTCGAGGCCGACCTCGGCGAGGAGCTCGGAACGCGAGCAGTGCAGGGGGAACACCGAGGGGAAGCCCAGGTGACGCAGCGGGGTATCCACCTCGGCCGCGGAGAGGACCTCCCCGATGAGGGAGCCGACGCCACCGCGGATGATGCCGTCCTCGATGACGACGACAAGGTCGTGGTCGTCGGCCAGGCCGACGAGGGAGGCGGCGACGGGGACGATCCAGCGCGGGTCGACGACGGTGACGTTGACGCCCTGCTCCTCCAGCGCGGCGGCCACCGTCAGGGCGACCCCGGCGAAGGCGCCGACGGCCACGAGGAGCACGTCGAGGGCATCGTCGTCGGCGTCGCTGTAGTGGAGGATGTCGACTCCGTCGGCGAGCTGCATGAGGGCGGGGATCTCCTCGGGGAGCGCGCCCTTGGGGTAACGGATGACGGAGGGGCCGTCGGGGATCTCGAGGCAGGCGTCGAAAAGCTCGCGGAGCTGGGCGCCGTCGCGGGGGGCGGCGACCCGGATGCCGGGGACGATGCTGCTCAGCGCCATGTCCCACACGCCGTTGTGGGAGGCGCCGTCGGGGCCGGTGACGCCGGCGCGGTCGAGGACGAAGGTGACGGGCAGGTGGAGGAGCCCGACGTCCATGAGCATCTGGTCGAAGGCGCGGTTGAGGAATGTCGAGTAGATCGCCACGACAGGGTGCTTGCCCGCCAGCGCCAGGCCGGCCGCGGAGGTGACGGCGTGCTGCTCGGCGATGCCGACGTCGAAGAAGCGCGCGGGGTAGGCCTCGGCGAAGGCGGCCAGTCCGGTGGGACCAGCCATGGCGGCGGTGATGGCGACGATGTCCTCGCGTCGCTCGGCGGCGTCGAGCACCGCGGTGGTGAACACCGAGGTCCAGTCGGGCTTCGCCTGGCTGAGCGCCGCGCCGGTGAGGGGGTCGATGATGCCGGTGGCGTGCATCTGATCGGCGACGTCGTTGACGGCGGGCCCGTAGCCGTGGCCCTTCTCGGTGACGGCGTGGACGATGATGGGGCCCTGGTAGTCACGCGCGTAGGTCAGAGCGTGGAGGAGGGATTTCAAGTCGTGACCCTTGACGGGGCCGACGTACTTCATGCCCAGCTCGGGGAACATCTCGGTGGGGATGAGCTGGGATTTCACGCCCTCCTTGAAGGCGGCGAGGGCCTCGAAGGTGCGCTCCCCGACCCAGCCCATGGATTTCAGGGTCTTCTTGCCGTGCTCCATGATCTCGTCGTAGGAGCGTTCCATGCGCAGGCGGGCGAGGTTGTCGGCGAAGCCGCCGATGGTCGGCGAGTAGGAGCGGCCGTTGTCGTTGACGACGATGACCACGTTGCGCTCGTGCCCGGAGGCGATGTTGTTGAGCGCCTCCCAGCACATGCCGCCGGTGAGCGCGCCGTCGCCGACGACGGCGACGACGTTGCGGTCGAGCCCGGACATCTCGAAGGCCTTGGCCATGCCGTCGGCGTAGGACAGGGCGGCGGAGGCGTGGGAGGACTCGGTCCAGTCGTGCTCGGATTCACCGCGGGCGGTGTAGCCGGAGATGCCGCCCTTCTGGCGCAGGGTGTCGAAGTCCCCGGCCCGCCCGGTGAGGATCTTGTGCACGTAGGACTGGTGGGAGGTGTCGAAGATGATGGGGTCGGCGGGCGAGTCGAAGATCTGGTGCAGGGCGATCGTCAGCTCGACGACGCCGAGGTTGGGACCCAGGTGGCCGCCGGTCGCGGAAACCTTCTCCACGAGCAGCTGCCGGATCTCCTCCGCGAGTTCCTCCAGCTGCGGCAGGGTGAGAGCCTTGAGGTCCGCGGGTGACGACAGTCCACTGAGAATACCCATTGTTGTCTGCTCGACTCCTCACCTTGTCCGACTGGTTCCGATCATCTTACCCGGCGCTGATTCAGCGGGACAGTTCCGCCATGACCTCGAAGTGATGCGTGCCGGGGAACGCGTTGAGCACCGCGAGACGGGTGAGCCGGTAGCCGGCCTCGCCCCAGGCGGCGACGTCGCGGGAGAAGGTCGCGGGGTCGCAGCCGACGTGGATGACGCGCTCCGGGTTCTGGGCCGCGATCCCGGCGACGACCTCGGCCCCGGCGCCGGTGCGCGGCGGGTCGAGCACGACGACGCGCGGGGCGGGCAGGGTGCCGATGGCCTTCTCGACGAGTTTGTTGTGCGTCTCCAGCCGGTAGTCCGCGAGCGATTCCTGGCGCAGCTTCCCGGCCGCCGGGGAGTAGTCGACGGAGTGGATGACCCCGCCTACCGCCGCGGCCAGGGCCGGCACGAAGAGGCCGACGCCGCCGTAGAGGTCCCAGCCGGCGCCCTCCCCCGCAGGCAGGTCCGCCAGCCACTCGCGCACGAGGGCGGTGTAGGCGTCGGGGGCGGCGACATGCGCCTGCCAGAAGGCGGTGGCCGGGAAGCGGAAGGTGTGGCCGTCGGCCTCCTCGGTGACGGTGCCGGTGCCCTCCAGCACCTGCTGCACCTTCTCCACCCGGCGTCCGCGCGGGGCGCGGCGCGTCTCCACCACATGGCGCTGACCGGTGGTATCGAGGACGGCGACGATCTCCGCGCCCGGGGTGTAGGTGCGGTCGAGGAGGTCGTCGATAAGCCCCGGAACGACCTGCGTGCATGGCACGGAGATGATGTCGTGGGAGCCCTGCGCCCGGAAACCGGCGCGGCCCTGCTTATCGACGCCCAACCGCACCCGCGTCCGCCAGCCCCGCACGGGCGGGAGGGGATGCAGCTCCGGCACGGGCGGCTGCGCCACCCGTCCCAGGCGCGTGAGCTGGCTGAGGAGGATGTCGGCCTTGAGGCCGGTCTCGGCCTCCGGGTCGAGGTCACCGAAGTCGCAGCAGCCGGCCCCGGCGGCGGCCGCCGGGCAGGCCTGCGCGACGCGCAGCGGCCCGGCCGTGACGACGTCGGTGACCTCGGCGCGGGCGAAACGCTTCTTGTCCTGGGTGATGGTCACGGTGACGGTGTCGCCGGGGTAGGCGCCGCGCACGAACACGACCCGCCCGTCGAGCTCCGCGATGCCTTCACCGCCGTGCGCCATACGGGTGATCTCAAGGTCGGTCACGGGCTGCTCCTGGGTTGGGGAAGACGAAGTGATTGACCCTACACGCCGGTCGGGGCGCCGTTGCCGCCGGCCCGCTGCTGCATGGCCTGCTGCACCTGCTCGACCAGCTGCTTCGGCAGCACGACGGGCAGGGAGTTGCCGGCCAGGATGGGGTCGGAGCCGCGGTAGACGAAGGTCCGGGCGGTGATTTCGCGGGCCAGGTCGCGCATCCCCTCGGCCTTCTCGTGCGGGGCGGTGGTGGTCATGCGCAGCATCCAGCGCGGACCCTCCACGCCGATGACGCGGATCTTGCCGTGCTCGCCCTGGCCGATGATCTCCGGGCCCCACGGGCCCTGCTCGACATCGGCCTCGAGGCCGTCGCCGACCATGCCCTGGGTGATCTGCTCGCCCGCCTCCGACCACTGGCCGGCGGAGTTGGGGGCGGCGAAGGCGACGGGGGTGATGCGGCCGAATTCGGTGACGATGTGCACCATCTTCGGACCCTGCTCCCCCATCTCCACCTGGACCTGGGAGTTCTTCGGCAGCGGGATCCGCATCGAGCCGAGGTCGAGGATGCCGAGGGAGAAATCGGAGAAGTCGAACTCCGTGATGTCGACCGTGTCCCCGTCGAAGGGGCCGGTGTCGCCGTCGACGGTGGTCTCCTGCGGCTCGACGTCCACAGGAACCTCCGGCGTCACGTCCTGGTAGGTGGACTCCGCTTCTTCCTGCTTCTTACCGAACGGCCACATCGCCATGTTCCATCGTCTCCTCGGGGTGGTGGTGTCCCGTCCACTGTACTAGCGGCCGCTACACCCCGGTGGAACCGTGGCCCCCCGCCCCACGCTCGGTGTCCCCGAGGTCGGCGACCTCGACGAAGTCCACCAGCTCCACCCGCTGGACCAGCAACTGGGCGATGCGCATGCCGCGGGTGATCTCGACCGGGGTCTGCGGGTCCAGGTTGATGAGGCTCACCTTGATCTCCCCGCGGTAATCGGCGTCGACGGTGCCGGGGGCGTTGACGATGCTCAGGCCCTGCTTCGCGGCCAGCCCGGAGCGCGGGTGGATGAGGCCGACGGTGCCCAGCGGCAGGGCGAGGGCGATGCCCGTGCCGACGAGCCGGCGCTCCCCGGGGGCGAGGGTGAGATCCTCGGTGCTGTGCAGATCGACGCCCGCATCACCCCGGTGGGCGCGGACGGGCAGGGGCAGGTCCGGGTCGAGGCGCTTGATCGGGACCGGGCTGAATTCACTCGTGTACGTCACGGGGACCAATCTAGGCCATCGATTGATGGGTTAGAGTGGTGAATCGTGAGTGACACCGGTTCTGCCTCTTCCGCCGCCCCCCGCATCCTCTTCCGCGAGCGTCAGTGGGTGCCGCTCTACTGGTGGGCCCTGGCGGCGTTTCTCGTGGTCCTGACGGCGCTGCAGCTGTACCAGAACCGCACCATCGCGTGGCTCATCGTGCCGCTCATCGTGCTCTCGGCGGTCGCGGTGTGGATCCTGCTCAGCTGGTCCTCGACGGTGCTTACCGTGGAGGCCGACCCCGACGGCACCCGCTGGCTGTCGGTGAAGTCGGCGAACCTCCCCCATGATGTCGTCTCCCGTTCCCTCGCCGTGCCCGCCACGGCGAAGCGCAACGCGATGGGTCGCCAGCTCGACCCGGCGGCCTTCGTCGTCTCCCACGGCTGGATCCCCGAGATGGTCATGCTCGTGCTCGACGATCCGGCGGACTCCACCCCCTACTGGCTGGTGAGCACCCGCCGCCCCGAGGAGCTGCTCCGGGCCTTCCTGCCGGAGCAGACGGACACCTCCCTGGCCCACCTGGAGAAGTAGCGCGCGTCAGGCGCAGTCCAGGCAGATCTCCGAGCCATCGTCCTGGGTGTAGGCGACGCGGTTCCGACGCTGCACCAGGAAGCACTCGGCGCAGGTGAACTCGTCGGCCTGCTTGGGCACGACGGTGACGTTGAGCTCCTCGCCGGAAAGATCGACCGCCGGCAGGTCGAAGGGCTCGACGATGTCACCGTCGTCGTCGATGCCGGGGCTCTGGCTCTCAGCGGCCTTGAGGCCCTCGAGGGAGTCGGTCTCCAGCTCGTCCTCAACGCGACGTCGCGGAGCGTCGTAATCAGTCGCCATACCTCGTACATCCTTCACGTGTTGATCGGCCGCGTGCACGGCCGATGTGCGTAGTGTCGAGGCGCATACTAAGCCACAAATGCCGCCATGTCATACTCCCAGGCCATCGGCGTGTTAGCGGCCCCGCAGCGGACGGAGCACCCCGGCGGATTCCAGCAGGTCCTGCCAGGCCCCGGCCAGGGCGCCGGCGGCGCCGGAGACGGGTTCGCCGGCGGAACCGGGCGTCGATAAGCAGGGGGTGTGCACGACCGCCCCCGCTTCCCGGGCGATGAGCGCGCCGGCGGCGAAATCCCAGCAGTGCAGGCCGTGCTCGTAGAAGGCGTCGACGGTGCCCTCGGCGACGCGGCAGAGGTCGAGGGCGGCGGCACCCATGCGGCGGATGTCGCGGACCTGCGGGAGGATCTCCGCGAGCAGCTGCGCCTGCTGCGCCCGCCACGCCGCGGAGTAGGAGAAACCGGTGGCGACCAGCGCCAACGCCGGGTCATCCACCTTGTTGCAGCGCAGCGCCCGGCGCTCCCCCTCCCGCTCGACGTGGGCCCCGTGCCCGCGCGCCGCGGAGTAGACGTGCCCGCGCGGGACGTTGATCACGCAGCCCGCGAGCACCTCCCCGTCGACGGCCGCGGCGATCGACACCGCGTACTCGGGCAGCCCGTAGAGGAAGTTGACCGTGCCGTCGATCGGGTCGACGATCCAGGACACGCCGCTTCTCGACGCCCGCTCGCTCCCCTCCTCCCCGATGAGCCCGTCCGCAGGCCGCAGGCTGGCCAGGCGGTCGGCGATGAAGTCCTCGGCGAGGGTGTCCACGATGGTCACCGGGTCCACCGCCGAGGACTTCGTGGCGGAGAATCCCCGCAGGTCACCGCCCGCCTGCGCGGCGAGTTCCGCACGCTTGTCCAGGATCTTCGCCGCCGCCTCCCCGGCGACCGCGATGGCGATGTCCCGCAGGGCCACAGGCTGGTGTTCAGTCATGGACCCCATTGTGCCCGCAGTTTGTATGCTGGGCGCCATGAGCACAATCGGCTTCGGCATCGATATCGGCGGCTCGGGCATCAAGGGAGCCCGCGTCAACCTGGAGGACGGGGAGTTCATCGGCGAGCGCCTCAAGATCAAGACGCCGCAGCCGGCGACCCCGGAGGCCGTGGCCGCCACCGCCGCGGAGATCGTGCGCCTGGCGGAATGGGAGGGCCCCGTCGGCCTCACCCTGCCCTCCGTGATCAAGGGGCAGATCGCGCGCTCGGCGGCCAACATCGACCCCTCGTGGATCGGCACCGACGTCCACGAGCTCTTCGCCCGCCACCTCGGCGACCGCGAGATCTCCGTCCTCAACGACGCGGACGCCGCCGGCATCGCCGAGGTCGCCTTCGGTGACCCGCGCGCGCGGGAGGGCTCCGCGCTCTTCCTCACCTTCGGCACCGGCATCGGCTCGGCCCTGCTGGTCAACGGCCAGCTCTTCCCCAACACCGAGCTCGGGCACATCATCATTGATTCCGTGGAAGCTGAACGCCGGGCCTCCTCCGCGGCGAAGGACCGTGACGAACTCAGCTACAAGAAGTGGGCGAAGCGCGTCACCACCGTGCTGCGCGAGTACGAGCGACTGCTCAACCCCGGAGTCTTCGTCGTGGGCGGCGGAATTTCCCGTGAGCACGAGAAATGGGTGCCGCGCCTGGAGGTGGAGGCGCCGGTCATCCCGGCCCGCCTGCGCAACAGGGCAGGCATCGTCGGCGCGGCGATGGCCGTCGCGGCGCACGTCGCACCCTGAGGTGGTTGAACCGCGCGGGAATAATTGATCTATACTGGGCGGTTGATTGCGAGGGCGGTGCACCGCACCGTCGCAGCTGTGACGGCCCCGGGGGTGGATTCCCCTTCCCCGAACGGGGCCCACACATTCAAGTAGGCAAGGCGAAAGGGCGTACGTGGCAGCCACCGATTCTTCAGGCAATGCAGCGACTGACAACGCAGACACACCTGCGGTGGAGTCAGCCGCCGACACTCCGGTGAAGAAGGCCGCCAAGAAGGTGGCCAAGAAGACGGCCCGCAAGGTAGCCAAGAAGACCGCCCGCAAGGCGGTGAAGAAGACCACCCGCAAGGTGGCGAAGAAGACCACCCGCACGGCCACCACCAAGGCCGCCGCAGACGCCGACGTCCCCGAGGAGGATCTCGAGGACGAGGTCGAGCCCGACGAGCCTGACTTCGACGAGGCCAACCTCGAAGAAGACGAGCTCGGGGCCGAGGTCGTCGAGGACGAGGACGAGGTGGAGGAAGAGGAGGAAGAGGACGCCGGTGCCTCCGTCTGGGACGAGGACGAGTCCGCCGCCCTCCGGCAGGCCCGGAAGGACGCCGAGCTCACCGCCTCCGCCGACTCGGTCCGCGCCTACCTCAAGCAGATCGGCAAGGTCGCCCTGCTCAACGCGGAGCAGGAGGTGTCGCTGGCCAAGCGGATCGAGGCCGGCCTCTACGCCACCTACCGCATGGAGCAGATGGAGGAGGCCTTCGCCGGCGGCGACAAGGACGCCAAGCTCACCCCCGCCGTCAAGCGGGACCTGCGCGCCATCGCCCGCGACGGCCGCAAGGCCAAGAACCACCTGCTGGAGGCCAACCTGCGCCTCGTCGTGTCCCTGGCCAAGCGCTACACGGGCCGCGGCATGGCCTTCCTCGACCTCATCCAGGAGGGCAACCTCGGCCTCATCCGCGCCGTGGAGAAGTTCGACTACACCAAGGGCTACAAGTTCTCCACGTACGCCACCTGGTGGATCCGGCAGGCCATCACCCGCGCCATGGCCGATCAGGCCCGCACCATCCGTATCCCGGTGCACATGGTCGAGGTGATCAACAAGCTGGGCCGTATCCAGCGCGAGCTGCTGCAGGACCTGGGCCGCGAACCCACCCCGCTGGAGCTGGCGAAGGAGATGGACATCACCGAGGAGAAGGTCCTCGAGATCCAGCAGTACGCCCGCGAGCCGATCTCCCTCGACCAGACCATCGGCGACGAGGGTGACTCCCAACTCGGTGACTTCATCGAGGATTCCGAGGCCGTCGTCGCGGTCGACGCCGTCTCCTTCACCCTCCTGCAGGATCAGCTGCAGGACGTGCTGCAGACGCTCTCCGAGCGTGAGGCCGGCGTCGTCCGCCTCCGCTTCGGGCTCACCGACGGTATGCCGCGCACCCTCGACGAAATCGGCCAGGTCTACGGCGTCACGCGCGAACGCATCCGCCAGATCGAGTCGAAGACGATGTCCAAGCTGCGCCACCCCTCCCGCTCCCAGGTGCTGCGCGACTACCTGGACTAGTCCCCCGCTTATCGACGCCCCCCGTTCCACCCGAACGGGGGGCGTCGCCGCGTCAACTGTTTCCGCGTGAATAAACTGGGTCCTGAAAGATTCCCCGTTTCCGAAAGGACCCCCTGATGTTCGAAGATCTCTCCTATTTCGCAGAACTCCCCTCCTCCTGGGTCGAGGACGAGGGCCTGGAGTTCATCGGCGCCGGCATCCTGGACATGTTCCAGCAGTTCGCCGTCTGGTTCAGCTCCGGCTCCTCCATCGGTTACTGATGCAGTTGACCCCCGCGTGCCGTTGTGCACGCGGGGGTCACCTGATTCCGGCCGCCTACTGTGGGGGCGCCACCGGGAGCGGACCCCGCTCCATTGCTTCCGGGTGGCGGGCGGGCAGCCCCGCCCGTCCGTAGCTGAGCCTGCGGTGCACCCATTCGACGGGCCCCGGCCAGTCGAGCAGATCCCAGGCATATGCCCACAGCAGGGTGAGCAGCCACACGCCGGTGGCGGCCGCCATCTGCGGGAGGATGCCCGCCTCGCGGCCCCAGCCGAGGGTGAAGGGCTGGGTGAGCAGGAGGAAGAGCACCGACTGCAGGATGTAGCCGGACATGGAGCGTCGGCCGAGGGCGACGAAGGGGCGCAACCCGGGGTGGACGGAATCCGTGGTGCCCCGGAACACCAGGGCCAGCAGCGCCAGGGCGGCCGGGCCGGTGAGCACGCCGACGCCGGTGTTGAGGATGGCGAAGGGCATCTCCCAGGAGTGCGGGAGGATGCCCAGGGCCGCCAGGCCCCAGGGCAGTCCGACGAGGAGCACGACGAGCGCGCCGACGATCACCCAGGAACGCAGGAGGGTGCGGTGGGCGGGGGCGTCGATAAGCACGCCCCGCCGGGCCCACACGAACCCGATGATGAACAGCGGCCCGAGCATGAACACGAGGATGGGGAAGCTGACCACGGATGCCAGGCCACCCAGGGCGTTGGACCCCAGGTACTGCAGGTAGTTGTCGCTGGGGAGCTGGTAGTCGCCCGGGTTGACGGAGAAGTCGGTGAAGTTGGGCACGAACATCAGCGCGATGCCGGCAACGGTGTAGAAGACGATGTTGAGGCCGAGCAGCACCCAGGCGATGATCATGAGGGTGCGGTCGCGCAGCGTGATCATCGCGATGAGCACCAGGGCCAGCAGCGAGTACTGGACGATGATGTCGCCGAAGAAGAGCAGCACGAGGTGTGCGACGCCGATGAGCGCGAGGATGCCGTAGCGTCGCCACAGGACTTTCCTGGCGCTGCCCGGCGGGAAGCCGCGCCGCCACAGGCTCAGGGTGATGAGGCCGACGCCGAATCCCAGAAGGGTGGCGAACAGCGGCAGGCCGCGCACGTGGACGAACATGGCGTGGAAGAGCACGGCCGCCTGCTCGGCGACGGTGGCCTGACCGTGGATGCCGCCGAAGTAGCTGGCGGAATCCGCGGTTTCGGGGGCGGCCCACGCCGTGGGCAGGTTGGCCAGGGCGATGCCCAGCAGCGCCAGGCCGCGCGCGAGATCAGGGGCGAGGTAGCGGGCTTGCCGCGCGGGCGCGGTCATCGCCTCAGCTTTCGATCCACTCATTGAGGGAGTTCTCGATGCAGGTCTGCTGCTGTGCCGGGTCGGTGAGCTCGAGGCAGGTGGCCATGCCGGTCTCCCGGAAGACGACGACCACGATGACCCAGAAGATCACGGACAAGACGATGGCGATGATCGAGAGCACCAGGCCGGCGACCGACATGCCGGTGCGGCGACCCGGAGCCGGGATGGAACGGCCGCGGGCCAGCGCCACGACTGCGAGGATGACGCCGATGAGGCCCACGATGAAGGCCGCACCGCTGAAGAACACGCTGATACCGGCGATCAGCGCCAGGATGCCGACGCCCAGGGCCCACGGGGCGACCTTGTTCTTCGGGGCGTCCACCGCCCAGGTGGCGCCGCCGACGGGCTCCTGGTAGCCGCCGTAACCGTCATATCCGCCGGAGCCGCCATAAGCGTCACCGGCGGGGCGCTGCGGGTCGTTGTGGTCGAAGGGGGTGCTCATCACTGAAGCCTTTCCTCATAGAGACGCGTGGTGTCTCCAGGCTAGTCCGCAGTGCGGGATGGTTTCCCACCCCAACGCCCGGAACAGGGGAAAATCAGGGTTCACCCTGAGCCCCGGCTACCACTGGCGCAGGTAGGCGATCCGGTCGCGCAGCTGCTCCTCGCTGCACAGGGCGGTGGGCGGGCCGCCGCAGGCGTTGCGGGCCTCAGTGTGGATCGCACCGTGGGGCCGCCCGGTCCGGCCGGCGGTGATGGAGACGATGGCGTTGAGCTCCTTGCGCAGCTGGGGCAGCACATCGCTGGCGACGCGCTCGGCGGCGGCCTGGTTCCCCGGAGACTGCCGGGCCTGCTCGTTGGCGGCGGCCACCTCGTCGCGGGCGTCGAGCTGCTCCTCCTGGCGCTTGCGCAGGAGGGCCTTCATCTGTTCGGCGTCGAGAAGCCCGGGGAGGCCGAGGTAGTCGGCCTCCTCCTCCGAGCCGGCGAAGGTGGCGGTGCCGTAGGTGGAGCCGTCGTAGATGAGGGAGTCGAGTTCGGCTTCGGCGCCGAGGGACTCGTAGGCCTTCTCCTCGTCCTTCTCCGTCTCCTCGCGGTTGGCCTCGGCCAGCGCCTGGTCGTCCCAGCCCTCCTGCGGCCGGTCCGGTTTGCCCAGGACGTGGTCGCGGGAGGTCTCGAGCTTCTCCGCCAGCCCCAGCAGGACGGGGACCGAGGGCAGGAAGACCGAGGCGGTCTCACCGGGCATGCGGGAACGGACGAATCGGCCGATGGCCTGGGCGAAGAACAGCGGGGTGGAGGCCGAGGTGGCGTAGACGCCCACGGCCAGGCGCGGGACGTCGACGCCCTCGGAGACCATGCGCACGGCGACCATCCATTCGTCGGTGCTGGCCGAGAAGTCGTCGATACGCGCGGAGGAACCCGGCTCATCGGAGAGGATGACGGCCACGGGCGTCGAGGACAGCTCCCCGAGGATCCGGGCGTAGGCGCGGGCCGTCGCCGTGTCGGTGGCGATGACCAGCCCGCCGGCGTCCGGCATGTTCTTGCGCAGCTGCAGCAGGCGGGTGTGCGCGGCCTGCAGGACCGCCGGAATCCAGTCGCCCTTGGGGTCGAGCGCGGTCTTCCACGCCCGCGCCGTCTGCTCGGCGTTGAGGGGCTCGCCCAGGCGGGCGGCGTACTCTTCGCCGGCGGAGGTGCGCCAGCGGGCCTCGCCGGAGTAGGCGAGGAAGACGACGGGGCGCACGACACCGTCGGCCAGCGCGTCGGCATAACCGTAGGTGTGGTCGGAGCGGGACACCAGGTGGCCCTCCCCGTCCTCCTCGTAGCGGACGAAGGGGATGGCGGAGTCGTCGGAACGGAAGGGGGTACCGGTCAGCGCGAGGCGGTGCTCGGCGTCGGCGTAGGCCTCGCGGATGCCGTCGCCCCAGCTCTTGGCGTCGCCGCCGTGGTGGATCTCGTCGAGGATGACCAGGGAGCGCTTCGCCGCGCACACCGCGTGGTGCTTGTAGGGGTGCATGGACACCTGGGCGTAGGTGACCACCACTCCGTCATAGGCAGGGTTGACGGCGGAGGCGTTGGTGAAGTGCGGGTCGAGCGCCAACCCGACGCGGGCGGCGGCCTGCGCCCACTGGATCTTGAGGTGCTCGGTGGGCACGACGACGATGATGCGGTCGACCGTGCGGGAGCCCTTGAGCTCGGTGGCCACGCGCAGCGCGAACGTGGTCTTGCCGGCCCCCGGGGTCGCGACCGCCAGGAAATCCTTCGGTTTGTGGAGCAGGAACTTCGTCAGCGCCGATCGCTGCCAGGCGCGGAGCTGCCCCTTCGCGGCCCCGCTCACTTCCGCCGCAGGCCCTTGTAGATCCGTTCGCAGTCGGGGCACACCGGCGAACCCGGCTTGGCCTGCTTGGTCACCGGGAAGGTCTCGCCGCACAGGGCGACGACCATGTTGCCGCTCACCGCGGACTCGACGATCTGGTTCTTCTTGACGTAGTGGAAGAACTTCGGGGTGCCGTCGTCGAGGTCGGTGTCTTCCCTGATGTCGGGGCGTTCGATGGTCTTCGTACTGGTCTTCACGCGAACCATCATGCCCCACATCTGACCTGTTTGGCACACAGGGCTACCCTGAGCAGTATGGATCAGGACACCGTCGACTCTGTGGGTGACCCGGAGGAGGAATCCTCCGCCCGGGCGCCGCGGCGTTTCCGGCTGCGTCGGTTGCGCCGGCGGCGGGCGGAACTGATCACCACCGCCCGGCGCTCCCCCGCCGAGAATCTGCGCCACCGCGAGCGGGTGTACACCTGGCTGCAGGCCTCGCGTCTGCCGGCGCTGCTCATCAGCGCGGGCAGTTATCTGTGGCTCGGGGAATGGCTGCTCTCGGGTCTGCTGTTCCTCATCTCCGTGCCGCTGCCGTGGATCGCCGTGGTCATCGCCAACGGTAAGGGGGAGGTCCTGGACAAGCGCTCCCGCCACACCTATAAGCCACAGGTGGCCCGCGAGTACCAGGCCGCCGTCGAGGCGCAGCGGCGCGCGCAGCTGGAGGCCGCCGCGCCGCCGGAGCTGGAGTCCGGAGAGTCCGACATCATCGATCACGAGGAGAACCACCAGTGAGCCTTGCCGCCCTCGCCCCCGAGCTGACCGCCCTGTTCGCCGACGCCGGGTTCACCGCCGACGGCATCGCCGCCCACCTCGGGCCCGACGCCACGGAGGCGCTCCACCGGGGCGAGCCCGCCGCGGTGCGCTACGCGGCCGGGGATGATTCGGTCCTGTCGCGTCTCATCCGGGTGTTCGTGCTCCGCGACGCCGTCCCCGCCACCGAGCTCGCCGATCTGCTCGGCGCCACGCTGGCCACCCGGCTTATCGACGCCCACGCCGTCACCGTCGACCGTTCCGGCACCGCCCGCCTCGTGCTGGACATCCGTCCGCACGTCATCGTCGGCGAGAACCGCTGGGTCTTCTCCGATGCGGACGCCTCCATGACGCAGCACGTACCCGGCCCGGAGCACGTCCTCGGGGTCGGGGCGGCCAGCCTCTCCCTCCTGCACTCCACGCCGGTCACCCCGGTGGACACCGTCCTCGACCTGGGCACCGGCTCCGGGGTCCAGGCGCTCGGGCAGGTGGGCACCGCCGAGCGCATCACGGCCACGGACATCCATCCCCGCGCCCTCGACCTGGCGGCCGCCACCTTCGCCGGGGCCGGGGCCTCCGTGGAGCTGCTGCAGGGCGCCTGGTTCGAGCCGGTCGCCGGGCGGCGTTTCGACCGCATCGTGGCCAACCCGCCCTTCGTCGTCGGCCTGCCCGAGGTGGGGCACGTCTACCGCGATTCGGGGCTCAACCTCGACGGGGCCTCGGAGCTGGTGGTCTCGCAGGCCCCCGCGCACCTCGCCCCGGGGGGCACCGCGCACCTGCTGGCCGCCTGGGTGCACACGCACGAGCAGTCCTGGGCCGCCCGCGTCGCCTCGTGGCTGCCCCGGCGCGGGGTGGCGGCGTGGATCATCGAACGCGACGTCGCCGACCCGGCCCATTACGTGGGCACATGGCTGCGCGACGAGTCGATCGACCTGCGCTCCCCCGCCGCCGCCGCGCGCACGGAGGCCTGGCTGCGCCACTTCGCGGACCACGGCGTCACCGGCATCGGCTTCGGTTTCGTGGCCATCCGCGACATCGGCGACGCCCCCTCCGACATCATGGCGGAGACCATGCCGCAGGCCTTCAGCGATCCCCTCGGCCCGGAGATCGAGGAGTACTTCGACCGTATCGCCTGGCTGCGGGAGCGCAGCGCCACCGAGCTTGCCGACGCCACCTACCTCGCCCGCCCCGGCCTGGCCCGGGAGGACATCGCGCAGGCCGACGCCGAGGCGGGGGTCGGCTTCTCCCCCGCCGCGCTGCGGCTCACCCGGACGGACGGCCCGCGCTGGAGCCACGACGTCGATAAGCATCTGGCGGCGATCGTCGCCGGCCTGCACCCGCACGGGCTCTCCCTGCGGGAGACCGTCGGGCTCTACGCGCTGGCCAACGACCTCGATGAGGAGGCGCTCGTCGAATCCGCGGTGCCGGCGGTCGTCGACCTCGTGCGCCACGGGCTGGTCCTGCCGGCGGAGATGATCCTGTGAGGGCGGTACTGACGCGGGTGAGTTCGGCCTCGGTCACCGTCGACGGGCAGATCGTCGGGCAGATCGGCCCCGGCCTGCTGGCGCTGGTCGGCGTCGGGCGCGACGACGCCCCCGACGCGTGGGAGACGATGGTGCGCAAGATCGCCGAACTGCGCATTCTCGACGGCGAACTCGGGGTCGCGGAGGCCGGCCAGTCCGTGCTGCTCGTCTCCCAGTTCACCCTCCACGGACGCACGGCGAAGGGGCGGCGCCCCAGCTGGTCGGATGCCGCACCGGGGGAGGTCGCGGAGCCGGTGATCCGGAAGATCGCCGCCGGGCTGCGGGCGCGGGGCATCCCCGTCGAGGAGGGGGTCTTCGGGGCGATGATGCAGGTCGCCTCCGTCAACGAGGGACCCTTCACGGTGCTGGTGGAGTGCTGAGTTTTGGGTCGGGAACAAACGCGTCGGGTCGTGCGTTGAGTCTGTAGTACCGGCGAATTTAGGAGGCGTCCCGATGACCAACCCTTCCCTGCAGGATTCTGACGTAGAGACCACCGACCGTGGAAGCCGCCGCGGCCAGACCAACGACAATCCGTCCGCCGACCTGGTCCGTGTCTATCTCAACGGCATCGGCCGCACCGCCCTGCTCAACGCGGAGGAGGAGGTGGAGCTCGCCCAGCGCATCGAGGTCGGCCTCTACGCCGCCCACCTCCTGGAGTCGGACAAGAACCTCACCCGCGCCATGAAGCGTGACCTCAAGGTGCTGGCCAAGGACGGCAACAAGGCCCGCGCCCACCTCCTCGAAGCCAACCTGCGCCTGGTGGTCTCCCTGGCCAAGCGCTACACCGGGCGCGGCATGCCGCTGCTCGACCTCATCCAGGAGGGCAACCTGGGCCTCATCCGCGCCATGGAGAAGTTCGACTACGCCAAGGGCTTCAAGTTCTCCACCTACGCCACCTGGTGGATCCGGCAGGCGATCACCCGCGGCATGGCCGACCAGTCCCGCACCATCCGCCTCCCCGTCCACCTCGTCGAGCAGGTGAACAAGCTCTCCCGCATCAAGCGCGAGATGTACCAGCACCTCGGGCGCGAGGCGACGAACGAGGAGCTCGCCGAGGAGTCGGGCATCGAGGAGTCCCGGATCGAGATGCTGCTGCGGCAGTCCCGTGACCCCGTCTCCCTCGACATGCCGGTCGGCGCCGACGAGGAGGCCCCGCTCGGTGACTTCATCGAGGACGCCGAGGCCACCGACGCCGAGTCCGCCGTCGTCGCCACCATGCGCCACGCCGACATCCGCTCCGTCCTGGGCACCCTCGAGGAGCGGGAGCAGGACGTCATCCGCCTGCGCTACGGCCTCGACGACGGGGTGCCCCGCACCCTCGACCAGATCGGCCGCCGTTTCGGTCTCTCCCGCGAGCGCGTGCGTCAGATCGAGCGCGAGGTCATGAGCAAGCTGCGGGACGGCCACCGCGCCGCCCGTCTGCGCGAGTACGCCCTCTAGATCTTTCCCCTGCTTCCGCCGCCTTCCCGACCACCGGGAGGGCGGCGCTTCGTGAGGTAGGCTTCTAGCCATTGTCGGACATGCACAGCAGAAAGGCGTTGTGGCCGTGAAGGACCTGGTCGATACCACCGAAATGTATCTGCGGACCATCTATGAGCTCGAGGAAGAGGGCATCACCCCGCTGCGTGCCCGCATCGCCGAACGCCTCGAACAGTCCGGCCCGACCGTCAGCCAGACGGTGGCGCGTATGGAGCGCGACAACCTCGTGGTCGTCCGCCCCGACCGCTCCCTCGAGATGACCCCGCAGGGCCGCGAGCTGGCCACCGCGGTCATGCGCAAGCACCGCCTCGCCGAGCGCCTGCTCACCGACATCCTCGGCCTGGACATCCACCAGGTCCACGAGGAGGCCTGCCGCTGGGAGCACGTCATGAGCGAGGCCGTCGAGGAGCGCGTCGTCGCCGTCCTCGAGGACGCCAGCCGCTCCCCCTTCGGCAACCCCATCCCCGGACTGGCGGAGCTCGGTGTGCCCGGCGCCGCCGCGGTCGACCACGGCATCCGCGCCGTCGACCTGCCCGAGGGGCAGCCCACCGAGGCCCGCATCGTCCAGATCAACGAGATCCTCCAGGTCGACCCCGAGCAGTTCGCCCTGCTTATCGACGCCGGCATCACCGTCGGATCCACCGTCACCGTCACCCACGAGGGCGGGACCGTGCGCATCTCCTCCGGTGCCGCCGAGGTGGAGATCAACCCGGATCTCGCCCACGCCGTCCGAGTGGACATCGTCTGATGAAGCTTCTGGTCACCGGCGGTGCCGGTTACATCGGTTCCGTCTGCGCGCAGGTCCTCCTCGAGGCCGGCCACGACGTCGTCATCATCGACAACTTCAGCACCGGCAACCGGGCGGCCGTCCCGGCCGGGGCCCGGCTCGTCGAGGGCGACGTGCGCGATGTCGCCGCCACGGTGCTCGGCGAGGGAGATATCGACGGGGTCATCCACTTCGCCGCCCGCTCGCTCGTGGGCGAGTCGATGGAGAAGCCGGAGGAGTACTGGCAGCACAACGTGGTCACCACGCTGTCCCTGCTCGACGCCATGCGCGCCCACGGCGTGAACAACCTGGTTTTCTCCTCCACCGCCGCCACCTATGGCGAGCCCGCGGTGGTCCCCATCACCGAGGACATGGCCACCGCGCCGACCAACCCTTACGGCGCGTCGAAGCTGGCCATCGACTACATCATCACCTCCTACGCCCGGGCCCACGGCCTCGGTGCCACGAGCCTGCGCTACTTCAACGTCGCCGGCGCATACGGGCAGATCGGGGAGAACCGGGAGATCGAGACCCACCTCATCCCACTGGTGCTGCAGGTGGCGCTCGGCCACCGGGACAAGATCTTCATGTTCGGCGACGACTGGCCCACCGCCGACGGCACCCCGGTCCGCGACTACATCCACGTCCGTGACCTGGCCGACGCCCACGTCCTGGCGCTGCAGAGCAACCGGCCGGGCACCCACCGGATCTACAACCTCGGGTCCGGTGACGGCTACTCCGTCCGGCAGGTCATCGACATGTGCCGCGAGGTCACCGGCCACCCCATCCCCGCCGAGGTGGCGCCCCGGCGCGCCGGCGACCCCGCCACCCTCATCGCCTCCTCCGCGAAGATCCAGGAGGAGCTGGGCTGGAACCCCACGCGGACCGATCTGGAAACCATCGTCACCGACGCCTGGGCCTTCACCCGTACCCTCGGCGACGCGGCCTGGTCGGCGCGGAAGCGCTAAGCGGCGCTGTCCTCCTCGACCCCGTGCCGGGCGCGGACGATCCTCGAGCCCTCCCGGACCGAGGAAACCATGAAGCTGAACTCCCCGCGCTGGGCGGGGGCGAGCAGCAGCCGGGCGAGCATGTGCGTCGGGTCCTCCTCCAGGGCGGCCAGCAGCGCGTGGCTCGTGCGCATGCTCAGGCCCAGTTCCACCATGCACAGGGCGTAGACGCACAGCGCATTGTGGCGGATGAGGCCGGTGAACGTGCGGGCCACCGCCAGCATGAGGGGTGCCCCGGCGGCCGGCACCGCGAGGATGTCCTCGATGATGAGGTCCCGTAGCTCCGCGGTGCCCAGCAGGGTCGCCATGGTCAGCAGCACCTCCTCCTCGGCGAGGATTTCGGCCAGGGGCAGGTCACGTGATTCGTCGATAAGCAGCCGGGCATCGGCGGCCAACGCCGGGTAGCGCGCCTCGGGCAGGGCCTGCGCCCGGTCGAGGGCGAAGGCGGTCAGCTGCGCGCAGTCGGTGGCCTCGTGGTGCGGGGTGCCGTGGCGCAGGTGCTCCTGCGCCTCCTCCCGGTTCAGCTCCGGCAGCTCCCCCTGTGCGAGGAGCGGCGCCATGGCCCGGGCCACGACCACCGGGGCGACGACGTCCTTCCACCACGCCGTGCCCAGGGGCGGGAGGACCTCCGGCGACTGCGAGAAGCCGAGGGTGACGGGTTCCCCGGTGAGGATCTCCGGGGTCACCCAGGCGAGGTCGAGATCGAGCATGCTCTCCTCGGTCGCCTCGTGGAGTGTCCTGATGATGTCCGCGATCTCCGCCTCCGGCCGGGTGGTGACGATGTAGCCGAACACCATGTCCGGGTGGGTGTCATCGATCGCCCGGGCCAGCTCCGGGAGGATGTCGAGTTGATCCAGGTCGATGCGCAGGACGGGGCCGAGTTCATAGCGGTGCGCGGTTTCGGCGACGGTGAAGGTGACGAAGACGAGCGAGTCATGCGGGTAGAAGCCGAGAATGCCCGGCAGGTTGGCGGCGATCTGTCCTGGAGAGGTCAACGCGGTGGTGGCTGTCGTCATGGCTCACACCCTGCCCCGGATCCCGGCGTGACGACAGCCCGAGGCCGGGGGCGCGGCCCGAAACTGTGGATAACTGGTGGTTGTCCACAGGCGGCGGGACCGCCGAGTGGCGGTTCATTCACCGATACGGCAAGATGGGGCGGCTACACTGGACGATCACCGGAATAACACCCGTGTGAGGTGTGTTGGAAGCGGATGTAAGCCTTGAGAGCCGAAGGAGGATGAAGGGTATGCAGGACAATGAGCGCCGCATGTACGAGCTCGAATACCCGGCCCCGGAGGTGGGGGCCGGGACACCGGAGGGACCGACGCTCATCGTCGCCCTGCAGGGCTATGCCGATGCCGGCCACGCCGTCGAGGCGAGCGCCGACCATCTGCTCGCCGCGCTGGACTCCCGTCCGGTCGCGTCATTCAACAATGACGAGCTGATCGACTACCGTTCCCGCCGCCCCGCCGTGACCATGGACAACCACCAGATCACCGGCATGGAGGACCTGGACCTGGGGATGCGCGTGCTGCGTGACACCGCGGGCCGTTCCTTCCTGCTGCTGTCCGGTCCGGAGCCGGATCTGCGGTGGGAGGCCTTCACGGAGGCGGTCGCCGACCTGGTGGAGAAGTTCGGGGTGGAGCAGACCATCTGCCTCTACGCCGCCCCCATGGCCGTGCCGCACACGCGCCCGCTCGTCGTCTCCGCCCACAGCAACACCCCGCAGCTGATCAACTCGATGTTCACCTACGACGCCAAGGTGGTGCTGCCGGGTTCCGCGTCCATGATGATCGAGCGCGCGCTGCACAAGCGCGGGCTCAACGTCGCCGGTTTCACGGCGCATGTGCCGCACTACCTGGCGGCCTCGCCCTATCCGGCGGCCACCCACGAGCTGCTCGACGCCGTGGCCCGCGCCGCCGACCTGCATCTGCCGCTGCGCGCCCTCGAGCACGACATGGTGCGGGTGACCCAGCAGCTCTCGGAGCAGGTCGAGGACAGCCACGAGATCCAGCAGGTCGTCGCGCACCTGGAGCGGCAGTACGACGAGGAGTTGGAGCGCTACCGCGCCTCCAACCCCAAGGCGATGCTCCCCGGGGAGTACGAGATGCCCTCCGGCGATGAGATCGGTGAGGAGTTCGAACGCTTCCTCGCCGCCCTCAATGACACCGAGGAGGACAACCGCACCGAGGAGGTCGGTGGTCCGCTGGAGCTCCCGCAGGAGGATCCGGACGACGACGAGTAAGTCACCCACCAGTGCCCTGCCGCCCCACCCGAGGGGTCGGCCGGGCGCTGTCGTCATGCGGGGGTGGACAATCCCGGCGCACAGGGGTTGCGGCCCGACCGGGACAATGGCGATGCATTCTTCTGCCTGCGGCTAGGGTGAATAGGTGTGAACCTCGCCCAGATGCTTCCCGACCTGTCCGACGTACCTGCCTCGTTGCTGGATGAATCGATCTTCGACAGCTTCCTCAGTTGGGTCAAGGGCCGCGGGATCGAGCTCTACCCCGCGCAGGAGGAGGCGGCGCTGGGCATCCTCGCCGGGGACAACGTCATCCTGGCCACCCCGACGGGGTCGGGGAAGTCGATGGTCGCCAACGCGGCGCACTTCATCGCCATGGCGCGCGGTCAGCGTTCCTTCTACACCGCCCCCATCAAGGCGCTGGTGAGCGAGAAGTTCTTCGCGCTGTGCGAGATCTTCGGCCCCGAGAACGTCGGCATGATGACCGGTGACGCCACCGTCAACGGCAAGGCGCCGATCATCGCGGCGACCGCCGAGATCGTCGCCAACATCGCCCTGCGGGATGGGGCGGACGCGAAGATCGACCAGGTGGTCATGGACGAGTTCCACTACTACTCCGATCCGGAGCGCGGGTGGGCGTGGCAGGTGCCGCTGCTGGAGCTGCCCAAGGCGCAGTTCCTGCTCATGTCCGCCACCCTCGGCGACACGACCTTCCTGCAGGAGGACCTCAGCGAGCGCACGGGGCGCACCACCTCCCTGGTCGCCGGTTCCACCCGCCCGGTGCCGCTGGACTTCTCCTACGTCTACACCCCGGTGCACGAGACGATCGAGAACCTCCTCTCCGACGGCAAGGCGCCCATCTACGTCGTCCACTTCTCCCAGCGCGAGGCCACCGAACGCGCCCAAGCCCTGACCAGCCTGAAGATTATCGACGACGCGACGAAGGAGAAGATCGTCGCCGAGATCGGCGCCTTCCGCTTCACCACCACCTACGGCAAGACGCTCTCGCGGCTGCTGCGCCGCGGCATCGGTGTTCACCACGCGGGCATGCTGCCGAAGTACCGCCGCCTCGTCGAGCGGCTCTCGCAGACCGGCCTGCTCAAGGTCATCTGCGGCACCGACACCCTCGGCGTCGGCATCAACGTGCCCATCCGCACCGTCCTGTTCACCGGCCTGGCGAAATTCGACGGCACCCGCCAGCGCATCCTCAAGTCCCGCGAGTTCCACCAGATCGCCGGCCGCGCCGGGCGCGCCGGCTTCGACACGGAGGGCACCGTCGTCGTCGAGGCCCCGGAGCACGAGATCGAGAACTGGCGGCTGCGCGAGCGCGCCGGCTCGGACCCGAAGAAGCTGAAGAAGCTGCGCCTCAAGTCCGTCCGCGACGGCGAGGTCACCTGGTCGGAGAAGACCTACGAGCGCCTTACCGTCGCCGAGCCGGAGCCGATGAGCTCGCAGTTCCGCATGAGCAACTCCATGCTGCTCAACGTCATCGCCCGCCCCGGCAACGGCTACGAGCACCTCAAGCACCTGCTGCGCACCAACCACGACACCCGCGCCAAGCAGAACCGGGACATCCTGCACACGCTCGAGTTGTTCAAGGGACTGGTCAACGCGGGCATCGTGGTCAAGGCCGCGGAGGGCACGGACGAGGAGGGTCGCCCTTACCACCTCACGCAGGAGCTGCAGCGCGATTTCGCCCTCAACCAACCACTCTCCCCCTTCGCGTTGGCCGCGCTGACGTTGCTCGACCAGGAGTCGGACTCCTACACCGTCGACGTCATCTCCACCTTCGAGGCCATTCTCGACGACCCCCGCCCCCTCCTCCAGGCCCAGCAGAAGCAGGCCCGCGGTGAGGAGATCGCGGCGCTCAAGGCCGAGGGCGTCGACTACACCGAGCGCATGGCCATCGTCGAGGACATCACGTGGCCGCAGCCGCTGGCCGAGGAGCTCGAGGACGCCTACGAGACCTTCACCGCCGGCGCGCCCTGGGCCCGTGAGTTCGAGCTCTCCCCGAAATCCGTCATCCGCGACATGATCGAGCACGCGATGACCTTCTCGGATCTCATCGCCACCTACGGCCTCGCCCGCTCCGAGGGCGTCGTCCTGCGCTACCTCACCGACGCCTGGCGCACCCTCCGCCAGTCCGTGCCGCTGGAGGCGCTCAACGACGAGCTCGAGGACGTCATCGAGTGGCTCGGCGAGCTCATCCGCCAGGTCGACTCCTCGCTTATCGACGAGTGGGCCCAGATGGGAGACGAAGACACCCCCATCTCCCAGGAGGACCTGGCCCGCGAACTCGCCTTCGGCCTGGAGGACCCCACCGCGCTCACCGCCAACAGGCGGGCCTTCACCATCATGGTGCGCAACCTCATGTGGCGCGTGCTGGAATTGTTCGCCTGGGAGAAGGAGGACACCCTCGCCACGCTCCTCGACTACCTCGACCGCGAGGACAAGCCCGACTGGGGCGCCGAGCTCGATGCCTACTTCGACGAGTACGCCGACCTCGACACCGGCCAGGACGCCCGCAGCGGCGAGTATTTCTCACTCACCCAGGACGGCCGCGAATGGACCGCCCGCCAGATCATCAAGGACCCCGAGGGCGACAACTCCTTCCAGCTCGTCGCGGTCGTCGACCTCAACGCCTCCGACGCGGAGGGCGAGGTGCGGCTCAAGTCGCTGGAGATGGTGCGGGGCTGATCGACTTCACACTCCGGGGTCGAGCGGCACCGATCGAAGAACCCTGCCGGGCAGTTCCTAGTTCTCAGCATATTCAGCCGGAGGAATCTCCACCGGTGGTGCGTAGTACTCCTCCGGGGTAGGCGCAGGCGCGGCGGGGGGCGGAGTGCGGTTCGTGGGCGGATCGATCCCACAGAGGTCCCGGTACTCTTCAGCGGACACCTTCATCCACCCGTAGAGTCCTCCACACACGCCTTCGGCGCGACTGGAGCGCCGTTGCTCCGGACTGCCTTCGCATTCGGGTGCGAGACGCTCGACGCCATCGGAGTACAGTCCCATGGCGGGCCCGAGGTATCCGAGGCATTGGACCAATGTCGGCTGAGCAGCCTGGGTCGTCGTCGGCACCGCCTGCGGCTCCGCATCAGAGGTAGAGGATTGCATGTACTCGTGCACGGTGTAGGCCACGTCTCCCAGGGTGGAGATGTCACTGGCGGCGAGGAACCGATATGCCGGGGTTTCACAGTTGGTGGACAACGACCACCCCTGATTCATGGACTCTTCCGCAGCGATGCCGCCTGCGGCGTTGATAAGCTGCGCGGCGATGTCGACGTTCGGATTTACCGACTTGAAGGTGACCAGATACATACCGATACCGCAGCCGTTCATCGTCGCCGGGAATGTGCCTCCGCCATCGCCACTGATCGGACTACTCTCCGCAACATCGAAGACTCGGGTCATTCCGTCCCAGGATCGGCGCAATTGGTACTCGCCCCACTCCTGCGGCGCATCTGGGGCGGGGGCCGGATGGATGGAGTTGACGTCGGTGTCCTCGAGGAGCGTCGCCGCATCGACGCGGGTGTCCTCGGAGGTGGTCGACGCGACACTGCTCGACGTCGGCGGCTGCGTCGCGCCCACATCCTCAGCGTCGCCACGCAGTAGGAGGACGAAGATCGCGATACCCGTCAATAGTGTGGCTGTCAGCAACGAGATGATGACAGTGGCTTGGGTCTTGTTCATGGCTTGGTCTCCAGATCCATCTGCTTGGCACCAGCCTATCCAAAAGAACTGCAGGAAAGTGAAGGCTCTTGCGATGGTGACGCAGGTGACCAGCAGCCAGATGATGCAGTAACCCATGATGTCGCGGGCGGACCATCCTGCGACACAGAGCAGCGGCAGCGCCCAGAACGGCTGCACCTGGTTGGTTCAGGCGTCGGCCCAGGAGAAGGCCACTAGGGTCTGCTGGATGTCTGCTCCGATGGCATCAGCGTCCGGGATCGTCACCGGGCCCTGGACTGGCCACCACCGGAGGGATTGAAGAGGTTCAAACACATATCGTCCCGGTCCTCCCCGACTCGAGTACCAACATACGTCAGGGCGGTCAACTTCTCAGCGCAACAACAATGCACCAATATCCACCATGAGAACGTTGGTTTGGAGTGAAGACATTGCGAGAAAATAGTGGCGCCCAGCCGCCAGCGCTTCTCTGGAATGAACTGGGTCTCGACGCCTCGCTGCTGGATTCATAGCCTCACAGGCCTGATACGCATACAGCGTAGTTCTCGATCACATTCCAATTCCTACCCCTCCACAATCCCCCGCATGATCTCCGCGGTCTCCGTCGGGGTCGTTCCCACGCGCACGCCAGCGGCCTCGAGCGCCTTCTTCTTCGCGGCGGCCGTGCCCACGGAACCGGTGACGATGGCCCCCGCGTGCCCCATGGTCTTGCCCTCAGGCGCGGTGAATCCGGCGACATAACCGACCACAGGCTTTGACACGTGCTCGGCGATGTAGGCGGCGGCGCGTTCCTCGGCGTCGCCGCCGATCTCGCCGATCATGACGATGGCCTCGGTCGCGGGGTCCGCCTCGAACAACTCCAGGGCGTCAATGAAGTCGGTGCCGATGAGCGGGTCGCCGCCGATGCCCACGGCGGTGGAGATGCCGATATCGGAAAGCTCGTTCATCATCTGGTACGTCAGGGTGCCCGACTTGGAGATGAGCCCCACCGGACCGGAGCCGGTGATCGTCGCCGGGATGATCCCCGCCAGGGAGGATCCCGGGGTGATCAGGCCCGGGCAGTTCGGGCCGATGATTCGCACGCGGTCGGCGGCCCGCGCCAGCAGTTCCGCGGTGTCCTGCACCGGCACACCCTCGGTGATGATGACGATGAGCGGCACGCGGGCGTCGATAGCCTCGGTCACCGCCTCCTTGACGAAGGGCGCGGGCACGAACACGACCGATACGTCCGCGCCGGTAGCTTCCCGCGCCTCGGCGACGGTGGCGAAGACGGGCAGCCCGACGCCGCCGATCTCCAGGGTCTCCCCCGCCTTCTGCGGGTTGGTGCCGCCGACCACGCGGGCGCCGGCGGGGAGCATGCGCTCGGTGTGCAGGCGGCCTTCCCGTCCGGTGATGCCTTGGACGATGATGCGGGAGTCGGCGTCGGTAAGCACGGCCATGTCAGTTCCTTCCGGCCAATTCGGTGACCAGGTCGGCCGCCTCGTCCATGTCCGCGACGACGGTGACGAGCGGGTGGTCGAAGTCTTCGAGGATGGCGCGGCCCTCCTCGACGCTGTTGCCGTCGAGGCGGACGACGATGGGGCGGGAAGCTTCATCGAGCCTGGTCAGGGCCTCGACGATGCCCGTGGCCACGGCGTCACAGGAGGTGATCCCGCCGAAGACGTTGACGAACACGCTGCGCACCTGCTCATCGGAGAGGACAATTTCCAGGGCCGCGGTCATGGTCTCCGGGGACGCGCCGCCGCCGATATCGAGGAAGTTCGCCGGCCGCTGGCCGCCGTGCCGCTCCCCCGCTGCGGTGACGACATCGAGGGTCGACATGACCAGGCCGGCGCCGTTGCCGATGATCCCGACGGAGCCGTCGAGGGTGACGTATTTCAGGCCGTGCTCGCGGGCGCGCTTCTCGACGGGGTCGTGGTGGCCCGCAGCATCCGCCAGCTCGGCGCGGTTGTCGAGGCGGAAGGCGGCGTTGTCGTCGAGGGTGATCTTGCCGTCGAGCGCCAGGACGTCGCCGCCGACGGTGAGGACCAGCGGGTTGACCTCGACGAGGGTGGCGTCCTCGGCGCGGTAGACGTCGAGCAGCTGGCGGAGGACGGGGATGACCTTCAAGCGGACGTCCTCCGGCAGCGCGGCCACGAGAGTCTCCGCATCGAGCTCGCCCAGCGGATCGACCTCCACTCGGGCGATCGCCTCGGGGCGATCTGCCGCCAAATGCTCGATATCCACGCCGCCCTCCACTGAGAACATCGCCAGATAGGAACGGGAGGTGCGGTCGAGGAGCAGGGAGAAGTAGTACTCCTCGTCGATGTCGACGCACTCGACGATCATCACCTTCTCCGCCCGGTGGCCGCGGATGTCCAGCCCGAGGATCGCCTCGGCGGCCCGGTACGCATCCTCGGGGGTCTCGGCGACGCGGATCCCACCCGCCTTGCCGCGCCCGCCGATCTTCACCTGCGCCTTCACCACGACCGGGCCCCCGATCTCCGCAGCGACCGCCCGGGCTTCCGCGGGTGAGGACGCGACCGTGCCCCGGAGGACGGGCACGCCGTGCGCCTCGAAAATATCGCGCGCCTGGTACTCGTAGAGGTCCATGCGCCGAGTCTATAGATCATCACAATGATGCGGCGGAAAGTTGCTGAAGCATAACAATTCGACAGTATATTTTGTCAACGACATGTTCACCGTCCGTTAACCATGTACCGTCGTTCCTACAACCGCATACTTATACATCTGCTGTCCACATGAAGGAGTCATCATGAGCAACCGACTGATCAAGACCATCGCCATCGCCGCCACCGCAGGCATGCTCGTCACCGCGTGCACGAACAGCGATGACACCGCCGCCGACAACCCTGGCACCGTGACCACCACGACCCCGGCCGGTGAGGCCCCGACCGAGACCACGGTCACCACCGCGGACACGGCCGACCAGGTGGAGGGCGAGGACCCGGTGTTCCGCGTGATCGACGCGGTCATGGCCGACTACCCGGACGGCATCATCGTCAACATCGATCGCGAGGACGACACCGACTCCTACGAGGTGGATGTCGTCCAGGGCGAGGACGTGGTCAACCTGCAGGTCGACTTCGACGGCACCCTGCGCGAGGAGGACCGCGACGGAGACAACGATGACGTCGCCAACGCCCAGGCCTCCACCGTCTCCGCGACCGACGCCATCAAGGAGGCCCTGGAGCTGCACCCGACCGGCCTGCTCGATGCGCTCGACCTCGAGGATGAGAACGGCACCCTCCTGTGGAAGGTCCAGCTGGACGACGCCGACCGCAACGACCTGGCCGAGCTGGACGTCGCGGCCAACTAGCATTCCCCTTACCCGCCCCCGGCACCGCCTTCCCGGTGCCGGGGGCGCACTCATGTCCGCCCGCCGGCAGGACAAAGAAAGACGCCGCCGCCCGAAGGCGACGGCGTCGATAAGCACAGAGACCCTAGCGGGCGGCCTCGACCTGGACGGTCTGAGCGACTGCAGCGATGACAGCGGCGACCTTGACGGCCTCCCAGACCTGCTCCTTCGTCAGACCCTCCTCGCGGACGGTCTTGTCGTGGGCGACGACGCAGTTCTCACAGCCGTTGATGGTGGAGACGGCGAGCGACCACAGCTCGAAGTCGGCCTTGTCCACGCCCGGCTTGGAGATGATGTTCATCCGCAGGCCGAACTTGACGTTGGTGTAGTCCTCACCGAGGAAGTGCTTCGCACGGTAGGCCACGTTGTTCATGGCCATGACGGTCGCGGCGCCGAGGGCTGCCTCGTAGGCCTCGTCGGAGAGGTGGCCCTTGGCCTCCTCGGAGATCTCGGCGAACACGGTGTCGTTGCGGGTGGCGGCGGCGGAGGCGAGGAGGGTGCCCCACAGCTGCTGCTCGTTGAGCTCGGTGGAGCGGGTGAGGCTACCGAGGTTGAGCTTCTGGTCCTTGGCGTACTCGGGGAGTGCGCTGCGCAGGTTATCGATCGACATCTACTTCAGGGACTCCTGCACGACGTCCATCTTGTTGATGTTCTTGGTCGGGTCGTTGGCCTGCCAGTTGCAGGCGCAGACCTCTTCGGACTGCAGGGCGTCGAGGACGCGCAGGACCTCGTCGACGTTGCGGCCGACGGCGTCCGGGGTGACGGAGACGAACTGGATGATGCCGTCCGGGTCGATAATGAAGGTGGCGCGGTCGGCGACGCCGTCCTTGTTCTCGACGCCGAGCTCACGGATGAGCTCGTGCTTGATGTCGGAGAACATCGGGAAGGGGACGTCCTTGAGCTCGTCGTTGGTGGCGCGCCAGTTGAAGTGGGAGAACTCGTTGTCGACGGAGCCGCCGAGGATCTGGGTGTCGCGGTCCTGGAACTCCTCGTCGAGCTTGCCGAAGGCGGCGATCTCGGTCGGGCAGACGAAGGTGAAGTCCTTCGGGTAGAAGAAGATGACCTTCCACTTGCCCGGGTAGGTGTTCAGGGACACGGTCTCGAAGTAGTCCTCCGGCTGCTGGGCGTTGGCCTCGGACAGGTTGCCGCCCTTGAGGGCGAGCAGCTCGAACTCGGGGAACTTCTCTCCAACGGTCATGATTGCCATGCGAATGTCTCCTCAGGAAAAGTGAAATGTGACGGCTGTCACGAAAGGTCTGACTATTGGACTCTTCGGAAGCCGCCCTCCATTATGCCCGCAGAAAGCCTGCCAGTCAATAACTAATACCGATACACGTCCTGTAATATGATAGGCATGAACAATAAGGAGTACCGCCCCACCCTCTCCCAGCTGCGGACTTTCGTCACCATCGCCGAGAACAAGCACTTCGGCACCGCAGCCGCGAAACTGAGTATCTCCCAGCCCTCCCTCTCCCAGGCGCTCGTCGCCCTCGAGCACGGCCTGGGCATCCAGCTCATCGAGCGCTCCACCCGCCGCGTCATCGTCACCCCCGCCGGCGAGGAACTCCTCCCCTACGCCAAGGCCACCCTCGACGCCGCCGAGGCCTTTCTCGCCCAGTCGCGCGGCGCACACGGCACGCTCATCGGGCCGCTGACCATCGGCATCATCCCGACGATCGCACCTTATATCCTGCCCGCGCTACTCACCGCCGTCGGCGAGAACTACCCCGAACTCGAGCCGCGCATCGTCGAGGACCAGACCCACCACCTCGTGCAGATGCTGCGCGACGGGCAGATCGACCTGGCCATCATGGCGCTGCCCTCGGAGACCACCGGCGCCACCGACCTCCTCCTCTACGAGGAGGACTTCGCCGTCGTCGTCCCCGTCGGCCACCCCCTCGCCGGACGCACCGACCTCGGGCTCTCCGATCTCGACGCCCTCGACCTGCTGCTTCTCGACGACGGCCACTGCCTCCACGACCAGATCATCGATCTGTGCCGCAAGGCCGACCTCAACCCCACCGAGGCGACGAATTCCGTCACCCGCGCGTCCTCGCTGACCACGATCATGCAGCTCGTCGCCGCCGGACTGGGCGCCACGCTGGTGCCGGTCTCCGCGGTGACCACGGAATGTCACCGCCCGGGACTGGCCGTGAGCACCTTCCGCGAAGGAGTGAGCGCCTCCCGCGAGATCGGACTGGTGTTCCGCAATTCCAGCTCCCGCATGG
This sequence comes from Corynebacterium nasicanis, assembly GCF_042658165.1. Classification (NCBI taxonomy): domain Bacteria; kingdom Bacillati; phylum Actinomycetota; class Actinomycetes; order Mycobacteriales; family Corynebacteriaceae; genus Corynebacterium; species Corynebacterium nasicanis. The sequence goes on from NZ_JBHSQE010000001.1 coordinate 97,884, forward strand.
AAGAGTTCTCCGCGTTCGGCGCTCTGGTGCAGGAGGCCTTCCGGGCCTCCCTGCAGCCGCGTTAGGCCCGGGTCGGGGCCGGCAGCGCCCCCTGCGCGGCCTGTCGGTACATGTGTGCCTGCGCGAGCAGCAGGGCCGGGCCAATGATGATCAACGCCAGGCCGAGGGTGATCAACGACACGATCATCGCGGCCAGACCGGCGACGATGTTGAACAGCAGCAGCGTCAGGTGGTTACGGGCGCCGGCGCGAAAGCCCGCGCCGAAGGCCCCGGCGAAACCGGTCCGGCGGTCCGCGGCGAACCACACCATGAACATGGTCAGCGGCGTCACGAGCACCGCGACCACCATGATGACCGCGAACACGCCGAAGAGCTTGGACAGCTCCGCGAGCATCTCGTCCTGCGTCGCCATCTGTGAGTTGGCCAGGTCATTGCTGCTCAGCATGATCGGCAGGGCAAATGCGGAGAACAGCACAGTGGTGATCACCTGGATGACGATGAACACCCCGAAGGTCGGCCAGAAGTTCACGTTCCCGCCGAAGTCGCCGTAACCGATCTTCGCCTTGTCCACCTGGCGCAGGGCACCGTGATAGATGAAGACGGTGAGCGCCGAGAAGAGCAGCCCGAGCAGCACCTGGCTGACCTGGTAGCCCAGGCCGTTCTGGTAGCTCATGTCGCCGGAGAAACCGCCGAAGGCGAAGTCGACGGTCATGGCCACCACGACGCTGGCCACCAGGAGCGCGAGCGTGCCGAGGATCCACACCGGCCAGTTCCGGAACGTCGTGCCGAAGGCCCAGGACACGGCCTCCATCGGGCGGACCTTGCCGGTGCCGGTGGTGGTGGTGGTGGCGGCGGGAGTCTGCTCGCTGTAGCCGGCGTAGCCCTGGTAGGGCTGCTGGCCGTAGGTGGGGGCGTCCTCCGGATGGGGCGTGGAGGGGTAGGCGGGATAGGAGTTCTCGGGTTCCTCGTGGGGCTCGTTCGGTGTCGTCATGTGGACCACGATAGGCCACGGCCGCGAAGACGGTAGGATTCAACGTCAGCCATGACTACCCGTGAAGATCTCTACGCCCGCCTCCAGGACGTCTCGCTCGCCGACGAACGTTCCTTCCGCCGCCGCCTGAGCAAGGCGCGCGCGCCGCAGGCGCTCGCCGCGATTGCGGCCGACGTCGAGCGGGCCGTCGATAAGCAGCTGCTTATCGACGCCGCCATCCCTCCCATCACCTACCCCGAGACCCTGCCCGTCTCCGCGCGACGCGAGGACATCGCCGCGGCGATCAGGGACAACCAGGTCGTCATCATCGCCGGCGAGACCGGCTCCGGCAAGACCACGCAGATCCCGAAAATCTGCCTCGACCTGGGCCGCGGCCGCCGCGGCCTCATCGGACACACCCAGCCGCGGCGCCTCGCCGCCCGCACCGTCGCCGAGCGCATCGCCGAAGAGCTGGGCCAGGACATCGGCGAGACCGTCGGCTACGCCATTCGTTTCGACGACCGCGTCTCCCCCACCTCCGCCGTCAAACTCATGACCGACGGCATCCTCCTCGCCGAGATGCAGCGCGACCGCTACCTCAACGCCTATGACACGCTCATCATCGACGAGGCCCACGAACGCTCCCTCAACATCGACTTCATCCTGGGCTACCTGCGTCGGCTGCTGCCGAAGCGGCCCGACCTCAAGGTGATCATCACCTCCGCGACGATCGACCCGGAGTCCTTCGCCCAGCATTTCGCCGACGCCCGGGGCGAACCCGCCCCCATTATCGAGGTCTCCGGCCGCACCTTCCCCGTGGAGATCCGCTACCGCCCGCTGGAGTTCGAACGCGACGGCAAGATCGTCGACCAGGACCCGCTCGACGCGCTGTGCGAGGCCTGCGAGGAACTCATGCTCGAGGGGCCGGGCGACATCCTCTGCTTCTTCCCCGGCGAACGCGACATCCGCGACGCCATGGAGGCCATCGAGGGCCGCAAGTGGCGCGGCGTCGAGGTCACCCCGCTGTTCGGACGTCTGTCCAATCAGGAACAGCACCGCGTGTTCCAGCCGCACGCGGGGCGTCGCATCGTGCTCTCCACCAACATTGCGGAAACCTCGCTGACCGTGCCGGGCATCCGCTACGTCGTGGACACCGGCACCGCCCGCATCTCGCGCTACTCCACCCGCAACAAGGTCCAGCGCCTGCCCATCGAGCCGGTCTCCCAGGCCTCGGCCAACCAGCGCTCGGGCCGCTGTGGTCGCGTGGCCGACGGTATCGCCATCCGGCTGTACTCGGAGGAGGACTTCGCCTCCCGCCCCGCGTTCACCGACCCCGAGATCCTGCGCACCAACCTCGCCAGCGTCATCCTCCAGATGGCGCTCATGCGGCTGGGCGACATCGCCGAGTTCCCCTTCGTGCAGGCCCCGGAGAACCGCGCCATCCGCGACGGCCTCCTCTTGCTCCACGAGCTCGGCGCGCTCACCGACCGGGAGCAGGACGGACAGCCCGTCCTCAGCCCCATCGGCCGCGACATCGCCCGCATCCCCGTGGACCCGCGCATGGCCCGCATGCTCGTGGAGGCCAACCGGCTCGGCGAACTCGACGCCGCGATCGTCATCGTGGCCTCCATGACCATCCAGGACGTGCGCGAACGCCCCCTCGAGCACCAGGCCCAGGCCGACCAGAAGCACGCCCGTTTCAAGGACTCCACGAGCGACTTCCTCAGCTCCCTGAAACTCTGGGACTACATCAACCAGTCCCGCGACGACCTCAGCGGCAATGCCTTCCGACGCCGCATGAAGGACGAGTTCCTCCACTACATGCGCATCCGCGAGTGGTATGACCTGGTCCGTCAGCTCCGCGAGGTCTGCCGCCAGCTCGGCTGGTCGACACGCGCCGAGGTCGCCGGGGATCGCAACGCCGACGCCATCCACCAGTCGCTGCTCTCCGGCCTGCTCTCCCACATCGGCGCCCGTCTCGGCAACACCCGCGAATTCGCCGGGGCCCGCGGCACCCGCTTCATGGTCTTCCCCGGTTCCTCCCTGGCGAAGAAGCCCCCGGAGTTCCTCATGGCCGGGGAACTGGTGGAGACTTCCCGGCTGTGGGCCCGCGACGTCGCAGCCATCGACCCGGCGTGGGTGGAGAAGCTCGCCGCCCCCCTGCTCAAGCACCAGTACTCCGACCCCGCCTGGTCGCGCTCCCGGGCCTCCGCCATCGTGCACCAGAAGTCCACCCTCTACGGGGTGACCATCGTCGCCGACCGCGTCGTCCCTTACCACCGGGTCGACCCGGAAGCCGCGCGCGACCTCTTCATCCGCCACGCCCTCATCGAGGGCGACTGGTCGACGCACCACACCTTCTTCCACTCCAACGTGGAGAAGCTCGAGGCCGCCGCCGAGGTCGAGGAGAAGGCCCGCCGCCGTGGACTCGTCATCGACGAGGAATCGCTCTTCGACTTCTACGATTCCCGCCTGCCCGCGAACATCACCACCGGTCGGCACTTCGACTCCTGGTGGAAGAAGGAGCGGCAGCAGCACCCCGACCTCCTCGACTTCGACCCCGCCGCCCTCCTGGGCGACGAGGCCGATTCCGTCACCGAGGAGGCCTTCCCCGACCGCTGGCGCAAGGGAAGCATCGACTACGACCTGGAGTACCGTTTCGAGCCCGGCCACCCACAGGACGGCGTGACCATGCTGGTGCCCGTCCCCCTGCTCGCGGGCATGGACCGCGAGGGCGTCGACTGGCTGGTGCCCGGCCTTCGCGAGGAGCTGCTCACCGAGCTCATCCGCACCCTTCCCAAGGACAAGCGCCGCGCCGTCGTTCCGGCCCCCGACGTCGCCGCCCGGGCACTGCCCCGCCTCATTCCCTACGAGGGCCCGCTGGTGACGCAGTTCACCCAGGTGCTCAACGACATGGGCGCGCGCCACATCACCGCCGAGGACTTCCGCCCCGCCGCCCTGCCGCCGCACCTGCAGATGACCTTCGGCGCCGTGGACAAGCGCGGGAAGGTCATCGACGCCGACAAGGATCTCGGCGCCCTCATCTCCCGCCAGGCCGGCTCCATCAAGTCCTCGGTGAGCAAGGTGTCCCGGGCCGCGGAGACGACCTCGGTACCGACGTGGACCGCCGACACCCTCGGCACCGTCGCCGAGGAGGTGGCGACCGTCGTCGACGGCCACGAGGTCACCGCCTACCCCGCGCTCGTGGCCACCAAGGACGGCGTGGAGATCCGCGTCCACCCCACCCGGGCCGCCGCCGACGCCTCCATGATGACCGCCACCCTGACCCTGCTCCTGCGGGAGATCCCGGTCAACGCCAACCAGATGACCAAGGGCCTGCCCCTCCAGCAGCGGGTCGCGGTGGACAACTATCCCCACGGCGGAGCAGCCGGGCTTGTCGAGGACGCCCGCGTCGCCGCCATCCGCGACCTCATGCTCACCCACGGCGGCCCGGTGCGCTCCCCGGAGGAATTCGAGGAGCTCCGTCGGAAGGTCGCCCCCGACGTTCCGGGACTGGTCCGCCGCACCGTGGTGTCCCTGGCACCCGCGCTCATCGAGTACCACTCCGTGTCCGAGGAACTCTCCGCCTGGAGCGGGGACGCCATCGAGGACATGAAGAAGCAGCTGTCCTTCCTGCTCCCACGGCACGCCGTCACCCTGCACGGGGCGGCGCAGCTGCGGCATCTCCCCCGCTACCTGCAGGCGATGCGGGTCCGCCTGGAGGAAATGGCGCAGGACCCGGACAAGGACGCCGACCGCCAGGACGAGGTCGAGGAGGCCCTCACCCACCTCCGCCTGCGCCTGGCGAAACTTCCTGCAGGCAGGGAAAAGACGCGCGAGGTCAAGGACATCCGGTGGATGATCGAGGAGCTCCGCGTCAGCCTCTTCGCCCAGCGGCTGGGCACGGCCCGCCCGGTCTCCCTGCGGCGCATTCAGAAGGCCGTGGACAAGCTCCGCTGATCAGCCCTCGAGAGCGGCGGCGTCCTCGCGGGCGCGACGACGCATGAGCCGGATCTCGGATTCGAAGTCCTCGGCCGACTCGAAGGACTTGTACACGGAGGCGAAGCGCAGGTAGCCCACTTCGTCGAGGACGCGGAGGGGCTCGAGGATGGCCAGGCCGATGTCATTGGCGTTGACCTGCGAGCTGCCGTGCGAACGGACGGTCTCCTCCACCTCCTGCGCCAGGCGCTTGAGGGCGTCGTCGGAGACATCGCGTCCCTGGCAGGCGCGCCGCACACCGAGGACCACCTTGTCCCGGCTGAAGGGCTCCGTCACTCCATTGCGCTTGATGACGAGCAGGACGGCCTTTTCGATGGTGGTGAAGCGACCCTCGCACGCGGTGCATTCGCGGCGGCGCCGGATCGACGCCCCCGCGTCGACAATGCGCGAATCAATGACCCGGGAGTGATCGTGGTGGCAGAACGGGCAGTACACGGTGGACCGTCAACACCTTTCTTAAGGACCGTTGGACAGGGCACGAGCTGGACCCATGATCATACCCGCGGGGAACTCCCCCTAACGTGCCTGTCCGACGGCCGCCGGTGGGGTGTGCTCCGTCCATTGCCCCCCGTCGCCGGTGTCCCCGAGAATGGCGGCGCCGATGAGCGCGCTGCCGAACAGAGCGCCGACCAGGTAGGTCGTCCAGGTGTCCCGGCGGCGGACTCCCCGCTCCCGCCACGTGACCTGCGCGCTGGAGGAATGCGGAGCCACAGCTCGTTGCTGCGTTCGATCCAGCGGGCGCAGAGTTCGAACACCCCGCTCCCGAGCGGTACCCTCGACGAAGCCGGAGGGCTCCCAGACGGCGGCCGTAGGAACACGGAGGACATCACCGTCGAGCGCGCGTCCACCAGGTCGGGAGTCATTGAGGAAGATGGTCATGTCAGTTCCTTTCATCGGTTGTCCCGAGACTATCGGGCGACCCCGACACTCTCGAACACTCACGTCGTTCAGATGTTCGATGTAGATGCTATGTTCGATTTATAGCACTCGTTCGAAACTTTGTCCACACGCCGACGCCCACAGTCGAACATCCGTACCAGATCGTGGTAGACATGTAGCAGGTGAACGGCACACTGGATCCACGACCGTTCGATCCCGCCCCTCCGAACCCGCCCCGCCGCCGAACCTGAAGCCCCGAGAAGGAGCCCACGACCATGACATCCACCACTCCCAGCCCGACGGGCAAGCCGGACCCGTCGACACTGTCCGACCGGCAGCGCCGCATCCTGGAGGTCATCCGGGATGCCGTGGTGCTGCGCGGCTACCCGCCGAGCATCCGCGAAATCGGTGACGCTGCCGGCCTGCAGTCCACCTCCTCGGTGGCCTACCAGCTCAAGCAGCTGGAGAAGAAGGGCTTCCTGCGCCGCGATCCGAACAAGCCCCGCGCCGTCGACGTGCGCACGCTGCCCTCGACCGATTCCGCCCGCAAGCCCGGCCGCAAGGCCTCCCCCAAGCCCTCCGCCGCCCCCGAGGACGCCAGCCCGGCGAACTTCATTCCCGTGCTTGGCCGCATAGCTGCCGGGTCCCCCCTGCTGGCGGAGCAGACCGTGGAGGACTACTACCCGCTGCCCGCCGACCTGGTGGGCGACGGCGAACTCTTCATGCTGCAGATCGACGGCGAATCGATGCGGGATGCCGGCATTCTTCACGGGGACTGGGTCGTGGTTCGCTCGCAGCCGGTGGCGGAGCAGGGCGAATTCGTCGCCGCGCTCATTGATGGCGAAGCGACGGCGAAGGAGTTCCACAAGGACTCGACCGGCGTCTGGCTCCTCCCGCACAACGAGGACTTCTCCCCCATTCCGGGCGACAAGGCGGAGATCATGGGCAAGATCGTCTCGGTGTTCCGGAAGCTCTGAGCGGGGAAACGCCACCCCCGGCAGATCGGGCACGGGAGGACCCCAAGAGCCACACCTTCCCACCCGAACGGGCATGTCACGGGCCCGGCCAGCCCGACCTGCCCGCAGACTGCCCGCTCCGCACCGCCCCCGTTGTCCCAGTACACCGGTGGAACATCTGACCTGTGACCGTGTTTTTTGCGACAATGTCAGAAACGGACACTCCCTGATGTCCGATTCGGTCAGGCACGGTGCCAGAGGAGACTTCATGTACGCAGAGGAGCGGAGGCGACAGATCGCCTCCCTGACCGCCGTGGAGGGGCGGGTCAACGTCACCGAGCTGGCACACCGCTTCGAGGTCACGGCCGAGACCATCCGCCGCGACCTGGCCGTGCTCGACCGGGAAGGGGTCGTCCACCGCGTCCACGGCGGCGCGGTGGCCAGCCAGACCTTCCAGACGACCGAGTTCTCCCTCGACGCCCGTTTCCGTTCGGCCCCCACCGCGAAGTCCGCGATTGCGCGGGCCGCCCTGCGCTACCTCCCTGAGCCGCGGGGTGGGCTGTTTCTCGACTCGGGCACGACGATCGGCACGCTGGCGGATCTCATCGCGGAGCAGCCGAATGCGTCCCAGTGGTCCATCGTGACCAACAGCCTGCCGATCTCCCTCAACCTCGCCACGCGCGGCCTCAACGAGGTCCAGTTGCTGGGCGGTTCGGTCCGGGCCATCACGCAGGCGGTCGTCGGGGACACCGCGCTGCGGACCCTCGCGCTCATGCGGGCGGACGTCGCCTTCATCGGCACCAACGCACTGACCCTGGACCACGGCTTGTCCACCGCGGACGCCCAGGAGGCGGCGATCAAGTCCGCCATGGTGACCAACGCCCACAAGGTGGTCGTGCTCTGTGACTCCACCAAGCTGGGCACCGACTACCTCGTGAGTTTCGCCGGCATCGACGACATCGACGTTGTCATCACCGACCCCGCCGCGCCGGACTCCTTCGTCACGGCGCTGCGGGAGCGCGAGGTCGACGTCATCATCGCTGAGGACTGACGCAGTCCGACCCCGCCCCGGCGTATCTCAGCCCAGGATCATCTCCGCGGCGATCTGGCGGGCGGCGGTCGCCCCGGAGGCGTTGAGGACGGCCTCGGCCACTTCCTGGCACTGTGCCAGGTCGAGGTCGGCCAGCTGGGCGCCGACGCCCGCCACGGCCGTCGAGGCCGCCGACAGGGAGGTCACGCCGAGGCCGGCGAGGACGCAGGCCAGCTTCGGGTCGGCCGCGGCCTCACCACACACGCCGACCGGGGTCTGCGTGAGTTCACCGACGCGACAGGTCTCCTTGACCAGGCGCAGGACGGCAGGCTGCCACGGGTCGGTGAGGTAGGCCAGGGACGGCGAGAGCCGGTCGGCGGCCATCGTGTACTGGGTGAGGTCGTTGGTGCCGATGGACACGAAGTCGAGGTGCGGCATGATCCGGTCGGCCATGATGGCGGCGGCGGGGACCTCGATCATGGCGCCGGGGGTCAGGCCGCGTTCGCGGCACAGTTCGGCAAACCACTTGGCCTCGCGCTCGCGGGCGACCATGGGCGCCATGACCCAGGTGGGGGCATCGTCCCCGCGGCCCTCGGCTGCCAGCGCGATGGCGTCGAGCTGGCGGACCATGATGCCGTCGTTGCCCCACGCGATGCGCAGGCCGCGCACACCGAGGGCGGGGTTCTCCTCGTGCTGCAGGGTGGCGTAGGCGATGGGCTTGTCGGAGCCCGCGTCAAGGGTGCGGATGACCACCTTGGAGTCCGGGAAGGCGTCGAAGACCTTGCGGTACACCGCGGCCTGCTCCTCCACGGTCGGCTCCTGCGAGGCGGAGAGGAAGCTCATCTCGGTGCGGTAGAGGCCGATGCCCTCCGCCTGGGTGTCGGCGGCGAGGCGGGCGGCCTGCCCGTCGGCGACGTTGGCCAGCAGCTGGATGCGGTGCCCGTCCTTTGTCTGGGCGGGGCCGCGCCACTGGGCCACGATGGCGGCGCGCTCGCGGGAGGAGGCGACCTCCGCCCGGGCGGTCTCCTCGTCGGCGTCGAGGGTGATGGTGCCGCTGGCGCCGTCGACAAGCACGGGCTCGCCGGCGGGAATCTCATTGATGGGGGGACCGGCGGCGACGATGCAGGGGACGTTGAGCTGGCGGGCGATGATCGCGGTGTGGCTGGTGGGGCCGCCGAGCTCGGTGACCAGCGCGACGACGAGCTCGGGGTTGAGGGTGGCGGTGTCGGCGGGCGAGAGGTCATCGGCCAGCAGGACCCTCTCGGAGGTGATGGAGGGCAGTCCGGGCTCCTCCTCGCCGCGCAGTTCGGCGATGACTCGGTCGCGGATGTCGCGGAGGTCGGTGGTGCGCTCGGCCATGAGCCCTCCAGCTGCCTCGAACATGTCGACAAACTTCTGGGTGGCGGCGACGGTGGCGTAGTCGGCGGGGTGGCCGTCGTTGACGTTCTTGCGTACGGCCTTGCGCCAGCCGCGGTCGTTGACCATCCCCGCGGTGACCTTGAGCACCTCGGCGGCGGCCCCCTCCACGGTGTCGGCGCGGGCGGCCAGGCGCTCGGCCACGGTGTCGGCGGCGACGGTGAAGCGCTCGTATTCGGCGTCGCGGGCCTCCTCGGCGACGGTGGCCCCGGGCTCGGGGAGTGAGGGTCGGGCGTGAACCCAGATGGCGGGGGCGTAGGCGATACCGGCGACGACGCCGGTGCCCGTAATGGTGGTGGATTCAGTTGCCATGGATTTCAGTCCCATCTCACAGTTTGCGGGTCGTGTGATGTCCAGAACATCACAAAATCCACGTCTTAGCAACGATACAGACACGACCCCCTTGACAATCGGACACAATCGGGCGATACTAATCTCACAAACGGACATTTAGTGTGACTTAGTTCATCGTTTTCATAACAGCCTCGGACCGGTGCCTCACCACTGCTTCACCGGCCTCGGGCCGCGCCTTAGGATTAACCCAGCTCAGGCCGCTGCCGGCCCCCGAAAGCCGGCAGCGGGCCCGACAGACACCACCGTGACCACAGATTTCCGAACGGACAGGGAGCCCGCCGTGATTCTCACCTTGACCCCCAACCCCAGCATCGACGCGACGATGCAACTGGGCGACAGGCTCCGCCGCGGTCTCGTCCACCGCCCCTCCGCCATCTCCCAGGTCGCGGGCGGCAAGGGCGTCAACGTCACCCATGCGCTCACCCTGGCGGACACTCCCAGCCTCGCGCTCTTCCCGGCGGACCAGAACGACCCCTTCGTGGCGCTCACCCGGCAGGCGGGGATCCCCTTCCACGCCATCCCCGTGTCCGAGGGAGTCCGAATCAACACCACCCTCACGGAACCGGACGGCACCACCACCAAGATCAACGGCCTCGGCGCCACCGTGGACCCGGCCACCCGTCGCGAGATCGAGGAGACCGTCACCCGCCTGGCCGGGCAGGCCTCCTGGCTGGTCATGGCCGGCTCCCTGCCGCCCGGGGTGCCCGCGGACTGGTACACCACGCTGCTCGCCACGGTCCGCACCGCGCATCCGGGTCTGCCCGTCGCGGTCGACACCTCCGACAGCGCCATGGCGGCACTCGGGGCCGGTCTCGGTACCGCCGCGCCGACCCTCATCAAGCCGAACGGACTGGAGCTCGGGCAGCTCGTCGGCTGGGACGGCGAGGCCCTCGAGGACGCGGCCGCCGAGGGAGATTTCTCCGGTGTCGTCGACGCCGCCCGCATCGTCGTCGAGCGGGGCATCGACGAAGTCCTGGTCACGCTCGGCCCGACGGGCGCGGTGCTGGTCACCCGCGAGGGCGTCTGGTACGCCACTCCCCCGCCGGTCGATGTCCAGTCCACGGTCGGAGCCGGTGACAGCTCCCTGGCGGGCTACCTCATCGCCCGCGCCTCCCACGCTGACCCGGCGGCGTGTCTCGCCCGGGCCGTCGCCTACGGCACCGCCGCTTCCGGCCTGCCCGGCACCACGATCCCTACCCCCGCACAATTGAATCTCAAGGAAACCCATGTCCGTCATCTCCCCTGACCTCGTCCGCCTCGACGTCGATCTCGGCGCGAGCGCCACCGACGTCATCACCGGCCTGGCCCACGTCGCCCACGACGCCGGCCGCGCCAGCTCGCCCACCCTGCTGGCCGACGCCGCACTCGCCCGCGAGGCCCAGAACCCCACCGGTGTCCCCGGCCGGGTCGCCATCCCGCACGCGCGCTCGGCGGCCGTCGAGGTCCCCACCCTCGCCTTCGCCCGCCTCTCGCGGCCCGTCGACTTCGGTGGCCCCGACGGGGATGCGGAGCTCGTCTTCCTCATCGCCGCCCCGGAGGGTGGGGGGAAAGCGCACCTGAAGATCCTCTCCAAGCTGGCCCGCGCGCTGGTGCGGGGCGATTTCCTCGACCGCCTCCGCGCGGCCACCACGCCGGAGGAGATCGTCGCGGCCGTCGACGAGGTCATCGGTGACGTCCCCGCGGCGGCGCCGCAGGAGGGCGTCGAGAAGCAGGCGACCCACCTGGTCGCCATCACGGCGTGCCCGACGGGCATCGCGCACACCTACATGGCGGCCGACGCCCTCGCGCAGAACGCGCAGGCGCGCGACGACGTGGTCCTCCACGTCGAGACGCAGGGTTCCTCCTCCACGGAGGCGCTCGACCCGGAGGTCATCAACCGGGCCGACGCCGTCATCTTCGCCACCGACGTCGGCGTCCGCGAGCGCGAGCGCTTCGCGGGTAAGCCGGTCATCGAGTCCCCCGTCAAGCGCGCCATCAACGAGCCCGGCGTCATGATCGACGAGGCCCTCGCCGCCGCCCGCGATCCGCAGGCGCGGCGGGTGAGCGGGACGGCGTCGATAAGCGAGAAGAAGCAGGAACTGAGCTGGCCGCGCCGCATCCAGCAGGCCGTCATGACCGGCGTGTCCTACATGATCCCCTTCGTCGCGGCCGGCGGCCTCCTCCTCGCCCTCGGCTTCCTCATCGGCGGCTACGCCATGGCCAACGGCTGGCAGGCCATCGCGCTGCAGCACTCGCTGGGCAACCTGCCCGGCAACGAGGTGCTTATCGACGGCGCCACCGTCGCCTTCGACCGCTCCGGCCTCGCGCTCTACCTCGGTGCGGTGCTCTTCGCCACCGGCCAGATGGCGATGGGCTTCATCGTCGCCGCCCTGTCCGGCTACACGGCCTACTCGCTGGCCGGTCGCCCCGGCATCGCCCCGGGCTTCGTGGGCGGCGCGATCTCCGTGCTCATCGGTGCCGGCTTCATCGGCGGCCTGGTCACCGGTGTGCTCGCCGGCCTCATCGCCTACTGGATCGCCTCGTGGAAGGTGCCGCGGATCCTCACCTCGCTCATGCCGGTGGTGATCATCCCGCTGCTCACCTCGCTCATCGTCGGCCTGCTCATGTTCCTGCTGCTGGGCCGCCCGCTGGAGGGCATCATGACGGGCCTGACCGACTGGCTGTCGGCGATGTCCGGCTCCTCCGCGGTGCTGCTCGGCATCATCCTCGGCCTCATGATGTGCTTCGACCTCGGTGGCCCGGTGAACAAGGCCGCGTACCTCTTCGCCACCGCCGGGCTGTCCACGGGTGACGCCGCCGCCATGCAGATCATGGCCGCCGTCATGGCCGCCGGAATGGTCCCGCCCATCGCGCTGTCGGTGGCCACGCTCCTGCGGGCCCGCCTGTTCACCCCCGCCGAGCAGGAGAACGGCAAGTCCGCGTGGCTGCTGGGCCTGTCCTTCATCTCCGAGGGTGCGATCCCCTTCGCGGCCGCCGACCCGCTGCGCGTCATCCCCTCGATGATGGCCGGTGGCGCGGTCACCGGCGCCCTGTCCATGGCGCTCGACGTCGGCTCCCGCGCCCCGCACGGCGGCGTGTTCGTCCTCTTCGCCATCGACCCGTGGTGGGGCTTCCTGCTGGCCATCCTCGCCGGTACGGCCGTCTCCGCCTGCGCCGTCATCGCACTCAAGCAGTTCTGGCCCTCCCGGGCGGTGGCAGCCGCCACAGTCGATGCCTAAACTGGGCCACATCATCCCTCAACGAAAGGACCAGCCCTCATGGCTTCCAAGACCGTGACCGTCGGCTCCGCAGTCGGACTCCACGCCCGCCCCGCCGCCATCGTCGCTGACGCCGCCGGCGAGTACGACGACGACATCATCCTCACCCTCGTCGGGGACGAGGACGGCGAAGAGGCCGACGCCGCCTCCTCCCTCATGATCATGGCGCTGGGCGCCGAGAAGGGTGACCAGGTCACCATCACCTCGGACAACGCCGAGGCCGTGGAGAAGATCGCCGCGCTCATCGAATCCGACCTGGATCAGTAGAATCGCCGACGCCTCCCGATCACCGACGATCGGGAGGCGTTTTTGTGTCTACATGTAGGCGATGATGATGGCGTCGTGCCGCTCGGCGGCCGCCGCGAAGAACTTCTGCAGGGGCGGCAGGTCATGGGAGTACGTGAGTTCGCCGACCTCAGCCAGGGCCGCGGCGATCATCTCCACCTGCACGGGCGCGAGAGCATTCCGCGTCGGCTTGTACTGCCACATCTCGCCGCCGTTGAAGGCCGGCTCGGCGTGGGTGAGCAGCAGATCCTCATCGAGGATGAACCACTCGTCGCTCAGGCGCAGGGTGGGATGGTCCCCCGCCGCAATGAGCTTATCGACGACGCCCACCCGATCCGGGGTCACCGTCAGGTGGAGATAGTCGTCCTTGGAGACGGCGAGATACACAGGAACACGCATGCCTACCGTTTTACCACCGCGCAGCCTCCCACGGCGCGGATGAGGTAGAGACAGGTGGGGTCTTTGTGATCAACATCGCGCACTCAGGCCAGCGTGACGTAGAGATCAGTGATCATGTCCGCCGGATCAGCCTCCGGCGTGGGCATGGTGACGTACTCCTCCCAGAACACCGCACCGGTGGGGCGGCCGCTGCGCCGCACGGACTCCGTCAGCTCCTGCCACGACTGTCCCAGGGTGTCGTAGGAACCGACATGGCGGGCCGTCATGGCCGCGCTGGCGGGGACGTGGTGGACCAGCTCGGGGTGGGCGGTCTCGACGGCGGCCACCTGCTCCGGGGCCAGGGGGAAACCGCCGGCCAGGTCGACGGTCTCCCCCAGGCCGGAGTAGTAGTAGGCACGCGCCGGACCAGCCGGGTGCAGACCGAGCTCAGCCAGCACGTCCGCGGCGCGGCGGAAGGCTCGGTCGAAGTAGGCGTGCATGTCGCTGGTGGGGATGACCTCGCGCGGGGCGAGGAAGGCATGGGCGGGGACGGAGATCTCGGGGCTCATACCCTCAATGGTAGAACTTCGCGTGGCGCCCTTCACCGATGCGGATGTAGAGCCACTTGAACAGCGGGTAGGCCAGGATGATCCCCGCCGAGCCCCAGGCGATGCCCTCCAGCTCGACGCCGCCGACGCTGAGCGTCAGGTTGCCGATGCCGGCGATGAGCGCCACCGCCACCGTCGTCAGGTTGACCGGGTTGTTGAAGTTGACCTTGTTGTCCTGCCAGATGCGGATACCCAGCATGCCAATGAGCCCGTAGAGCACGATCGTCGCCCCGCCGAGCACGCCCGTGGGGATGGTGAAGATGAGTGCGCCGAACTTCGGGATGAACGCCAGAGCGATGGCCGTGGCCGCCGCCACCCAGTAGGCGGCGGTGGAGTACACGCGCGTGGCGGCCATGACCCCGATGTTCTCCGCGTAGGTGGTCGTTCCCGAGCCACCGAAGGAACCCGCCAGGGTGGTGGCCAGGCCGTCGGCGACGAGCGCGTCCCCGGCCAGATCGTCCAGGTTGCGGTCCGTCATCTCCGACACGGCCTTGACGTGGCCGACGTTCTCCGCGATGAGCACGATGACCACCGGCAGCGTCACCAGGATCGCCGAGAGGTGGAACTCCGGCGAATGGAACTCCGGCACCCCGATCCACGCGGCGTTGCGGATGGTCTCCCCCGCGCCCTCGGCCAGATTGCCCGTGAGCGCGGCGAAGACCCAGCCGACCACCACGCCGATGAGGATGCCCAGGCGCGCCACCATGCCCCGCCCCGCCACGGTGGCCACCAGGATGGTGAGCATGGTCACCGCCGCCACGAGCGGCTGCGTCTGGAAGTTACCCGTGGCCACCGGCGCCAGGTTGAGGCCGATGAGCGCGACGATCGCACCCGTCACCGCCGGCGGCATGACCGCGTCGATCACCCGGCGCCCCGCCGCCTTGACGATGAACCCGACGGCCATGAGCACCAGACCCGTGACCAGCACGCCGCCGATCTGGGCGCCGGGGCCGTGCTGCTGGCTGGCGATCATCGGCGCGATGAACGCGAAGGAGGAGCCCAGGTAGGAGGGCAGACGGTTGCGGGTGATGAGCAGGAAGATCATCGTCCCCAGACCCGAGAACAACAGGGTCGTGTTGACGGGGAATCCGGTCAGGGTGGGCACCAGCAGGGTGGCCCCGAACATCGCCACGACATGCTGCATGCCGATGCCGATGGTGCGGGGCCAGCTGAGGCGTTCGTCGGGTGCGACGACCGCACCGGGGGCTATTTTCCGACCGTCACCGTGGACGGTCCAACCGAGGCTGTTGAGGGTCACGGTTACACACTAGCGTCGGTAAGCATGAATCCTGACACGCAACCGTTCGCCTGCGGATGCCGTCCTCTCGCTCATCGGCGCCGCCCTGGCCGCCTGGTTCTGGTACGAGCAGGAGGGCGGCAGCTGGATCGCCATGGTGTGGGCCACGCAGTTCGCGCGGCGGGCGGAGGAGGATTCCTGACAGGTCAAGTCGGAAGTGACGACTGCTCGTCATGACGACCGTTCGTCAGCCTGCTGAAACCTCCTGACCTGGACAAACGAAGTGACGATTCGTCGCCAGATGTGACATCTGGCGACGGATCGTCACTTCTCCCCGTCAGCCCTCCACCGCGAACTCCGCCAGCTCGGCCGCCAGGGACTGGGGCAGGCGGACGTCGATAAGCGTGCCCTCGGCGGTGTACTCCTCGGAACGGACGGTGCCGTACTCGTGGAGGCGGGAGATGAGGTCGCCGCGCGTGAAGGGCACGAGCAGCACGAGGTGGGCGTCGAGGGAGTTGAGGAAGAGCTCGATGCGCGCCTCCAGCTCCTGGATGCCCTCCCCGGTGACGGCCGAGACGTAGACGGCCTCCTCGACGGCGTGGCGCAGCTCGGCGAGCACGAGCGGGTCGGCCCGGTCGATCTTGTTCACCACGATCATCTCCGGCGGGGCATCCTCCCCGGTCTCCTTGACGATGTCGTAGATGACCTTGTTCACGGCCTCGATCTGCTTGAGCGGGAAGGGGTCCGAGCCGTCGACGACGTGGAGCACGAGGTCCGCGGCCAGCACCTCCTCGAGCGTCGACTTGAAGGCCTCGACGAGCTGGGTGGGCAGGTGCCGGACGAAGCCGACGGTGTCGGTGAAGACCACGGCGCGGCCGTCGGCCAGCTCGGCCCGGCGCGTGGTGGGGTCCAGCGTGGCGAAGAGCGCGTCCTCCACCAGCACACCCGCCCCGGTGAGGGCGTTGATGAGCGAGGACTTGCCCGCGTTGGTGTAGCCAGCGATGGCGATCTGCGGGATCGTCGACTCCTGGCGGCGCTGGCGCTTGATCTCGCGCGCCGTCTTCATGCCGGCGAGCTCGCGGCGCAGCTTAGCCATGTCCTGCCGCAGGCGGCGGCGGTCGGCCTCGATGCGGGTCTCACCGGGACCACGCAGGCCGACACCGCCGTTGGACCCGGCGCGACCACCGGCCTGGCGCGAGAGGTTGCCACCCCAACCGCGCACGCGGGTGTAGAGGTACTCCATCTGCGCCAGCGAGACCTGCGCCTTGCCCTCCTTGGACTTCGCGTGCTGGGCGAAGATGTCGAGGATGAGCATGGTGCGGTCGATGACCTTGGTGTTCAGCGCCGTCTCCAGGGCGACGAGCTGGCCGGGCGAGAGCTCGCCGTCGCAGACGACGGTGTCGGCGTCGGTGGCGGCGATGATGTCCTTGAGCTCCTGGACCTTGCCGGAGCCGATGTAGGTGCCGGGGTCGGGCTTGTCGCGGCGCTGGTAGAGCGTCTCCAGGACCTCGGCGCCCGCGGTCTCGGCGAGGGCGGCGAGTTCCGCCATGTTGGCCTCGACCTCGGCGGAGGTGCCCTCCGTCCACACGCCGACGAGGATGACCTGCTCGAGGCGGAGTTTGCGGTACTCGACCTCGGTGATGTCCTCGGAGTCCTGCGAGCGGATCTCGGTGTCGCGGGTGACGCGGCGGAAGCGATTGCGTTCGGCGAGGTCGAGCTCGCCGACAGTGGGGGTCAGCAGATCGGAGAGATCGGTGCCGGGGTCCTCCGGGAGGCTGGGCTGCGGGGCGTTGTCGCGGAAGGCGCGCGCGAGCAGCTCATCGTGGGAGGTGGGGTCATTCTGGGAAGCATCAGTCATTTCTGTTCATTGTTCCACGCCGGCCCGAGAGTTAACAGCACCGGTCCTCCGCAGCCCGCCTCGACGGGGCATCCCCCGCACGACGTTGAGGCGCAGGAGGAGGGCTTGTGGAAGTGCTGCACCACCGCGCTGACGAGGGTGGTCGGCAGCCCGGTGGCGCCCGCGATCTCGGCGGTGGTCCGCGCCCCCGCGTCGACGGCCGCGCGGATCTGCGCGACAGGGCCGGTCACAGCCACACGCTCAGCAGCTGGAAGGTGACCACGGCCAGCAGCCAGGCGACACCGAGCTGCAGCCCGAGCCCGGCCAGCGTCCACCGCACGCCGATCTCCCGGCGCTGGGCGGCCAGCGTGGCCACGCAGGGGGTGTAGGCCAGCAGGAACATCATGAACGCCCACACCGCGGCCAGGGCGTGGCCGCCGGAGGAGTCCGCGAAGTCACGGGTGATCGCCACCGACAGATCCTCTTCCGGATAAGTCTGCGCCCACGTGGAGATCACGGCCTCCTTGGCCACGAACCCGGTGATGAGCGCACCCGCGATCTCCCCCGAGCCGAATCCGGCCGGGGCGAACACCGGCGCGATCGCCTCGGAGACGGCCCCGTAGGCCGAGTCGGCGACGGGCAGCTCCGCATCGGCGAACTCGTGCCCGCCGCGCACAGGGGTGGCCTGCAGGAGGAAGACCACGGTCACGCACGCCACGATGATGGTCGCGGCGGTCCGCAGGAAGGCCGCCAGGCGGGTCCACGTCACCTGGCCGACGATGCGCGCGCCGGGCAGCTGGTAGCGCGGGAGGTCGATGACGAGCGGCTCCGAACCGAAGCTGCGCCACAGCAGTCTGCGCACGCCCATGCCGACGACCACGATGAGTGCCACCGAGATGACGTACATGGCGAAGACGACCGTCCCCGCGTGCTCCGGGAAGAAGGTGGCGGCGAGCATGACGTACACCGCCAGCCGCGCGGTACAGGAGGCGAAGGGGATGAGCAGCGCCGTGAGGATCCGGTGTTTGCGCCGCCCGAGGATGCGGGTGGCGGAGATCGCCGGCACGTTGCAGCCGAAACCGACGATGAGCGGGATGAACGCCCGCCCGGGCAGCCCGATGGCCCGCATGACGCGGTCCGCCACCACCGCCGCGCGCGCCATGTACCCGGAGTCCTCCAACACGGCCAGGCAGAGGAACATCAGCGCCATGAGCGGCACGAAGGTGAGCACCATGCCGACGCCGGCCACGAGGCCGTCGACAAGCACGGCCTCGAACACCCGCGGCAGGCCGAGCCCGCGCAGCAGGTCGGAGACGGGACCCGAGAAGAATCCGTCGAGCGCGTCCTGGAACGGGGCCGCGACGGTGGTCGTGATCTGGAACACCGCCAACATGACGGCCAGGAAGACCGCCGGCCCGGCGATCGGGTGCAGCGTCACCGCGTCGATCCGGTCGCTGAAGGTCCGGCCTCCCCGCTTATCGACGACCCCCTCCAGCACCGTCCCAATCCAGCCGAAACGTTCCTCGGCCGCCGCGAGCTCGCCACCCCAGGGCGCCTGCCGCCGGCGCTCCGGTGCGCCGTCGAGCGCATCGCGGACCACCGGCACCAGGTCCCCCAGGTGCCGCCGGTGGCGGGGGTTGAGCGCCACCACGGGCACCCCGAGGCGCTGCTCCAGGAGGTCGACGTCCACCCCGGGCGCCAGGTCGGTCTTGGTCAGCGCCACGACGACCCGCAGGTCCTGCTCGAGGAGCTGGGAGACCAGATAGAGGCCCCGGCCGAGGGCGGTGGCGTCGACGGCGACGAGGACGAGCTCCGGCGGGGTGCCGAGCAGCATGCTGCGCGTGAACTCCTCATCGGGGCTGGCCGGCTCCAGGGAGTAGGCGCCGGGCAGGTCGATGAGGTCGAAGGTCTGCTCCCCCGCCCGCCAGGTACCGCGGGCGATCTCCACCGAGGTGCCGGGCCAGTTGCCCTCCTGCACACGGGCGCCGGTGAGCGCGTTGAACAGCGTCGACTTGCCGGAGTTGGGCGCGCCGACGACGGCGACGACCGGGGATCCCTCCGGCGCGGAACGCAGTACCGGTTCGTGGCAGTTACGGACGACGGCCACTACAGCGCCGCCACCGTGAGGCGCGCGGCCGTCTGCCTGTCCAGCACGTAACGCGTGGTGCCGACGCAGATGAGGCAGGCCCCGCCGATCGTCTTGCGGTCGAGGGAGATCTCGGCGCCGTCGAGCAGGCCGAGTTCCACCAGGCGGCGGCGCACACTGTGCGGGAGATCAGGGTCGACGGACTGGAGCTGCAGCGGGCAGCGGCGGGGCGCGTCGGTGAGCGGACAGGTCATCAATGTTCCTTGGGTCTGACATAGGCGGCGGCGATAAGTAAGCCGAGCCTTACCTTACGCCCGGGCGGGCGGCGAGGGAAGAGAGACCGGCATATTTCTCCTCCGCACCCGCCGCGATAGACTCAACAACCATGAGCACCGACCTGAAGAGCATCGGACTGGGTTTTGAGCGTTGGCAGGACGCCGTCGAAGCGGCCATCGCCACCAACCAACTGGTCGTCGCCGGCGAGATCCGCGGCGGCCAGCTCATCCAGTTCACGGACGCCTCGGGCGCCCAGATCAACATCCTGGCCGTCGAACCTTTCGCCACCTTCGCGGGTTTCGAGGCCGTCACCCAGACCTTCGCCCACGTGAGCATGGTCAACGACGTCCTCGCGCTGTGCGAGATCGTCACCCCGGACGGCACCGTCCTGTCCTCGCTGACCTGCAACCTGGCGCAGGGCCCGCTGCTTGTCGACGCCCCCACCCAGACCTGGCAGCAGGTCGGCATCACCGCCCTCGCCCTGGACACCACCACCTACGCCTCCCCCGAGGCCTATGAGGCCGCCTCCGGCCAGACCGCCGGCGAGCTCGTCTCCGAGGGTGCCCGCCTGGTGACCTCCGGCTCCGGCGCCGCCGCCCCGGACGCCTCGGCCTTCTTCTCCGCCCGGATCCTCGACTCCGAGTACCGCCACAACCAGCTCACCGGGCAGCGCTTCATCCACGCCACCGTCGACGGCGCCTTCCCCTTCGACCTCTGCCTCAACGACGCCCCGGAGCTGCCCGCCCGCGACAGCGTCATCGCCGGCACCGCGATGCTCACGGCCTCCATCCTCACCCCCATGTCCGGCGGAGGTTGCGGTGGCTGCGGCGGAAGTTGCGGCTGCGGCGGACACTGAGCGGGTCCCGACATGCCCGACCGGATGTGGATCACGCCCGAACCACCCCCGCAACGGTGGATCCTGGCGTTCATCATCGCCGCCTGCGTGGCTGTCCTGGTGATCTTCCGACTCCAGGGCCTGCTGCTCATCCTCCCGATCCTGGCGGTGGCGCTGCTGGTGATGAGCCGCCGCCCCGACACCACCGAGACCCTCGCCCTGCGTTCCTCCATCGCGCTGAGCGCCGAGGACATCCGGGACATCATCGCGGAGTTCGACCAGTTCACCGTCGGCTCTGACGCCGAGACCGTCGCCGACCGCACCCTCACCCGCCCGGCGCTGCTCGACCTCGACTGCCCCGACCCGGACATCGCGGAATTCCACCACGAGTACGCGACCGCCCGGCGCTTCCTCGCCCGTCTCGACGCCCGCCTGGCCAACGACAGCCTCGAAATCTCCCAGCTGGAGACCCTGCTCACCGTCACCGACGTGCGGGCGCTCGAACTCAAGGAAGCGTGGCTGGCTGCCCGGCAGGCGGCCCAGCGGCTGGGTCCGGAGTACTGACCTGCCCCGTCGCGATGATCCGCGACGGGCCCGTGAGAGTGGAGGTGGCCCCGGCAATGGTGACGGTGACCGTGCCCCCCGGAATATGGACGGTGACCTCCCCGTCCGTGTGCCCGGCATCGGCCAGGGCGGCCCGGGCCGCAGCGACGGTGCCGGTGCCGCAGGAGCGGGTCTCCCCCACCCCGCGCTCATGGACGCGCATGTGCACGGCGCCATCCTGCAGTGGCGTGAGGATCTCCACGTTCACCCCGCCGGGGAAGAACTTGCGGTCGAACTCGGGTTCCCGCAGCTCCAGACCCGCCAGGGAGTCCGGGTCGAGCCCGGGCAACACGCACGCCAGATGCGGATTACCCAGGTCCACCCCCAGACCGGCGACGTGCAGCTCCCCCAGCCGGGCGGTGGACAGGCCCGTGACCTCGGCAGGCCCCATGTCGACGGTGACCACCGCGTCGGTGTCGTTGTACTCCCGCACCGTGACCTTCCGCCCGCCCGCGCGGGTGCCCACGGTGAACTCATCGGAGTCCACCAGGCCGCGGGAGCGCAGCCAGTGGGCGAACACGCGCACGCCGTTGCCGCACATCTCGGCCAGCGAGCCGTCCGCGTTGCGGTAATCCATGAACCACTGGCCATTGTCATCGACGACGCGCAGGACGCCGTCGGCGCCGAGACCCGCCCGGCGATCACACAGCGCGCGCAACTGTTCCGGGGTGGGATCGACAGAGGCGTCGATGATGAGGAAGTCGTTCTCCGTGCCGTGGCCCTTGGCGAAGCTGATGGTGTTCACGTCGCCGATTCTAGATGTGCTCAGCCGAGCAGCCCCAGGGCGGCACCCACGGTGTCCTCCTCGGCGGGCAGCCAGGTGATGCGCGGATCGCGCTGGAACCAGGAGCGCTGCCGCCGCACGTAGCGACGGGTGCCGGTGATGGTGCGCTCCACAGCCTCCTCCCACGTCAGCTCCCCCGCGCGTGCGGCGAGCACCTGGGCGTAGCCGATGGCGCGCCCGGCGGTGGAATCCGCGATGAGCCCCTGCTCGGAGACCAGCCGCTCGACCTCCTCCACCAGGCCCTTCTCGAACATCAGCCGGGTACGTTCCGCGATGCGCGGGTTGAGCCACTCCGCCTTCGTGCGCAGACCGAGGATCCGCGTGCCCCAGCGCGGGGGCGCGTCCTTCGGCGGTTGGGAGGCCTGGAAAGGCTGCCCCGTGAGCTCGATGACCTCGAGCGCGCGCACCGTCCGCCGGGGGTCCTTGTCCTCGATGATCCCGGCGGCCACCGGGTCCACCGCGGCAAGCTCGGCGTGGAGGGCGTCGATCCCGATATCGCCCAGGCGTGCCTCATAGCGAGCGCGGACGGCCGGGTCGGTGGGCGGGAACTGCCAGTCGTCGAGCAGCGACTGCACGTAGAGCATGGAGCCGCCGACGAGAATGGGCACCTTGCCGCGCGACATCACCTCCTCCACATCAGCCACGGCGTCGGCCTGGTAGCGGGCGACCGAGGCGGTTTCGGTCACGTCCCACACGTCGAGCTGGTGGTGCGGAATCCCCTCCCGCTCCGCGAGGGTCAGCTTGGCGGTGCCGATGTCCATCCCCCGGTAGAGCTGCATCGAATCGACATTGACCACCTCGCCGCCGAGCTCATGGGCCAGGGCCAGGCCGAGCGCCGACTTGCCCGAGGCCGTCGGGCCGACCACCGCAATAGGTGTCAGATCTGCCATGCCGCCACGTACCTTCCCACGCCGTGCGTCGTATCCGCCAGGAGGAGCTCAGCGCGCCGGGGCTGCCGGGCGGCGAGCTCGAGCCAGAGTCCGGGTTCCAGGATTCCGCCGTCCGCGGGCAGCTCCCCCGCCTGCTCTCCGGCCAGCACGGCCCGGCACCACGCGTCGGCGTCCGCGGCCTGCGGCAGCAGCGCCAGCGGGGCCCGTTCCGTCAGCCCCGCGGAACCGTCGACAGCAACAAGGGTCAAGGCCTCAGGGTTGATATCGCCCAGCTGGGTGCGCACCTCCGTCACCCGCGCGGCCGATTCCCCGAGCACGTAGCGCTGCACCAGTTCCGGCAGGAAACGCCCCTCACCCACCGTCACGTCCGGCGCTCCCCAGGCCCGGAACGAGCCCTCCACGCCGGTCTCCCACCGGGGGTCACGCGAGGAGACGAGGTGGATGGGGGCGGCGCTGGCGTCGATAAGCGAGCGCAGCCGGGACACCGTCCGCGCACCGACCACATCGCGCGGGGCCAGCTCGGCGACCATCGCCGGGGAGGCGGGCATGACGACAAGGTTGGGACTCACCCGGCACATCCTACTGACTCCTGCTGACAGGCCCGAACGCTGCGCGGTATGTTAGTTGGAGCACTATCGGCAGCCGTGTCGCGCGGCATGAAGCAAAGGACCTCCCACATGACCAACTCCCCGACGCCGTCGCCCACGCCCGGCCCCAAGCCCGGCCCGGGACCCAAGCCTGGTCCTCTGCCCGGCGGTGGACACCGTCCCACCCCGTCACCGCGCCCGGCGGCCCCCGCCGTCGCCCGCCCGCCGAAGAACGACCCCGCCCAGTGGGGCCGCGTCGAGGCCGACGGCAGCGTCTTCGTCCGCACCGCCGACGGGGAGCGCCAGATCGGTTCCTGGCAGGCCGGCACCCCCGAGGAGGGCCTCGCCCACTACGGCACCCGCTTCGATGACCTGGCCACCGAGGTCGAGCTCCTCGAGGCCCGCCTCACCGCGCACCCCGACGACGCCGCGTCCATCAAGGAAGCCGCCTCGCACCTGCGCACGACGTTACCCGAGGCCGCCGTCATCGGTGACCTCTCCTCCCTGGACAAGCGCCTGTCCGACATCATGGAGCACTCCGACGCCGCCGGTGAGCAGGCCAAGGCCGACCGCGCCCAGCGTCGTGAGCAGGCCATCGCCCGCAAGGAGGCCCTGGCCGCCGAGGCGGAGGAGCTGGCCGAGAACTCCACCGACTGGAAGGGCGCGGGCGATCGCCTGCGCGTCATCCTCGAGGAGTGGAAGACCATCCGCGGCATCGACCGCAAGACGGATGACACCCTGTGGAAGCGCTACTCGCGCGCCCGCGACGCCTTCAACCGCCGCCGCGGCTCCCACTTCGCGGAGCTCGACCGGGGCCGCGCCGCCGCCCGCCGCGCCAAGGAGGCCCTCGTCGAGCGGGCGGAGTCCCTCAAGGACTCCACCGACTGGAACGACACCGCCCGCGCTTTCCGTGACCTCATGAAGGAATGGAAGGCCGCCGGGCGCGCCCCCCGCGACGTCGATGACAAGCTGTGGGCCGCCTTCCGCGCCGCCCAGGACCACTTCTTCAACGCCCGCAATGCCGTCAACGACGAGCGGGACAAGGAGTTCGTCGCCAACGCCGAGGCCAAGGACGCCCTGCTGGCGGAGTTCGACTCCCAGATCGACCCCGCCAAGGGCCTCGACGCCGCCCGCGCCAAGCTGCGCGAGCTGCAGGAGAAGTGGGACGAGATCGGCTACGTCCCCCGCAACCAGGTCCGGGACTACGAGGAGAAGATCGGGGCCATCGAGAAGCGGGTCTCCGCCGCCGAGGACTCCCAGTGGCGCCGCACCGACCCGGAGGCCCAGGCCCGCGCCCAGCAGTTCCTGGACAAGGTCGCCGATTTCCAGGCCCAGGCCGACGCCGCCGAGGCGAAGGGCAACGCCAAGAAGGCCGAGAAGCTGCGCGCCCAGGCCGCCCAGTGGCAGGAGTGGGCCGACGCCGCCGCCAAGGCAGTCGAGGACCTCTAGCTTGCAGCTCGTCCCCCTCGATCGGCCGGTTCCCGGAGCGGAACCGGCCGATGACGTTGTCAACCTCGTCTTCCTGGCCAACCTCGCCGCGCAGGAGACCACGGGAGAGACGGCCTCCTCACTGTCCGTCGAGCGCGTCCAGCACCGCCTGCGCGGCTCGGCCGAATACGACACTCGCGCCCTGGCGCTGGTGTCTCCCGACGAGGACCCCGCCGGCTACCTCCTCCTGAGCACCCCGCTGCTGGAGGACATGCAGGTCCTCGAGGCCGAGGTCATCCTCGATGCCCTCCACCTGCCCCTGCCGGGCTCCGGTTTCAGCCCGGAGGGTCGCGGTGTCCTCGATGCGCTCTACCGAGCCGCCGAGTCCCAGGCGGGCGAACTGGGCCGCAGCCTCGTGCAGACCTGGCTGCTCCACCCCGCGGATGAGGAACCGGGCACCGGTGAGTGGGCGGACCTGCTGCGCTCCCGCGGCTACGAACTCGGCCTCCGGGAGATCCAGGGGGTCGTCACCGGCGCCGAGCCCCCGACCTGGCCGGCGGGTGTCCGCGTGGACCTGGTCCGTGACCTGCGTTTCCCGGAGCACCTGGTGGACGGCGTGCTGGCCCTCTACCACCAGGCCAGCGTCGACGTCCCGCACGGCGGGATGCACGCCGAACCCGTCGCGTGGAGCCCCGCCCGGCTCAGCGCCGCCACCGAGCGGGTCCGCACCACCAACCGCCAGGTGATCAGCGCCGTGCTCTCGGATTCCACCGGCCCCGTGGGCATCAGCGAGATCACCCGCTTCCCGGGTTCCGAGCCAGGGGTCGCCGAGCAGGGCATTACCGTCATCGCCCCCTCCGCCCGGGGCCGCGGGTTCGGGCTGGAGTTGAAGAAGGCGGTACTGCAGGCGGCGGCCGCGGAGCTCGGCGCCACGCGGATCTACACCTCCAACGCCGTGGAGAATTCGTGGATGCTCGACATCAACCGGCACCTGGGCTGGCGGATCATCTCCGGTGGTTCGGGCTGGCAGAAGTCGCTGTCCGGATAGGCCGCGTTGCCGCGTACCCCGCTGACTCTCTCCCGCCCGGAAATGCCCAGGACACCAACTGCGCGCCCCCATCAGAGGGGTACGGGAGAACGCGACCCCGCCCCCGCGCTGCGAGCCCACCCCGGTGATGCGACACTGCAGACATGAACAAGGTCGGGGGGCCGGTCATTTCCACTGCGCGCATGACCGGGGCAGAGCGTCAACGCATCATCCGGGGATGGCGGCGGAACGAGTACATCAGGTTGGCGCCCGGGCTGTACATGGACAGCGATCACTACGAGGACCTGTCCCGGGAGGAGCAGGCCCAGGCCCGGGTGGTCGCCTATGCCTGCCTGGCCGCCAGCTCCGTGGTGGTGGGTCCGTCGGCGGCTCGGCTGTGGGGGTTCCCGGTGGCTGTCGACAACAACACCCTACAGGAGGAAAAGATCCACCTGGCCTCCACCGCGATGCGCACCCGGCGCCAGCCCCTGGTCCGCTACCTCAAGATCGGACGCTCCCACGCGGACTGCATCGTCGAAGTGGAAACCGACTACGGAACGGTCCAGGTCACCGATGAGGTGACCACCGCCCTCGACCTGGCCCGGTGGTCGTCGCTGGACGAGGCGGTCCGCGCCCTCGACCACGGCCTGCAACAGGCCCTGTTCGACCGCGAGCAACTGACCACCCGCGTGTCGGACATGGCCGGGGTCATCGGGGTCGGCGACATGCGGGAGGCGGTGGCCCTCGCGTCGGAGGGTTCGGAGAGTCCCCGCGAGACGGACGTGAAGCTGCTGCTGTGGAGGATGGGGCTGGCTGCTCCGATGCAGCAGGTGAATATCAGCTCCCACCGACAGGTCTGGATCGGGCGGGCCGACTTCTTCTACCCGGAGCTGGGGCTGGTCATCGAGTATGACGGCGCAGGCAAGTACCAGGATCCCGAGGACGGCGAGACAACCAAAGCGAAAGAGTACGACCAGGACCGCGACTACCGGATGAACGGCCTGGTCACTATCCACATCTGCGATGAGACCTTGCGCAACGGCACCGCGGAGGAGCTCATCGGGCGCTATGTCGCCGCCCTGTCGTCGGTGGGGCAGCCCTACCCGGAGCACCTGTGGACGGCGGAGTGCGTGGCGTGGAACTGAGCGCGTGCGGACGTACCCCGCTGTCCCCCACTCCCCCGATATGACCTGGGGCGATCCCGTACCCGCTCCACTCACGGGTACGGGAGAACGCCGCCCGCTGGATCAGGCCTTCTTGTGCCTCTCGGTGGCCCGGGAACGACGGTCATCGATGAGCAGCGGGTTCTCGGCGGCCGTGGTGTTGGCCTGCTGCTGCAGCCGGCCGACAACGTCGAGGTTCTCGGAGGAGGCGCGGGCCTGCGCCAGCTGCTCCTGCTCGGGATTCCGGCGGAAGATCGTCGTGGCGTAGCCGAGGAAGGCGAGGATGACCGCGAGAAGCGAGATCCAGAATCCGAGGTTCATCTCCACCCCGTCCTCGGCGCTGGCGCGGGTCTGGCGCAGCCACATGGCGAAGATGGAGTACGCCAGGCCGACGGTGGTGAGCATCCAGGCGGGGATCGCCACGAAGAGTCGCCGGGTGAGCACCGTGAGGGTGGTCAGCACGCCGACGCCCAGGAAGATGAGGATGGCGTAGACGTACTCCGTGATCTTGATGCCGGCCTCCTGCGCGGCGGCGGTCTGCGCCAGCACCTCGTAGCCGCGCACCGTGCCGGCCTGGGGCAGCAGCAGGGAGACGAGGTAGAGGCCGAGGGCCGCGAGGAAGAACCAGAGCCGACCCCCCAGGTCCAGGCGGGAGGCCACTCGCCTCTCGCGGGTGGCCAGCTCCTGATGGTCGTTGCTCACGTGTGCTCCTTCTCGCTTGGGGTGTAGGTGCAGCCTACGTCAGCAGCCGCAGGAATCCGCGGCGGGCTGCGGCGCCGGACGTCCGATGGCGGGCAGGCCCAGGCCGACGCCGATGGGCGCGGTGGTGGGGACCTGTCCGGCCTCCGACATGTCACCGGCGCGGGTGCGGCGGTGGGTGATCACGCCGGCGTCGGCAAGCAGGTGGTGCGGCGCGGAGGCGGTGATGGTGGTGGTGACCACATCTCCGGGGCGGATGTCGCCGGTGGGCGCGAAGTGGACGAGGCGGCCGTCGCGGGCGCGCCCGGTGAGGCGGCCGGTCTTCTTCCGGCCCTCGGCCTGGACGAGCAGTTCCACCTCGGTGCCCACGAGCCGGGCGTTCTCCTCGGCGGAGACGCGCTCCTGGAGGGCGAGGAGGCGTTCGAAGCGCTCCTGCACGACCTCCTTGGGGATCTGGTCGGCGTACTCGGCGGCCGGGGTGCCGGGGCGCGGGGAGTACTGGAAGGTGTAGGCGGAGGTGAAGCGGGCCTTCTCCACGACGTCGAGAGTGTCCTGGAAATCCTGCTCCGTCTCGCCGGGGAAGCCGACGATGATGTCGGTGGTGATCGACGCGTGCGGGATCTTGGAGCGGACCTCGTCAAGGATGCCGAGGAACTTGGCGGAGCGGTAGGAACGGCGCATCCGCTTGAGTACGTCATCGGACCCGGACTGCAGCGGCATGTGCAGCTGCGGGCACACGGCGGGGGTTTCGGCCATGGCGTCGATGACGTCGGAGGTGAATTCCGCGGGGTGCGGGGAGGTGAAGCGCAGGCGCTCGAGGCCCTCGATCTCTCCGCAGGCGCGCAGCAGCCGGGAGAAGGCCGAGCGGTCGCGCTCCAGGGTCGGGTCGGCGAAGTTCACGCCGT
This sequence comes from Corynebacterium nasicanis, assembly GCF_042658165.1. Taxonomy (NCBI): domain Bacteria; kingdom Bacillati; phylum Actinomycetota; class Actinomycetes; order Mycobacteriales; family Corynebacteriaceae; genus Corynebacterium; species Corynebacterium nasicanis. The sequence continues at coordinate 126,373 of NZ_JBHSQE010000001.1, forward strand.
AGGCGTTGACGTTCTGGCCGAGCAGCGTCACCTCGGTGACCCCCTGGTCGACCAGCGCCTGCACCTCGGCGAGGATGTCGCCCGGTCGGCGGTCGATCTCCTTGCCGCGCAGCGCGGGGACGATGCAGAAGGTGCACGTGTTGTTGCAGCCCACGGAGACGGAGACCCAGCCGGCGTAGGCGGATTCCCGCTTGGCGGGCAGGACGGAGGGGAAGGCCTCGAGGGCGTCGACGATCTCGACCTGCGCCTTGTCGTTGTGCCGGGCGCGTTCCAGCAGCGTGGGCAGGGCGCCGATGTTGTGAGTCCCGAACACCACGTCCACCCACGGCGCGCGGGCGACGACGGTGTCGCGGTCCTTCTGAGCGAGGCAACCGCCGACGGCGATCTGCAGCCCGGGGTGCGCGCGCTTGGTCGCGCGCAGGGAGCCGAGGGTGCCGTAGAGACGTTCGTCGGCGTTCTCGCGGACGGCGCAGGTGTTGAACACGATGAGGTCCGGCTGCGTATCGACGGCCGCCTCGTACCCGGCCTCCTCCAGCAGCCCGGAGAGGCGTTCGGAATCGTGGACGTTCATCTGGCACCCGAAGGTGCGCACTTCATAGGTGCGGGGGGTGTCGGTCTCAAGCTGTGCCACGGGAGGTCATTGTATCGGGGCCTGCGGGTTCGGCCTAAACGTCACACAGGTGCTTAACAATCTTCGCCCCGTTGCAGAAAAGTTAGCGGAAAGTCGTATGACCAAGCGCGGTTTATGTCTAAGATCGTTCTATGACCCAGACCACACCTGCATCGGATCGTGTCCCGGAGGACACTCCCGGGCCCCGTGACGTCATGATCAGGATGACGGACGTGCAGAAGTACTTCGACGACTTCCACGCCCTCAAGGACATCAACCTCGAGGTCCCCAGAGGGCAGGTCGTCGTGGTGCTCGGACCGTCCGGCTCCGGCAAGTCCACGCTGTGCCGCACCATCAACCGCCTGGAGACCATCGAGGGGGGCACCATCGAGATCGACGGCGTCGTCCTCCCCGAGGAGGGCAAGGACCTGGCCAAGCTGCGCGCGGACGTCGGCATGGTGTTCCAGTCCTTCAACCTCTTCCCGCACCTGACCATCAAGGACAACGTCACCCTCGGCCCCATGAAGGTGCGCCGCAAGAAGAAGGCCGAGGCGGAGAAGCGGGCCATGGAACTGCTGGAACGCGTCGGCATCGCCAACCAGGCCGACAAGTACCCCGCGCAGCTCTCGGGCGGCCAGCAGCAGCGCGTGGCCATCGCCCGCGCGTTGGCCATGAGCCCGAAGATCATGCTTTTCGACGAGCCGACCTCCGCCCTCGACCCCGAGATGGTCAATGAGGTCCTCGACGTCATGGCCAGCCTGGCCAAGGAAGGCATGACCATGGTCGTGGTCACCCATGAGATGGGGTTCGCGCGCCGCGCCGCGGACCGGGTCCTGTTCATGGCCGACGGCGCCATCGTCGAGGATGACACCCCCGACGAGTTCTTCACCTCTCCCAAGACCGACCGCGCCAAGGACTTCCTCGGCAAGATCCTCTCCCACTAAACAACCTCAAAGGACACACATCATGAAGCGCTCCACTTTCCGCCTCGCCGCCCTCACCTCCACCGTCGCCATCGCCGGCGTCACCCTCGCCGCCTGTGGCGATTCCTCCGGCGGCGGGGACGGCATGCTCGCCGCCATCGAGGCCGGCGACGTGACCATCGGCACCAAGTACGATCAGCCGGGCCTGGGCCTGCGCAACCCGGACGGCTCCATGTCCGGCCTCGACGTCGACGTCGCCGAGTACGTGGTCAACCAGATCGCAGAGGCCAAGGGCTGGGATGCCCCGAATGTCACCTGGCGCGAAACCCCCTCCGCCCAGCGTGAGACCCTCATCCAGAACGGCGAGGTCGACCTCATCGCCGCGACCTACTCCATCAACAAGGGCCGCTCCGAGTCCGTCAACTTCGGCGGCCCCTACCTGGTCACCCACCAGGCGCTGCTCGTCCGCGAGGACGAGGCCGACATCACCGACCTCGAGTCCCTCGACGGCAAGATCCTCTGCTCCGTCACCGGCTCCACCCCGGCGCAGAAGGTCAAGGACGCCCTCCCGGGTGTCCAGCTGCAGGAGTACGACACCTACTCCTCCTGTGTCGAGGCACTGCGCCAGGGCAACATCGACGCCATGACCACCGACGCCACCATCCTGCTCGGCTACTCCGCGCAGGCCCCGGGCCAGTTCAAGGTCATCGAGATGGAGAAGGACGGCGAGCCCTTCACCAACGAGTACTACGGCGTCGGCCTGGCCAAGGATGACGCCGAGGCCACCGACGCGATCAACGAGGCCCTGACCAAGCTGCACGAGTCGGGCGAGTTCGACAAGCTGCTGGAGAAGAACCTCGGCGGCAACGAGGCGGTGGCTCCGGGCAAGCCGGGCGATCTGTCCTTCCTCGACTAACTGATCCCGACTAGGAGTCCCTCATGACGACACTATGGGCCGAACTGGGCCCCCGGTTGTGGCCGGCCTTCTGGCTGACCATTCAGCTGACGGTCTACTCGGCGATAGGATCCATGATCCTCGGCACCATCCTCACCGCCATGAGGGTCTCCCCCGTGAAGATCCTGCGTGGGCTGGCCACCTTCTACATCAATACGGTGCGAAACACCCCGCTCACGCTGATCATCATCTTCTGTTCCTTCGGCCTGTACCAGAACCTCGGTCTGGTCATGGCCGACCGCGGCTCCCCCACCTTCCTGGTGGACAACAACTTCCGCCTCGCGGTGCTCGGCTTCGTGCTCTACACCTCGGCCTTCGTCGCGGAATCCCTCCGCTCGGGCATCAACACCGTCCACTTCGGGCAGGCGGAGGCGGCGCGCTCCCTGGGGCTGTCGTTCAGCCAGATCTTCGGCAACATCGTCTTCCCGCAGGCGGTGCGCGCGGCGATCGTCCCGCTGGGCAACACGCTCATCGCCCTGACGAAGAACACCACCATCGCCTCCGCGATCGGCGTCGCCGAAGCCTCCCTGCTCATGAAGTCCACCATCGAGAACCACGCCAACATGCTCTTCATCGTGTTCGGCATCTTCGCCCTGGGCTTCATCATCCTGACGCTGCCCACGGGCCTGGCCCTGGGTCGTCTCTCTGATCGTCTGGCGGTGAGGAAATAATGTCCGTACGCGCGACAGTGCTTTACGACGCCCCCGGCCCCCGCGGTCGTCGCAACAACCTCCTGTTCACCGCGCTCACCGCGGTGCTCACCCTCCTCGCCCTCGGCTGGATCGGCTGGACGCTCAACAACAACGGCCAGCTCACCGCCGCCAAGTGGTCGCCGTTCCTGGATTCCCTCACCTGGCAGACCTACATCCTGCCGGGCCTGTGGGGCACGCTCAAGGCGGCGATCGTCTCCATCGTCCTGGCACTGGTCCTCGGTGTCGTCCTGGGGCTGGGGCGCATGTCGGAGGTGGCGCCGGTCCGCTGGGTCTGCGCGGTCATCGTCGAGTTCTTCCGCGCCATCCCGGTGCTGCTGCTCATGATCTTCGCGTACCAGCTCTTCGCCATCTACCGCATGGTTCCGCCCCGTGAACTGGCCTTCGCCGCCGTCGTCTTCGGCCTGACCATGTACAACGGTTCCGTCATCGCGGAGATCCTGCGGTCGGGCATCAAGTCGCTGCCGAAGGGGCAGACCGAGGCCGCCCGCGCGCTGGGCATGTCCCATTCGCAGACCATGCGGACCATCCTCCTGCCGCAGGCGATCGCCGCCATGCTGCCGGCGCTCATCGCCCAGATGGTCATCGCGCTGAAGGACTCCGCGCTCGGCTACCAGATCGGTTACGTCGAGGTCGTCCGCTCCGGCATCCAGACCGCGTCCGTCAACCAGAACTTCCTGGCCTCGCTCACGGTCGTGGCGATCATCATGATCCTCATCAACTGGGCGCTGACCACGCTGGCGCAGCGCATCGAGCGCCAGCTGCGCGCCGGCCGCGCCCGCCGCAACATCGTGGCCAAGGTGCCCGAGCTCCCGGACCAGGGCCTCGACACCAAGGACAACGTCAACGTCGACTGGCACGATCCCGACTACGTCGAGATCAAGAACCCCGGCCGCTAGACAGAACTCCGCGCCTCCCCCAACGGGGGAGGCGCGGAGTCGATTCAGCCCAGCTGTGCCACCCGCTCGTCGAGGGCCTCGCGCGCGATGCGCAGGCTCATCCCCTGCGGGAAGCCCCGGCGGGCGAGCACCCCGACGATGCGGCGCAGCTCCTTGTCGCTCGCGGCCCGGTCGGATGGCACCTCGCGCAGCGCCGTAGCCTTCTTCTCCGCCAGGGCGCGGGCCATGGCCTCCTCGTCGGCGGCATCGATCTGCGCGAGGGCGTCCGCCCGCGTGGCGGCGTCCACGCCCTTGTCCTGCAGTTCCCGGTCGAGCACGCGCGCCGACTTCCCCCGCCGGGCGTGACGCTGGCGCACCCACTCGGTGGCGAAGGCGGCATCGTCGAGCAACCCGACCCCGGCGAGGTCGCCGAGCACGTCATCGACCACAGACGCCTCAAATTCCAGGTCGAGCAGCCGGCCGCGGAGTTCGTGGCGGGACCTGGCGCGGGCGTCGAGAAGCAGAAGCGCGCGCCTGCGCACCTCCGCCTTCGCCTCCTCGGCCGCCTGGTCGAAGAGGGTGCCGGGCCGGTACTCTGCCAGCGCCTGCCGGAGCTGCTCGATCGTGGCGTCGCGCTTCATCGGCTACTCCGCAGCCTCGGCCTCGTCCTCGTCGTCGAAGTCGACGTTGGGGACCATGTCCACCGGGTCGTCACTGAGGTCGCTCTCGGCGTTGGCGGCCTCCGGGCCGATGCCCAGCTTGGCGAAGATCCGCCGCTCGATCTCGTCCGCCAGCTCCGGGGTCTCCTTGAGCAGCAGGCGGGCCTTCTCCTTGCCCTGCCCCAGCTGGTCGCCTTCGTAGGTGAACCAGGAGCCGGACTTCTTCACGATGCCGTTCTCCACGCCCATGTCGATGAGCGAGGACTCCCGGGAAATGCCCTCGCCGTAGATGATGTCGAACTCGGCGATCTTGAACGGCGGGGACACCTTGTTCTTCACCACCTTGACGCGGGTGCGGTTGCCGATGGCGTCCTGCCCGTCCTTGAGAGTCTGGATACGCCGGACATCGAGGCGCACCGAGGCGTAGAACTTCAGTGCCTTACCGCCGGTGGTGGTCTCCGGGGAACCGAACATGACGCCGATCTTCTCGCGCAGCTGGTTGATGAAGATCGCGGTGGTGCCCGAGCTGTGCAGCGCACCGGTCATCTTGCGCAGCGCCTGGCTCATGAGGCGGGCCTGGAGGCCGACGTGGGAGTCACCCATCTCGCCCTCGATCTCCGCCTTCGGGGTGAGGGCCGCCACGGAGTCGATGACGATGATGTCGATGGCGCCGGAACGCACGAGCATGTCGGCGATCTCCAGGGCCTGCTCACCGGTATCCGGCTGGGAGACGAGCAGCGCGTCGGTGTCCACGCCGAGCTTCTTGGCGTAATCGGGGTCGAGCGCATGCTCGGCGTCGATGAACGCAGCGATACCGCCGGCCCGCTGCGCCTGCGCGATGGCGTGCAGGGCCACCGTCGTCTTACCGGAGGACTCCGGGCCGTAGACCTCGATGATGCGGCCCCGCGGGTAACCGCCGATGCCGAGCGCGACATCGATGGCGGTGTTGCCGGAGGAGATGACCTGGATCGGCGGGCGGTTGTCGTCGCCGAGGCGCATGACGGCGCCCTTACCGAAATCCTTCTCGATCATCGCCAGCGCGGCGTCGAGTGCCTTCTGCCGGTCATCGCCCTTGGCGGCGGTGGCCTTCTTCTTGGGTGCCATGGTGACGCTTCCTTCTGTTGGGTGGTCGGTGGTGCCGGTCTCGTGCTGGGTGTTGTCCACACCCTCTTAGACTCCGGTCACCTGTCAAAGGATCCCGGATTCCGCAAGCCGGCGGCACCGCGTTCATTCCGGCCCTGACGATATCCACAGGGTCGTACATGTGGACCATCGCCTTCGAACATACACGCACGCCTGTTCGAACTCAACGCCACCGTTCCGGCGTGTCGCGCCCCAGTCGCCGCTCCTCGGGAACATCGAAGTCCCGGCAGATCCCCGACCAGACTTCGCGCAGGTCAGCCCCGGCGTCGATAAGCTCCCCGACGGTGACGCCCTCCGCGGCGAGGACATGGGACCGGACGAGGTGACGGCCCTTGGCGCGTCCGAACTCGTCCTCGATGAGCTGATGGAATTCCGTCAGTCGCATGCCCCGATAGTACAGACCCGCCATCCACAGCCCGCCCCGGCGTTTCCCTGAACAGTGTTCAGTGCTAGTGTTTCCAGCCATGACCACCACCACTTCGCGCGCCTCCGTGCAGGACCTGGCCTACATCGCCGTCTTCGCGGCACTCATCATCGTGCTCGCCTTCGTCTCCGTCCCCGTGGGCGCCGCCGGCGTCCCGATCGTCCTCCAGAACGCCGCCATCGTCCTGGCCGGACTGGTGCTCGGTGGACGCCGTGGCTTCCTGGTCGCCGCACTCTTCCTCTTCCTCGGACTCATCGGCCTGCCTGTCCTCGCCGGTGGTCGCACCACCCTCGCGGCCCTGGCCGGCCCGACCGTCGGCTACCTCGCGGGCTACCTCGTGTCCGCCGGCGTCGCCGGGTTCATCGCCTACCGCGCCCGGCCGCGACAGCGCGGCGAGCAGATCCTGTGGTTCTCCCTCGCCGCGGCCGTCGGCCTCCTGCTGCAGTACACCCTCGGCGCGCTCGGCCTCGTGTGGCGGGCCGGCCTCTCACTCACCGAATCGATCGTGGCACAAGGCGCGTTCCTCGTCCCCGACGTGGCGAAATTCGCCATCATGGTCGTCATCGCCCTCGGCATCCACGCCGCGTTCCCCGACCTCCTCTCCCGCCGGAAGTAAATGCCCACCATCACCTTCGAGGACGTCTCCGTCACCTTCGACGGCGACGTACACCCGACCCTCGACCGCATCTCGCTCACCCTCAGCGAGCACCGCATCGGCATCATCGGTGCCAACGGCTCCGGAAAATCCACCCTCGCCCGCCTCATCAACGGCCTCGGCGACCCGACCTCCGGCCGCGTGCTTATCGACGCCACCGACGTCACCCGTCACGGCCGCGACATCCGTCGCCGCGTCGGCTTCGTCTTCTCCGACGCCGAGAACCAGATCGTCATGCCTCAAGTGCGTGACGACGTCGCCTTCTCCCTCCGTCGCCTGAAACTCTCCCGGTCCGAGCGCGACACGCGTGTCGACGCCGCCCTCGCCCGCTTCGGTCTCACCCACCTCGCCGAACAGTCCCCCCACACCCTCTCCGGCGGCCAGAAGCAACTCCTCGCCCTGGCCTCCGTCCTGGTCATCGAGCCCGAGCTCATCATCGCCGACGAGCCGACCACCCTGCTCGACCTGCGTAACCGCGCCCGCATCGCCGCCGAATTCGCCCGCCTCGAGCAGCAGCTCATCGTGGTCACCCACGACCTCGACATCCTCGCCGACTTCGACCGCGTCCTCTGCCTCGACTCGGGACGCATCATCGCCGACGGCTCCCCCGCCGAGGTCTGCGCCCACTACCGCTCCCTCATGCTGACATGAGGAACATCCCCCTCGGCGTCCACCTCCCCGGGGACACCCTCCTCCACCGCCTGCCCGCCGGCGCTAAGTTCCTCGCGCTCCTGGCCTTCATCCTCGCCTCAACGTTCCTGGTGAAGGATCCGCGCGTCGCGACGTTCTGGTTGGGCGCCGTGGCGCTCGGCTTCGTCGTGGCGCGGGTGCCGGTGCGGGTGGCGATCGGACAAGTACTCCCCGTACTCCCTGTGCTGGCCGTGCTCGGCGCCTTCCAATGGTGGCAGCGCGGCTGGGAATTCGCCCTGACGACAGTGCTCGTCCTGCTGGCCTCAGTCGCGGCGGCCATGCTGCTGACACTGACCACCACGATCGCCGAACTCATGGCCGCCATCGAGCGCGGCCTGTCCCCCTTCGAACGCTTCGGCCTGCCCGTGGAGACCATCTCTCTCGCCGTGTCCCTCACCCTGCGCCTCATTCCCCTCCAGCTGGCGACCGTCCACGAGGTCCTCGCCGCACGCAAGGCCCGCGGTGCCGGTTTCTCGGTGGCCGCCTTCGGAACACCCGTGCTCGTGCGTTCCATCCGGCGGGCCCGCCTGTTGGCCGAGGCCCTCATCGCCCGCGGCGCGGCGGACTGAGCTGGGATCCGGGAGGATCGCACCCCTAACACCCCTGGCGCGCCCTCCCAGCCCCAGTTCCGGCGCGATCCTCACGGCACCACCCGGTCCTGGGAGGATCGCATCGCCAAAACCCAGGCATGAAAAATCCCCGGCACAGGGCCGGGGATCTCAGGAGGAGCGGGCTACTCGCCGCGCAGCTCGCGCATGCGCTGGGCGACGGCGTCGTCGGAAACGTTCGCGCCGCCGGACTCGATGGCCTTCTCGGCCTGCCCGGAGGTGAGCTGACCGCCACCCTGCATCTCGGCGCGGATCTGCTCGAGGCGGGAGTGCCCGGCCATCTGGATGCCTGCCTGCTGGACCTCGGCCATGCGCCCCTCGACGGAGTTCTGGGCGAGCTCAGCCTGGCCGAGCGCGTTGGCGTAACGACGCTCGATCTTCTCCCGCACCTGATCCAGGTTCGGGGTGGAGCCGGCGGTGATGGCGTTCATGGACTGCAGGGACTCGGAGACCTTCTCCTGCATCTTGGCCTGCTCGAGCTGGGAGAGCAGCTTGGTGCGCTCGGAGACCTTCTGCTGCAGGGCCATGGCGTTGCGCTCGACGGCCTGCTTGGCCTGGTCGGCCTGCTGCAGGGACTGGTCGTGGAGCTGCTTGGTGTCCTCGACGGACTGCTCGGCGGTGACCAGCTGAGCGGCGAAGGCCTCGGCGGCGTTCTCGTACTCGACGGCCTTGCGCTCGTCGCCCTCGGCGCGGGCCTTGTCTGCCAGCTGCAGGGCCTGGCGGGTGTTGGCCTGGAGCTTCTCGATCTCACCGAGACGGCGGTTGAGCTGCATCTCCAGCTGGCGCTGGTTTCCGATGACGGCTGCGGCCTGCTGGGACAGCTCCTGGTGCTGACGCTGCGCGTCCTCGATGGCCTGCTGAATCTGCACCTTCGGGTCGGCGTTCTCCTCGATCTTCGAGTCGAAAAGCGCCATGAGGTACTTCCATGCCTTGACGAAGGGGTTAGCCATGTCGGATCGGGCCTTTCTGGAAATTGGTCATTGTTTTACGCCACCATGCTAGCGGAGTGGCTTTCGAACTGTCGGTTAAGCGTGCAGTGATTCTGTGGCCAGCTCGGTGGCCACGGATTGCAGGGCCATGGAGCCGGCGGCCTCGATGAGCACGTCCGCCACGGAGGTGCCCAGGGCGTGACACACCGACGCCAGGAGCTCGGAGGAGACTTCCTTGCGGCCGCGTTCCAGTTCGGAGAGGTAACCGGGGGACACGCGTGCCTGTTCAGCGAGCTCACGCAGGGTGATGCCCTGATCGGCGCGGAAGGCGCGCAGGGCGGCGCCGAGCGCCTCCCGGAGCAGCAGTTCAGGTGCGCGGCGGGTGGTGAGGAGACGGGGATCAAGTACAGCGGTGGTAACCATTACTCTTCCCAACGTCCCACCGTGGCATTTTGTTCCACCCGCTCCGCCAGGCCCGCCAACGCCGCCTCCACGGCCTGCTCCCGGATGTCCCGCCTGGTTCCGCTCAAGAGCAGCTGATGCGTATCCGCACCCGTCGGACCCTCGAAGCCGAGCCACACCTCCCCCACCGGATGCCCGTCCTGCGGGTCGGGCCCGGCCACCCCGGTCAGCGAGACCCCCCAGTCCGCCCCGCAACGCTCCCGCGCCCCGCGGGCCATGGCGGCGGCGGTCGCGGCAGTAACCGGATCCGCCCCCTCCGGCACCCCGGCGAGGGAGCATTTCAGATCGGTGGCGTAGGTGATCAGGCCGCCCCGCAGCACGGCGGAGGCCCCCGGGGTGTCGGCGAGCGTCGCGGCGGCGAGCCCTGCGGTCAGTGACTCGCAGAAGGCGACGGTGAGCCCGCGGCGTCGTAAAGCATCGACGAGGTTCACTGCTTCCTCGAATCCCACAGGTACTGCAGGCCGGTGATGACCGTGACGGCCACGGCCGCGAGCATGACGATCCAGGTCGGCAGGTCCATCCACTGCGGCAGCGGCAGCAGGTAGAGGGCGATGGCCAGGGCCTGCAGCGTCGTCTTGATCTTGCCGCCCTTCGAGGCGGGCACGACCAGGCCGCGGCGCAGCATGACCATGCGCCACAGGGTGATGCCGAATTCGCGGACGAGAATGACCACGGTCACCCACACCGGCAGCACCCCGATGAGGTTGAGTCCGATGAGTGCCGCGGTGATGAGCGCCTTATCGGCGATGGGGTCGGCGATCTTGCCGAAGTCCGTCACCAGGTTGCGGGCGCGGGCGATGTCACCGTCGAGTTTGTCGGTGATCATGAGCGCCACGAAGACGCCGAAGGCCCACCACATGTGCCCGTCGAGAAGCAGCCAGAGAAAGACGGGGATGACCAGGATGCGCAGGCTCGTCAACACGTTGGGCAGGTTGAAGTTGCTGGGCTGGGCCGGTGCGGCGGGCGATGGTGCAGTCACGCCACACACCCTACCCCGCAGCCGGGGCGTAGAATCAGCCGACATGAAACACTTCGCCGTGCATTACCAGTACCCCGAGGGCTCCGCGGACATCGTACGTCTGCGGCCGGAACACCGCGCGTGGCTCGCCTCACTTCTCGACGTCGGCCGGCTCGTCGCCTCCGGCCCCTACACCGACGGTTCCGGTGGTGCGCTCATCGTCATCCGTCTGCCCGAGACCGCGACGCTTCACGACGCCGCGGAGCTCATGGACCAGGACCCCTTCACCCGCGAGGGCGTGCTCGCCGGCCGCGAGATCCGGGAGTGGAACCCGGTGCTCAACGTGTTCCGCGCCCCGGACGAGGACTGAGCTACTTCTCCTCGATATCGCTGAGCCTGGTCGACCCGTTGCCTGCGGCGGGGAGATCGAGCTCCTCGGTGGAGTACTTCTCCTCCTCGGTGAGCTCGTGGTCCCACTCGTCCGGGCGGATGCGGGTGTCGATACCGCCCTGCGCCTGGTCGTACTTGTTCTTCCAGATGGAGGCGAGCACCGTCACCACCAGGATGCCGACGATGACCATGAGCGAGAGCTCCGTGGGGATCTCCGGCACCGAGACGTCCTCGCCGCCGTTGATGAACGGCAGGTTGTTCTCGTGCAGCGCATGGAAGAGCAGCTTGACGCCGATGAAGGCGAGGATGAGCCCCAGCCCGTAGGGCAGGTAGACGAGGCGGTCGAGCAGGCCGTCGAGAAGGAAGTACATCTGGCGCAGCCCCATGAGGGAGAAGGCGTTGGCGGTGAACACGAGGTACGCCTCGGTGGTGATGCCGTAGATCGCGGGGATCGAGTCGAAGGCGAACATGACGTCCACCAGGCCGATGGCCACGAGCGCCACGAACAGCGGGGTGAGCGCGAACTTCCCGTGGAAGCGGGTGGTCAGCTTGTCCTTGTCGTAGCCCGGGGTGACGGGCACGACCTTGCGCAGCCACCGGATGACCTTCATGTCGTTCGGGTCGGTCTCGGGGGCGTCGGTGATCTCGTCCCACAGCAGCTTGACGGCGGTCCACAGCAGGAAGATGGCGAAGAGGTAGAACACGTCCGACCAGGCGGAGATGATCGCGGCGCCGGCGAGGATGAACAGCAGGCGGAACACCAGGGCCAGGACGATGCCGATGAGCAGCACCTTCTGCTGGTACTTCCGGGGGATCTTGAACGCGCCCATGATGAGGGCGAAGACAAAGAGGTTGTCGACACTGAGCGCCTTCTCCGTGACGTAACCGGTGAAGTACTCCATGCCGTGCTGGTGGTCCCACATGAAGTAGACGAACACACCGAACAACAGCGCCAGGCCGACGTAGAACGCGGACCACGAGGCCGATTCCTTGAGGGTCGGCTCATGCGGGGTGCGCACGTGGGAGTAGAAGTCGAAGATGAAGAATCCGAGGATCAGCACAATGGTGCCGATCCAGATCCACAGGGGGACAGACAAGTGAGCCTCCGGTCTTTGCGGGTTGCTGGAAGGACCGGAGGTCTCCCCCACCTTGAGCATTCAAGGCCGACACGACCGGGACCCAACTCAGGGACCGTGCTGACGATCAGTGCCGCTTAGGGGGTACTCCCCTCCATGTCGTGCCACTATACACAGGGTGCCGGGGCACTACAGAAATGGCACCCGAGGGCCAGAACACCTGGTCAGCCCTAGAACACCCCGCGCGGCGGATCGGCGTCGACCACCTCGACCTCGGTTTCCTCTTCGAGCGGCGCCGCGGCGGGATCGGCACCCTTGATCATCCACAGGATCGTGTCCAGCTCCTCGGGCTTGACCAGCACGTCGCGGGCCTTGGAACCCTCGGAGGGGCCGACGACGCCGCGGGTCTCCATGAGGTCCATGAGGCGACCCGCCTTGGCGAACCCGATGCGCAGCTTGCGCTGCAGCATGGAGGTGGAGCCGAGCTGGGAGGTGACGACAAGTTCGACGGCCTCGAGGAGGTCATCCATGTCCTTGCCGATGTCCTCGTCGATCTCCTTCTTGGCGTCGGTGGTGCGGTCCTCGGTGACGCCCTCGGTGTACATCGGCGCGGCCTGGCCCTTGGCGGCCTCGACGACGGCCTGCACCTCCTCGTCGGTAACGAAGGCACCCTGCAGGCGCTGCGGCTTGCCGGCGCCCTGCGGGATGAACAGGGCGTCGCCCATGCCGATGAGCTTCTCGGCGCCGGCCTGGTCGAGGATGACGCGGGAGTCGGTGAGCGAGGACGTGGCGAAGGCCAGCCGGGAGGGCACGTTGGTCTTGATGAGGCCGGTGACCACGTCGACGGACGGGCGCTGGGTGGCCAGGACGAGGTGGATGCCGGCGGCGCGGGCCTTCTGGGTGATGCGGACGATGGAGTCCTCGATCTCCTTGGGCGCGGTCATCATGAGGTCGGCGAGCTCGTCGACGACGCAGATGATGAAGGGGTACGGACGGTACACGCGCTCCGAGCCGAGGGGCGTCTGGATCTCGCCGGCGCGGATCTTGCGGTTGAAGTCCTTGATGTGGCGCACGCGCGCGGACTTCATGTCCATGTAGCGCTGTTCCATCTCCTCGACGAGCCACTGCAGGGCGGCGGACGCCTTCTTCGGCTGCGTGATGATGGGCGTGATGAGGTGCGGGATGCCCTCGTATGGCGTGAGCTCGACCATCTTCGGGTCGACGAGAATCAGGCGCACCTCCTCCGGCGTCGCGCGGGTGAGCAGGGAGACGAGCATGGAGTTGATGAACGCGGACTTACCGGAGCCGGTGGAGCCGGCGACGAGCAGGTGCGGCATCTTCTGCACGGAGTGGGAGACGAAGTCGCCCTCGATGTCCTTGCCCAGGCCGATGAGCATGGAGTCGTGGTTGCCCAGGGTGGCGGGCGCGTTGAGCACGTCCGCCAGGCGGACCATCTCGCGGTCGGTGTTGGGCACCTCGATGCCGACGAGGGACTTGCCCGGGATCGGCGTGAGCAGGCGGATGTTGTCGGTGGCCACGGCGTAGGCCAGGTTGGACTGCAGGTTGGTGATCTTGGAGACCTTCACACCCGGCCCCAGCTCCACCTCGTAGCGCGTGACGGTCGGGCCGCGGGAGAACCCGGTGACGGCGGCGTCGACGTTGAACTCGCGGAAGACGTCGGTGATGGCCTCGATCATCCGGTCGTTGGTCTCGGTGCGGGTCTTGGGCTTCTCGCCGTCGATGAGCAGGTCGGTGCTGGGCAGCTGGTAGTCGGTGGTGGTCTCCGGCTGGCGGGCCTCCGGGACGGGGACGTCCGCGAGCTCGGACTTCGGGGTCGTCGCGGGGACGGCGGAGGCGTCGATACCCGAGCGGGCGACGATGGCCTGGCGCATCTGCTCGCGCGAGGCCTCCACGGCGTCGGTGGCAGTGACCGCCGGGAACTCGTCGGTGTCCACGCGCGGGGCCGGGGTGTCGAAGAGGGTGTGCTGGGTGTCGTGCTCGAATTCCTCGGCCGGGTAGTTGTCCATCGGCGTCGGGCTTTGCGACGCCCGCGCCAACGGCCGGGGCCGGGGCCGGGGACGGGGACGCGGCCGGGGTGCGCGCTCGCGCCCTTCGGCGAGGTCCTCGATGTCGGTGTCGACGTGGCCGTAGAGGTCATCGTCGATGTCGTCGTGTTCCGGGCCGGGGGTGCGGATGTCGCGGATGAGGTCGCGGGCGTAGCCGAAGGCCTGGCGGGTGGTGATGCCGGTGACCTTGAGCGCCCCGTAGACGATGATGAGGATGAGCAGGGGAATCGCCACGTAGGGGCTGAATCCCAGGGCCAGGGTGCCGCCGGTCCAGGCGCCGATGGCGCCGCCGGCGATGACGCGGCCGTCCCAGCCGGTGGGGTTGCCCGCCAGCAGGTGGACCAGGCCGAGCATGGAGACGGTGATGAGCGTGGTGCCCAGCGCGGTGCGCGCGCGGGCGCCCGGGGCGCTGCTCACGCCGAGCATGAGCGCGATGGCCAGCGCGACGAGAGCGACGGGCAGCACGAGGGCACCGGCGCCGATGGCCAGGTGCGCGGCGGTGGAGATCGCCGCGCCGACGGGTCCGGCGACGTCCATCCACACGGAGGCGCCGAGGACGGCGGCCAGGCCGATGAGGGTGAGGGCGACGCCGTCGACGTCAACGTCATGCGGCTCGCGCTCGTCGACGTCCTCCGGCTCGGGGGCCCGGGCGGTCCGGCGGGTGAGGTTGCCCATGCCGCGGGCGAGCGAGTTGAGGCCGCCGCCGACGGCGCGGAACGCGCTGCCGGTCCTCTCTTCTGAGGTCTCAGCAGCGCGGAATGCCGAGGTGGCGGGGGCCGCGGGTGTGGCCTTGCCTCCCCGTGCCGAGGGCCGGGTGCGGTCCTTCTTGGTGCGTGACGCCGAGCTTCGTACAGACATGGCCCCTACTGTAGTTGCTCACGCCACACTATTCACATCAGCCACACCGTGCTCAGGGGCAGTTTTTGGTCAAGTTCACAACCCTGACCGGTGCGCATCGGCGGGGTTCCCGTCGATGGACACCTCCACCACATCACGGCCGAAGACCCACAGAAGGATCTCCCCCACCTCGCCGGTCACGCGCACGACATTCTCGCCGTCGCCGCTCACGCCCCGCTCATCCACCGCGACAATCCGCGGCAGGCCGTGCGGGTGCAGGATCACCGGCGCCGCGCTGCCCTTGAGCATCCGCGGGGCCAGCACGCGGAGAATCCCGTGCAGCGCCCGGGTGACCGCGGCGCTGAATTCGCGCGGCCGCGCCACGCCGTCGCCCCGGCGCACGTCCTCGTGGTGGACGAAATGCTCCGCGGTGTTCATCTGCTTATCGACGAACCGCACCGGGTTCCACTTCCCCGGCCCCGCCGCCCACTTCCGCACGAGCGTGGCGTAATCCTCCTGCCTCGCCCGCGCACTCGCCAGCGCCAGCTGCCCCGCCAGCGCCGGGACGAACATGCCCGCCGCGGCGAGGGGGCGGTTCTCCCGGAGGTGAAGATGCACCGCCAGGTCGCGGGTGGTCCACCCTTCACAGAGGGTGGGGGCGTCGGGTCCGGCGTCGAGAAGCAGGGCGGCGAGGCGCTCCCGCTCGGTGGCAGAAAAAGACATGCACCCCAGCATAGTGCCGGGGTGCATGCGTGGGTCGACCTTAGAGCGAGGGGCGGGCGGATGCCTTGATCTCGTCGTCGTCGATGGCGTCGTCGAGGTCGGAAGTCATGGGCACGACCGTCGGCAGGATCATCGGCTCGCGGCGCCACTTCTGCTCCACGAAGCGGGAGATGCGGCGGCGCAGCTGCTGGACCATGCGGTACGGGTTGTTCTCGCCCTCGGCGGCCAGGTCGTTGAGGATGGTCTCCGCGAGCTCCTTGACCTCGGGGGTCATGGCGCGGTCATCCTCGGAGAAGCCCTTGGTCTCCACCGTCGGGGACTCCATGAGGCGGCCGGTGCGATTGTCGATGACCGCGGTGATGGAGATGAGGCCACCGGAACCGAGGCTCGTGCGGTCCGCGAGGACGTCCGCATCGATGTCACCCATGGTGGTGCCGTCGACGTAGAGGTTACCGACCGGAATCTGGCCGACGACCTGCGCGCGGCCGTCGACAAGATCGACGACGACGCCGTTCTGGGCGAGCACGACGCGGTCGCGCTCGGTGCCCGTGGCGATCGCCAGCTCCTTGTTGGCCCGCAGGTGGCGCCACTCGCCGTGGACCGGCATGGCGTTCTTCGGGCGGGCGGCGTTGTAGAGGAAGAGCAGCTCGCCGGCGTAACCGTGGCCGGAGGTGTGGACCTTGGCGTCCTTGCCGGTGATGACGGTGGCGCCGATCTGGGCCAGCATGTTGATGACACCGAACACGGCCTCCTCGTTGCCCGGAACGAGCGAGGAGGAGAGGATGATGAGGTCGCCGTCACGGACGGTGATCTGACGGTGCTCGCGGCGCGCCATGCGGGACAGTGCCGCCATCGGCTCGCCCTGCGTACCGGTGGTGATGAGCATGACCTTGTGCGGGGCCAGGCGCGAGGCGTCATCCATGGAGACGATCGTGCCGCGCGGGGCCTTGAGGTAGCCCATCTTCTCGGCGATCTCCATGTTGCGGATCATCGAGCGACCGTTGAACGCGACCTTGCGGCCCGCAGCGACGGCGGCGTCGACGGCCGCCTGCACGCGGTAGACGTTGGAGGCGAAGGACGCGAGGATGACGCGCTGGCGGGCATCGGCGACGATGCGCTTGAGCGTCGGGGCGACGTCGGCCTCCGAACCCGAGACACCCGGGGTGGTGGCGTTCGTCGAGTCACAGAGCATGAGGTCCACGCCCTCGTCACCGAAGCGGGACAGTGCCGGCAAGTCGGTGGGACGGCCGTCGGTCGGGGTCTGGTCGAGCTTGATGTCACCGGTGTGGATGACCAGGCCCGCGCCCGTCTTGATGGCCAGGCCGAGGCAGTCCGGGATGGAGTGGTTGACGGCCCAGAAACGGATGTTGAAGGGACCGCGGTTCTCGTTGGACTGCTCGTTGACCTCGATGAGCTTCGGGCGCAGGCGGTGCTCCTTGCACTTCGCGGCGATGAGCGCCAGCGTGAAGCGGGAGGCCAGGATCGGGATGTCCCCGCGCAGCTTGAGCAGCCACGGGATGGCACCGATATGGTCCTCGTGGCCGTGGGTGACCACGAGGGCGTCGACGCGGTCGAGGTGCTTCTCGATCGGCCCGAAGTCCGGCAGGATGAGATCCACGCCCGGCTCGCCCGAGGAGGGGAAGAGCACGCCACAGTCCACGATGAGCAGACGGTTGTTGTACTCGAAGACCGTCATGTTGCGGCCGATCTCGGAGATACCGCCGAGAGCGTAGATACGCAGGCCGTTGCGCGGAGCCTTCGGCGGCTCCGGCAGGCGCTTCGTCAGGTCCGCGCCCTGCATGGACTTGACGACGTTGCGACGCCCGCGTCCGCCCTGGTTCTGGCCACCCTGGCCGCCCTGGCCGCCCTGGTTTTGGCCCTGGCCGCCGCGACCACCACGTCCGCCGCGAGAGCGGTTGCCCCCGCGGGATCGGTTGCCGTTGCCGTTGCCGGACTGAGCGTTTCCGGCGTTTCCGGCGTTATTGGCGTTTCCGGCGTTGTTAGCGCTGTCGGCGTTCTGCTCGGTCTGTCCGTTCGTCTCCGGGGTCGGTGCCTGGAAAACCGGGGATGCAGCAGTGCTCTCGGTCTCCGGCGGGCCCGCCTTGCGGGTGACCTTCCGGGCACGATTACGGGATTCAGTCATATTTAGAGGACTCCAGCCTTCTCCATGTCACGGCGGAGGGCCTCGATCTCCTGCTCGTCGGGTGCGACGACAGGCAGACGCGGGTCCCCCACCTCAATGCCCTGCAGACGCAGGGCAGCCTTGGCCATCGTGGCTCCACCCAGGCGACCCTGGGCGGCGATGAGCGGTGAAAGAACAGTGGCGTTGATTTCCCGCGCGCGGGCGAGGTCGCCTTCCTCGAAACTTGTGTACAGCTCACGCAGTGCCTGCGGTGCGGCATGGCCGACCACGGAGACGAAACCCGAGGCGCCGAGAGACAGCCACGGGATGTTCAGCGGATCATCGCCCGAGTACCAGGCGAGACCGGTCTCACGCATGAGCGGTGCAGACTCCGCCATGTTACCCTTTGCATCCTTCACTGCACGAATGGTGGGCAGTTCCGCGAGTCGGCGGATGGTGTCCGGCTCGATGGGGATGGAGGAACGCGGCGGGATGTCGTAGAGCATGACGGGCAGCTCGGTGGCCCCGGCAACAGCCTTGAAGTGCTGGTAGAGGCCTTCCTGGCTGGGCTTCGAGTAGTAGGGCGTGACCACCAGGAGTGCATCGGCGCCTGCCGCGGCGGAGGCGCGGGCCAGCTCGATGGAATCGGCGGTGTCGTTGGTGCCGGCACCCGCGATGAGCTTCGCGCGGTCCCCCACCTCCTCCTTGACGGCGGTGAGCAGGGCCAGCTTCTCCTCCACCGTGGTGGTCGGGGATTCACCGGTGGTGCCGGCGAGCACCAGGGAATCCAGTCCGTTGTCCACGAGGTGGGCGGCGATGCGGCGTCCGGCCTCGAGGTTGAGGGCGCCGTCACGGTCGAAGGGGGTGACCATGGCGACGCAGACGGTGCCGAAGTCCTCGACTCCGGTCTGGGCGGTCAAACCTGTACTCATGGTGGTCAAGGTTACCTGTTTCGCTTTCTGGTGGGGAAATGTGCGGGCGTGTCAGAGGTCGGCCGCGTAGGGGCTGACGGCCATTTCGGTGCCGTCGGAAAGGGTGGAGATCTGGAAGTCGGAGAAGAGCACGGGCGACTGCTGCTGGAGCAGGCGCAGACAGGCGACGGCCAGGGCGCGGATCTCCACATCGGCGTGTTCGGTCGCGCGGGCGCCAATGAAGTGGCGCCAGGCGCGGTAGTTGCCGGTGACGACGATGCGCGATTCGGTGGCGTTGGGCAGCACCGCGCGGGCGGCCTGGCGGGCCTGCTTCTTGCGCAGCAGCGCGTTGGGTTCGTCGGAGAGCTTGTCCTCGAGGGCGTCGAGAAGCTCCTGGTAGACGAAGCGGGACTCGTCGACGGCGCGGAGCATGAGCGCGGTGAGTTCGGGATCCTCGGCGATGAGCGTCGGCAGCACGACCGCGGCTTCGTCGGTGTGGACGAAACGCTGCGAGAGCTGCGAGAAGCTGAAGTGCCGATGCCGGACGAGCTCATGGGTGGCCGAGCGGGAGATGCCGCGGATGTAGAGGGTGGCGGTGGCGTGCTCGAGCAGCGCGGTGTGGCCGACCTCCATGATGTGGCGCAGGTAGGCGTCGTTGGCGGCGGTGCGCGGGTTGGGCTTGTCGAAGGTCTCGTAGCAGGCGCGGCCCGCGAATTCGACGAGGGCCTCCGCGCCCGTGGCCGATTCATCGGCCTTCCAGGCGACCCCGTGCGGCGGGGTGAACTCGGTGGCGGCGATGAGCTGGACGTCCAGCTCGACGGGCATGGCCATTTAGATCCCCAGGTAGCCGTCGAGCCCCACGGTCAGCCCCGGGTGTCCGGCGATCTCGCGGACGCCGAGGAGCACGCCCGGGACGAAGGAGGTGCGGTCGTAGGAGTCCTGGCGGATGGTCAGGGACTGGCCCTGGGCGCCGAAGATGATGTCCTCGTGCGCGACCATGCCGGTCATGCGCACGCCGTGGACGCGCACGCCGTCGACGTCAGCGCCGCGGGCACCCTCAAGGGTCTGCTCCGTGGCGTCCGGAATGGGGCCCAGCCCCGCTTCTCGACGCGCCGCGGCAATCCCCTGCGCCGTGTGGATCGCGGTGCCCGACGGGGCGTCCAGCTTGTGCGGGTGGTGGTACTCGACGACCTCCGCGGAATCGAAGAAGCGGGCCGCCTGCTGGGCGAAGTTCATGGCCAGCACCGCGGAGATGGCGAAGTTCGGGGCGATGAGCACATGCCCCGCCCCCTCCTGCTGGGTCCACGCGCGGACCTGGGCCAGGCGCTCCTCGTCGAAGCCGGTGGTGCCCACGACGGCGTGGATGCCGTTCGCGGTGGTGAACTCGAGGTTGCCCATGACCGAGCCCGGGGTGGTGAAGTCGACGACTACCTCCGCGCCGGCGTCGACAAGCATCTGCAGGTCATCGCCCTGATCGACCTGGGCGACGAGCTCCAGATCATCCGCCGCCTGCACGCCCTCGCACACCGCCGAGCCGACGCGGCCCTTCGCGCCGAGCACTCCCACCTTGATGGCCATGGTTCCTCCTAGTAGTCCGATTCGGTGTCCCAGTGTAGGCGCATAGGATCGGGGCATGCGCATCAACATCACCAGCATCTATGTCGCCGACCAGCAGAAGGCCCTCGACTTCTACACCCGCGTCCTCGGTTTCGAGGTCAAGCACGACATCCCCGTCGGAGAAGGTGCCCGCTGGCTCACCCTCGTCTCCCCCTCCGATCCGGAGGGCACCGAGCTACTTCTCGAGCCCATGGGGCACCCGGCCGCGGCCGTGTTCTGCGAGGCGCTCTACGCCGACGGCCTGCCCTTCACCCAGTTCGAGGTGGCTGACATCGCGGCGGAATACCAGCGCCTGCTCGACCTCGGCGTGCGTTTCACCATGGAACCCACCGCGGCCGGGCCCGTCACCGTCGCGGTTCTCGACGACACCTGCGGGCACTACATCCAGCTCATCCAGGCTTAACAATTCGGTAAGGACCGGTGATTCGGCCGCTCATGCCGCCTATCGTGGACGTATGACCACTTATCGACGCCCCCTCGTCCCCGCCGTTCTCTCCGTCGCGGCCCTGCTGCTCACCGCGTGCAACGGCGCCGGCGGCGCCGATGCTCCGGCCACCACCACGGCGACGTCCGCTGCCCCACTCACCGTCACCTCCACCGCAGCGCCTGCGCAGGAGACGACGACCACCTCGCCCGCCCCGGTAGTCAGCTCGCTGTTCAAGGAGCCCGTGTGGGTGGAGCCCGCTCCCCTGCTCACCGGCGTGCGTGTCGGCGAGCACGACACCTTCGACCGCGTCGTCTACGACTTCGTGGGCAACGGCGAGCCCGGCTGGTACACCGAGTACCTCGACCAGCCCTACCAGCAGGGCTCGGGCCACGATGTCGAGGTCGCCGGCGAGGCCTTCCTGAAGATCGACCTCACCGGCACCACCTACCCCTTCGAGCACGAGGCCGAGGGACTGGCCGTCGGCCCCCACCCGGGTGGTGGCGTGGTGCAGCAGGTGGTGAACACGGGCACCTTCGAGGGCCACACCCTCACCTACATCGGGCTGGACAAGCAGCGCCCGTACTCCGTCACGGTGCTGCAGGACCCGTTGCGTGTGGTGGTGGACATCCAGAAGTAGTCGCAGGTCAGAGCACATGTCGGACACGTGTTCTATGGTGTGGGCATGTTCCCCACCAAGGAATCCCTGACCGCCTCGCTCGCCGCCGCCGACCTGCCCACCGCCCACGCCGACCTCGCCCGCCCCGCCGCGCTCCTGCGCCCCGAGGCGGGTGAGCCTGCGCGGGTGGGCGAATCCCGCTTCGGCGGACACCCGGACCTGCCGCCCCACCTCAACTGGCCCCGCGAGCTGCCCTTCCTAGCTGTACTTCCCCGTGACGTTGTGAACGCGTTGCATGGGGGTTAAGCCGCCGATGGCGGTGTGGGCTCGGTGGCAATTGTAGTCGTGGATAAAGTCCGCGTACGTTGCCTGCCGGGCCTTCTCACTTGTGTAGGGCTGGGCGTAGGCCCATTCGGTCATTAACGTCCGGTTGAACCGCTCGACCTTGCCGTTGGTTTGCGGACGGTACGCCCGAGTGAACCTATGAGACACATCCTGGCCGATGGCCGCGGCAAACGCGTGGGAGCGGTAGCAAGAGCCGTTATCGGTCATCACACGTTTCACCGTGATCCCCAGGCTGTCAAAGTAAGCCCGGGCTCGTGCCCAGAATCCGGCTGCGGTCTCCTTTTTCTCATCATCGAGGATCTCGGAGTAGACCACACGGGAATGATCATCGACGGCGTGATGCAGGTAGGAATACCCACGCCCCGGTTTGGCCCCGGCCCTCCACGCGGCATCACGCCGACGGCCTGCGGCGCGGTCCTTCTGTGAGCCACGGCCGTGGATTTTCCATCCTCCACCATCAGGGATCCTGCCGAGCTTCTTGATGTCGACGTGGACCATGTCACCAGGGTGGGGATACTCGTAACGGCGTGCCGGTTGTTTACGAACCGGCAGCCCGGTGGTCTGGTCGATGCACGCCAAACGGGGCATGTTGTACCGCGCCAGGACGCGGCCCACGGTGGAGCGGGGTATGCCAAGGTGGTAGCCGATCCGGTGGGGACCCCACCGACGGGTGAAACGCAAGTTGATGATGCGTCGTTCGGTGCGTTGGGGCAGTCGGTGCGGGCAAGTACGTGGTCGGCTGGATCGGTCGGTGAGGTCTTCACCTGCCCGGGCTCGTTGTACCCATCTGTTGACGGTGGCAACAGAGACCTGGAAGCGTTCGGCGACTCGGCGCTGGGACCATCCCTTCTTGAGTACAAGGTCGACGATGCGCTGCCTTCCCAAGGCAGTCAGAGAAGCATTACGGTGTGTCATGGAAGCCTTCGTGAGTGTTGTTCGTGTGGATACCTACACCACTACCGAAGGCTTCCTCTTTTCGCTCACACCGTTCACAACCTCCCGAGGAAGTACACCTAGCCCAGATCAACCTGGCGGAGGTGGCGGGCATGAGCGATCTGGACCTTCCCCGCTCCGGGCATCTCTACTTCTTCTATGACACCCTCGGCCAGCCCTGGGGCTACGAGGACAGCCACCGGGAGGGCTTCCGCCTGCTCTATGCCCGCGACCACGGCCTGGTCCCCCGCCAGGCGCCTCGTGGCGCGCACGTGCTGCCCCCACACCGGCTCCTGCCGGAGGCGGTGCTGAGTATGCCCAACGCTGACATGGACGAGGAGTCCTACGGCGAGTGGCACTACCGGGCCCCCGACACCGACGGCGTCCATCACCTGGGCGGACACCCCGTGATCATCCAGGGTCCCGTCGAGGGCGGTGACCGGGTGCTGCTCGCCGAGTTCACCTCCGGCGCGCGAGGCCAGTGGCAGTGGGGCGACCACGGGCGGCTCTACGTCACCATCTCCCGGGCGGCGCTGCGGCAGCGGAGGTGGCAGGACGCGCGGCTGGAGCTGCAGTGCTACTGAGGGGCATCCCAAGGATTGAGCAGGATCACACCGGTATCAGCGAAGTCACGTGTGTGGCGTGTGACCACTGTCAGTCCGTGGACTCCCTCTGAACTTCACGGGATCGAAGTCGACCGTGTCAGACGACATGATTACCAGTGAACCGCGCAAGGAGGTGACCCCCCTTTGTAAACGTCGAAACTCTTCGTAGGTCATGAGCACGAGGTCAGGACGACCTCGGTCAGTGATGGTCACTGGCGACTTCCGCGCTGCGCGCTTCGCACGTGACAGATCCTGGTTGAACTTTCGGGAGGACATGATGGCCTCCTCCATGAAGCAACGTGCCTACAACCTGGGTCCGTCCACTTCCCACGCCAACGCTCACCCTTCGCTCTCCGGCAGGGGCAACCTGAAAAGCTCACCTCTCCGCCTGGTCTCGCCCAGGTTTCCGCAGGTCACCGAGATCCCGCGGTGAGCTTTTCAGTCGGCCACTGCGCCGCGCGCCCACCAACGCCAGAGCCCCCGTTCACCTGGATGGTGAACGGGGGCAGTGGAGCCGGGTGTTTAGCCCTCGACCGGGGTGAGGGAGATCTTGCCGCGGTTGTCGATGTCCGCGATCTCGACCTGGATCTTGTCACCGACGTTGATCACGTCCTCGACCTTCTCGATGCGCTCGTCGCCACCGAGGTTGGAGATGTGGATGAGGCCATCGCGGCCCGGGGTCAGCGAGACGAAGGCGCCGAAGGCGACAGTCTTGACCACGGTGCCCAGGTAGCGCTCGCCGACCTTGGGCAGCTGCGGGTTGGCGATGGAGTTGATCTTCTCGATCGCGGCGTCAGCGGCCTCACCGGAGGCGGCGGACACGTAGACGGTGCCGTCGTCCTCGATGGAGACGTCAGCGCCGGTCTCCTCGGTGATGGAGTTGATGGTCTTGCCCTTCGGGCCGATGAGCTCACCGATCTTGTTGATCGGCACCTTGACGGTGGTGATCTTCGGGGCGAGCTTGCTCATCTCGTCCGGGCCGTCGATGACCTCGGCCATGGTCTCGAGGATGGCGAGACGGGCCTCCTTGGCCTGCGCGAGGGCGTCGGTAAGCACCTGCGACGGGATACCGTCGAGCTTGGTGTCCAGCTGCAGGGCGGTGATGAACTCCGGGGTGCCGGCGACCTTGAAGTCCATGTCGCCGAAGGCGTCCTCGGCGCCGAGGATGTCGGTCAGCGCGACGTACTTGGTCTCACCGTCGACCTCATCGGAGACCAGGCCCATGGCGATACCCGCGACCGGGGCCTTGAGCGGCACACCGGCGTTGTACAGGGAAAGGGTGGATGCGCACACGGAGCCCATGGAGGTCGAGCCGTTAGAGCTCAGCGCCTCGGAGACCTGGCGGATGGTGTACGGGAATTCCTCGCGGGACGGGATGACCGGCTCGAGGGCGCGCTCGGCAAGCGCGCCGTGGCCGATCTCGCGGCGCTTCGGTGAGCCGACGCGGCCGGTCTCGCCGGTGGAGTACGGCGGGAAGTTGTAGTGATGGATGTAGCGCTTGGACTTCTCCGGGGACAGCGAGTCGATCTGCTGCTCCATCTTGAGCATGTCCAGGGTGGTCACGCCGAGGATCTGGGTCTCGCCGCGCTCGAAGAGGGCGGAGCCGTGGGCGCGCGGGATGAGCTCGACCTCGACGCCGAGGTCACGGATGTCGGCGACCCCGCGGCCGTCGATACGGAAGCCCTCGGTGAGGATCTTCTGGCGCACGATCTTCTTCATCAGGGAGTTGTACGCGGCGCGCACCTCCTTGGCGGCCTGCGGGTTCTCCGCGAAGCTGCCGACGAGGGACTCCTCGACCTCGGCCATGTAGGCGTTGGCGGCGTCCTCGCGCTCGTGCTTGCCCTTGATGGTCATGATCTTGCCCAGCTTGGTGGCGGCCTTCTTCTCGACGGCCGCGAACACCTCGTCAGCGTACGGCGGGAAGACCGGGAACTCCTGGCGCTCCTTGGCGGCCTGCTCTGCCAGCCCGGCCTGGGCCTGGCATAGCAGGGCGATGAAGGGCTTGGCGGCCTCGAGGCCCTCGGAAACGGTGGCCTCGGTCGGGGCGGGGGCGCCGCCCTTGACCAGCTCAAGCACGTTGGCGCCGGCGCCGGCCTCGACCATCATGATGGCGACGTCCTCGCCCTTACGGCGGCCCTGGCGCTCGACGAGACGACCCGCGACGACCATCTCGAACACGCACTGCTCGCGCTGCGCCTGGTTCGGGAAGGCCACCCACTGGCCCTGCGGGTGCTTGTCATCGGCGATGAGCGCCATGCGCACGCCACCGACGGCGCCGGAAACCGGCAGACCCGACAGCTGGGTGGCAGCGGAGGCACCGTTGATGGCGACGACGTCGTAGTAGTCCTCCGGGACCTGCGACATGACGGTGATGACGACCTGGACCTCGTTGCGCAGACCCTTGACGAAGGTCGGGCGCAGCGGGCGGTCAATGAGGCGGCAGGCGAGGATCGCGTCGGTGGAGGGGCGACCCTCACGACGGAAGAAGGATCCCGGGATGCGGCCGGCGGCGTACATCCGCTCCTCGACGTCCACGGTCAGCGGGAAGAAGTCGAAGCCCTCGCGCGGCTGGTTGGATGCGGTGACCGTGGCCAGCAGCATGTTCTCGTCGTCGAGGTAGGTGGTCACGGCGCCGCCCGCCTGGCGAGCCAGCTGGCCGGTCTCGAAACGGATCTCGCGGGTGCCGAAATCACCGTTGTCGATGGTGACGGATGCCTCGGTGACGCCGAAATCCTCGTCGACGTGAATCTGTACAGGGTTGCTCATGAATCTCCTTGAAAAATCTTCTCGACGATCATCGGTGCCGTCGAAACAGTGTCCTTTAACAACGGGAGACATTCTACCAGGTGTGGTAGGGGTTTCGGAATAGCCGAAACCCGCCCTCCAAGCGGAGAGCGGGTTTCGGGGAAGTCTGGAGTTCGCTTAGCGACGCAGGCCCAGGCGGGCGATCAGGTCACGGTAGCGCTCGACGTTGTTGTCAGCCAGGTACTTCAGCAGACCGCGACGACGACCGACCAGCAGCAGCAGGCCACGACGGGAGTGGTGGTCGTGCTTGTGGAACTTGAGGTGCTCGGTCAGGGTATTGATGCGGTTGGTCAGCAGAGCAACCTGAGCCTCCGGGGAGCCGGTGTCGGTCTCGTGCAGGCCGTACTCGCCGAGGATTTCCTTCTTCTGCTCAGAAGTCAGAGCCATGATGATTCTCTCAATCGTTGTTTCAGTCCACATGAAATGTCCCTGGCCTGGAGCTTTAATGCCCCTGGCCGGGTGGCGCAACTGCTGTGGACCGCAGTCGCATGAAGCCTTGGAGGATCTTACCGGGCGGGGTGGGTGGGGGCCAAATCCCTACGACGCCTCAACCCGCTCCTCCTCGCGCGGCCGCACCCCCATCACAAGGTCCGCCCCCACCGCAAGGGCGTAGCGCCGGATCGATGACAGTGTCGGGTTGGAATCGTAATGCTCGAACTCTGACCCGCCGCTAGCCGATTAATAAGCTACCTGGTGTTGGTATCCCCACCCGTATCCATGACCGTGCCCATCGACTCAAATGCACAGGCATTCACTGTGGCTGAGAGACCTTCCAGAAGCCCGGGCCTCCACGGATGAAGAACACGGTCTCGCCAACCGAGCCACTCGTTGGGTCATCCAGCGCCAAACGAAAGACCGAATGAGTATGTGGGCCACCGCCAAGGACTTGTAGGTGGGTTCGGAACGGATAAAACAAGCTCCACTTTACGCCTGCCGCCAGCCAACGTGCCTACGACAACCCACACCATGCGTGCGTCCGAAGAGTCGACAAACACATGTAGGAACATAACCGACTCCCCGAGCAGCCGTCATCGTTACACGGAGCTTCCAGATCTCGATACAAAATTTTTGACAGAAAAATCCAGACCCTTTCACCAACAACCCCGACGCCAAAAACAAAGAGGTCGAAGTCTATTCAAAACAGACGACTACTCAAATCAAGATAAAACTCCTTAAAAGACAAACAATCATTTAGGTAGTCGATTTCATCTAGCGATTCAAATAAGTTACGCCTATGACTCGAAAATCCGGCCCCTCTTCGACGCCGCTTCCCCTTACACAGTTTTTCGTCCCTCACAGCACATAGACGCTCGAGCTCCTCCTTCGCATTCCTTAAACCGGGAATATCTTTCCTGCTGGGCAAGCCCAATACTTCGGAAAAACCTACCCGCTCAGCATACTCCTCATCATTCAATGCATGGAGTATCCACGACTCAGACTCTTTAACTGGAATAATTGGTACAATCTCTTGGTTTGAGCTGAGATTGAAACCAATCAAAGCTTGCTCGATCTCGTTGCGCCGTTCATTCCGGTCAACGTTATCCGAATCACGATGCACAAAGACAAGCGAACAACCAGGAGACAGAGAGAAAACCTCCTTCAGCAACGTCCTAACAGTCCCCTTCTTTCTTAAAGGAACTACGTTAACGTCATCATAACCTAGAGAATACAATGTTGTCTCGATGATCCTGATAAGCCCCTCATCGGAACTTCCCTCGCGTGCAAAATAGCACGACACAGATCCCTTCGCGGCTAGGGACATTAGACTTCATCCCCGTCATAAGAAATTAGCGACTGCACTCCCTCGATACCCTGAGATAAATAGTCTACTACTGCCGATATAGGCAGTGCGCTCCCCGAGTCTTCGAAACGACGCCAATTTCCCTCGTTAGCCCCAACCGGTCGCAGAACCAATGCTGCCGTTCTTTTGCGGTCTCCGCCCGCGCCAAACTCTGCAAGAACCTGTCGCTTGTCCGCGAAAAGCAATTCTTCAGGAGCATCCCTATGAATCATGACGTACGTTGGGGAATGCGTGTTTACAATTACTTGCCGGAGCGGATTGTCCTCCGAAACCGGTAACTCAGGGTCAACAGCTAAAGATTTTAAAAGCGAGTACATTTCCCCGAGATTGGAAGGGTGGATTCCATTCTCTGGCTCCTCTAGACAAATGAGCCCTTCGACACTGGGATCGATCTGCAACACACATAAGGCAAGGAAACGCAGAGTTCCATCCGAGAGGGAACGCGCAGGCAATAGAGGATCCTCACCAGTTCGACCAAAAAGAGTGATCTGCTGGCGTTGCTGGTCATAATCCAAGACGAGTTCCCGGAAGTTCACAAGACCGGAAACGGAATGTGCGACCCTTTCGAGAACATTTTTTTGTTTCCCCATTTCAGTAAGCCGAAAAAGCGCCTTTGGGAGGTTTCCCCCCTGGGTAGAGACGTGATCTGGGTCTGTCATATTACTCGATGAACGCATTGCCGAAGGCTCGAGGGCCAATAGGTTCCAGGTTTCAATCTCCTTTTTTGCTGCACAAACCGTCGGGAAGTCCGCGCTTCCATACTCAGAAAGAGCTGATCGCTGCGCTCCATCACTTTGAGGATATATTGCAGTCGCCCGACCTCGCCTCGATTGACCGTATTCAGTTTGACCATCCTGAGCAACAGAGATCTTTTTACCTGAGGGAGTCTCTTCAGTCAGTATGTAGTGCGTTCCTTTTCTGTTGTTTCTAATCGCGGAATCGCGAAATCTTTTATTTCCTCGGAGCCAAGGAATCTTGTCGTTGGACTCAGACACCTTCAGATATTTTAAGCTCTCTGAAACGAGCCGAATCGTGTGAAAGTCAGATTCAAACCCAGTTTCTATACGCTTTAACTCGAGAACCAATTCATACCTGAGAAAGGTCGACTTTGGAATAACTGTCCTGTTAAGATCGTCTTTCGTCTCGTTTGGGACGATCATCTCGGCAGCTACTGACATTCGGGGGTTTCCATGATCAACCCTGCGGAAAATGTCGCTTACGTTCCCAAAACTCGTAGATGACCGAAGGTTAGCCGCCGCTTGGTCAAAGGTCTCCCTAGTTGTTGCGGAGAGGAATTGTATTACGTCAAAAATATTCGATTTACCAACTGAGTTGGGCCCCGCGATACATGTGTACGGCCCGAAGTTACAATTGAAATTTACTAAATTCTTAAATCCGTTAACTTCAAGTCTAGTGAGCATGGTATTGCCTTTCACTACGGTAAACTACACTCAATTGCCTATACTCGGAATGTGATTCTTATTTTGCTCCATTATAGCGAGAGTCTCACTCGAATTTCGATGAACCTCCCTAGAGGGTGAGGATATCTATTGTCCTTATTCTAAGTTTCCTTGGGACGACCCCACCCAAGCCCCCGCCTCCGTGTAAACAACAGCAAACGGCAGCGCCTTGTTCTCGTTGCCTTCGCTGAACCAGAACAGCACGGGCCCACGCTCGCCCAGCACGACCTTCTTGGGCGCACCCCAGGACGGCAGGCTGCCGGCGATGATCGTCTCGGCGATGACACGGGCGCCCTTCTCATCGATGACAGCGCGAATTTTCTGCCGAGTAGACCTGTCCAGACCTTTAACAAAGGCCTCGTAGTCCACGTCCTGCTGCGGGACGATGAGGGTGTCCACCTTCTTGTCCTCGGTGGAGAAGTCCTTCATCCAGCGGCGGACGTCGGCCACCAACTCAAAGGCATCCAATGCAGCCACCTCGGCAGGCAGCTCCGCGAACCACGCCCGCAACTTACGGTCCTCGAGTTTCATGGTGACGCGAGCGACGAGGGCGTCGGCAAGCTCAGCGACGCGCGCCCCGGACAGCTGCACACCACTGGCCTGCCCGCCGGCATAGGTGGTGAAGGGCTCCAGCGTGGCCGTGGAACCCCAGCTGAGCTGACCGGTATCGATCTTCGCGGCCACGTCGAAAGGCGTGACCGTGACCTCGGCGAGTTCGACGAGGTGCTCGGGCATCTCGGCGTCGAGAACCTCCGGCAGCTGCACCATGGGCAGCTGCTCGGCGGCGATACGCAGGGTGACGGGGTCAAAGGCGGCGATGCCGTTACGCAGTTCCATGTGGCCCTCCGGAAGCTCAGGTGTTTGCGGCCAGCCTAGTCAATCGGGTCATGAATGCGCCGAGAAATCTCTCTACATCTACATCGACGGCGACATTGACCATCGGTCCCTGCCGCGAGAGGTCGCCGATCGTGCGCCCGCGGGTCTCCCCCGCCACGTCAACCTGCATGGGCAGCGCCAGGCACGTGACCAGCGAGGGATCGATGGCGACGGCCACCGCCAGCGGGTCGTGCAGCCCGCACCCGCCCAAGTGCGGGGCAGTCGTGGAGTAGGCGCCGATGTAATAGTCGGCGAGCGCGGCGAGTACCTCGCCGACCTCGGTGCCCTGCTCCCGCCACGACGCGACATCCGACGAGGTCAGCAGGGTTTTCAGGGTGACGTCGAGGCCGATCATCGTGACGTGGTGTGCCCGCCGGAACACCTCGTCCGTGGCCTCCGGATCCTGCCACACATTCGCCTCCGCCCACGGCCGCACGTTGCCGGGCACGGTGAGCGCGCCACCCATCATGACGATGCGGGCGTGCTCCGCGAAGTGATCGTCCTGCACCGCCGCAGCGATGCTTGTCGACGCCCCCGTCGGCACGATGACGAGGTCGGGGTGGGTACGGACGGCGTCGATAAGAAAATCGACGGCCGAGCCGGCGGGCGGTGCGACGGGTGCGGGGAGCTCCACCCCGCCGAGGCCGTTGGCGCCGTGGATGAACGCGGAGATCTCCGCCACGGCCCACCCCTCCGGCGAGGGGCCGGGGTAGACGGGGATGTCCGGGCGGCCGAAGAGTGCGAGGAGGGCGCGGGTGTTGCGGACGCCATCCGCAACCGTGACGTTGCCGTAGGTGCCGGTCACGCCGATGAGCTCGACCTCGGGCGATGCGAGGGCATAGGCGAGGGCGAAGGCGTCGTCGATACCCGTGTCGAGGTCGAGGATGAGTTTCACCCGAGGATCTCCCGGACGCGGGCGACATCGGCCCGGATCGCGCTGAGCAGCGTCTCGACGGAGTCGAACTTCTGCATGTCACGGACGTATCCGATGAAGGCCACATCGGCCTCGTAGCCGTAGAGATCGGCGTCGCGGTCAAGGATGAAGGACTCGACGCTGCGACGCTCGTCACCAAAGGTGGGGTTGGTGCCCACCGAAATCGCCGCCGGGTAGGCCACGCCGGGCTCCATGTCACCGTCGATGGCGCGCGGGCCGCGGACGGTGAACCAACCGGCGTAGACGCCGTCGGCGGGCAGCGCGACATCATCGGAAAAGTACTGGTTGGCGGTGGGGAAACCCAGCTGCTTGCCGCCGCGTCCGGCGCCGCGGACAACCGGACCGGTGACGGTGTAGGGGTGGCCGAGGGCCCAGGCGGCACGCTCGACGTCGCCGGCGTTGAGGAAGTCACGGATGTTGGAGGAGCAGATGCGCTGGCCGTCGTCGTGCAGCAGGCTGACGATCTCCACGTCGATCCCGTGCTTCTTCCCCAGGTCACGGGCGGAAGCGGCCGTACCGGCGGCATCCTTTCCGAAGGTGAAGTTCTCCCCCACCACCACGGCGCTGGCCTTGAGCGCGCCCTTGAGCAGGGTCTCGAAGTACTCCTCCGGGCTCAGCCCCACCAGCTCCCGGGTGAAATCGACGACGAGGGTGGCGTCGATGCCCATCCCCTTCGCCAGCTCCAGGCGCTGCTCCAGCGTGGTGAGCATGACCGGCGCCCGCTCGGGCAGGAACACCGACATCGGATGCGGATCGAAGGTCACCATGACCGCCGGGACGCCGCGCTCCTCCGCCAGCTGCGAGGCACGCTCAATGAGTTGCCGATGCCCGCGATGCACACCGTCGAACACCCCGATGGTCACGACGGACTCCGCGAGCGACTCAGGGACCGTGTCAATTCCGTGCCAAACAATCACCGCTACAGCCTACGGCATACACTTCCCCTATGACCGATCCCCTGGCCAGTTCCGGACTCGTCGTGGTGGACAAGCCCCAGGGCATGACCTCCCACGACGTCGTCTCCCGCCTCCGCCGCATCTTCTCCACCCGCCGCGTCGGGCACGCCGGCACCCTCGACCCCATGGCGACGGGTGTGCTCGTCGTCGGCATCGAGCGCGGCACCCGCTTCCTCGCGCACCTGGTCGCCGCGACGAAATCCTACGACGCGACGATCCGCCTCGGGGCAGCCACCACCACCGACGACGCCGAGGGGTCCGTGGTGTCGGGGGCGAGCGCGGCGTCCGTCACGGAAGAGTCTGTGCTCGCCGCGATGGCCGACCTGACCGGCGACATCATGCAGCGCCCCGCCTCCGTGAGCGCCATCAAGATCGACGGCAAGCGCGCCCACGAGCGCGTCCGCGCCGGCGAAGAGGTCGAGATCCCCGCTCGGCCGGTGACCGTGTCGCGCTTCGAGGCGCTGGCTTTCCGGCGCTCCGGCGAGTTTCTGGACGTCGACGTCTCCGTGCACTGCTCCTCCGGAACCTACATCCGCTCGCTGGCCCGCGACCTGGGCGAGGCGCTGGGCGTGGGCGGTCACCTCACCGCTTTGCGACGCACCGAGGTCGGCCCCTTCCTGCTGGCCGACGCGTTGACCTTGTCGCAGCTGGAGAAACAGCCCCGGCTGTCCCTCACCCTCGACGAAGCCCTGGCGCGTTCCTATCCGGTGCTCCCCGTGACGGAAGAAGAGGCGGAGGCCCTGGCCATGGGCAAGTGGCTCGAGCCGCGCGGCCTCGATGGGATCCATGCCGCGGTGGCGCCGGACGGACGCTCCATCGCGCTGGTCCGCGAGAAGGGAAAGCGCCTGGCGACGGTGTTCGTGGCGCGGCCGAACACGCTTTAGGCGGTGCGGCGGGCGTGCGCTTGCAGGCTCTCGCGCAGCATACGGAGGAAGCGGCTCTCCCCCTCGACGACAGTCGCGAGATCCGCATACGTCACATGCAGCCGGGGAATCCCCGCATTGGTCAGCGCCCGGTCACGCTCCCGGTCTTTGCGCATCTGCTCAGCCGGCGCGACACCGGTGGAACCGTCGTACTTGATATCACCGTCGGTCTCCACCACCTGGAAACCATTGACCATGAGGTCCACCCGGTGCCTCCCACCGAGGACAGGCACCTGCGGCTCCACACTCGTGACCTCCGGCACATCAGCGACGAGGATCTGTGCGCGGGCCCACGACTCGAGAGGGCTCTCGGCGCGGGCGTCGGCAAGCTCGAGAGCCCTGCGGGCGACACTCAACCCGCGGATCCGGCCCAGGTCATCGAGGAGGGTCGCGGCACGTTGCCGGGTCATGTTCTTCAGCGTGAGTACGTGATCGAAGGCCACGATCCCGTCGACCAGACCGTGGTAGCGACAAAGGTCCACCACCGTACGGATGATCCGAGTCACCCGAACCCCGTGAATGGCCGTGACCTGTTCCTCCGGGAGATTCGCGCGTCGATACTGCACTCCCTCAGGCCACTGCTTCACGGGAGGCCTCCCGCCGCCGGGGAGCACGATGGTGGTCGGCTCCTGGTTCCCCAGGACCGGGATCCCGTGCAACCTTGCCGCAGCCTTGCCGACGAGCACCGCCGTCCGGCTCCCCAGGCCCACCGCGAACGCCCGTATCGCCTGCTGGTCCCACGGCTGGAAATCCCGGAACGAGGCGGCAGGTACCGCGATCTCCGGGCACAGGAGCAGAAACCTCCCCTGCCTCAGTTCCCGCCGGAATGCCGGGGTACCGGCCCGACGGCTCCGCATCCTGATGAACTCGATCTCCCCGCTCCAATCCCGCACGGGTGCAGTATGGGCCGGGCCTTGCGGGCGGTCCAGCGGACCGTCACTGCGGCTGTGAATAACGTCCCGGCGGGCCCGGGTTGTCCACAGTTCCCGGTGCGGGAGTGGTGCCCGGGGGGCGGTGGCTGGTAACGGGGTATGTGGGTGGGGGCAGAAGTCGGCTGGATGGCACGGGGGTCCTCGGTTAATGCCCCGACTCGAATACCCTCTTACGTCACCGCCGTCGCCGCGATGACGTAACCGTCGGAGACCATCCACCGCCCGGAGATGAACGGCACCGGGGTGGGGCGTACGAGCAGGTAGGACACGAAGGAGCCGTCGGAGCGGATGTCGATCTCCGCGTCCTCGAAACCGAGCCACCGGTGGGTCATGGGGAACCAGGCCTTGTAGGTGGCCTCTTTGGCGCAGAAGAGCAGCCGGTCGGCGCATTCGACGCCCTCGTTGCGCAGGCGCTCGAGCTGCGGCATCTCCCCCGGGCGGGCGATGGAGCCGATGACCTCGCGCGGGAGGGGGTCGGCGGGTTCGGCGTCGAGGCCCATGGAACGCACGTGGGTCCGCGGGGCGACGACCGCCGCCCGGAACCCTTCCGTATGCGTCATGGAGCCGGTGATGTCCTGCGGCCACAGGGGCATGCCGCGCTCGCCACGGAGGATGGGCTCGTTGTCCCACTCCCCCAGGTCACGCAGGGCCTGGTGCGCACACCAGCGGGCGTCGCCGAACTCGGCCTTGCGCACGTCGACGGAATGGGAGACCAGCGCCTGCTCCAGAGGATGCAGGCCGTGGTAGTTCTGCAGGTCCGGGCGTTCGCGGTCGGTGATGACGTAACAGAAGCGCGCCGACTCCGGGAACAGGGAGGCGTTAAGCATCCTGCTCACCTCCCAGCCGCATGACCGGGTAGGGCCAGGGGTTGAGGTGACCGTGGCGTTCCCACTCGCGGGGATACCCCAGGGACACCTCGACGTGCGGGATGCCGGCGACCTCGGTGATCCCGGGCATGTGGAGGTGCCCGTATATGACGGCCTGGGCGTGGTAGCGCTCCGCCCACGTGCGGGTGTGGCGGGTACCGCACCACAGGGCGATCTCCGGGTGACGCATGGCCAGGGTGGGTTCCTGGACCAGGGGCCAGTGGTTGATGAGGACGGTGGGGCCGTCGATAAGCGAGAGCCGCTTGATGGAGTACGCCAACCGGTCCCAGCACCACGCGCGGACGTCGACGAAGGGCGCGATGGCGAACTCGTCGGTCATCATGATCTGGCGGTCGTGTGCGGCCTGGACGGCCTGTTCGACCGTCATGCCGGGGCCGCGGAAGGAGTAGTCGTAGAGGGTGAACAGCGGCACAAGCGTGACGCCGCCGAAGGTCGGGTAGGGATCCTCCGGGGTGAGCACGCCGATCTCGCGGATCGCCTCGACCAGCTCGGTGTACTTCTCGCGCCCCTGGAAGCGGTCCGTGGAACGCGAGAAGAGCTCGTGGTTGCCCGGCACCCAGATGACCTTGGCGAAGCGCTCGCGGAGCTGACCGAGGATGCGGACCACCAGGTCGGTGCGCTCGGCGACGTCACCGGCGACGATGAGCCAGTCCGAGGGGTCCTCGGGTTGGATGTCATCGATCCGCGCGACGTTCGCCTTGACGGCGCCGTGCAGATCGCTGACAGCCCAGAGCGTTGTGCTCATCTACGCACCTCCTTCCCTTGTATCTACCACAGCGCTCCCCGGGCCCCAGTGCGTTGGCACGTGAAGTTGCGGCCTGCTGCGCGTTTCCCCTGGTCGCGGGGTGTGGCTGGTGTGGTTCACGTGCCAACGCAAGGTGTGACCTAAAGGCGGGCCCAGCGCAGCGAGCGGAACCTCCACACAACCGCCACGAGGCGGATGAGGATGAAGGCCAGGAGGCCGCCCCAGAGGCCGGTGAGGCCGGCGTCGAGAAGCAGCGACAACCAGACACCGGGGAGGAAACCGCCGAGCACCGAGGCGATGGTGATGGTGCGCAGGAAGGCGGCGTCGCCGGCGCCGAGGAGGACGCCGTCGAGGGCGAAGACCACGCCGCCGAGGATGATCATGAGGATCATGAGCCACCACGGACCGGAGATGTCCGAAAGAACCCCGGCGTCAGTGGAGAAGATCCGCGGGATGACCCCGGCGCCGAGGGCGAAGACCACACCGAGGCCAGCTGCGAAGAGGAGGGAGTAGTAAGTGACCTTCACCCCGACGCCCCGGGCAACCTCCACCGATCCCCGGCCGAGCGCCGCGCCGGTGAGGGCCTGCGCGGCGATGGCCAGGGAATCGAGGACCAGCGTGATGAAGTTCCACAACTGGAGCAGGATCTGGTGCGCGGCCAAAGAAGACGTGCCGAAGCGCGCCGCCACGGCCGCCGCGGAGATGAACGCCACCTGGAAGGAGAGGGAGCGCAGGATGAGGTCGCGGCCCATGACGAGCTGGCGCCGCATGATGTCCCAGCGCGGCCGCCAGGAACCTGCATGGGCGCGTCGCAACGCCAGGAGGAAGAGCGAGGAGGTGATGGAGATTCCCACCACGTTGGCCATCGCGGAACCGGGCAGCCCGTAGCGCCCCACGAGCACCGGGATGAGGATGGCCCCCGGGATGACCCCGGCGAGGGTGTACCACAGCGGGCTGCGCGTGTTCTGCACGCCGCGGAGCCAGCCGTTGCCCGCCATGATGATGAGGGTGAGCGGGATGGCGATGGCCTCGATGCGGATCCACGTCGCCGCGGCCGCAGCGATCGCCGGGTCGCCGGTGAGCCACCGCCCGATGTGCTCGGCCAGCGCGGCCACCACCGCCGCCAGAGCCAGGCCGACGGCCAGCCCCACCCACGTGGCCTGCACCCCCTCCGCGACGGCCGCGGCCCGCTTCCCGGAGCCGTAGAGGCGGGAGGCGCGGGCGGTGGTGCCGTAGGAGAGGAAGGTCAGCTGGGTGGTCACGGTCGACTGCACGGTCGTGCCCACGGCCAGGGCGGCGAGCTCGAAGGCGCCGAGGCGGCCGATGACGGCGGTATCGAGAAGCAGGTAGAGCGGGGTCGCGGCCAGCACGCCCAACGCAGGGAGCGCCAGGGCGAAGATCTGCCGGGCGGTGACCGTCACTGCCGGCGCAGCTCCCCCAGCAGCGCCTCGGTGGTCTCGGCGGCGGTGCCGCGGAAGGTGAAGCCGGCGGCCGGGACATGCCCGCCGCCGCCCAGGGCCACGGCGATGCGCGAGACGTCGATGTCGTTGGAACGCAGGGAGACGTGCCACACCCCGGGGACGGTCTCCTTGAACACGGCACCGAGGGTGGTGCCGTCGAGGGAGCGGACGAAGTCGACGAGGCCCTCCACCGCCGGGAGGGAACCGGTCTGCACGAGGGCGTGGTCGGCGATGATGAGCGCCACGCGGTGCTCCCCCGCCTCGTGCACCTCGACGCTCGCCAGGGCGCGGCCGATCATGCGCAGATCGGCGACGGAGCCGGAGTCGAGGAGGTCGACGGCGATGCCGCGGACGTCGAGACCCGTGGACATCAGTTCCGCGGCGAAGGTGTGCATCGCCGGGCTGCCCCAGCGGAAGCTGCCGGTGTCGGTGAGCAGGCCCGCGTAGAGGGCGTGCGCGATCGGCGGATCGAGGGTGATGCCCATGATCTCGAAGAGGCGGCCGAGGACGATGGTCGTCGATTCGGCGTCGAAATCGAGGAGGTTGACCCGGCCGAAACCGGAGTTCGAGGAGTGGTGGTCGATGACCACGGTGTCCTCCGCGCGGGCCGCGATCGCCCCGGCGAGGGTGCCCGCCCGGTCGATGGAACCGCAGTCGACGGTGACGATGAGGTCCACATCCGGCAGGTGATCGGCCAGCTGCACCTCCTCCGCCCCCGGGATGGTGAGCAGGTTCGCGGCGAAGGGGTCGGCCTGCCCGATGAGGCCCACCGCCTCCTTCCCCAGCTGACGCAGGGCGCCGACGGTCGCGCAGACGGAACCGATCGCGTCGGCGTCGGGACGCACGTGACCGATGACGGCCACGGACGTGGCGGCCGCCAGGGCATCGGCGGCCTGCTCGTAATAAGGCACTAGAGGTCGCCCGTCCGGTACGGGTTGGCGTCACCGGCAGGCTTGGCGTTCTCCTTGAGCTTCGCCAGCTCCTCGTCGCGAGCGCGGGCGCGGGCCAGCAGCTCCTCCATGTGGGCGGAGGCCTCGGGCACGGTGTCCACCTCGAAGGAGAGCGTCGGGGTGAAACGGACACCGAGCTGGTCGCCGACGATCTTGCGCAGCTGGCCACGGGCGCGGTGGAGTGCCTCGGCGGCTTCGTCGTAGTCCGGCTCGTCGTCGAGGGAGCGTCCACGGACCGTGTAGAACACCGTCGCGTCGTGCAGATCGCCGGTGACCCGGGTGTCAGTGACGGTGACCAGCTCCAAGCGACGGTCCTTGACCTCGCGTTCGATGGCTGAGGCCACGATCGTCTGGATGCGCTTGGCCATGCGGGCGGCGCGGGCGTTGTCGGCCATGTCGGTCTCCTTGAGTCCGGGTGCAGATACGGGGCTTCATTCTACCCGCCGGTAGCACTCAGGGAATGCGCAGCCCCGGCATCGGCCAGGCCCGCCGCGGCATGTGCACCTGCTCGAAGGGATAGCCCAGGGACACATCGACATGCGGCACTCCCTCGACCATGATCTCCTCGGGCATGTGCAGGTGCCCATGGACGACGCCGACGGCGCGGTAGTCCCGCGCGAAGGAACGCGTGAGGGTGGTGCCGCACCACAGCGCCATGTCGGGCTGCCGCAGGCGTCGGGTGGGTTCGACCGCCAGCGGCCAGTGGTTGACCAGGAGGGTGGGGCCGTCGACCGCCGTCAGTCGCTCCCGCGAGTAGGCGACGCGCTCCGCGCACCACTCCACCACATCCACATAGGGCGCGATGTAGAGCTCATCGTCGAGGGTGGCGCGGGCGGCGCGGGCGTCGATAAGCGCCTCGGCGGCGGAACGGCCCGCGGGCCGGAAGGAATAGTCGTAGAGGGTGAACAGCGGCGCGACGGTGACG
Organism: Corynebacterium nasicanis; assembly: GCF_042658165.1. NCBI lineage: Bacteria > Bacillati > Actinomycetota > Actinomycetes > Mycobacteriales > Corynebacteriaceae > Corynebacterium > Corynebacterium nasicanis. The sequence goes on from NZ_JBHSQE010000001.1 coordinate 165,299, forward strand.
TCGCCGAAGACCGGGTACGGGTCCTCGGGCGTATCGACGCCCACCTCACGCAGCAGATCAATCAGCCGCGCGTAGCGGGCGCGGCCCTGATAGCGGTCGCTGGGCCGGGCGAAAAGCTCGTGGTTGCCGGGACACCACACCACACGCGCAAAACGCCGCCGGAGACGGGCGAGGGTGTCGACGACAATGTCGATACTCTCAGCCACGTCTCCGGCGACGATGAGCCAGTCGCCCTCCTCCGCCGGGGCGAGGCGCTCGACGCGCTCGCGGTTGGCGGGGAAGGTGACGTGCAGGTCAGAGACCAGCCACAAGGTGCTCATGCACCCCGAGGTTAGTCGCGCGGGACCTCGACCATCTCGAAGACCTCGAGCTTGTCCCCGACCTCGATGTTCGGGTAGGACAGGACCATACCGCACTCGTAACCGGCGGTGACCTCGGTGACGTCGTCCTTCTCGCGTCGCAGGGACTCGATCTTGACGTTGTCGGCGATGACGCTGCCGTCGCGGACCAGGCGGCCCGAGGCGTTGCGGCGCACCTTGCCGGACTCGACCATACAACCGGCGATGAGACCGATGGCGGAGGCCTTGAAGATGGCGCGGATCTCGGCGGAACCGATCTCCTTCTCCTCGTAGATCGGCTTCAGCATGCCCTTGAGAGCAGCCTCGACCTCTTCGATGGCGCGGTAGATGACGGTGTAGTAGCGGATGTCCACACCCTCGGCGTTGGCCTCCTCGGTGGCCTTGCCCTCGGCGCGCACGTTGAAGGCGATGATGACGGCATCCGAGGCGGCAGCCAGCGAGACGTTGGTCTGCGTGACGGCACCGACACCACGGTCGATGATGTTGAGCTCGACCTCGTCCTCCATCTCGATCTTGAGGAGGGACTCCTCCAGGGCCTCCACCGAACCGGCGTTGTCGCCCTTGAGGATGAGGTTGAGGACGCTGGTCTCCTTGAGAACGGCATCCAGATCCTCGAGGGAGACGCGCTTGCGGGACTTCGCCTGCATGGCGGAACGCTTACGGGCGTCACGCTGCGCGGCGATCTGGCGGGCGACGCGGTCGTCCTCGACGACGAGCAGGTTGTCGCCGGCGCCGGGGACGCCGTTGAGGCCCTGCATCTGGACCGGACGGGACGGACCCGCCTCTTCCACGTCGTGGCCGTGCTCGTCGATCATGCGACGCACGCGACCGTAGGTGTCACCCACGACCACGGAGTCACCGACGCGGAGGGTACCGCGCTGGACCAGGACGGTGGCCACCGGGCCACGGCCGCGGTCGAGGTGGGCCTCGATGGCGACACCCTGGGCGTCCATGTCCGGGTTGGCGCGCAGATCCAGGGAGGCATCCGCGGTGAGCACGACGGCCTCGAGCAGCTCGTCGATGTTGATGTTGGCCTTGGCGGAGATGTCGACGAACATGGTGTCGCCGCCGTACTCCTCCGGCACCAGGCCGTACTCGGTGAGCTGGCCACGGATCTTGTCCGGGGAAGCCTCCGGCTTATCGATCTTGTTCACCGCCACGACGATCGGCACATCAGCGGCCTTCGCGTGGTTGATGGCCTCCACCGTCTGCGGCATGACGCCGTCATCCGCGGCGACGACCAGGATCGCGATGTCCGTGGACTTGGCACCACGGGCACGCATGGCCGTGAAGGCCTCGTGACCCGGGGTGTCCAGGAAGGTGATCTTCCGCTCGCGGTCCTCGATGAATCGCTTGGTCTGGTAGGCACCGATGCCCTGGGTGATGCCACCGGCCTCACCGGCACCGACATCAGCCTTACGGATGGTGTCGAGCAGTCGGGTCTTACCGTGGTCGACGTGACCCATGACGGTGACCACGGGCGGGCGCTTGGCCAGCTCGTCCTCGCCGCCCTCGTCCTCACCGAACTGCAGGTCGAAGGACTGCAGGAGCTCGCGGTCCTCGTCCTCCGGGGAGACGACCTCAACCTGGTAGTTGATCTCCGCACCGAGCAGCTGGAGGGTCTCCTCCGGCACTGCTGCGGTGGCGGTGATCATCTCACCGAGGTTGAACAGGGCCTGCACCAGGGCTGCCGGATCCGCACCGATCTTCTCGGCGAAGTCGGACAGGGAGGCGCCACGGCGCAGACGCACGGTCGAGCCGCCGCCGTCGGGCAGGCGAACGCCACCGATGACGTTCGGGGCCTGCATGGCCTCGTACTCGGAGCGCTTCTGACGCTTCGACTTACGACCCCGACGCGGGGCGCCACCCGGACGTCCGAAGGCACCCGCGGTGCCACCGCGACGTCCGCCGCCGCGGAAACCGCCGCCTGCGGCGCCGCCACCGGTACCCGGGCCACCCGGGCCCCGGCCACCGGCTCCACCGCGACCGCGACCACCGGGGCCGGCCGCCTTCTGCGGCATCTGGCCCGGGGTCGGAGCCTGGGAGGTGGGCATGTTGGCCGGCGAGGGACGACGACCGCCGCCCTGTGCCGGACGGTCGGAACCGCCCTGGCCCTGACCCTGCGGACGGGGACCACCGGGGCCACCCTGACCACGGCCACCGGGGCGAGGTCCACCCTGCCCGCGGCCGCCACCCGGACGGGGTGCCGGACGGTCTCCACCACCGGTGGAGAAGGGGTTGTTGGCTACGCGCGGGCGACCACCCGGACGCGGCATGGGGCGCGGCATGGCGTTGGCGCCCGGCTTCGGGGCACCGCCCGGCTTGGGGGCGCCACCCGGCTTCGGGGCCGCCGCGGCGTCCGGAGTCGGGGCCTGGGCGGCCTCCGGCTTGGGAGCAGCAGCGGGCTTCGGGGCCGGCGCCGCAGCGGCCGGCTTGGGGGCGGCGGCCGGCTTCGGAGCCGCAGCAGCGGGCTTCGGGGCCGGCGCCGGGGCAGCCGGCTTCGGGGCGGCTGCGGGCTTGGGCGCCGGGCCCGGCTTCGGGCCGGGTCGCGGGGCACCTGCGGACGGCTGGGCTGCGGATGCGCCGCTGCCGCCGTCCTTCTTCTCGTAAAGGGCCTCCATCTTGCGCACCACCGGCGGTTCGACGGTGGACGAGGCGGTCTTCACGAACTCACCCTGCTCCTTGAGCGTGGCGAGCAGTTCCTTGCTGGTTACGCCGAGCTTCTTGGCGAGCTCATGTACGCGTAGCTTTCCGGGCACTTTTCTCCTCTGGATAGTTCCTAGAGATCGAGTGTCAAGCCCCGGAAAGGGAACTCGACCTCTAGATGATGTCTGTGACGGTCATCGCTGATGCTTCATCGTGCTGTGCTCATCAGTGTTCGGTCTTCCTTACAATGTCGGGTCCGGCAGCGTGTGCTGCGAGGTACGTACGCACGTGACCTGTGTCCAGGCTTGTCCCGGACACTCGGAACGCCCGCCCGAAGGCGCGACGCTGTTCCGCCAGCTCGAGTGCTTCGATATTCGGTGTGATCCATGCTCCCCGTCCGGGGCGCGAACGCTCCGGGTCCGCCAGGAGGCGGGAGGGATCGGTGGGATCAATAACCACCCGGAGCAGCTCGGTATCGGGCTTGCGTTCGCGGGTGGCAAGGCAGGTACGCACGCGGATCTCGCGGGGTGCGCGGGGTGCGCGGGTCTGCGTCATTCGTCTCCTACCCAGGTGGTGAACATCATCGGCACGTGGGCCACCAGATAGTTTACCCCAAAGTCACCTGAAATTGAACTCCCTGCTGCCGGTGGCCTCAGTTGATGTCGGAGTGAATGTCGATCTTCCATCCGGTCAGGCGCGCGGCGAGGCGGGCGTTCTGGCCCTCGCGGCCGATCGCCAGCGAGAGCTGGTAGTCCGGCACGGTGACCTTCGCGGTCTGGGCCTCGGCGTCGGTGATCTCGACGTTGACCACCTTGGAGGGGGCGAGCGCATTACCGACGTAGGTGGCCGGGTCCTCCGACCAGTCGATGATGTCGATCTTCTCGCCGCCGAGCTCCGTCATGATGTTAGTCACGCGCTGGCCGCGGGGGCCGATGCAGGCGCCCTTGGCGTTGAGCCCCTTCACCTTGCCGGTGACGGAGACCTTGGAGCGGTGGCCGGCCTCGCGGGCGATGCCGAGGATCTCGACGGAACCGTCGGCCACCTCGGGGATCTCCAGCTCGAAGAGGCCACGGACCAGTTCGGGGTGGGTGCGCGAGAGGTTGACCTGGACGTTGCTGGGACCCTTGTTCACGCCGACGATGTAGGCCTTCACCCGGTCGCCGTGCTCCAGCTTCTCGCCGGGGATCTGCTCGGCGGGCAGGAGGATGCCGTCCTGCGGATCGGTCTCGGTGCCCAGCTGGACGATGACGATGCCGCGGGAGTTCGCCAGCTCGTCCTTCTGCACGACACCGGAGACGACGCGCCCCTCGAAGGACTGGTACTCGTCGAAGAGGCGGACGTTCTCGGCCTCGCGGAGGCGCTTGACGATGGCGTCGCGCACCGCGCCGGCCGCGATGCGGGCGAAGTTGTCCGGGGTGTCGTCGGACTCGGAGAGGACCTCCCCGGCGTCGTCAAGCTCGGTGAGGATGACCGACACGGAGCCGGTGGCCTTGTCGATGTCCACGCGCGCCCGGGTCTCCTCTTCCTCGCCGCGGTACTCGCGGTAGGCGTGGATGAGGGCGCCGCCGATCGTCTGGAGCATGTCATCCACCGGGATGCCCTTGTCCTTCTCGATGGTGGTCAGCGCAGCCATGTCGATATTCACTTGTTGTCCTCCTGCCAGGTCAGCGCCTGGTCGTAGTCAAGTCCGGTCAGCTCGGTCTCGGCCGCCGGGGGATTCGAGAATTCAATTTCTACCACCGCGCGGGCGTTTTCCGAAAACTCCAGCACCCGCAGTTCGCGGTCCTTCTTCACGGTGCGCACGAGGACCACCGCGTTCTCCTCCGGGGCCAGCGCCCCGACGCGCCACGTCGACTTCTGCCCCTCCTCGAGCAGTTCGACGAGGCGGCCGCGGTTGCGACGCCAGTGGCGGGGAGCGGTGAGCGGCGCATCGACGCCCGGGGTGGAGACCTCCAGCGTGTACCCGGCGCCGAGGTTGACCTCGCCGCGCTCCTCGGCGGAATCGAGCAGCGTCGAGACTTCCTGGGAGACCTGCTCCAGGAGGTCGAGGTCGGGGCGAACATCGGAATCCACGAAGATGCCGATCACCGATTTCCGCCCCGCGCGCGTCACCTTCACACCCTCGATGTCGAGGCCACACGCGTCGGTGACCGGGGTGATGAGGCTGATCAGTTCTGCTTCTCCGGGAAATGCCATGCCGTTCAGCCTATCGCGGGTAGGGTGTCCGCTGTGAAACGTCGCCTCCTGTCTCTGCTGCTTCTCCCCCTGCTGGCCTCCTGCTCCGTGGAGATGCTCGGGCCCCGGCCGAACGGCGAGCTGGTGGCACTGGCGGATCAGGCCCACGCCACGGACCGCGCGGACGATGCCGCGGAGCTCGAGGCCGAGATCGCCCGCCTGTGCGGCACGCATGCCGACGGTTCCGTCCCTACCTCCTGCAGCTACACGGTGACGCCGGTGGAGCCCGCGGACGCCTTCGCGGTGACCGTCGACGCCGTCGACGAGGTCCCCGCCGCCTCCCGCGACCTCCTCGCCCGCCAGGCCGTGGCGCTCGCCTCCGGGGAGGCCGACCCCGTCACGTTGTCGGAGGCCGCGGCCACCCAGGCCCGCGCGCTTCTCGACGCCGAGTACGCCCACCTCCACGGACTCGAGGTGGCGCAGGCCTTTCATGACGTCCCCGCCCCGCTTATCGACGCCAGCGAGCACCGCATCCACGCCCTCCGCGAGCTTCTCGCACCGTCGGGGGACGTGCCCGTGGCGGCCCCGGGCTATGCGGTCTCCGGGGATCTGCAGCCCGCTGACGAGGGCTTTGTCGCCGCACTGGAATCCGCGCGGGAGGCGCGCTGGCTGCGCGCGGTCAGCGACGCGCAGGACGACGCGTGGCGCGCGTGGGTGGCGCGCACCACCTAAGTTACCGACACAGTGTTGGCATCTGTATTCTCGGACAGGTGAGTACCTCCACCGCCCGAGCCTTCCGCTGGCTCGCCCTCCTTCTCATTGCCCTCGCCGGTGCCGCGATGTCCTTCGGATCCGCCGCGACACCCACCGACCCCACCGCCATGGCGCCCGACGACGTCGACTCCACCGCGGTCGCGCGCCTCCTGCAGGAACGCCCCGGAGATAACGGCGGCGCTGCGCTGGTCCTGTTCAGCAGCGACGACCCCCTCGACCTCGCCGCCCTCGCGCCGCGCGCCGCCGAACTGGGCGGCCCCCTCATCCCCAACGACGATATGACGGCCGCCCTCGTCCCCGTCGAGGTCCACTCCACGGGCCTGACGGACAATGTCGACAAGATCACCGAGCTGCGCGCCGCCGCCTCCGCCGACCTCCCCGCGGGCGTCACGGCCCAAGTCACCGGCCCCGCCGCCATCGAGGGGGACCTTTCCGGCGTCTTCTCCGGCGCCAACCTCATGCTGCTCGCCGTAACCGGCATCATCGTCGCAGTGCTGCTCATCGTCACCTACCGCTCCCCCGTCCTGTGGATCCTGCCGCTGCTGGTCATCGGCATCGCCGACCGCGTCGCAAACACCACCTACACCTGGGCCCTCGACGCCCTGGGAGCCGTGTGGAACGAATCCACCGCCGGCATCCTCTCCGTCCTCGTCTTCGGTGCGGGCACCAACTACGCCCTGCTGCTCATCTCCCGCTACCGCGATGAGCTGCACCGCCACGAAGACCGCTTCGCAGCGATGGCCCGCGCCTGGGGCCCCACCGTGAAGACGATCTTCGCGTCCGCCGTCACCGTCATCCTCGGCGTCGCCTGCCTCCTGCTCTCCGCCGTGCCCACCACCCGTGGTCTGGGCCTGGCCTCGATGTTCGGTATCGGCATCGCCTTCCTCTTCGCCACCCTCGTCCTACCCGGCGTGCTGCTCTTCTTCGGCCGCTGGATCTTCTGGCCCCGCATCCCGCGCGAGGGCACCGAAATCCGGCACCACTTCTGGGACCGCGTCGGCGGGCTGGTCCGTTCGCGCCCCGCGCTGGTGAGCATCGTCGCCGTAATGTTGCTCGGCATCGCCTGCCTGGGCGCCCTGCAGATCCGCACCGGCCTGACCCAGGCGGAGCAGTTCATCGACACCCCCGAATCCATCACCGCCGCCGAACTCCTCGAGGAGAAGTTCCCGGAGCAGAACGCCACCCCGGCGATCGTCGCCACCCGGGAGGCGCCGCGCGTGACCGCGGTCCTGGAGGAGTCCGGGGCGAGCGTCACCCCGCAGGAACCCGCCGGCGGGTGGGAGATCCTGCAGGTCAGCGGCGGAACCACCGAGGAGCTGCGGCAGACCCTCGACGGCACCGACGCCCTCGTCGGCGGCCAGGAGGCCGAGCTGCACGACACCGAGAAGTCCGCAGCTGCGGACCGCACCCTCATCTTCCCGGTCATCCTGCTCGTCCTGCTGTTCGCCCTGATGATCCTGCTGCGCTCCGTCCTCGCGCCGCTCATCATGACCGCCACCGTGCTGTTCACCAATGTCGCGGCGCTCGGCCTCGGCTGGTGGATCTCCACCGGCATCCTCGGGTTCTCCAGCTTCGACGCCCTCACGCCGCTCTACTCTTTCGTCTTCCTCGTGGCGCTGGGTATCGACTACTCCATCTTCCTCATCACCCGCGCCCGCGAGGAGGCCCGCGAGGTGGGCACCAAGGAGGGCGTCCTGCGCTCACTGTCCGCCACCGGTGGCGTCATCACCTCCGCCGGCATCCTGCTGGCCGCCGTGTTCGCCGCCCTGGGAGTGCTGCCGCTGGTGGTGCTGGCGCAGGTGGGCATCGTCATCTTCATCGGCGTGCTGCTGGACACGCTCGTGGTGCGCACCATCCTCATCCCGGCGCTCGTGCAGCTGCTCGGCGAGAAGTTCTGGTGGCCGGGCCGGGTTCGTCCCTGACGCCGGGTCGTCATTCCTGACGTGACTGCGGTCACATTCAAGATCTGACCAGGGCATATAAATTGCGCGCACTCGTATTTGTCGACAAATACGAGTGCGCGTCATTTTATGTTTCGGCTAGCCGCGGACCAGCCCGACGATCTTCGCCACGGCCTCATCAGCCGGGACAGCGTGGGTCTCGCCGTCGCGCAGACGCAGCTCGATGAGCCCCTCCGCGAAGGAACGGCCGAGGATGAGCGCGAAAGGCATGCCCAACAGCTCGACGTCCTTGAACTTCACGCCGGGTGACACCTTGGGGCGGTCGTCGAAAAGCACCTCGATGCCCGCGGCGTCGAGCTCCGCGGCCAGCCGCTCGCCGGCCTGCAGCGCGGCGTCGTCCTTGTTCGCCACGACCACGTGCACCTGGAAGGGCGCCACCTCGAGGGGCCAGTTGAGGCCCTTGTCGTCGTGACGCTGCTCGGCGAGCACGGCCATGAGGCGGGAGACACCGATGCCGTAGGAACCCATCGTCGGCACCGCGCGCTTGCCGTTCTCGTCGAGGATCTGCACGTCGAAGGCCTCGGTGTACTTGCGTCCGAGCTGGAAGATGTGGCCGATCTCGATGCCGCGCTCCAGCGTCAGGGTGCCCTGCCCGTCCGGAGCGGGGTCGCCTTCGCGGATCTCGGCGGCCTCGATGTAGCCGTCGACGAAGAAGTCACGGCCGGCGACGAGGCCGATGACGTGGCGGTTGGGGGCGTCGGCACCCGTGATCCACGCGGTGCCCGGCACGACGCGCGGGTCGGCGAGCACGCGCACGCCGTTGGCGGCCAGCCCGCGCGGGCCGACATAGCCCTTGACCAGGAAGGGGTTCTTCTTGAAGTCCACCTCCTCCGCCATGGCGACCTCCGCCGGCTCCAGCGAGGCCTCGAGGCGCTTCATGTCCACCTCGCGGTCGCCCGGGACGAGCACGCCGAGCAGCTCCGGCTCCTGCCCCGGCTCGGTGACCTTGACCACGACGCACTTGAGCGTGTCCGCAGCCTCTGCCTCGACGCCCTCGGAGCGCGCCCACTCCACCAGGGTGGCGATGGTCTCCGCATCCGGCGTCTCGTACTCCTGCGCTTCCGGCTGACCCTCGATCGGCTTCTCGACGCCCGGCTGCGTCACCACCGCCTCCACATTCGCGGCGTAATCACCGTCGGTGGCGCGGACGAAGGTGTCCTCGCCGTTGGGGGAGATCGCCAGGAACTCCTCGGACGCCGACCCGCCCATCGCACCGGAGGTGGCCTGGCAGATGGCGTAGGAGACCCCGAGGCGGTCGAAGATCGCCTGGTAGGCGCGGCGATGCGCCTGATAGGACTCCTCGAGGCCGGTGTCGGACATGTCGAAGGAGTAGGAGTCCTTCATCACGAATTCGCGCCCGCGGAGGATGCCCGCGCGCGGCCGCTCCTCGTCGCGGTACTTCGTCTGGATCTGGTACAGCGTCACCGGGAAATCCTTGTACGACGAGTACAGGTCCTTCACCGTCGAGGTGAACATCTCCTCGTGCGTCGGACCGAGGAGCATGTCATTGTCCTTGCGGTCCTTGAGGCGGAAGAGGTGCTCGCCGTACTCGGTCCAGCGGTTGGTCTTCTCGTAGGGCTCGCGCGGGAGCAGCGCCGGGAAGAGCAGCTCCTGGCCACCGATGGCGTTCATCTCCTCGCGCACGACGTCCTCGATCTTGCGCAGCGTGCGCAGACCCAGCGGCAGCCAGGAGTACACACCGGGGGCGGCACGGCGGATGTAGCCGGCGCGGACGAGCAGCTTGTGGCTGGGCACCTCGGCATCAGCCGGGTCTTCGCGCAGTGTGCGAAGGAACAGCGAGGACAGACGTGTGATCATGGTGCCAAACATTACCCGCTACCCTTGTCCGCATGCTGATCGTGCTCCCTCCTTCCGAAACCAAGGCCCCCGGCGGCTCCGGCCCCGCGCTTGACCTGGAGGGACTGAGCTTTCCGGCACTCACCCCCGTGCGTTCCGCGCTCATCGACGACCTCTCTGCGCTGGACCTGCCCGAGGCGCTGACGGTGCTCAAGATCTCCGCGCGCCTTACCGCCGAGGCGGAGGCGAACCTCGAGCTGCGCACCTCGCCGACCATGCCCGCCCTGCACCGCTACACGGGCGTGCTTTTCGACGCCCTCTCCGCCTCCACCCTGCCCCCGCACGCCTGGGAGCGCCTCGCCGTCGGCTCCGCCCTCTTCGGCGTCGTCCGGGCGGGTGATCTCATCCCCCGCTACCGCTTCTCCGGCGGCACGCGGCTGCCCGACTCCCCCACGCTGCGGGCCCGCTGGGGCTCGTCGATCACCGAAACCCTCTCGGAGGAGGGTTTCGTCGTCGACCTGCGCTCCGGCACCTACCAGCAGCTCGGCCGCGTGCCCGGCGCGGTGACCGTGCGTGTGGAGAAGGACGGCAAGGTGGTCAGCCACTTCAACAAGCACTACAAGGGCGAACTGGCGCGGGTCCTGGCCAGTTCACCGGTGGCGGCGGCCTCTGCTGCGGATGTCGTGGAGATCGCCCGGGAGGCGGGACTCAACATCGCACCGAGCTCCGGGAGTGAGTTGAAGCTGGTGGTGTGAGCGGCGTTTTCTGGATTTACGCCAGCCTAAGTGGTGTAGTTGAAGGCATGGGTGTTGAAGCTGACATAAGGAAGGTGGCCGTCCTCTCCCCGTCGAAGGCGGCTCCCGCGCTCGGACCGGAGGTCCACGAGCAGGCCATGACTCGCCTGCGTGAGGAGTTCGGCCTCGAGCCCGTCGAGTACCCCACCACCCGCGAATTCGAGTCCTACCCCGAGGACCGCGCGCGCGACATCATGGCGGCGTTCACGGACCCGGCGATCGAGGCCATCTTCACCACACTCGGTGGCGACGACCAGGTCACCGTCATCCCCTTCCTCGACCCGGACGTCATCGCCGCGCACCCGAAACCCTTCTTCGGCTACAGCGACAACAGCAACATCCTCAACCTCCTGCACAGCCTGGGCATCCGCGCCTTCCACGGCGGCAACACCCAGGTCCAGATCGGGGCCGGCCCGCGTATCGACGACATCACCGCCACCTCACTGCGCGCCGCCCTGTCCGGCAGCGGCATCCTGGAGATCACCGACCCCGGAGAATCCGAGGACCACGGCATCCTCTGGTCCGATCCCCTGGCCCTTGAGGTCAACGGCCTGCGCGAATCGACGAAGCCCTGGCGGTGGGCGGGTCCCGCCCGGCGCGTGACGGGTCGCACCTGGGGTGGCTGCTTCGAGGTGATCACGCAGATGTCGCTGGCCGACCGCATCCCCCAGGCCGCGGATCTCGAGGGCGCCATCCTCATGCTCGAGGCTTCCCAGCGGCTGACCAACACCCACGGGATCATGGAGATCGTCCGCGCCCTCGGCGAGGCCGACATCCTCGCCGCCGCCCGGGGCGTCATGGTGGCCCGTCCCCCGTCACGCAGCCTCTTCCTCGCCGAGTACCGCGACCGGGAGGAGCAGTACGACGCCGTCATCGAGCAGGTCACCCTGTACAACCCGGAGGCGGTCGTCGTGTGCGGCGTCCCCTTCGGCCACACCCGCCCGCAGTGGATCCTCCCCTACGGCGGCGAGGTCACGCTTGACGGTGAGCAGCAGCGGATCTGGGCCGACTACAGCTGAGGCCCCGCTTCAGGGGTGGTTTATATATGGCTTGACTCACATAGCGAGACATTGTTGCTGGTGAGCGGGATACTCCGAGGGTCCGATCTCTTGACCAAGGAAACCTATGCGCCTGCGCCTTCTCCTCGTGCTCTCCGCCCCTCTGCTCCTCAGCGCCTGTGGTGGCGCGGCCCAGAGCACACCCGCCCCTGTGACGGAGACGGTGGTCAGCACCGTCACCACGACCTCCGTTGTCACGAGCACTGAAACCGTCACGGCCGAACCTCCCGTGCCGGAGCCCGCGCCGGAGCCCGCGCCGGTAGAGGCGAACGTGAATACAGTGCCGCAGGGCTTCGCTTCTCTTCCGGAGCCTGCACCGGCCGCGTCGGGGCCGTTCCGGAACTGTGCCGCAGCGCGGGCTGCCGGGGCTGCCCCGGTGTATGCGGGCCAGCCCGGTTACGGCAGCCACCTGGACCGCGACGGCGACGGTGTCGGCTGCGAGTAACCGCGTGTTCTGACGTACCCCGATCTTTCCTGCCTTTTCGCAAATCCGCAGGTCCCTGGCACCCCTGCGCAGGCAGAAGAGTACGCGAGAATGCGACCGCGGGACTCTGCCCCTGGGAAGTATCAAAGTATCAACTACCCTGGTGCACATGAGAAACCCCTTCCGCCCCACCTTCGGCGCCAGCCCCTACCACTGGGCCGGCCGTTCGGTCGTGCTCGAGGAGTTCGCGCGGAGCCTGGACGGCTACCCGGGCGAGCCCTCGCGGAGCCTGGTCATCGACGGGGCCCGCGGTATCGGCAAAACGGTACTGCTCACAGAGCTCGAGGACATCGCCGCACAACACGGCTGGATCGTGCTGCGCGCAACGGGACGCGGGAACTCCGTTCGCACTCTCATCGACACCACCATCCCGGCGAAGATCGCCGAACTCGACCCACCGGCCGGGCGAACGGTGACGGCGGTGCAGGTCAGCGGGTTCCGGGTGGACACCGAGCTACTCGACGTCGCCGATCCCGTCCCCACCCTCGGCACCCGGATGCGGGATCTGCTGGGACTGCTGCGCGGCACGGGCGTGCTCATCACGGTCGACGAGGTGCAGGACGCCGACCCGGACAACCTCTCCGACATCGCCGTCACCCACCAGGACCTCATCCGCGACGAGCATCACGTGGCGCTCGCCATGGCGGGCCTCACGCACGGGATCAACCGCCTGCTCGACCTACCGGGCACCACCTTCCTCCGGCGTGCGCGCCGCTTCGAGCTCGGCCCCCTCACCGACGAGGATGCCCGCGCCATTCTGCTGGCCACCGCAGCAGAGAGCAAGCCTTTCGATGACGACGCCGCCGACCTGGCCGTCGATATCGCCCGCGGCTACCCGTACCTGGTGCAGCTCATCGGCTACCTGGCATGGAATCGGGCGGGTGACGGCATCACCCGCGCTGACGTCGAGGCTGTGCGGGAAGAAACGATCCGCACCATGGGATCGCAGGTCCACGCCCCCTCCCTCAAGGGAGTCCCGCCGGCGCAGATGGCCTACCTGCGGGCCATGGCCGATATCGGCGGGGAAGAAGTCTCCAGCTCGGAGGTGGCCGAGCGCATCGGCAAGAAGCCGAACGAGGCCACCGACACCCGGGGCAAACTGCTGGACCGGGGCCTCATCGAGGCGCCGGCGTGGGGAAAGGTGTCCTTCACGCTCCCCTACCTGGGGGAGTTCCTGCGGAGCGACAACCGAAGCACCCGGATCAGCTAGCAGCCTGCTCACGGCGCCGCACCGCGGCACCCCCGTGGACGCCCAGTGCCGCGACCACGGCCGTGGCCACCATGACCGCCGCCATCGCCACCGGCTGCGACAGGCCCGCCGCTGCGGCCAGCCCCACCAGCGGGGAGAGCACGCCAGCCATGACGAACTGGCCGGAGCCCATGAACGCCGACGCGGACCCGGTGACGTTGCCCGCCCGGGAAATCGCCAAAGCGGAATTGTTGGCGAAATTGACGCCCATCGACGCGACGACGACGAAGAGTCCGACGAGGATGAACCAGCGGTGGGCGTCGAGAAGCGCGGCCGCGAGCAGGAAGAGCGTGGCGGCGACGAGGACACCGTTGCCGATGCGGGCCAGCGTGAGCGGCCCGACCTTCTTGACGATCCGCGCGTTGGTCAGCGCCACCACGAACATGCCGAAGGTGTTGGTGGCGAAGATGAGCGCGTACTGCACCGGGGTGAAGCCGTAGTGCTCCTGCAGGATGAACGGCGAGGCGGCGACGTAGGCGAACATCGTGGAGAAGGAGAAGATGAAACCGAGGGTGAAGCCGACGTAGGCGCGATCCCGCAGCAGGCCACCCATGGCGGAGAACAGCGGCCGGAGACCACCAGTGGTGCGCATTTCTGCAGGCTGGGTCTCCGGGATCCACCTCGCGACCAGCAGCACGCCGACGATGTTGAGTCCGAAAAGCACCCAGAACACGCCACGCCAGCCGACGGAGTTGACCACCAGCCCGCCGACGATGGGCCCGATGACGGGCGCCGCACCACCGAGCAGCATGAGGAGGGAGAACACGCGCGCCAGTTCGGGCCCCTTGGCCAGATCCCCGGCGACGGCGCGTGCCAGGACGACCGCCATGCCGGCGGCCAGACCCATGACGAAGCGGGCGGCGAACATCACCCACGCGGCCGGTGCCAGCGCGGAGGCGGCGGTGGCGACGACGAGCAGCACGGTGCCGGCGAGGAAGAGACGGCGGCGGCCGCGGGCGTCGGAAAGCGGGCCGGTGACCAGCTGGCCGATGGCCATGCCGGCGAGGAAGAAGGTGAGCGTGAGCTGTGCGCCGGCCTGAGTGAGGCCGAGGTCGCGGCCGAGCTGCGGCAGGCCGGACAGGTACATGTTGACCGACAGCGGCTCGACCGCCGAAATGAAGGCGAGGACGCCGAGGATGACGGGCGGGATGAGCGCCTTCTTCTCAACAGTCATGGTGGTCACCATAGTTACTCCGATTTTTAATGACAATGATTTTTGGTTACCTGTCAACAATATCATACCCCTCCCGGTATGCCATTCCGTACCCTGGGCGACATGCACCTCGACCACAGCTACGCCGACGCCTTCCCCGAGCTCGTCCACGCCGCCCACGCCGAGGAGCAGCCCGACCCGCAGCTGGTGGTACTCAACGAGCCCCTCGCCCGCGAGCTCGGTCTCGACCCCGCGTGGCTGCGCTCCGCAGACGGCATCCAGTTCCTCCTCGGCCGCGGCGGCAACCGCACCGTCGCGATGGGCTACGCCGGACACCAGTTCGGCCAGCTCTCCCCGCGCCTCGGCGACGGGCGCGCGCTGCTGCTCGGCGAGATCGACGGACGCGACCTCCACGCCAAGGGCACCGGCCCCACCGTCTACTCCCGGGGCGGTGACGGCCGCGGCGCGCTCGGCCCCATGCTCCGCGAATACCTCGTCTCCGAGGCGATGCACGCCCTCGGGGTGCCCACCACCCGGGCGCTGGCCGTCATCGCCACCGGGCGGAAGATCATGCGCACCGGCACGGTCCCGGGCGCCGTGCTGGTGCGCTCGGCCGCCAGTCACCTGCGCATCGGGACCGTGCAGTACACGCGCCTCATCAGCACGGACATGGAGCTGACCGAGCGGCTGTGCACCTACGCGCGCGAGCGCCACTACCCAGGGCTGAGCTCGCACGAGGAATTCTTCGCGGCGGTGATGGACGCGCAGATCGCCACCGTCTCACAGTGGATGCGCCTGGGATTCATCCACGGAGTGATGAATACCGACAACACCACCCTGTCCGGCGAGACCATCGACTACGGCCCCTGTGCCTTCCTCGACCGCTTCGACCCGGCGACGTTCTTCTCCTCCATCGACACCCACGGGCGCTACGCCTTCCGCAACCAGCCCGCCATTCTGGGCTGGAACCTCGCCCGCCTGGCGGAGGCCATGGTCCCGCTCATCGAGGTCGACACCGCCCAGGAACTCATGAACTCCTTCCCCGCCCGCTGGGAGCAGGCGCAGGCCACACAACTGGCCCGCGCGCTGGGCACCGACGACCCGGACATCGGCCGCCGCTGGCTCGAGCATCTGGAGACCAACGCCCCCGACCTCACGGAGAGCCACCGCCTGCTCAACGACGATCCCGATGCGATCTCCGACCCGCAGTGGGTCGCCGACTGGCGGGCACTCCACCCGCAGCCCATGGAGCACCCCTTCCACATCCCGCGCAACCATCTGCTCGACTCGGCACTACGCGCGGCGGAAGCCGGGGACCTGGCGGAGTTCCACGCGCTGCTCGCCGTGGTCACCGACCCCTTCAACGATCACGGCGTGGAGTTCCGCGGCCCGGCCCCGGAGGGCTTCGACGACATGTTCCGCACCTTCTGCGGAACCTAGGGCCCGGTAGTAACGGTTCGTGTCAGTCCTCCCGGCGGCGCTGACGACCCGGGACAACGCCGGCCACTCCCGGGCTCACACGAATGGTTACTACTCAGAAGTCATCGATGACGAGCTTCTTCATCTCCAGCAGATTCTGGTACGCGCCCGGGCGCTCCATGAGCTCGGCGATGTTGTCCGGCACGATCTGCCAGCTGACCCCGTAGCGGTCCTGCATCCACCCGCACTGCTCGGCCTCGGGCACCGCCGAGAGCCCGGCCCAGAAGAGGTCGATCTCCTGCTGGCCGTGCGCGTTGACCTGCAGCGACAGGCCGGGGGTGAAGGTGAAGGGCTGCTCCACCGCCGAGTCCATCGCGGTGAGCCACTCCCCGAAGAGCTGGAATTCGGAGAACATGACGCCCCCGGAGTCCGGGGAGGTCACCCGCGTCCCCACCCGCGCGCCGGGGAACAACGCGACGTAGTCGTTGACGGCCTCGCGCGCCTGGCCCTGCGCCGGGCCGCAGAACATGAGGTTGGGGATGATGAAGGGCCGCGGCTCCCCCGCCGGGTCGGTGAGCATGAGCTGCCAGTTGACGCCGAAGCGGTCCGCCACCCAGCCGTAGTGCTCGGAGAAGTCGTAGGAACCCAGCGGCATGAGGACGATGCCGCCGTCGCTGAGCTTCTCCCACAGGCGGTCGAGCTCGCCGCGGGCATCGGACATGCGGGAGGGGTCGAAGTTGACGAAGAAGCTGATCGCGGGGGTGGGGCCGAACTCCGGGCCGCCGTTGATGAGGGTGAGGCGGTAGCCGTCGATGAGAACGTCGACGGTGAGGGTCTCCCCTGCGCGGTCGGCCTGGAAGTCCGGCAGGTCGGTGGTGGGGTAGGTGACGCGGGTGTCGATGACCGCGGACGGGAAGGCGTCGGCGTAGAACTCGGCGGCGTCGTCGGCGTTCCGGTCGAACCAGATGTTGGGCACGATGCGTTGCATGGGCCCAGTCTACGGCCGTGAATCGCCGAAGGGCCACGACGCACCAGCGCCGCGGCCCCCACAGGGAAGAGTGCTACTTCTCCAGCTTGAGCGTCTTCTGGGTGTACTCCCAGAGCTCATTGAACATCTTCTCGTCGTCGGCCAGCTTGGTGCCGTAGGACGGGATCATCTCGTAGAGCTTCGGGCCCCAGTCGATCATGCGCTCACCGAAGCAGCGCTCGATGAGCTCGAGCATCGCGGCGGGGGCGATGGAGGCGCCCGGGGAGGCACCCAGCAGGCCGGCGATGGAGCCGTCGATGCTGTTGATGAGGGTGGTGCCGAACTCCAGGGAACCGAAACGCGGGGCGGCGGTCGGCTTGATCACCTGGACGCGCTGACCGGCGACGACGGTCTCCCAGTCCTCGGCGCGCGCGGAGGGGACGTAGTCCCGCAGGTCAACGAGGCGCTTCTCGAAGTCCTTGGCCACCTCGGAGACGAGGTACTTGGTCAGGGCGAACTCCTGCACGGCGACGCCGAGGTAGGACGGGATGTTGTCCAGGCGGATCGACTTGAACAGGTCGAGGTAGGAACCCTCCTTGAGGAACTTCGGGGTCCAGCCACCGTAGGGGCCGAAGAGCAGGCCCTTCTTGCCGTCGATGACGCGGGTGTCCAGGTGCGGGACGGACATCGGCGGGGCACCGACCTTGGCCTTGCCGTAGACCTTGGCGTCGTGCTGGTCGATCAGTTCCTCGTTGGTGCAGCGCAGCCACAGGCCGGAGACCGGGAAACCGGCGTAGCCGTTGACCTCGGGGACGCCCGCCTTGCGCAGCAGGTCGAGGGCGTAGCCGCCGGCGCCGACGAAGATGAACTTGGCCTTGACCACGGAGGTGTCACCCGTGTGGACGTTCTTGACGGTGATCTTCCACTTGGCACCGTCCTTCTTGATGTTCTTCACCTCGTGGCCGTAGCGGATCTCCGTGCCGGAGGCCTCGGCGGCGGTGAGGAACTGCTTGGTCAGGGCGCCGAAGTTGACGTCGGTGCCGATGTCGGTGCCGGAGTAGGCGACCTTCTCGGCGCCGAAGTCACGGTCCTTGGACATGACGGGGAGGCGCTCGGCGAACTTGGCGTCGTCCTCGACCCACTCCATGCCCGGGAAGAGGATGTTGTCCTTGAGTGCCTCGTGGCGGCGCTTGAGGTAGTCGACCTGATCGTCACCCTGGGCGAAGGCCAGGTGGGCGACCGGGTTGATCCACTCCTTGGGGTCGGCCAGCACGCCGTGATCGATCTGGTGGGACCAGAACTGGCGGGAGACCTGGAACTTCTCGTTGATGCCGATGGCCTTGGAGACGTCGATGCGGCCCTTGACCTCGGGGGTGTAGTTCAGCTCGCAGAGAGCGGAGTGGCCGGTACCGGCGTTGTTCCACGGGGAGGAGGACTCGAGTGCGGGTCCGTCCAGGCGCTCGAAGATCATCTGGGACCAGCTGGGCTCGAGCTCACGGATCATCGCACCCAGGGTGGCGCTCATGACACCGGCGCCGACGAGGGCGACATCGACCTCGTCAGTGACCTGGGGGGCGTTCTTGTTGTCGGTGGACACCTTGCATTACCTCATTCGTCGTCGAAGGTTCTGGCCGTGATGGCCCGCGCCGGGTGGCGGCAACTCCCGGCGGGCAGGACAATTCCGGGTGCGGCCTCTCCGTCCTCGGCGGATAGCCCGCTGCCCTTGTCCGGTAAACATCAACCTTACGCCCTACGTTCGCGGGGGTGTGACGAAGCCCGGTAAAACGTGAACGTGCCGGTGTCCGCCACTCCCCCCGCTGCCTGCCCCCGTGTCCCGTAATAGGGTGGTGGGCATGAGTGTCGCCGATATCTCCGACTGGTACCCGGATCTGCTCGGGCCTGGGTTCTCCGCCCTGGACATCCATCTGGGCCCCGACCCGGAGGGGGAGGCGGACATCGTCGCCACCCTGGTGCGTTTCGGCACCCCGCAGCCGGAGCGGACCTCCCTGCTGTGGGTGCACGGGATGACCGACTATTTCTTCCACGCGCACGTGGCGCGGGCGGTCGTCGAGGCGGGCTACAACTTCTACGCCCTGGATCTGCGCAAGTGCGGCCGTTCCCGCCGTGCGGGCCAGCGCTGGCACTACTCGACCGATTTCCGACACTACTTCCCGGAGCTGACGGCTGCGATCGATATCATCGGCACCCCGGTGGTCCCCGTCGCCCACTCCACGGGCGGGCTCATCGTGCCGCTGTGGGCGGATCATCTGCGGCGCCATGACTCCGCCCGCCATGCCCGGCTGGCGGGGATCGTGCTCAACTCCCCGTGGCTGGACATGATGTACCCGCCGGCGGCGGTGGCGGCGATACGCCCGGTCGCCGCTGTTCTCGGGCGGCTGCTGCCGGGGGTGCCCATCCCGGGCGGCAATCTGGGCACCTACGGCATGTCCATTCACCGGGAGCACCACGGCGACTGGGATTTCAACGTCGAGTTCAAGCCGGTGGGCGGCCACCACAAGTACCTCGGTTGGCTGCGGGAGGTGCTGCGCGCCCAGCGCCTGGTGCACCTCGACCGCATCGACGTCGGGGTGCCGGTACTCACGTTGTGTTCGGCGGCCTCGCTGCTGGGACGCGGTTTCTGCGAGGATTCGCACTGCCATGACACGGTGCTGGACACCGAGCAGATCCAGCGCTGGGCGCCTCACCTGGGAAGCGATGTCACGGTGCATCCCCTCCCCCACGCCCGCCACGATGTCTTCCTCTCGCGCCCCGAGCCGCTGGCGGAGGCCCTCGCCGCGACCGTCGCGTGGGTGGGTCGGGGGTAGACTCGGCTGCCGGTATCCATGAGTGACGGAGGAGACGACGTGAACGTCGATAAGCATTATGACCTGATCATCATCGGCACGGGCTCGGGGAATTCCCTTCCGGGGCCGGAGTTCGACGACCGGTCGATCGCGATCGTGGAGGAGGGCACCTTCGGCGGCACCTGCCTCAATGTCGGATGCATCCCGACGAAGATGTTCGTCTACCCGGCCGACATCGCCCTGGCCGCCCGCGAGTCGGGCCCCCTGGGGCTGAGCGCGCAGGTCTACCGCGTCGACTGGCCCGCCATGGTCTCCCGCATCTTCGACGAGCGCATCGACCTCATCGCCCAGGGCGGCGAGGCTTATCGACGCGGCCCGGAGACCCCCAACATCGACGTCTACGACCAGCACGCCCGCTTCGTCGGCGAGCGCACCCTGCAGGTCGGCGACCAGGTGATCTCCGGCGATCAGGTGGTCATCGCGGCGGGCTCGCGCCCGATGATCCCGGCGCAGATCGCCGAATCCGGCGTCCGCTACTACACCAACGAGGACATCATGCGGCTCGAGCAGCAGCCGCAGTCCATCATCATCGTCGGTGGCGGCTTCATCGCCCTGGAGTTCGCGCACATCTTCGAGTCGCTGGGCACGAAGGTGCACATCGTCAGCCGTTCCGCGCTCATGCGCCTCCTCGACGCCGACCTCTGCTCCCGCGTCAACGAGCAGGCCGCCAAGCGTTTCGACGTCCGCGTCGGCCGCACCGTCGCCTCCCTCGAGGACGACACCCGCGGCATCACCGCCACGCTTGACGACGGCGCCGAGATCACCGCCGACGCCCTCCTCGTCGCCACCGGACGCATCCCCAACGGCGACCGGATGGACCTCGAGCGCGGCGGCATCGAGATGACCGACGACGGCCGCGTCGCGCTCGACGAGTACGGCCGCTCCGTCTCCGCCCCGGGCGTGTGGGCGCTCGGCGACGTCTCCTCCCCCTTCATGCTCAAGCACGTGGCCAACGCCGAGATGCGCGCCGTGCGCCACAACCTGCTGCACCCCGATGACCTGCAGAAGATGCCGCACCAGCACGTCCCATCGGCGGTGTTCACCAACCCGCAGATCGCCACGGTCGGCATGACCGAACGCGCGGCGCGGGCCGCCGGCCACAACGTCACGGTGAAAATCCAGAACTACGGCGACGTCGCCTACGGCTGGGCCATGGAGGATGCGACGGGCATCTGCAAGCTCATCGCGGACCGCGACACGGGCAAGCTGCTCGGCGCCCACTACTACGGGCCGCAGGCCTCCACGCTCATCCAGCAGATGATCACCGTCATGGCCTTCGACCTCGACGTCCGCGAGGTGGCCACCAAGCAGTACTGGATCCACCCGGCGCTTCCGGAGGTCACCGAGAACGCGCTGCTCGGC
The DNA here is from genome assembly GCF_042658165.1 of Corynebacterium nasicanis. Lineage (NCBI taxonomy): Bacteria > Bacillati > Actinomycetota > Actinomycetes > Mycobacteriales > Corynebacteriaceae > Corynebacterium > Corynebacterium nasicanis. The sequence continues at coordinate 186,361 of NZ_JBHSQE010000001.1, forward strand.
CTGGAGTTCTAGGGCCGTTAGTCAGCGAGGGTGAGGATCTCGTTGCCGTCTTCGGTGATGACGATGGTGTGCTCGAACTGCGCGGTGAAGCGGAAGTCCGTGTTCTGCACGGTCCAGTCGTTGTCCCAGATGCGGTAGTCCAGCCCGCCGAGGTTGATCATCGGCTCGATGGTCAGGGTCATGCCCGGCTCGAGAATGTCGCGGTAGGCGGTGGAGTCGTAGTGGAGGACCACCAGGCCGTTGTGGAAGGTGGGCCCGACGCCGTGCCCGGTGAAATCGCGGACGACGTTGTAGCCGAAGCGGTTGGCGTAGGACTCGATGACGCGGCCGATGACGTTGATCTCGCGGCCCGGCTTGGCGGCGCGGATGCCGCGCATCATGGCCTCCTCGGTGCGCTCGACGAGCAGGCGGTGCTCCTCGGAGACGTCACCGGCGAGGAAGGTGGCGTTGGTGTCGCCGTGGACGCCATGGATGAAGGCGGTGACGTCGATGTTGACGATGTCCCCGTCCTCGATGACGGTGGAATCCGGGATGCCGTGGCAGATGATCTCGTTCATCGAGGTGCAGCAGGACTTGGGGAATCCCCGGTATCCGAGCGTCGAGGGGTACGCGCCGTGGTCGAGCATGTACTCGTGCGCGATGCGGTCGAGCTCATCGGTGGTCACTCCCGGGGCGACGGCGGCGCCGGCCTCCTTGAGCGCGTTGGCCGCGATCTTCGAGGCCACCCGCATGGCCTCGATAACCTCCGGCGTCTGCACGAAGGGCTCGCCGATGTTCTCCCGGACGTCGTCCTGCCACGCGTACTCGGGGCGCTCGATGTGGTCGGGGACGGTACGGATCGGGGACATGCGGCCTGGGACCAGGGGGGAACGGGAAGTCATGCCTGTCATGGTAGCGCCCGTTCGGCACGCATCCCGTCGAGGGTGGTGAACATATGGTCGGTGATCGCCACCGCGGTCTCCGATCCCCCACCGAGGACGACGAGCGTGGCGAAGGCGATGTCATCGTCCCGGTAACCGGCGAACCAGGCGTGCGAGCCCTCGTTGATCTCGGCCTCACCGGTCTTGCCGTGGATCTCGCCGCCGGCCTGCATGCCGCGGGCGGTGCCCGAGGTGACCACGGCGCGCATCATCTGCTGCAGCTGGGCGATGGCCTCGGGGGCGGGCGCCGGGACTTCCTCGGAGACTTCGGTGGCGTGGCCGTCGATAAGCACGGGGACGGGGGTCTCGCCGCGGGCGGCGGTGGCGGCGACGAGTGCCAGCCCGAAGGGGCTGGCGAGGTCGAGGCCCTGGCCGTAGCCGGCCTCGGTGCGGTCGAGCGGTGTCTCGCCGACGGGGACGGAACCGGTGACGGTGTGCAGGCCGGGAATGCGGTAATCAATGCCCAGGCCGAACTGCTTGCCCACCGCGGCCAGCTCGCCGGGGGCCAGCTGCGTCGAGATGTCGGCGAACGTGGTGTTGCACGAGGACGCGAAGGCGCGCTCGAGCGGCACGCTGCCCAGCGAGAACTGGTTGTAGTTGTTGACGATGCGCCCGTAAATGTTCATCGAACCGGGGCACGGCACGATCGACCCGGTGCCCAGCCCCTGCTTCTCCAGCCCGGCGGTGGCGGTGACGATCTTGAACACCGAACCCGGCGGGTAGAGGCCCGACAGCGCCAGATCGCCCTTCTTGTCGGCGGTCCTCGTCTGCGCGACCGCCAGCACCTGCCCGGTCGAGGGGCGGATGGCCACGAGCATGGCCTCCATGTCCGCCCGCAGGTCGACGGCCTGCTGCGCCGCCTGCTGGATGTCGTGGTCGAGACCGATGCGTATCGACGCCGCGGGTTTCGCCGCGTGGTACTCCACATCGTCGATGGGCGCGCGGTGCTCGTTGACGGCCGTGACCCGCCACCCGTTGGCCCCGTCGAGATCATCGGCGACGATGGCCGACACACGCGCCATGATGTCGGGCGCGAAGGAGGGGTCGCGGTTGACCATGGCGGCCTCGTCGTTGACGATGACGCCCTCGAGATCCGCCAGCTCGTCGCGCACCCGCGGCCCGTCCTGCTGGTCGACGAGGGTGACCGAGTACACGCCCCGCGCCCGGGAGAGCTCCTCCGCCAGGGCGGCGGCATCGAGGCCCGGGATGGTGCGGGCCAGGCGCGCGGCCACCGGGCGGACGTCACTGACCGTGCCCAGATCGACGAGCACCCGGTACTTGGTCCCCGGCTGCAGGATCTCCACCCCGTCGGAGGAGACGACACTGGCCTTCGTCGCCGGGACCGGACGCAGCTCCAGGTGCTGGTTGGCACCCAATCGCGGATGGAGGACGGAGGGCTGCCAGCGGACGGTCCAGTCGCCGCCGGACTTCGTCAGGGTGAGGGAGGTGTCGTAGGAGAGGTGGCGCTCGCGCGGCAGCGTCCAGTCGAGGGTGTACTGCGCGGTGGCCACGTTGTCCCGCACCACGACCTCCCCCAGCGTGGTGCTCAGCTCCTCGGCCTGCAGACCGGTCCAGGTGGCGTCGATGACGTGCCGGGCGGTGGCCGGGTCATCGATGACCGCGGACAGCGCCTCCGCGTCCCGGCTGGTCAGCGCCGCCAGAAAATCCTCCGCCACGGGCGAGGCGTCCAGGGGTTTCGGCGTACATGCCACGAGGCTCCCCGCCAGGGCGGCCACGAGCAGCACCCCACGTACATTCCCTGTCATGCCCGCAGGTTAACAGCCCCGCCGCCCCGCGCCGCCGAGGGACTCGCCCTAGGTGGTCACCTTCACCTCAGGGCGGGTTCCCTCGACCTCCTCGAGGCCCTGTTCCTCCGCGATGCGCAGGGCCTCCTCGATGAGGGTCTCCACGATCTTCGCCTCCGGGACGGTCTTGATCACCTCTCCGCGGACGAAGATCTGGCCCTTGCCGTTGCCGGAGGCCACCCCGAGGTCCGCGTCGCGTGCCTCGCCCGGTCCGTTGACCACGCAGCCCATGACGGCCACGCGCAACGGGAACTCCATGCCCTCGAGGCCGGCGGTGACCTCCTCGGCGAGCTTGTACACGTCCACCTGCGCGCGCCCGCACGAGGGGCAGGACACGATCTCCAGCTTGCGGGGGCGCAGGTTCATCGACTGCAGGATCTGGTCGCCGACCTTGATCTCCTCCACCGGGTCCGCGGAGAGCGAGACGCGGATCGTGTCACCGATGCCCTGGGAGAGCAGCGCGCCGAAGGCCACGGACGACTTGATGGTGCCCTGGAAGGCCGGACCGGCCTCCGTCACGCCGAGGTGCAGGGGGTAGTCACACTGCTCAGCGAGCTGGCGGTAGGCCTCGACCATGATGACCGGGTCGGAGTGCTTGACGGAGATCTTGATGTCCCCGAAACCGTGCTCCTCGAACAGGCCCGCCTCCCACAGCGCAGACTCGACGAGCGCCTCCGGGGTGGCTTTGCCGTACTTCTCCATGAGGCGGGCGTCGAGGGAGCCGCCGTTGACGCCGATGCGGATGGGGATGCCCGCATCCCCGGCCGCCTTCGCGACCTCCTTGACCCGGCCGTCGAACTCCTTGATGTTGCCGGGGTTGACGCGCACGGCCGCGCACCCGGCGTCGATGGCGGCGAAGATGTACTTCGGCTGGAAGTGGATGTCCGCGATGACGGGGATCGGCGACTTCTTCGCGATGATCGGCAGTGCCTCCGCGTCGATCGTCTTCGGGCACGCCACGCGCACGATGTCACAGCCCGAGGCGGTGAGCTGGGCGATCTGCTGCAGGGTGGCGTTGATGTCGTGGGTCTTGGTGGTGGTCATGGACTGCACCGAGATCGGATGGTCCGACCCGACCCCGACGTTGCCGACCATCAGCTGGCGGGTCTTGCGGCGCGGTGCGAGGGTGGGGGGTGGGGCGTCCGGGATACCAAGTCCGATGTTCATGCGCCCAACTCTAGCCGAACAGCCTCACCGGGTTGACCACGTCAGCGACGATGACCAGGCCGCCGATGGTGAGCAGCACCGCGGCCATCGCGTAGGTCACCGGCAGCAGCTTCTCGTAGTTGGCGGGACCGGCCGGGGCCAGGCCGCGCAGGCGGCGGAAGAAGTCCCGCACCTTCTCCCACAGCACCACCGCGATGTGCCCGCCGTCGAGCGGCGGCAGTGGCACGAGGTTGAACAGGGCGAGGAAGAAGTTGAGCGAGGCGAGCATCATCCAGAACATGTTCCACAGGGAGCGCTCCACCAGTTCGCCGCCGAGGCGGGAGGCGCCGACCACGCTCATCGGCCCCTCCATGTCGCGCTCGGCACCGAAGATGGAGGCCACGACACCGGGGATCTTCGCCGGGAAGGAGGCGAGGCCGCGGACGGTGGCGTCGAGAAGATCCCAGGTGAAGGCGCCGGTGGCGCCGACCGCCTCGACCGGACCGTAGCTCACCCACGCGTTGTCGATCGGTGCGCTGCTCAAGCCGACCGCGCCGGCGGTGACCTCGTTCCCGGCGGCGTCGAGACGCGTCACGGGGGCCACGGGCACGGTGACGTCGAAGGTGCGCGAACCCCGCTCGACGGTGAGGACCACGTCCTCACCGGGCCGGGTGAGCACCGTCTCGCGCAGGTTGGTGAAGGAGTCCACCGCCTCCCCGTCGATGGCGAGGATCCGGTCGCCGACCTGCACGCCGGCCTCCCCGGCGGGGCCCGTGCCGGAACAGTCGGCGAGGGTGTCCGGGCCGGTCTGGTCGGAGACGCAGGAGACCTCGCCGACGGTGGGAGTGGTGTCGATGTTCGGGTTGGGCAGCCCGGAGGTCACCGCCAGGCCGTAGATGATGATGACCCCGACGATGACGTTCATGATCACGCCGCCCGAGAGCACCGCCACCCGCTGCCACCACGGCTTGTCCACCATGGCGTGCGGCTTCTCCTCCGGGGTGAGCTCATCCTGGGCGGTCATGCCCGCGATGTCGCAGAAGCCACCGAGCGGTAAAGCCGCCAGACCGTAGGTCGTGTGCCCGCGCCGGCGGGACCACACCGTCGGGCCGAAGCCGATGAAGAAGCGCCGCACGCGCATGCCGAAGGCCCGCGCGGTGAACATGTGGCCCGCCTCGTGCAGGGCGATGGTCACCGCGATACCCAGGGCGAACAGGAACACGCCGAGCAGATAACCGCCCACAGCTCTCCTTAGTACTTGTCGATGATCGCGTTGGCCCGCGACCGGGCCTCCGCCTCAACCGCCAGGATGTCGTCGACGGTCGACGGTACACCAGCAAACTGGGCGGCCCCTGCGAGGACCTCGGCGACCGTGTCCACGATCTGCGGGAAGCGGATCCGACCGCCCAGGAACGCCGCCGCCGCCTCCTCATTGGCCGCGTTGTACACCGCCGGGAAGGTGCCCCGGCTCGTGGCCACTTCCCGGGCGAGGCGCACGGCGGGGAAGGCCTGCTCGTCGAGGGGCTCGAAACGCCAGTCATGCACCCGGGTGAAGTCGAGCGCGGGCTGCGCACCCGCCACCCGGTGCGGCCAGTGGAGAGCCAGGGAGATCGGCAGCTTCATCGAGGGCGGCGAGGCCTGCGCGATGGTCGCCCCGTCCCGGAAGGTGACCATGGAATGGATGATGGACTGCGGGTGAACCGTCACCTCGACCCGCTCGGCGGGGATGTCGAAGAGCAGGGTGGCCTCGATGAGTTCCAGTCCCTTGTTGATGAGCGTCGCCGAATTGAGCGTGTTCATCTGCCCCATCGACCACGTCGGGTGCGCGGCCGCCTGCGCCGGAGTGACATCCCACATCTGCTCCCGACTCCACCCGCGGAAAGGGCCGCCGGAAGCGGTGAGCACGAGGCTCTCCACCTCCACCGCGGTGCCCGAGTGCAGGCACTGGGCCATGGCGGAATGCTCCGAGTCCACGGGCACGATCTGGCCCGGGGCGGCCGCCGCCATGACGAGGTCACCGCCGGCGACGAGGGACTCCTTGTTGGCCAGCGCCAGCACCGCCCCCGATTCGATGGTCGCCAGCGTGGCCGCCAGCCCCATCGACCCGACCAGGGCATTGAGCACCGTGTCCGCCTCGACCGCGCGCACCAGATCCTCCGCCGCGGTGGGCCCGGCGATGACCGGCCCGCCGAGGGCCTCCGCCACCTGCGCCGCCGCCTGCTCCCCGGCCACCGCCACCCGCTCCGGGGCCAGCCCCAGCTGGCGGGCCTGGGCGATGAGCAGCTCCGGGTCCGAGCCGCCCGCCGCGATCCCGACCACCTCAAACAGCTCCGGGTTGGCCACGGCCACCTCGATCGCCTGCGTCCCGATTGACCCGGTGGAACCGAGGAGGAGAATACGCCTGGGGGTGTCAGCAGAAGTTTTCACGCGCTCCATTGTGTCACTGCTCAACTCTTGGGGGTGTTTTGTCGCACCTGGCTGAACTATGTGCAAAGATATGGGGCAAGTTAAACCTGCCTTCATGACAAGGAGAACAACGTGGCTGCTTCCCACGAGATCGTGCCTGAGGTCCACAACGGAACCTCCACCCTGGATGTGCCCTCCGCCGCTTTCGGCTGGAGTGAGCTGTCCCGGACCACCGTCCAGGTCGCGGGTTGGGTGTCGGTCCTGATCCTGCTGGGATACAACTTCGGCAACCACGAGGGCCACGTCGAGACCATCTGGCTGCTCAGCATCGCCGCCCTCGTCGCCGTCGGCCTGCTCATTCACCTGTTTGAGCCGAAGCTCTCCCAGGTCCGCACCCTGTCGGCCCGCAACCAGCCGATCAACCACAAGGAGCCGGACTGGAACTACAACCAGAAGACGCTCTCCGGCACCTACGCTGAGCTCTCCGACTCCCAGCTGCGCGCCCTCAACATCGATCCGGCCCGCGTGCGTCACCTGCGCGCCGGTTCCACCGCCGCTGCCGAGCTCGAGACCCGCTAAGCAGCACGGTTCTCCACCGCCCTCCCCCACCGGGAGGGCGGTTTTTTCATGCCCGCGTGCGGGCGTACCCCGCTGTCCCCGGGGACGCGGCAAATCCCCTGGTGGCGATCAGCGCCGGGACACAGAGGGGTACGCGCGCACGCGGCTTCAGTTCACCCAGCGGGAGACCTTGTCGTAGATCTCCGGCAGATGCGTCTCCACCCGCCGCTGCGCCACCCGCAGGCACAGCCAGTAGAAAGCGGCGGGCAGGGCGAGGGCCAGGAGCAGCCCGGGGACGACCCACCCGAAGGCGACGAGCGCCGCTCCGGGGGCCGCCGGGATCCAGCCGAGCAGCAGGGACCCGAAGGCCGCGACGAACGCCGCCCCGGAGAAGCCCGATTTGTCCGCCCACGGGCTGGTCCCCGGCCGGGCGGTGGGGAAAGGATTGTGGGTGTTCAGCAGCAGGGCGAGTCCGGCCACCGAGACGAGCAGACCGAGGGAGACCACCGCCACCAGCGCGGCGCGGGTGGTGTTCTCCGCCAGAAGGACGGCGGCGACATCGACCACGAGCACCAGCACCAGCATCGGGGTGAGCTGCGCCAGGTGGCGCGCCAGGAGCAGGGTGCGGGCGGGCACGCCGGAGACGATGTGGGACCAACCGGCGGGGCCGTCGTAGCCGAAGTCGTTGCTGGCCAGGGCCCCCGACATGAGCGCCAGCAGCACCATCCCGATGTAGAGGGTGGAATCGTCGACGAGCACGCCCTGCACCAGCAGGACCAGGGCGATGACCGGGAAGGAGGCGATGGCGCCGACCATGCGGGGATCGCGGCGGAAGTAGCGCACCCCGCGGGAGTAGATCATCGTGCCCGCAGAATACGGCAGCCCCGGCAGGAGCACCTGCTCCCGGCGCTGCGTCACCTCCTCGCGGGTGACGGCGTCAAGGGGCGCGTCGAGCCGTCGCGCGATGACCCGCCGCCACCACCACACCCCGAGCGCGACGGTGAGCGCAGTGACGGCCAGGTGCCCCAGGAACGCACCCGGGTGGTGCGCCGCCCCCAGGGCCGCGGGCGCGCCGACCGGGGTCCAGGCCAGGAGGCGGCCGATCCGGTCGAGCGGGACGTTCTCCAGCCCGAAGGACATGAGCATGTTGAAGCCGAAGATCATGACGATGACCAGGACACCGCTGAGGATGTTCATCCGCTCGGAGGACACCCGTCCCCCGCCCGAGCTGGCCATGCGGGCCAGTTCGCCGAGCAGCAGGGTCATGACGAGTACGAGCGGCATGACGACAATCCACCACCAGCCGGACAGCCACACCGCCACGCCCGTGGCGAGCACGGTGCTCACGGCGGCGATGAGGCCCCGGCTGGTGAGCAGCGTCGCCCACCCCATCGCCGGCAGCAGTTCACGTTCGCTGAGCGGCAGGGTGGCGAAGTCCGCGGCGCGCAGCTGAGATTCCCCGGAGGGAATGACCACGCCGACGGCCACGTAGGCCAGGACGCCGAGCCCCGTCATGCCGACGATGCCCCACGCCCGGTCCGCGGGGTCGAGCATCCACACGCTCAACGTCAGGCTCACCAGGCCGATGAGCGCATAGATGGCGATGAGCACCGCCATGATGAGGGCGGCGCTGTTGTCTGTGAAGGATCTCCGCCACAGCGTGCGGTGCAGGCGCAGCAGCAGGGAGGTCATCGCAGCCACCCCAGGGAGTCATCGTCGAGGTCGCGGCCACCGACGAGGCGCACGAAGGTGTCCACCAGGCTCGCGCCCGCCCGCACGTCGTCCACGTGGCCCGCGGCCAGCACCCGCCCCTGGTCGATGATGGCGACGTGGTCGCACAGCCCCTCCACCAGCTCCATGACGTGGGAGGAGAGCACGACCGTGCCACCGCGCGCCGCGTAGCGACGCAGAATCTGCTGGATGTGCCGCCCCGACACCGGGTCCACGGCCTCGAGGGGCTCATCGAGGATGAGGATCTCCGGGTTGTGCAGCAGCGCGCCGGCCAGGAGGATCTTCTTCGTCATGCCGGCGGAATAGTCGACGATGAATTTCGGGCCGGCGTCGGCGAGGCCGAGGGCGTCGAGAAGCTCGGTGGCCCTGCGCTCGACCTCGGCGGCGGGCAGGCCGCGCAGCCCGCCCAGGTACTGCAGGTATTCGCGGCCGGACAGGCGGTCGAAGACCGGCACCCCGTCGACGAGCAGGCCCATCGCCTGCTTCGCGGGGAGCGGGTCCTGCCAGACGTCATGCCCCGCCACCCAGACGCGGCCCTCCGTGGGGCGCGCCAGGCCGGCGACCATGGAGATCATCGTCGTCTTGCCCGCGCCGTTGGGGCCGACGATGCCGTAGATCGACCCGCGGGGGATGTCGAGGGAGAGCTTATCCACGGCGCGGTGCTCCCCGAAGACCTTCGTCAGGTCCCGCACCACGAGGGCTTGCTTGGTCGGATCAGTCATGCCCCCAAGGTAGCGCCGCTATTTCTCCTCTGCAGCAAGCTGGCCGCAGGCTGCGGCGATTTCCTGGCCGCGGGTGTCGCGCACCGTGCACGGCACGCCCTGCGCGATGACGCGGCGGACGAACTCGTCCTGCCGCTCCTTCGGCGAGGCGTCCCACTTCGAGCCCGGGGTCGGGTTGAGGGGGATGAGGTTGACGTGCACCTTGGGGCCGAGCGCCTTGTGCAGTTTCTTGCCCAGCAGGTCGGCGCGCCAGTCCTGGTCGTTGATGTCGCGGATGAGGGCGTACTCGATGGACACGCGGCGGCCGGACTTGTCGGCGTAGTAGCGGGCGGCGTCGAGCACCTCCTGGACCGTGAAACGGTTGTTGATGGGCACGAGCGTGTCGCGGAGCTCATCGTCCGGGGTGTGCAGGGAGACCGCCAGTCGGACCGACATGTTCTCGTCAGCCAGCTTGCGGATCGCCGGCGCCAGCCCCACCGTGGAGACGGTGACGTTGCGCTGGGAGATGCCGAAGCCCTGCGGGGAGGGCTGGGTGATCTGGCGGACCGCGGAGACGACCCGCTTGTAGTTGGCCAGCGGCTCCCCCATGCCCATGAACACGATGTTGCTCAGGCGGGAACCCTCCGCCTCCATCGTGGCGGCGGCGGCCCGTACCTGGTCCACGATCTCGGAGGCCGAGAGGTTGCGGTCGAGGCCCGCCTGGCCGGTGGCGCAGAAGGGGCACGCCATGCCGCAGCCGGCCTGGGAGGAGATGCACAGCGTCGCCCGGTCCGGGTAGCGCATGAGCACCGACTCGAGCAGGGTGCCGTCGTTGAGACGCCACAGCGACTTGGTGGTGCTGCCGTCATCGGTCTCGATGGAACGCACCGGGGAGAGCAGCGTGGGGAACAGCTCCCGCGTGATGGACTCCCGGGCCGCCACCGGCAGATCCGTCATGGTGGAGGGGTCCGCCTCGAAGCGCCCGTAGTAGTGGCGGGCGACCTGGTCGGCGCGGAACTTGGGCAGTCCGAGGTCGGTGATGCGGGCGATGCGTTCCTCGGGGGTGAGGTCGGCGAAGTGGGTGGGCGGCATGCCCCGCTTGGGGGCGGAGAACTGGAGGGTCACGGGTTCAGCCATAATGCCCCCCATCTTGGCACGTCATCGGGTTGTTACCCAAGTATTCGGCGTTGTACGTGGCGGAACTCGCACGTACAGCGTTGAATGATGGTATGACACGACCACATGACAACGATCCGGTGTACGACATGGACCCGGAGCGCACACCCGCCGTCCGCGATGAACCCATGCCGGATCATCTCGACGAGTACCGCGATGTCCACGCGGAGGAACTCCCCACCCGGGGGCCGGTCACGGAGACGACCGTGGAGACGAAGGTGAAGAACTCGGTGGCCGGCGGCACCTGGGCGGCGCTCATCATCGGCGCGCTGCTGCTCATCGCCCTGCTGGTGTTCATCCTGCAGAACCAGCAGCAGGTGGAGCTGAACATCCTGTCGTGGACGTTCCACTTCCCCGCCGGTATCGGCTATCTGTTCTCCGCCATCACGGGCGCGCTCATCATGGCGCTGGTCGGCGGGGTGCGGATGTTCGAGCTGCGCCGCCAGGTGAAGCGCCAGCGCAAGCTGCTCGGCTGAGCCGGGCTATCCGCCGAGGACGCTGAGCACGAGCCACGTCACCATGGCCGAGGGCAGCATGCCATCGAGGCGGTCCATGAGGCCGCCGTGGCCGGGCAGCAGCGTCGACATGTCCTTGATGCCCAGCTCGCGCTTGAACTGGGACTCCACCAGGTCACCGAGGGTGGCGCACACGACCAGCCCCACGCCCATGAGCGCGCCGATCCACCACGCCTCGTGCAGCAGGAGGGACACGGTGAGCGCACCGGTGACACTGCCGCCGATGACGGAACCCGCAAAGCCCTCCCAGGACTTCTTGGGGCTCACGGCCGGGGCCATCGGGTGGGAGCCGAACATGACACCGGCGATGTAGCCGCCGGTGTCGGAGGCCACCACGCACAGCATGAAGGTGATGATGAACAGGCTCCCCGGTACCCCGTCAGAGGAGAGCAGGGAGAGCATCGCCGCGAAGCTGGCGAACAGCGGGATCCAGGTGAGCACGAAGATGGCCACCGCGGTGTCCCGGAGATAGTTCTGCGGCGGGGTAGTCCGGCCGTGGTAGAACAGCCGCCCGAACATCATGAACAGCACGGCGGTGACGTAGGCCGCCACCAGGCCGGTGGTGCCGAAGGGCCAGGACAGCCACACCATGAGCTGCCCCAGCACGAGCATGGGCACCCGGGGGATGAAGTAGGAGCGCTCGCGCAGTCGCACGACCACCTCCCACGTCGCCACGCCCACCGCGGCGGCCACCAGGGGGTACCAGCCGACCGGGCCGATCCACACGGCCAGCAGGACCAGCCCGCCGAGCAGGGCGCTGACGCCGATCGCCGCCGGCAGGTTGCGGCCGGCGGAGTTCTTCGGCTTCGGCAGGTGACCCAACTTGGGTTCGCTCACCGGGAGACTCCTGGGGTGTGGGGAACGGGGGACGGGAAGATTCGGAGGGGAGGTGCTAGACCTCCATCAGCTCATCTTCCTTGCGGGACACGATCTCGTCGATCTGGGAGACGTAGGTCGCGGTGACCTTGTCCAGCTCCTTCTCCGCGGCCTGGACCTCGTCCTCGCCGGCGTCGCCGTCCTTCTGCAGCTTCTTCAGCTGCTCCATCCCCTTGCGGCGGATGTTGCGGATGGCGATCTTGCCGTCCTCGCCCTTGCCCTTGGCGACCTTGACCATGTCCTTACGACGCTCCTCGGTCAGCTGCGGGATGGTCACGCGCAGGACCTGGCCGTCGTTGGTGGGGTTGACGCCGAGGTCGGAGTTACGGATGGCGTTCTCGATGTCGTTCATGACGCTCATCTCGTACGGCTTGATGATGAGCATGCGCGGCTCGGGGACCGAGATCGTCGCCATCTGGGTGATCGGGGTGGGCACGCCGTAGTAGTCGGCGATGACGCTGTTGAACATCGCCGGGTTGGCACGGCCGGTACGGATCGTGGTCAGATCCTCACGGGTGTGCTCGACGGTGTGGGTCATACGGTCCTCGGACTCGAGGAGGATGTCGTCGATCATGGGTCGGGCCTTTCTTAAGGTGTGTTTACCTGCATCAATCTACCAGGACGGACTCAGGACTTGACCAGCGTGCCGATCTGCTCCCCCGCCACGGCGCGGGCGATGTTGCCGTCGGTGAGCAGGTTGAACACCAGGATCGGCATGTCGTTGTCCATGCAGAGGGAGAAGGCGGTGGCGTCGGCGACCTTGAGGCCCTTCTCGATGACCTCGCGCGGGGTGATCTCCGTGTACAGCTCGGCGTCCGGGTTGGTGCGCGGGTCATCCGAGTACACGCCGTCGACACCCTTGGCCAGGAAGAGGACGTCGCAGCCGATCTCCAGGGCGCGCTGGGCGGCGGTGGTGTCGGTGGAGAAGTACGGCATGCCCATGCCGGCGCCGAAGATGACCACGCGACCCTTCTCCAGGTGGCGGGCGGCGCGCAGCGGCAGGTAGGGCTCGGCGACCTGGGCCATGTTGATGGCGGTCTGCACGCGGCAGTCGACGCCCTTCTGCTGGAGGAAGTCCTGCAGTGCCAGGCAGTTCATCACCGTGCCGAGCATGCCCATGTAGTCGGAGCGGGCGCGGTCCATGCCGCGCTGCTGCAGCTCCGCACCGCGGAAGAAGTTGCCGCCGCCGATGACCACGGCGATCTCCGCGCCGGTGTTGGCCACCTCGGCGATCTGGCGGGCGACGTTCTCGACGACGTCGGGATCGATGCCGACCTCGCCTCCGCCGAACATCTCACCTCCGAGCTTCAACATGACGCGCTTGTAGCTGGTCCGTTTCGGGCTGGGGTTGGTCACCGTATGAGCTCCTTGAGAAGGGGGCGGCTGAATCGGGTCCATCCTATCCCGTGGCCCCAAGACGCGAAAACCGCCGCGCCCCGAGGGGCGCGGCGGTCGTCGATAAGCGGCTTAGGCCTGGCCGACCTCGAAGCGCTGGAAGCCGGTCAGGGTGACGCCGGCGTCATCCATGAGCTGCTTCACGGTCTTCTTGGAGTCGGCGACGGAGGTCTGCTCGAGCAGGACGACGTCCTTGTAGAAGCCGTTGAGGCGACCCTCGACGATCTTCGGGATGGCCTGCTCCGGCTTGCCCTCCTCGCGGGTGATCTGCTCCGCGATGGAGCGCTCCTTCTCGACGACCTCAGCCGGGACGTCCTCACGGGTGAGGTAGCCGGCCTTGAGGGCGGCGACCTGCATAGCGGCGGCCTTGGCGGCAGCCTCGGCCTCAGCACCGGAACCGGTGTAGGCGACGAGCACGCCGACGGCCGGCGGCAGGTCGGAGGCACGCTGGTGCAGGTACACGGCGACGTTGTCGCCCTCGACGGTGGCGGCGCGACGCAGCTCGAGCTTCTCGCCGATCTTGGCGGACATCTCCTGCAGCACCTCGGCGGCCGGCTTGCCGTCGACGTCAGCGGCGGCGAGCTCCTCCGGGGTGTTGGCCTTGGCGGCGGCGGCAGCCTCGGCGATCGTGGCGGCGAGCTCCTTGAACTCGGAGTTCTTGGCCACGAAGTCGGTCTCGGAGTTGATCTCCACCATGGTGTTGCCGGAGACGGCGATCAGGCCCTCGGAAGCCGAGCGCTCGGCACGCTTGCCCACGTCCTTCGCACCCTTGATGCGCAGGATCTCAACAGCCTTGTCGAAGTCACCATTGGACTCCTCCAGGGCCTTCTTGCAGTCGAGCATGCCGGAGCCGGTGAGCTCGCGGAGCTTCTTGACGTCTGCAGCAGTGTAGTTCGCCATAGTCGGGGCGATCCTCCTCGTATCGGAACGGTTATCGACCACACAGCGTAGTCGATGGGAAAGGCCCCCGCCGCGTACACGACCGGCGGGGGCCTCAAAGGGGTTCAGGCCAGGCGCCTGGATTTAGTTCTCGGCACCCTCGGTGGCCTCGGCAGCCTCAGCTGCGGGAGCCTCGGTGTCGACAGCAGCCTCGACGGCCTCGGCGATCGGAGCCTCGGTCTGCTCGGCAGCCTTCTCGGCGTCGGCGGCGGCCTTCTCCTGGGTGTCGCCGGCAGCCTCGCGGGAAGCGGCAAGCTGACGCTCCTCGCGTGCCTTCTTGCCCTCCTCCACAGCGGTGGAGATGACGCGGGACAGCAGGGCGGTGGAGCGGATGGCGTCGTCGTTGCCCGGGACCGGCCAGTCGACGACGTCCGGGTCGCAGTTGGTGTCCAGGATCGCCACAACCGGGATGTTGAGCTTGTGGGCCTCGTTGACCGCGATGTGCTCCTTGTTGGTGTCGATCACCCAGAGAGCGGACGGGATGCGGGTCATGTCGGCGATACCACCCAGGACGCGCTCCAGCTTGGTGCGCTCGCGGGTGAGCATGAGGATCTCCTTCTTGGTGCGACCCTCGTAGCCGTCCTCGGCAGCATCCATGGCCTGCAGCTCCTTGAGGCGGTGCAGACGCTTGGAGACGGTCTGGAAGTTGGTCAGCATGCCGCCCAGCCAACGGTGGTTGACGTAGGGCATTCCGACGCGGTCGGCCTCGACCTGAACGGCCTCCTGGGCCTGCTTCTTGGTGCCGACGAACAGGATGGAACCGCCGTGGGCGACGGTCTCCTTGACGAACTCGAACGCTGCGTCGATGTAGGTCAGGGTCTGCTGCAGGTCGATGATGTAGATGCCGTTGCGGTCGGTGAAGATGAAGCGACGCATCTTCGGGTTCCAACGACGGGTCTGGTGGCCGAAGTGGACACCGGCATCGAGAAGTTCGCGCATGGTAACGACTGCCATGTCACGCTCACTTTCTGGTAGTTTTCGGTTTTCTGATCTGTGACGTGCAGGTTTTGTCCTGCACCCTAGCGACGAGGCCGACCGCCGACACCCGGATATCCGGGACCAGGTCAACGTCGGTGTTCCCCGCCGCGCGTAGTCAGCGCACCCTTTCGGGCACACTGCTGGCGCCCACTTTAGCCCCCTGGCCTGCGTTCTCCAAACCGAGCGGCGGAGTTGTCCACAGGCCCGTCACACCCGCCCCACCATCCACAGGCTCCGTGCTTATCGACGCCCCCGTGCCCGCCGCGACGTTAACGTGACGGGCATGCGGTGGTTCGTGGTGCTCCTTTTGTTCCTGCTGGTCGCGGCGGGCGTTCCCGCCCACGCCTACGTCTCCCCCACCGGCTCCGTGCACGTACTGCGCGCCTTCGACCGTCCCGAGCACAACTGGCTGCCCGGGCACCGCGGTGTGGACCTCGCCCTGCCCGTGGGCGGCGCAGTGGTGGCGGCCGGAGACGGGGTGGTGGCGTTTGCGGGCGTGGTCGCGGGGACGCCGACGGTCTCGGTGGATCATGCCGACGGGGTGCGCACCACCTATCAGCCGGTGCACGCGCGGGTGGCGCGGGGCGAGGGGGTGCGGGAGGGCCAGGCGCTGGGAGTGCTCGGGCACCCGGTCGACGGCTGGCCCGGCCTGCACTGGGGCGCGCGGCGGGGGGCCGACGACTACCTCAATCCCTTGGGGCTACTGGATGCGCCGGTGATCAGGCTGAAGCCGAACCCCTGAGGGGGCGGGGCGCGTCCCACGCTTCCAGGTGCGGGACTGCCGAGATCGCATCCCGCACCAGCGTCGTGCTCCACGGGATGCGTCCCTCCTTCTGCAGGCAGCCGATGAGCACCAGCGGATGCACATCCAACCGACGCGCCTCAGCGTCTACCCACGTCCTGGTGATCCGGCCTGGGACCGTGGCAATGTCGCCTGCCAGGGCTAATGATCCTGCCAACTCATCGGCCTCCCGCTCCCACAGTTCCTCGCTCGGGGTGGCGAGGTCGTCTGCAATGACGCCTCCGGCCTGCTCGACGTGCCCGAGCAGAACGTGAGCCGACTCATGGAGGATGGTGAACAGGACCTTGTCCAGTCGCTTTCCGCGCCCAGAAATGCCGATGACCGGGGCGCCACCTAGAAGTAGCGCACACCCGTCCAGCTTTCCCCCCGGGAAAGCTTCGAGATACACCAGACGCACCCCTGCCTCCGCGAAGGAAGCCTGAAAGTTGGCCATGGACGACGGCTGGCGGACTGCCGACGACAGTCCCCGCACTACACCTTCGAACGCCTCCCGATCATAGGGAGCGGCCCACAGCTGTCCGGCAACCTGCCGCACACAAGCCACCCACGCACGCTGGACCAGGGTGACCGTCTCATCCGAATTGCTGCGACGGGGCGCGAAGGATATTTCGGGGACGTCATCGAGTGAACCCATCCCCAGCAATCCCACAATGTCACGCGCCTGTTCCTCTGGTGGCCCCTCAGAGACGAAGCCCCGCTTTTGCAGCTCCCGGACGGGCGCAAGCTCCCGCAGGCGAGCCCGGAGGCGCACCGCATCGATGGACGCCTGCACCTGTTCGTCCTGGGACTGCACCCACAGAAGGTAGGTTTCCTGCAGGTTGAGCCACAATTGCGCCGATGTCCCCAGAGCCGCTCCGATCTGCGCGGCAGATTCCCGCGTGATCTCGCGCTTCCCAGTGATGACCTCTGACACGAACTGAACCGGTCGGCCGAGAACTGCGGCGAAGTCCTGCTGCGTCCAGCCTCGCGCTTCAAGCTCCTCTGCCAGAAACTCGCCGGCAGGGAACGCCTCGGCCACAGACGTCGCGTCCATTCTTTTCACCTCCTTCCCTTCCTCATCGGTGGTAGTCGAGCATTTCCAGAATCACGACCAGCCGCCCGACCTCATCGGTGTCGAACCGGAGGATCAACCGGTACTTCCGGTTCAGGCGAATGGAGAATGTGCCAGCGCGATCGCCCGACAGCTTTTCCAGGTGCAGGGACTTCATGGCCCTGAGATCTCGTTCATCGGCTGAGCTCTTGATGACCTCCGCGCCCCATCGCGCTGCCTTGTAGCTCGGGTCGCGGGCGATCAGTTCCAACTCTCGGTCTGAAAAAAGACCCGCAACAACCCTCCTCACCGGGAGCGGAACAAGTAGTCAGTATGGCTGCATCACGGCTTCCATGAATCAGCGTATCCGAGTAGCGTGGGTTCGGCAAGATCACGCCCGCGGGTGCGCCTGCTTGAACACGTCCTTGAGCCGCTCCGCCGAGACGTGCGTGTAGATCTGCGTGGTCTGCAGTGAGGCGTGCCCCAGCATCTCCTGCACCACGCGTAGGTCGGCCCCGCCTTCGAGCAGGTGGGTCGCGGCGGTGTGCCGCAGCCCGTGCGGGGTGATGCGCTGCCCGGTCACCTGTCCGGCCTTCTCCACGACGCGGCGCACCTGGCGGGGATCGATGCGCCGCCCGCGCACGCCGACGAACAGCGCCGGGGTGTCCCCCGCCAGCTCGGCGCGCCCACGGTCGAGCCAGGCGATGACGGCCTCGGCGGCGGCCTCCCCGAAGGGGACGACGCGCTCCTTGTCACCCTTGCCCAGCACGCGCACCGTGCGCCGGTTCAGGTCGAGGTCGGCGACGTTGATGCCCGTCAGTTCCGAGACGCGCACCCCCGTGGCGTAGAGCATCTCCAGCATGGCGGTGTCTCGAAGGAATTCGATCTCGTCGGCGGAGGCCGCGTTGCCGACGAACTCCCCCGCCTTCGCCACTCCGAGCACTTCCGGGAGGTGTCGACTCACCTTTGGGGAGACCAGGCGGGCGGCGACATCGGAATCGAGGTGCCCCTGGCGCAGCGCCCACGTGGAGAAGCTGCGGGCGGAGGCCGTGCGCCGGGCGATGGTGGCCCGCGACCGCCCCTCCCGCACCGCCGCCGCCAGCCAGGCGCGCAGGGCGGGGAGGGTGAAACCGGCGAAGCCCTCCACCGACTCGGCCAGCGAGAGCAGGTCGGAGCGGTAGCCGCGGACTGTGGCCTCGGAGCGGCCGAGCACGAGTCGGGAGTGGTCGGCGAAGTCCTCGATCGCCGCCACCAGCTGTGACTCGTGTGCACTCATGAGGTCACAGTGTATCCGCGCGACTCCATCGCGTCCCTTCGCGCGTCACCACCCCCCGCCTGTTCAGTTCCATGAGCAGGTGCACCGCCAGCGGCAGCGGCAGTCCTGCCGCGGCGGCAATGTCCTGGGCGACGGATCCGGCGGGCTCGATGGCGTCAAAGCATCGCAGCTCGTTGCGCGTCAACGACTGCACGGGTGTGGCGGCGAAGGCCAGCTCGTACTGCTCGGAGACGTCGAGCGCCCCCACCGCACCCAGCAGCGCCCGGATGTCATCGGCACCCGTGACTAGTTGCGCGCGCCCCTCCTTGATCCTCTCGTGGCAGCCCAGCGAGCCCGCGCCGGTGACGGGCCCGGGCACCGCCATGGCTACACGCCCGAGCCCTTCACACCAAGAGAGCGTGTTCAAAGCGCCCGAGCGCCACGCGGCCTCCACGATGACGGTGCCCGCGGTGAGCGCCGCCACCAGCCGATTCCGGGTGAGAAAGCGGTGGCGCTGCGGCGGGGTGCCGGGCGGATATTCGGTCACCACGCACCCGGAGGCGGCGATCCGGTCGAGCAGCCCCGCGTTCCGGGCCGGATAGGTGCGGTCGATCCCGCAGGCGGCCACCGCCACACTCATTCCACCGGCGCCGAGCGCTGTTTCGTGGGCCACGGTGTCAATGCCCAAGGCTCCCCCGGAGACCACCGTCCATTGGTGTGAGGCCAGGCCGGTGGCGATCTGCCGGGTGGCCTCCAGCCCGTAACGGGTCGCCGCCCGCGTGCCCACGACCGCCACCGACTGCGCCACCGCCGGCGCCAACGGACCACCCCGCACCCACAGCGCGTGCGGAGGCACCGCGTCCGCCTGGTAGCTGCGCAGATGTTCGCTGCGGCCGGTGGCGGCGAAACCGAAGGCCCGGTCGAACTCGGCGGTCGGCCACTCCGCGGACTCCGGGGCGATCAGACGCGCCCCCACTGCCGCAGCCGCGGCGACGTCCTCCTCCATCCGGTCGAAGGTGTGCCGCGCGGCGGTCTGGCCCGCCAGCTCCCCGAGCCAGGAGGCCCGCGTCCGTACCCCGGACGCGATCTCGGAGGCGTCCCGCCCGGCGGCGAGCAGCTGCTGCAGGGGCCGCGACGGTCCCTCGATCACCCGGTTGAGGTAGGCCCAGTCCAGCTCGCTCATACCCCCTCCCGCAGTTCCGCCGCACGCAGTACGTGGTCGAGGTCGGGTTGGGCGGCGGCGTCGAGATCCGCCAGCGTCCAGGCCAGTTTCAGCGCGCGGTCGACGCCCCGCTGGGTGATGTCGCCCGTGGCCAGGAGGGATCCCAGCGTGGACATTCCGGCTTCATCGGCCGGGTGCTCGCGGCGCAGGCGGTGGGGATCCATCGCCGCATTGACGCACCCGAAGCGCGCACGTGCGCGCTCCCGCGCCTCCGCGACCCGTCCCGCGATGACGGCGGAGGACTCCACCTCCCCCGCCAGCACCCCGGCCGCGGAGGTCCGCGCCGTGATGTCCAGGCGATCGCGCATGGGGCCCGAGAGGTTACGCAGATAGGCGGCCCGATCCTGCGAACGACAACGGCAGCGGGCGGGATCCTCCGTCGCGCACCGGCAGGGATTCGCGGCGAGCACCAACTGGAAACGGGCGGGGAACACCACCTCGCGGTGGGCGCGCAGCAGCCTGATCTGCCCGTCCTCGAGGGGGGTGCGCAGGCCGTCGAGAATGGCGGCGGGCACCTCCGAGACTTCGTCGAGGAAGAGCACCCCGTGGTGGGCGAGGCTCACCGCGCCCGGACGCGGGTTCCCGGAGCCGCCTCCGAGCAGCGCCGCCCGCGTGACGGAGTGGTGCGGGTCAATGAACGGCGCCCGCCGCATGACGCGCCCGTTGCCCGCCACCGAGTGCACGGCGGTGGACTCGAGCGACTGCGCCGGGGTGAGCGGCGGCAGGATGCCCGGCAGGCGGGCCGCGATCATCGATTTTCCCGAGCCCGGCGGGCCCAGCAGCAGCATGTGGTGCCCGCCCGCCGCCGCGACCTCGGCGGCGAAGCGCGCCTCCCGCTGCCCGGCGAGGTCGGCGAAATCCGGCACGGAGCGATTCTCGGCACCCTCGTTACCGGCTGCCACCGGCAGCTCACCGGCCTCGGTCGCCCAGGCCCAGGCCGCCGCGAGCGTCGGAGCCGCCAGGACGCGCACCCCGTCGACCAGCGTGGCCTCGGCCGCGTTGCCCGGCGGGATGAGCGCGTGGGTGAAGCCGTGCGCGCGGGCGGCGAGCAGGGCAGGCAGGACGCCGGGAACGGCGCGGACGGTGCCGTCGAGACCCAACTCCCCCACCACCACGGCACTCCGCAGACGAGGTGCCGGCGCCCCGGCCGCCAGGACCGCCAGAGCGGTGGGCAGGTCGAAATGGGAGCCGGATTTGCGCAGGGAGGCCGGGGACATGGACACGATGATCTTCGTTTTCGGCCACGGCAGCCGGGAGTTGGTGATGGCGGTGCGCACCCGGTCCTTCGATTCGCTCACCGCCGTGTCCCCCAGCCCGACGAGGTGGATGCCCGGCAACCCGGGGCCGACGTTCACCTCGACGGTGACGGGGTGGGCGGTCACCCCGTCGAGGGCGATGGTGCGGGCTCTACCGAGCGCCATGCTCGACCCCCTCGTAAAACTCCACGTCGAAGCCGTGGCGGATGGTGGTGAACACGAGGACGTCGAAACGCACGCGGACGTGCTCCCGGCCGTCGAGCCACCGGGCGGCGGCGCGGCGGATGCGGGCCAGTTTGCGGCCGGTCACCGCCTCCGCGCCCCCGAAGCCGCGACCGGAGCGGGTCTTGACCTCGACGAACACGATCGTGCCGTCCGGTTCCCGGCAGACCAGGTCGAGCTCGCCGACGGGATAGGCGACATTGCGGTCGAGGACCTCCGCCCCGCGGTGGCGGTAGAAGGCGGCGGCCTCGGACTCTCCCAGCCGGCCGAGCCGGGTGCGACGTTTCTGGGCAACGGACATGTGATTCCCCCCTGGAATTGGTGTGGTGACTCCAGGGTGGGCGTCGAGAAGCGGGAAGAAAAGTGCAGACAAGAAGAATGGCCCCGGATCTGTGGATAACTCGAGTTATCCACAGGCGGGGCCTGTGCCGATTTGACTATTCCGGCAGAATGAGGTCCGGCTTGTCCAGCTCCTCGATGTTGACGTCCTTGTAGGTGATGACACGGACGTAGCGCACGAAACGGGCGGAACGGTACATGTCCCAGACCCACGCATCGGACATGCGGACCTCGTAGTAGACGTCGCGGCCGTCGGTGTGCGGGATGAGCTCCACGGCGTTGGCCAGGTAGAAGCGGCGCTCGGTCTCCACGACGTAGGAGAACTGGCTGACCACATCCCGGTACTCGCGGTACAGGGAGAGCTCCACCTCTGCCTCGTAGTTGTCGAGTTCCTCAGCGCTCACTACTCACTCCTCACATGCTCAAGCCAGTCGTCGTGGGCCTTCACGACGTTGGCGTAAGTGTATCGGTGCTCACGCGTCGCCCCGTGCTGACGCACCGCAGCCATGTGCGCCTTCGTGGAATAGCCCTTGTGCGACGCCAGTCCGTAGGCGGGATAGCGGGCGTCCATCTCCACCATGAGCCGGTCGCGGGTGACTTTCGCCAGGACACTGGCCGCGGAAATAGCGCGCACGTGCGCGTCCCCGCCGAGTACCGGCAGGTGGGGGACGTCCAGACCGGGGATCTTCCAGGCGTCGGTGAGGACATATCCGGGGCGCACGTCCAGGGCAGCCACCGCGCGGCGCATGCCGGAGATGTTGGCGTGCTGGATGCCGCGGGCGTCGATGGCCGTCGCGGAGATGCTCACCACCGACCACGCCACGGCGGCCTCGATGATCCGCGGGTAGAGCCGCTCCCGCCAGGCGGGCGTGAGCTTCTTCGAGTCGGTCAGTTTCTCCAGCCCCGGCAGCTCCCCCGGCGGCAGGATGCAGGCGGCGACGGTGAGTGGCCCGCAGCAGGCGCCCCGCCCCGCCTCGTCGACGCCGGCGACGGGGCCGAGACCGCGGGCGTCGAGAAGCTCCTCCACTACCCCTGGATCGCGGGGTCGGCGACACCGCCGATGCGGTTGAACGGGAAGATGATGAACTGGACCTTGCCGCGGATGTTCTCCTCCGGGATGGTGCCCTGGTGCTCATCGCCCAGGTGGGCGCGGGAATCGGCGGAGTTGGTGCGGTTGTCGCCCATCATGAAGTAGTTGCCTTCCGGCACGGTGAGCGGTCCGAAGAAGGGGCCGCCGCAGGCCTCGGAGCCGGTCGCCGGATCCACGGGATACGCCAGCGGAGTCAAGGTGTAGGACTGGTCGACGGGCGCCCCGTCCACCATCACCGCCGGGTCGCCGGCCTGGCAGGACACCGTCTGCCCGCCGGTGGCCACGATGCGCTTGACCAGGTCATTCTCATCGGGCGCGACGAGTCCCACATAGGAACCGACGTTCTGCAGCGCGCGGACGACATCGTTGTGCGATCGCTGCGACACGAAGCCTTGATTCCAGGAGTCGGTGCCCTTGAACACCACGACATCCCCCGGCTCGGGATCGCTGAAGCGGTAGCTGATCTTGTCCACGAAAATGCGGTCGCCCGTGCACCCGGCACAGCCGTGCAGCGTCGGCTCCATCGACTGCGAGGGAATCATGTACACCCGCCCGACGAACGTCTGAATGAGGAAGATCGCCAGCAGCGTCACCGCGATGACCACCGGAATCTCGATGTACCACGGCGCGGACTTCTTCTCCGCCCCGCTTGCCGACGCCGCCGTCGACCCCGTCGACTCCTCGTGGTTTCTCTCCGCATCAGTCACGGGGTCCGAGCCTAGCAGCCGGGCACGGGCCTAGACTGGATCGACATGAACTCCCCTGCCTTCCGCACGTTGCTGGCCATGCTCGCCCACCACAAGGCGGCGCTGACCGTGGCCGTGGTGCTCTCCCTGGTCGGCTCCGGACTGGGGCTGGCCCAGCCACTGGTGATCAACCGGCTCATCACCACCGTCGGGCAGGGGCCCATCGCCCACCTGGCGTGGATCCTCGTGGCGCTGCTCGTCGTGTCCTCCGTACTCGGCGCGCTGCAGTCCTACCTGCTCACGGTCACGGCGGAATCGGCCGTGAAGGCGACGCGTTACGATCTCATCGGCCACCTCCTGCGCCTGCCCATCCCCGTCTACGACCGCCACCGCACCGGCGACCTGGTCACTCGCCTGGGCTCGGACACCACCATCATCCGTGCCGCCTTCACCGGCGGACTGGTCAGCGCGATCGGTGGTGTGGCGACGATGATCGGCGCGATCGTGCTCATGGCCATGGTCGATGTCTTCATGCTGGCCCTGGTCATGGCGGTGGTGACGGTGACGCTGCTGGCCGTCATCGGCTCCTCGACACTCATTCAGCGTTACACCAAACGCGCCCAGCAGGCCGTCGGCGATCTCGGCGCCGGCATGGACCGCGCCCTCGTCGCGGTGCGCACGATCCGGGCCTCCGGCGCACAGGACTCCGTCGAAGCCACCCTGCGTGCCGACGCCGACAACGCCTGGCTGCAGGGCGTGCGCATCGCCCGCGTCGCCGCCCTCATCTTCCCCGCCGCCGGGCTGGCCATGCAGGGATCCTTCCTCCTCGTCCTGGGCCTCGGCGGCGCGCGCGTGGCCGCCGGCACCATCACCGTCGCCGACCTGGTCACCTTCGTGCTCTACCTGTTCATGGTGTCCATGCCGCTGGGCGCCATCTTCAGCGCCATCACCACCATCCGCCAGGCCATGGGTGCCATCGAACGCATCGAGCAGGTCATGGGCGAGGAGAAGGAGTCCGAGACCGGAACCACCGCCCGCCCCTCCGGGACCGTGCGTTTCGACGACGTCTCCTTCTCCTACACCGACGACACCCCCGTCCTCTCCGACGTCTCCGTGACCATCCCCGCCGGCACCAAGACCGCCATCGTCGGCCCCTCCGGCTCCGGCAAATCAACCATGCTGGCGCTCATCGAGCGCTTCTACGACCCGAATTCCGGCCGACTGTGGCTCGGCGACCAGGACATGGCGGGGTTGACGCGGGCGTCGGTACGCGACATCGTCGGCTACGTCGAGCAGGAGGCCGCCGTGCTGGCCGGCTCCGTCCGCGACAACCTCCGCCTGGCCACCCCGAACGCGACCGACGAGCAGTGCTGGTGGGCACTCGACCAGGTCAACCTGCGCGAACGCATGGAGGAGGCCGAGGGCCTGGACACCGAACTCGGCGACCGCGGCCTCACCCTCTCCGGCGGCCAGCGCCAGCGCCTCGCCCTCGCCCGCATGCTGCTCATGGATTCGCCCATCCTGCTTCTCGACGAACCCACCTCCGCCGTCGACTCCCACAACGAGCAGCTCATCCTCGACGCCATCGCCGCCTCGGCCGCCGACCGCACCCTCGTCGTCGTCGCGCACCGCCTCTCGACCGTCACCGACGCCGACCAGATCATCGTGCTTGCCGACGGCCGCATCTCCGCCGTCGGCACCCACACCTCTCTCATGGAGTCGAGTGAGCTGTACCGCGACCTGGCCTCCCGGCAGCTGCTGGCGTAGGGCCCGCCCCCGACCCCAGCAATGCGCAAACCCCGGGTCCCGTCTTGCGACGGAACTTCCGGGGTTCACTTCCTCACCCTGACTTTCGTCCGGTGAAGCAATATCTAGACTGTAACCCACGCCACAGGCGTGAGTCAATAGTCCGGCGAAACTTAGCGCTTCTCCTTGATGCGGGCTGCCTTGCCGCGCAGCTCGCGCAGGTAGTACAGCTTCGCACGGCGGACGTCGCCGCGGCGGGTGACCTCGATGGAGGCGATGTTCGGGGAGTGGACCGGGAAGGTACGCTCCACGCCGATACCGAAGGAGACCTTACGGATGGTGAAGGTCTCGCGGATGCCGGAGCCCTGGCGACGGATGACGACACCCTTGAACAGCTGGGTGCGCTCCGTCGAGCCCTCGATGACCTTGACCTGGACGTCGAGGGTGTCACCGGCACGGAAGGCCGGGATGTCGTCGCGCAGCTGTGCGGCGTCAACCTTGTCGAGAATGTTCATGCGACATGTTCCTTTTCAGTTCTGGACAGAGGACCCTGGCGGCTTCTTCCCTGGTGGGACGCTCGACCGGTTCGTGCCCGTTACATACAACCCGCCTAGTCTCCCACACCGCCCACCCCCGTGCAAAACCTCCGGTGGTACGATGACCGACGACCCCACGGGCGCCTGAGGCATCGGGCTGAGATTGCGCTGTTGTAGCCGCGCAAGCACCGTTTGAACCTGTCCGGTTAGTACCGGCGAAGGAAGAGAGGCGAGGCTGTGCAGCCCACCCATCACTCCACTGAGATTCACCCGAAGCACCGATTCGCACCCGTCGAGAAGAACGGTCTGAGCGTCCCGGAGACGGAGATCCACCTGGACGACTCCCCCACCGGCCCCAACGAGCCTTTCCGCGTCTACCGCACGCGCGGGCCGGAGTGTGACGTCACCGTCGGCCTGCCGGCGCTGCGGGCCGAGTGGATCGCGGAGCGGGGGGACGTCGAGAAGTATGAGGGCCGCCCGCGCAACCTGGCCGATGACGGCAAGACGGCGACCCGGCGCGGCGAGGCCTCGGCCGAGTGGAAGGGCGAGAAGCGCCCGACGCTGCGTGCGCTGGAGGGACAGCGGGTGACGCAGATGCACTACGCGCGGCAGGGCATCGTCACGAAGGAGATGGAGTTCGTCGCGCTGCGCGAGCACTGCGATCCGGAGTTCGTGCGCGCGGAGATCGCGCGGGGCCGGGCGATCCTGCCGAACAACATCAACCACCCGGAGTCGGAGCCGATGATCATCGGCCGGAAGTTCCTCACGAAGATAAACGCGAACATCGGCAACTCGGCCGTGAGCTCGTCGATCCAGGAGGAGGTGGAGAAGCTGCGCTGGGCGACCCGCTGGGGCGCGGACACGGTCATGGACCTGTCCACCGGCAATGACATCCACACCACGCGCGAGTGGATCATCCGTAATTCGCCGGTGCCCATCGGCACGGTGCCGATCTACCAGGCCCTGGAGAAGGTCAACGGCATCGCCGAGGACCTCACCTGGGAGATCTTCCGGGACACCGTCATCGAGCAGTGCGAGCAGGGCGTCGACTACATGACCGTCCACGCGGGCGTGCGCCTGCCCTTCATCCCGCTGACCACGGAGCGGGTGACGGGCATCGTCTCGCGCGGCGGGTCGATCATGGCGGGCTGGTGCCTGGCGCACCACAAGGAGTCCTTCCTCTACGAGAACTTCGACGAGCTGTGTGAGATCTTCGCGCAGTACGACGTCGCCTTCTCCCTCGGCGACGGTCTGCGCCCGGGCAGCCTCGCCGACGCCAACGACGACGCCCAGTTCGCCGAGTTGAAGACCATCGGCGAGCTCACCCGCCGGGCCTGGGAGTATGACGTGCAGGTCATGGTGGAGGGTCCGGGACACGTGCCGCTCAACATGATCCAGGTAAACAACGAGCTGGAGCAGGAGTGGGCCTCCGACGCCCCCTTCTACACCCTCGGCCCGCTGGTCACGGACATCGCTCCGGGTTACGACCACATCACCTCCGCCATCGGCGCCGCGCACATCGCCATGGGTGGCACCGCGATGCTGTGCTACGTCACCCCGAAGGAGCACCTCGGTCTGCCGAACCGCGATGACGTCAAGACCGGCGTGATCACCTACAAGCTGGCCGCGCACGCCGCGGACGTGGCGAAGGGCCACCCCGGCGCGCGGGACTGGGATGACGCCATGTCGAAGGCGCGTTTCGAGTTCCGCTGGCACGACCAGTTCGCCCTCTCGCTCGACCCGGAGACGGCGCAGGCCTACCACGACGAGACCCTGCCCGCCGAGCCGGCGAAGACCGCCCACTTCTGCTCCATGTGCGGCCCGAAGTTCTGTTCCATGCGCATCAGCCAGGACATCCGCGACACCTTCGGCGCGAAGCTCGGCCTGCCCCAGGTGGGTGCGCCGGAGGCGGAGGACGGGATGCGTACCATGTCGGAGGAGTTCCGCAAGCGCGGTTCCCATGTCTATCTCGAATCGGTGAATGATGCGTCCCTCCCTTGACCTGCGTTGCTACCTCGTGACCGGCTCCGGCACCCGCGAGCACATCCTTGAGGTGGTGCGCGAGGCCGTCGCCGGCGGCTGCGGCACGGTGCAGGTGCGCAGCAAGCCGATCGACGCGCTCGATCTCTACGAGCTCACCGCGGACATCGCCCGGGAGGTCGGTGACCGGGCGACCGTGCTTATCGACGACCGCGTCGACGTCGCCCTCTCCCTCATGCGGCAGGGCCTGCCCGTCCACGGCGTGCACGTCGGCCAGACGGATCTGCCGGTGGCGCAGGTCCGCGACCTGCTCGGGCCGGACGCGATCATCGGCCTGACCACGGGCACTCGAGCGATGGTCGAGGCCTCCAACGAGCTCGGCGACCTCATCGACTACATCGGCGCCGGCCCCTACCGCCCCACCCCGACGAAGGACTCCGGCCGCCCGCCGCTGGGTCTCGCGGGCTACCGGGAACTCACGGCGCTGTCGCGGGTGCCCGTGGTGGCCATCGGTGACGTCACCGCCGACGATGCCGCCGACCTGGCCGCCACCGGGGTCGCCGGCCTGGCCGTCGTGCGTGGGCTCATGAACGCCGACGATCCCCGCGCCTACGCCGCCCGCCTGGTGGCGGGTTTCGAGTGATCACCGTCGTCGGTGGCGGGCTCATCGGCCTGGCCACCGCGCTGCGTCTGGCCGACCGCGGGCACGAGGTCACCCTGCAGGACCCGGCGCCGGCCTCCGGGGCCACCCACCACGCCGGCGGAATGCTGGCCCCTGTCGCCGAGGTGGTCTACCGGCAGGAGCCCCTCTTCCCCCTCATGCTGCGCTCGGCGGAGCTGTATCCGGGGTTGATGGGGATCGTCGAGAAGCACACGGCCCTGCCCACCGGCTACCGCACGGAGGGCACCCTCGTGGTGGCGGCCGACCGGGCGGATGCGACGCACCTGGCGGAGCTGGCCGAGTACCAGGCCGGGCACGCGATGAGCGCCGAGCGGCTGCCCCTGCGGCAGGCCCGCGCGCTCGAGCCCGCCTTGTCCCCGCACCTGGCCGGCGCGGTGCACATCCCGGGTGATCACCAGGTCAACCCGCGGCTGTTCGCCGCCGCGCTTCTCGACGCCCTCACCGCCCTCTCCGTGCCCATCGTCCGCACCCAGGCCGACACATTGCCCGCGGGCCCGGTCATCCTGGCCAACGGCCTCGGCGCCGGCGCGCTCTACCCCGGCCTCAAGCTGCGCCCGGTCTACGGCGACATCCTGCGCCTCGGGGTGCCGACGCACCTGCGGCCGCTGCTCACCCGGGTGGTGCGCGGCTTCGTCGAGGACCGCCCCGTCTACCTCATCCCGCGCACCGACGACACCATCGCCATCGGCGCCACCTCCCGCGAGGACGACCGCCCGGTCCCCCGCACCGGCGCCGTCCACGACCTGCTCCGCGACGCCGGCCGCCTCGTCCCCGGCATCGAGGAGTGCGATTTCCTCGAGGCCACCACGGGTGCGCGCCCGGGCACGCCGGATGATCTTCCGTACCTTGGAAAGGTGAACGAAAACCTCATCGTCTCCACCGGGTACTTCCGCCACGGCATCCTGCTCACCGCGCTGGCCGCCGACGTGGCCGTCCACCTGGTGGAGGGCACCGACCCGGGCATCGACCTCGCGGCGTGCGACCCGCACCGACACAAGGAGTGACCATGAACCTGACCGTCAACAACGAGCCCGTCGAGACCTCCGCGACCACCCTCCTCGGCCTCGTCGAGGAGACCCTCGGCGAGCTGCCCGCCGCCGGTGTGGCCGTGGCCGTCGACGGCGATGTCGTCCCCCGTTCCGCGTGGGACCGCCCGCTCAGCGAGGGCATGACCGTCGACATTCTCACCGCAGTCCAGGGAGGCTGATCCATGCTCACCATCGCCGACCGCACCTTCGACTCGCACCTCATCATGGGCACGGGCGGGGCGACGTCGATGTCCCTGCTGGAGGAGTCACTGCGCGCCTCCGGCACCGAACTGACCACCGTGGCCATGCGCCGCCACGCCGCGGGCACCGGGGAATCCGTCTTCGACCTGCTCCAGCGCCTGGACATCGCCCCGCTGCCCAACACCGCCGGGTGCCGCACCGCACGCGACGCCGTCATCACCGCGCGGCTGGCTCGCGAGGCGCTGGGCACCAACTGGGTGAAGGTCGAGGTCATCGCCGACGAGCACACCCTGCTTCCCGACGTCGTCGAGCTCATCGACGCCTGCGAACTCCTCGTCGCCGAGGGCTTCGTGGTGCTCGCCTACAC
Organism: Corynebacterium nasicanis; assembly: GCF_042658165.1. Classification (NCBI taxonomy): domain Bacteria; kingdom Bacillati; phylum Actinomycetota; class Actinomycetes; order Mycobacteriales; family Corynebacteriaceae; genus Corynebacterium; species Corynebacterium nasicanis. The sequence goes on from NZ_JBHSQE010000001.1 coordinate 215,949, forward strand.
CTCCGACGATCCGGTCGTGGCCCGGCGCCTCGAGGACGTCGGCTGCGCGGCGGTCATGCCGCTGGGCTCGCCGATCGGCACCGGCCTGGGCATCCTCAACCCGCACAACATCGAGCTCATCTGCTCGCGGGCCGGCGTGCCCGTGCTTCTCGACGCCGGCGTCGGCACCGCCTCCGACGCCGCCCTGGCCATGGAGCTCGGCTGCTCCGGAGTCCTCCTCGCCTCCGCCGTCAACCGCTCCCAGGACCCGGTGGCGATGGCGACCGCGATGAAGCACGCCGTCGAGGCCGGGCGCCTGGCCGCCGGTGCGGGCCGCATCCCACGCCGCGAGCACGCCGTGGCCTCCTCCAGTTTCGACGGCCTGGTGTCCTGGTCGGATCAGGTGCTGTAGATGGATGATTCCGAGCTGCGCCGCGTCGCCCGCCAGCTGGCCCTGCCCGGCTACGGTCCGGCCCAGCAGCAGGCGCTTGCCGACGCCCACGTCCTGGTCATCGGCGCCGGTGGCCTCGGCTGCCCGGCCATGCAGTCCCTCGCCTCGGCGGGAGTCGGCCACATCACCGTCATCGACGACGACACCGTCGACATCACCAACATCCACCGCCAGATCCTCTTTGGCGCCTCCGACGTCGGCCGGGTGAAGGTCGAGGTGGTCGCCGAGCGCCTGGCCGAGCTGCAGCCCGGCATCACGGTGACGGCACTCAACGAGCGGCTGACCGTGGGCAATGCGGTGTCGCTGGTGGGATCGGTGGATCTCGTGGTCGACGGTTCCGACTCCTTCCAGACCAAGTACCTCGTCGCCGACGCCGCCGAGATCACCGGCACCCCGCTGGTGTGGGGCACCGTGCTGCGCTTCCACGGGGATGTGTGCCTGTTCACCTCCGGGCCCTCCTCGCGGGGTGTGGGGCTGCGGGATCTCTTCCCCGAGCAGCCGCCCGGGATCGAGGACTGCGCCACCGCCGGCGTCCTCGGGGCCACGACCGCCGTGGTCGGCGCCCTGTTGGCCACCACCACGATCGGCTACCTCGCCGGCCTCGACGTGGTCCCCGGACGGATGCTCAGCTACGACGCCTTCCCCGGTGCCACCCGCACCTTCCAGATCGCCGCCGACCCGGCGCGCGAGCTGGTCACCTCGCTGGAGGAGTCCTACGGGGAGGCGGTGTGTGCGGTCGGCCCCTCCCCGCTCGACGAGGTCCGCGCCGGCCGCGCCATCCTCCTCGACATCCGCGAGCCGCACGAGAAGATGCTCAACGATTCCCTCGCCTCCCTGGATCCCGTGCGGCTGCCGCTGTCGGACATCTTCGGCCCGGACACCGTGCGCCGCGCGCTGGGCGACGCGGAGCGCGTGGTGGTGCACTGTGCCTCGGGCGTGCGCTCGGCGCGGTTCTGCGCGCAGTACGCGGACCTCGGCTACGAGCTCATCGACCTGCCCGGCGGCATCAACGGGGTCTCCGGTTAGTCACTCCTCTTACGGGGGTTTCGAGTGCTTCCGGGTGGTTTGAACCAACCGGAAGCACTCATAGGGCCCTCAAGAATTGAGGTCTACCGCCCGTGGCCCGCGCGCTGGAGGGCAGCGGCCATGGAACCGCCGGCCTGCGGCTGGCGCTTGCCTCCGCGCTGGGGCTTCTTCTTCGGCTGGCCCGGCTCATCATCCAGCCGCAGCGACAGGCCGATGCGCTGGCGCTCGACGTCAACCTCCATGACCTTCACCTTGACCACCTGGCCTGAGCGCACGACCGCATGCGGGTCAGAGACGAAACGATCCGACATGGCGGAGACATGGACGAGGCCGTCCTGGTGGACGCCGACGTCGATGAACGCGCCGAAGGCGGCGACGTTGGTGACGGTGCCCTCGAGGATCATGCCGGGCTTGAGGTCCGAAACCTTCTCCACGCCCTCCTTGAAGCTGGCCGTCCTGAACTCCGGGCGGGGATCGCGGCCGGGCTTGTCCAGCTCGGCGATGATGTCGGTGACGGTGGGGACGCCGAAAGTGTCGTCAGCGAAGTCCGCGGCGCGCAGCCCAGAAAGCACGCGGGTGTTGCCGATGAGCTCCTCCACACCCAGTCCGGTGGCGGCGGCGATGCGGGCGACGACCGGGTAGGCCTCGGGGTGCACGGCGGAGGCGTCGAGAGGATCGCTGCCGCCGGAGATGCGGAGGAAGCCGGCGCACTGCTCGTAAGCCTTGGGTCCCAGGCGCGGGACCTTGAGCAGGGCCTTGCGGTTGGCGAACGCGCCATGATCGTCGCGGTGCGCCACGATGTTCTTCGCCAGGGTGCCGGTGACACCGGCGACGCGCTCGAGCAGCGGGACCGAGGCGGTGTTGAGGTCCACGCCCACGGCGTTGACGGCACTTTCCACCACCCCGTCGAGGGTGCGGGCCAGGGCGTGCTGGTTGATGTCGTGCTGGTACTGGCCGACGCCGATGGCCTTGGGGTCGATCTTCACCAGCTCCGCCAGGGGGTCCTGGAGGCGGCGGGCGATGGAGACTGCCCCACGCAGGGACACGTCCATGTCGGGGAACTCGGCGGCCGCGATCTCGGAGGCGGAGTACACGGAGGCCCCGGACTCGCTCACCACGACCGGGGTGGGACGCTTCCCGCCGGCGTCCTTGATGAGGTCCGCGATCTCGTTGCTCAGCTTCTCCGTCTCCCGGGAGGCCGTGCCATTGCCGACGGCCAGCAGATCCACCCCGTGCGTCGCACACAGCCCGGCCAGCTCCTGGCGGGCCGCGTCCCAGCGGTTCTGCGGCTGGTGCGGATACACGATGGTGGTGGCCAGCACCTTGCCCGTGGGATCGACGACGGCGCACTTCACGCCGTTCCGGAACCCGGGGTCCAGCCCCAGGGTGGCGCGCTGCCCGGCGGGGGCCGCGAGAAGGACATCGCGGAGGTTGGTGGCGAAGACATCGAGCGCCCCCTCCTCCGCCTTCTCTTTGAGACGCATACGCACGTCCAGGCCGGAGGACACCGCGAGCTTGGTGCGCCAACCGAAGCGGACGGCTTCGGCCAGCCAGCGGGACTCGGGCAGGTCAAAGTGCCGGGTGATCATGCCCTCGTAGATGGTGTCGTCGCCGGGATCGAGGTGCAGCTGGAGCACGCCCTCGGACTCGCCGCGCAGCAGCGCCAGGATCCGGTGGGAAGGCAACTTGGTGAAGGGCTCGGAGAACTCGAAGTAATCCTTGAACTTCGCGCCTTTGCTCTCCTGGCCGGCGATGACCGAGGCCGTCATCGCCCCGGTGCGGAACATCTGCTCCCGGACCTCGCCGACCAGGTCGGCGTCGAGCGCGAAACGATCGATGAGGATCGCGCGGGCTCCCTCCAGCGCCTTCTTCTCGTCCTCGAAGCCCTCGGTGAGGTAGCCCGCAGCCAGGGCCTGCGGGTCGGCGGAGGGGGTGTCGATGAGCGCATCAGTAAGGGCCTCGAGCCCCGCCTCGCGGGCGATGTCCGCCTTCGTGCGGCGCCGCTTCTTGAAAGGCAGGTACAGATCCTCCAGGCGCGCCTTCGTCTCGCAGGCGACGATGAGCGCGCGGAGGTTGTCACTGAGCTTGCCCTGCTCCTCGATCGACTCGAGGACTGCCTGCTTGCGCTCCTCGAGTTCCCGCAGGTAGGTGGCGCGTTCCTCGATGGTGCGCAGCTGCGTGTCGTCGAGGCCGCCGGTCGCTTCCTTGCGGTAGCGGGCGATGAACGGGACGGTGTTGCCTTCCGCAAGCAGGTCGAGGACGGCACGGATCTGGACCTCGCGGACCTGAAGTTCGCGGGCGATGGTGGAGACGATCATTCGGGAGAGTTTACGTGAGGCCGATGCCAGCCCCGGACACCGCGGGGCGACTGGCCTACTCGCGCATCCGTGTGCCCCCGTCCGCGGTGCACCACCTACCGGCGCGTTCTCGCGTACCCTTCTGCCTTCCGCCGGGAATTCTGACCAGGGACAACACCCCACCCCGAAAGCAATCGGGGTACGCCAGAACGCGCCCCCTCAGCGACGCCGCTGCCTCACGCCCCCGCCTTCTTCTTGTTCTGCCGCCAGCCGCGGAACACCATCAGCGCTACCAGGCCCAGGGTGATCCACAGGAGGTACTTGTTGATCACTTCGACGACCTCGAGCACCTGGTCGCCGTAGGTGAGTCCGAGCCACATGAACAGCCCGTTGACGGCCAGGATGCTCAGCACGTTGACCGCCAGCATGACGAGGAAGCGGATCTTCAGCAGCCCGGCCACGGCGTTGACCACGGTGTTCGGCACCGGTCCGGGCAGGTAGCCGAGCGGGATGAAGGCCAGGGTGCCGGCGTACATCCGGGTGGACTCAGAGGCCACCGCCTTCTGGAAGAAACGGTGCGCGCGCGGCATGTACTGCAGGGACATGTCGATGAACTCCATGCCCCACTTGCGGCCCATCGCCCAGTAGACGGGCATGAACTTCACCGCACCGACCACCGAACAGAGCAGGTAGACCCACCAGATGCCGTTGCCCACCGAGGCGTTCGCACCGGAGACCACGGCTGAGGTGTAGCCGCCGACGGCCAGGGTGTAGATGAGCGGATGCGAGAGCAGCCACGCGCGCAGCGGGATGAGCGCGAGGGACCACAGTCCCATGAGGATGAGCGCCGCGAAGAGAACCTTGTCGGTGCGGTCGGGGTGGGCGAGGAACCCGGGGAGTTCGGGTTCTTTCTGCTCTGTCATCTACGTATTGACCTTGCCATTCGGGAGATCGTGTGGCGGCGACCTCGGATCGTCTCACTGAGCGTATAGATGTTCATCGGGTCCGCCAACCCGCCGGGCCCGGCGTCGCCGATGTGCTGGATGTCGGCGCCGGCGATCTTGTTGTCGTGGGCGATCCGGCGGATGGTGGCGGGGTCGGAGGTCTCCTGACTGGTGCCGATCGCGGTCATCACGAGGCCCCCCGCGGCGTGCACGGTGCGGACGATGTCGACAAGTTCGTCCATGGTGAATCCAGGCACGGTGCCCACGGCCGGGACGAGGATGATGTCGGCCCCCGCCGCCAGGTAGTCCTCCACCGCCTGCTTATCGACAACCCTCTCCCCCACCCCGGCCCCGTGCATCTTCCCGGCGATGACGAGGCCGTCGAAAAGCTGCGCACAGAGGCGGACGCTCTCCGCGATCTGCGCGTTGCTCACCCCGGAGCCGGGGTTGCCGGTCAGGCACAGGAAGTCCGCGCCCAATTCCCCAGCGTGCAGGATGGAGGAACGCAGCGCCCGGCGGCCCGGCGCGACCTCCTGCCGTTCCTCGAGCATGGCGGCGGTCGTGTCGACGGGCTCGAGGTTAATGCCCACCGGCCGTCCGACCAGCTCGCGGAGGCGCCGCACCGGGTCCTCGGCGTCGGCGAGACCGTGGATGCGGGGGTGTTCGACGTCGAGCAGGTTGAGCAGGATGAGGTCCGCCCCGAAGGCGCGGGCGATTTCCGCATTGCTGAGGTCCGTGACCTGCGGGGTGAGCGTGACGATGTTCTCCGCACACACCACCCGCCCCTCGCTGGCCCGGATGGCCTGCTTGAGTTCCGCCCCCGACCAGCCGAGCATCTCGGAGGTGTCGGCGCTGATGAGTCGTGTCATCGGAGGCTCCCGGGGTGTTTCATGAGTTGGAAGGCGATGAAGGCCGGCACGCGCGACAGCTTCTCGTGGGCCGCGGGGTACTTCTCTTCCATCGCCGGGGTCGGTCGCGGTTCGACAAGCTTCTCGACGACAAACCCGGCCCGCCCGAACTCATCGACGAGGGTGGACAGCGGGGCCCGGCGATAGGAGGTCTGCACGCCCATTGACCAGGTTTCCTCGATGCGTTCGGTGGCGAAGTAGCTGCCGCCGTGGCGTCGCCAGTCGTCGGTGGGGTGTCCGGTGGAGATGAGGAGGCGGCCGTCGTCACGCAGGACGCGGTGCATCTCGCGCAGCACGTCGACGGGATAGTGCAGGTGATGCAGCACCAGTGCCATGAGGATGCGGTCGAAGCTGGCTTCCGCCGCCCAGGCGAGCGGCTTCTCCAGCGGTTGAACGTGGAACTCCGCGGCCGGGGCGCGTCGGCGGGCGAGGCGGATGAGCTCGGAACTGGCGTCGACACCCACCACCGAGGCCCCGCGGGCGAGGAGCTCCGCGGCGTAGAGGCCGGAGCCGCAGCCGGCGTCGAGAAGCGAGAGACCGGAGACGTCGCCGAGAAGTTCGAGCATGGCGGGTCGGTCGTAGTGGGCGTTGTAGGCGCTGTCGGCGGCGTGGCGGTCGTAGGCCTCCGCGGCCCTGTCGAACATGGCCATGTCTCAGGAACGATCCTGCCAGGCGCAGGCGGCACCGATGCCGGGCTCGGTGTGCCCTTCGCTGCTGGTGCCGTACCAGTAGGTGCCCTCCGGTAGCGCCGCCACCACGGCAGCCGTGGCGCCCCGCAGGTCGAGTGCGCTGCGGCCGTTGATGATCACCCGGTAGAGCACCTCGGTGATCGGCATCCGGCCCTGCTCCTGGGCGAACTGGGAGAGCAGCATGTTGTCGGGCTCGCAGGTGAGGTCGACGATCTCCCCGTGCACCGTGTCCACGGCGTAGCCAGCCTCGGCCAACGCAGCGGGCAGCGCTGCCGAGATCTGCTCCCATTCAGCGGGGCGGGCGAGGATGTTAAGGTCCGTGGAGATGTCTCGACTCATGGCCCCAACTTACTAGTAGCCCAGCACCGCCCGGTCCGCCGCGGAGAGCTCAACCCCGTCCAACAGTTCGGGTCGGACGGCCTGCGTGCGCAGCAGTGCCTGGTCGCGGCGCCAGCGGTCGACCTTCGCGTGGTTTCCGGAGAAGAGCACCTCCGGCACCTCAAGCCCGCGCCACTCGCGCGGCTTCGTATACGAGGGCCCCTCGAGCAGGCCGTCGGAGAAGCTGTCCTCCTCGTGGCTGCGGCGGTTGCCCAGGACGCCGGGGATCAACCGGACCACGGCCTCGGCGATGACGAGCACCGCCACTTCCCCGCCGATGAGGACGTAATCGCCGATGGAGACCTCGCGGACGCGGTAGCGCTGCTCGGCGTCGAGGATGACGCGCTGATCGATACCCTCGTAGCGGCCGCAGGCGAAGACGATGTGCTCCTCGTGAGACCATTCCTGCGCGTCCGCCTGGGTGAAGGGCGTGCCGGCCGGGGTCGGCACGATGAGCAGGGGCCGCTCGTCCCGCGCGCCGCCCGCATAGGACGATGCCACCTCCTCGACCGGCTTCTCCAGGTGCGGCAGGGAGCTCTCCAGCTCGGTGCCGGTCTCGCCGGCGGCGACGGCGTCGAGCGCGGGCCCCCACACCTCCGGCTTCATCACCATGCCGGGGCCGCCGCCGTAGGGAGTGTCGTCGACGGACTTGTGCACGTCGGTGGCCCACTGGCGCAGGTCATGCACGCCGACGGACAGTGTTCCCTGCTCGATGGCCTTGCCCAGCAGCGCGTGGCGCAGGGGGTCGAGGTACTCGGGGAAGATGGTGATGACATCCAGCCTCACAGGTCCAGCAGCCCTTCCGGCGGGGTGATGACGATGGCCTCGTTGTCCAGATCCACGATCGGCACCATGGCGTGGACGAAGGGCACCATCGCCTCGCCGCCGTCATCCACCCGGACCTCGAGGAGTCGGTGTGCGGTGCCGCGGACGACGCCGGTGATCTCGCCGATGTCCTCCGGCTCCGGCAGCGCGCCCTCGTAGGCGCGGGCGTGGGCCTCCTCCTCGCTGACGGCGCCGACGTTGAGCACGCGCAGGCCGATGAGCTCGTGGTCGTAGTAGGAGTCGTCGTCCTCGTCGATGATCGGCTCCGCGAAGAAGCGCAGCCCGCGCAGCGACTCGGCCTCGGTGCGGCCGGGGATCTCGGCGAAGGTGACCAGCAGGCGGCCCTGGTGCGGGCGCACCGCCTTGACCGTCAGGCTCAGGGTCTTGCCGGTCTGCCGCCCCTCCAGCACGGTGCCGACCGCGAAACGCCCGTCCGGGTCGTCCGTCGTGGGGTCGACGACGAGCTCGCCGCGCACGCCGTGGGGCTTGATCACACGTCCGATCTGGACCTCATTCTCGTTCACGGGTTACATGCTAGTCGTCTACGCTCGGAACCATGACTGACCACTCTGTTCCGGTCAATTCCCCGGACACGTTCGGGTCCGCGGCCCACGTCGGCGAGGACATGACGGTCCTCCCGCTTCTCGACGCCGCACCCGCCCCCGCCCCCTCCCGCCCGCGGCCGGCGGTCCAGCGGCTGCTGCAGGGCGACGGCGCCAACCTCATCGCCTTCACCTTCTCGCCGGGCCAGGACCTGCCGGACCACCGGGCGGCACACCCCATCACGGTGCAGTGCGTGGAGGGTGAACTCGACTTCACGTGCGGCGACGAGACCGTGCGGCTGGCCCCCGGCGTGGTGGTGCACCTGCGCGAACACGTCACGCACCGCGTCGACTGCCCGAGCGACGCCCCGGCGCGCAACATCCTGCTGCTGAGCATGCTGACGGGAGAACGTCATGCCTGATACCCCGCACATCAATCCCCAGGGCGCGCCCATCGCACGGACGGTCCTCATGCCGGGCGATCCGCTGCGGGCGAAGTTCATCGCGGACACCTACCTGGAAGACGTCGTCCAGTTCAACGCCGTGCGCAACATGCTCGGCTTCACCGGCACGTGGCAGGGGCACGAGGTCTCGGTCATGGGCTCGGGCATGGGCATCCCGTCGATCTCCCTGTACGCGCACGAGCTCATCCACGTCTTCGGCGCGCAGCGTCTCATCCGCGTCGGTTCCTGCGGGGCGCTGCAGCCGGAGCTGGATCTCTACGAGATCATCGTCGCCCAGGGCGCGTGCACCGATTCGCGTTTCCTCGCCCAGTACGGCCTGCCGGGCACGTTCGCGCCGATCGCGTCGTGGCCGCTGCTGCGGGCCCTCACCGAGGAGGCCGCCCGCCAGAGCACCACCGTGCACGTGGGCAACATCCTCTCCTCCGACATCTTCTACCAGGCCGATGACACCGCGCTGTCCCGTTGGGCGCGGATGGGGGTGCTCGGCGTGGAGATGGAGTCCGCCGGCCTCTACGCGGTCGCGGCGGAGGCGGGTGTCGACGCCCTCGGGGTGTTCACCGTCTCCGACAACATCGTCACCGGCCAGGCCACCTCGGCGGCCGAAAGGGAGACCGCCTTCACCCGGATGATGGAGCTGGCGCTGCCGCTCGCAGCGCTGTGAGCCGCTCCTGCGCCTCCGCGCGCGTCGGGGCGACGGCCTCGAAGTAGTACTTGATCTTCGGCTCCGTGCCCGAGGGCCGCACGATGATCCGGTCGGGGCCGCGCTCACTCACCCGCATCTCCCCCTGCGGCGCGGCCACGCGCACCGCCACCTGGCTGGTCAGGTGGTATCCGAAGAGCTCGCCGAGCTCATCGAGCCGCGTCTCCAGGTTGCTTCTCGACGCCACCTCCGCCACCCGCAGACACGCCGTGATGCCGTCCTTGTCCGCCACCGCCTCCGGGTCGACGCAGTAGCCCAGGGCCTCCTCGTAGCCGAAGATGAGGTCGGGGACCCGCGCGATCCATTTGAATCCGGTGGGGGTCTCCACACAGTCGAGCCCGTGGTGCGCGGCGATTTTGCGCAGCAGCCGCGAGGAGACGTTCGAGCAGGCCAGGACGCCGCTCTCGGTCCGGGAGGCCACCTCCCACCCGAGGATCGCCCCGATCTCGTCCCCCGTGAACTGCCGCCCCGGGACCGCCACGGCGCAGCGGTCCGCGTCCGGGTCCAGCGCCAGGATGAGGTCCGCCCCGACCCGCTCGGCGTGGGCGAACGCCAGGTCCAGGGCCCCCGACTCCTCCGGGTTGGGGAAGGCGACCGTCGGGAAGTCGGGGTCCGGCTGCTCCTGCTCGGATACCGGGTGCACGCGCTGGAAACCGGCCGCCCGCAGCGCCCGGGCCAGCAGCTCACCGCCGACGCCGTGCAGGGCGGTGGTGACGATGACGGGCTGGGAGGAGGGGGCGTCGATAAGCGAGACGGCGCGGGCGAGGTACTCCTCGACCACGGTCACCTCGCGGATGAGCGAACGCGATCGGGGGATGGTGTCGGCCCAGTCGGCGGCGTCGATGAGCGCCGCGATCTGCGAGTCCGCGGGCGGGATGATCTGCGATCCGGTGGCGTCGTAGACCTTGTAACCGTTGTCCGTGGCGGGGTTGTGGGAGGCGGTGATCATGACGCCGGCGTCGGCACGCAGGTGGCGGACGGCGAAGGCGGTCACCGGGGTCGGAAGGTGCGGCGGGAGGGCGAGGACCTCGATGCCCGCGGCGGAGAGCACCTCCGCGGCGACGGCGTAGAAGGCCCGCGACCCGTGGCGGGCGTCGCACCCGAGGACGACGCGGGCCCCCGCGCCGAGCCAGGCCGCCACCCCGGCCGTGGCGCGGGTGACGGTGGCGACGTTCATCGCCGTCTCCCCCGCCCCGATCGGCCCGCGCAGCCCGGCGGTGCCGAAGGTCAGGGGCCCGGAAAAACGCTCCCGGAGCAGCGGATCCCCCGAGTCGATCCAGCCGCGCACCTCCGCCCGGGTCACCGGATCCGGGTCGTGCGCGGCCCACTCGGCGGGGTTCACAGGCCCGCCAGCACCGCCGCGGACGCGGAGCAGCCCAGGCGGGTCGCGCCGGCGTCGATCATGGCCAGCGCAGTCTCCGTGTCGCGGATGCCGCCGGAGGCCTTGATGCCCAGGAAGCCGCCGACGGTGTCGTTCATGAGCTGCACGGCGTGGACGCTCGCCCCGCCGGCGGGGTGGAATCCGGTGGACGTCTTGACGAAGTCCGCGCCCGCCCGTTCCGCGGCGATGCAGCACCGGACGATCTGCTCGTCGGAAAGCACGGCCGTCTCGAGGATGACCTTGAGCACCGCGGTGGGGATCGCGTCGCGCACGGCGCGGATGTCGGACTCGACGGCCTCGAACTCATGCTCCATGGCGAACGCCAGGTTGATCACCATGTCCACCTCGTCCGCCCCCGTGCTCACCGCCAGCGATGCCTCGGCGGCCTTGACGTGGGAGTGGTGGGCGCCCGAGGGGAAGCCGCACACGGTGGCCACCCGCAGGCTGTCCGGGGTGTACACCGGCAGGCGGGAGGGCGAGACGCACACGGAGTAGACGCCGAGGTCGACGGCCTCCTCCACGAGCCACTCGACGTCGGCGGCGGTCGCCTCCGGCTTGAGCAGGGTGTGATCGATATACCGGGCCAGTTCGTGTCGCTTCATACCTCAAGTATTAGCCGATCTGCTCCTCGATGAGCGCGCGCGGCGCGGGTGGGGTGTCCCCGATGTGCGGATGCAGCACCTCCCGGGCCCGCGCGAACCTCTCGGGGGTGTCGGTGTGCAGGGTGAGCAGCCTGTCGCCGCGGCGCACCCGCGCGCCCTGCGGTGCGTGGATCTCCACGCCCGCCCCCGCCTGCACGGGATCCTCCTTCCGGGCGCGCCCCGCGCCGAGCCGCCAACTGGCGATACCGACCTCGAGCGCGTCCAACCCAGTGACCCAGCCGTCGCGCTCCGCCACCACGTCCTCGGTGTGCCGGGCCCGGGGCAGCGGGGCATCCGGATCCCCACCCTGGTGGCGGATCATCGCCCGCCACGCGTCCATGGCGCGGCCGTCGCGCAGGGCCGCGTCCGGGTCGGCGTCCACCCCGGCCAGCGCCAGCATCTCTCGGGCCAGCGCCAGCGTCAGTTCCACCACGTCCGCGGGGCCGCCCCCGGCGAGCACTTCGACGGCCTCGCGCACCTCCAACGCGTTGCCCACCGTGCGCCCCAGAGGGGTGGACATGTCGGTGATGAGCGCGCACGTGCGCACCCCCGCGTCCTGCCCCAGCTCGACCATGGTGCGGGCGAGCTCGCGGGCGTCGGCCAGCTCTTTCATGAACGCCCCCGACCCGACCTTGACGTCGAGCACCAGCCCGTCCGTGCCCTCGGCGATCTTCTTGCTCATGATCGAACTCGCGATGAGCGGGATCGAATCGACGGTCCCCGTCACATCCCGCAGCGCGTAGAGCCGACGGTCCGCCGGGGCGAGATCAGCGGTCGCGGCCGCGACGAACCCGCCCGGAGCAGCGCGCATCTCCGCCTCGCTCAACTCCGCCCGCCACCCCGCAATCGCCTCCAGCTTGTCCAGCGTTCCGCCCGTGTGGCCCAGCCCGCGCCCCGACAGCTGCGGCACGAACACCCCGTGCGCGGCGACGAGCGGCCCCAGCGGCAGGGTGATCTTGTCCCCCACCCCGCCCGTCGAATGCTTATCGACGCTCCCCGGCCACCGCATCCGCACCCCCGAATCGATCATCGCGCCCGTCCAGTCGACGATCTCCCGCCGCTCCATCCCCCGCAACACGATCGCCATGGCCAGCGCCGCCATCTGCTCCTCGGCAACGCCCCCGTGCGTGTACGCGTCGATGACCCACCGGATCTGCGCGGTGCTCAAGAGCCCGCCGTCGCGCTTGGTACGGATAATGTCGACCATGTCCATGGCCCCCACCTTAGGGAGAAACATGCTTCTCGACGCCGCCCGCGCCGCCGCCCGCCACGCCTACGCCCCCTACAGCAACTTCGCGGTCGGGGCGGCCGTGCTCACGTCAACGGGGCAGATCTTCACCGGCTGCAACGTCGAGAACGCCGCCTACGGCTCGACCCTCTGCGCCGAGCGCGGCGCGGTCATGGCGATGGTCGCGGCCGGCTTCCGCGAGATCGACACGGTGGCCGTCATCGGACCCGACGGCCCCTGCTGGCCCTGCGGCGCCTGCCGGCAGGTGCTCGCCGAGTTCGGATGCCGGCGGGTGCTGGTCGAGGGCCACGAGGTGGCGTTTGCGGAGCTGCTGCCCCACGCTTTCGGGCCGACGCCGTAAGTTACAGCTCCCGCACGCGACCGCCCTCCACCGACAGGTGACGGGTGGCGCGGAAGGCGTCCCGGAGGCGGCGGTCGTGGGTGACCAGGAGCACCGTCCCGGTGAAGGAATCCACGGCCTGCTCCAGCTGCTCGATGGCGGGCAGATCCAGGTGGTTCGTGGGCTCGTCGAGGACGAGGGTGTTCACCCCGCGGGCCTGGAGCAACGCCAGGGCCGCCCGGGTGCGTTCCCCGGGGCTCAGTGAGGAGCTGGGGCGCAGCACGTGGTCGCCGCCGAGGCCGAACTTGGCCAGGAGCGTCCGCACCTCCGCGGCCGGCCAGTCGGGCACCTCCTGGCCGAAGCGCTCGACGACGGGCACGGGGACGTCGAAAAGCGCGCGGGCCTGATCGACGACACCGAGCTGGACCCCGGAACCGAGGTGGGCTTCGTCGGTGAGCAGGTCCAGCAGGGTCGACTTCCCGGCGCCATTGGGCCCGTCGATGAGCACCCGGTCGCCCTGGGTGATCTGGACGGTCACCGGCCCGAGGGTGAAGCCCTCCTTCTCCACGACCACCTCGTGCACCGCGCTGACCACCGACCCCGAGCGCGGCGCGGCGGCGATGCTCATCTGCAGTTCCCACTCCTTACGGGGTTCGGCCACCTCCTCGAGCCGGTCAATCGCCCGCTGGCTCTGCGCGATCTTCCCGGCCTGCTTCTCGCTGCGCTGCCCGGCCCGCGCCCGGAGGTGCTTGTCGCCGTCGCTGGCCTTGCGCACGGCGTTCTTCGTCCCCTTGTCCAGCCACGTCTTCTGCGTCTGCAGCCGGTCCTTGAGCTTGTCCACCTTCCCGGCGTACTCCTCGTAGGCCTCCCGGGCATGGATCCGCGCGCGCTCCCGCTCGACGAGGAAGGCATCGTATCCCCCGGCGTACACCGTGATCTGGCGCTGGGCGGCGTCGAGCTCCACCATGCCGGTGACGGTGCGGGCCAGAAACTCACGGTCGTGGCTGACCACGATCAGCGGGCGGCGCTCCGCGGTGACGAAGCGCTCGAGAGTCTCCAGGCCCGCCAGGTCGAGGTCGTTGGTGGGTTCGTCCAGCAGCAGGATGTCATGGCCCGCCAGGAGCACGACCGTAAGGTTGGCCCGCGCCGCCTGCCCACCCGACAGCGCGCGCATGTCGGTCTCCGCGCTGACGTCGAGGCCCAGGTCCGCCGACACCCGTTCCAAACGGCCCTCCAGATCGGCGCCCCCGAGTGCCAGCCAGTGGTCCAGCGCGGAGGCGTAGGCGTCGCCGACATCCTCCCCCGCGGCGAGGCCATCCGCCAAACGGTTCATCTCCGACTCCGCGGCCGCGACGCCGGTGCGACGCCGGATGAAGTCCCCGACGCTCTCCTCCCGGCGCTCGACCTCCTGCTCCAGCAGCCCGATCGTGGCCTCGGGCGGGGAGGTCTCCCCCGCGCCCTCGGCGATGAGCCGCAACAGCGTCGACTTCCCCGCCCCGTTGGGTCCCGCCAACCCCCAGGTCTCCCCCTCACTCACCACGAGGTTGAGGCCGGAGAACAGTTCACGGGCGCCGCGCGCCGCGGAGACATCGCGGAGATTGAGAGTTGCCATGCCTCGACAGTAACGGCTTCCCCGGAAACGCGAAAACCCCGCCGCAGCGGGGTTGATCACGGGCGCAGAACTACTCTGCGGACTCCTCGGAAGCCTCAGCGGCCTCCTCAGCCGGAGCCTCTTCCTCGGCAGCAGCCTCGGCGGCCTCAGCAGCAGCGGCCTCTTCGGCGGCAGCCTTCTCGGCGGCCTCCTTCTCAGCAGCAGCCTTGGCCTCGGCCTCTTCCTTGGCCTTGCGCTTCTTCTCGGTGATGGCCTCGGCGGTCGGGCCGTCGTTGGCCTCGGTGAGGGCCTGGTTGAACAGGTCCAGCTTGGACGGCTTCTCCTCGGCGACGCGCAGGGTGCCCTCGGCGCCGTCGATGCCCTTGTACTTCTGCCAGTCACCGGTGACCTTGAGCAGGGCGAGGACCGGCTCGGTCGGCTGGGCGCCGACGGAGAGCCAGTACTGGGCGCGCTCGGAATCGATCTTGATGACGGACGGGTCCTGCTTCGGCTCGTAGATACCGATGTTCTCGATGACCTTGCCGTCGCGGCGGGTACGGGCGTCGGCGATGACGACGCGGTAGTGCGGGGTACGGATCTTGCCGAGACGCTGCAGCTTGATCTTGACAGCCATGTGGGGCTCCTTCAATAAAGTCACTGGGCAGTTCAGACACCCGCCACTGATTCGGCGGGCCGGTTCAACCCTCGGATTTCACTGCGTGTGACTGACCGGCCGACCGGGGTCGGGGGCGGTATGACGCAGTAACCCCGAAAACTATACCGGGGCCACCGCAGGGAGCGAAATCGCTACTTCTTGCCCTGGCCGAAGTCGAGGTTGTCCAGGTCGATGCCCTCCATGCCGTTCGGCAGCTTGGGCATGCCCGGCATACCCGGCATGCCCCCGCCTTCCATCTGCTTCTGCATCTGCTGGAGCTGCGCCATATCCGGCATGCCCGGCATCCCGGGCATCCCCGGCATGCCCGGCGCGCGCATCGGACGACGCTTGCCGCCCTTGCCCTTGCGCCCCTTGGGCCGCTTCTTGGTGGCGGAGCGCTGCATGCCGCCGCCGGGCATACCGAACTGGCCGGCCATCTTGCCCATCATCTTCTTCGCCTCGAAGAAGCGCTCGACGAGCTGGTTGACGTCGGTGACGGTGACGCCTGAGCCGGTGGCGATGCGCTTGCGTCGAGAAGCATTGAGGATCTTCGGATCCTCCCGCTCGGCGGGCGTCATGCCGCGGATGATGGCCTGGATGCGGTCGAGCTGCTTCTCGTCGACCATGTCGGCCATCTCGTTCATCTGCTTGCCGCCGGGCAGCATCTTGAGGATGTTGCCCAGGGGGCCCATGCGCCGGATCATGAGCATCTGGTCGAGGAAGTCCTCGAGCGTGAGCTCGCCGGAGCCGAGCTTGGCGGCGGTTTCCTCGGCCTTCTTCTGGTCGAGAACCTGCTCGGCCTGCTCGATGAGGCTGAGGACATCGCCCATGCCGAGGATGCGGCTGGCCATGCGCTCGGGGTGGAAGACGTCGAAGTCCTCGAGCTTCTCGCCGGTGGAGGCGAACATGATGGGCTTGCCGGTGACCTCGCGGATCGACAGGGCGGCGCCACCGCGGGCGTCGCCGTCGAGTTTGGTCAGGACGACACCGGTGAAGTCGACGCCGTCGCGGAAGGCCTCGGCGGTGGTGACCGCGTCCTGGCCGATCATGGCGTCGATGACGAAGAGGACCTCGTCGGGGTTGACGGCGTCGCGGATGTTGCGGGCCTGGGTCATGAGGGTTTCATCGATACCCAGACGGCCCGCGGTATCGACGATGACGACGTCGTGCTGCAGGCGCTTGGCTTCCTCGATGCCCCGCTTCGCGACGTCCACCGGATCACCGTGGGAGGTTCCCATGTCGTGGTCGTGGGAGTCGATGCTGGTGCCCGGGTCCGGGGCGAAGGTGGGCACGCCCGCGCGCTTACCGACGATCTGCAGCTGCTGGACCGCACCGGGGCGCTGCAGGTCACAGGCCACGAGCATGGGCGTGTGGCCCTGCTTGGTCAGGTGCTTGGCCAGCTTGCCGGCGAGGGTGGTCTTACCGGCACCCTGCAGGCCGGCGAGCATGATGACGGTCGGCGGGTTCTTCGCCAGGGTGAGGCGCCGGGTCTCGCCGCCGAGGATCTCCACGAGCTCCTCGTTGACGATCTTGACCACCTGCTGGGCAGGGTTGAGCGCCTCCGAGACCTCGGATCCGGCGGCGCGCTCCTTGATGCGCTTGATGAAGCCGCGGACGACCGCCAGCGAGACATCGGCCTCGAGCAGGGCGAGGCGGATCTCCCGGGCGGTGGCGTTGATGTCCGCCTCGGTCAGTTTGCCCTTGCCGCGTAGCCCGGTGAGGGCACCGGTTAGGCGGTCTGAAAGAGACTCGAACACTAGGACACACTCCTACGACTGCGACAATGACGACTGATCAACGTCCCCATGCTAACCGTTGCCCAGCACGCGGGTCACATCCCTGTCCACCTTGCGGCGGTCGACGGGCCCGGTGAAGGCGGCCTGGACGATCATCGTGGCGCCCGGGGTGGTCATGGTGAGCCACGCCACCGCGGGCAGGGTGCGCAGCAGCACCGCCAGCGCACCGACCCGCACGGTGGTGCGCACCTCGAGGACCTGCCCGCGCCAGGACACCCACGTCGGCGCGGGCCCGGGGGCGGGAACGCTCGGGTGGACCCCGGATTTGTGGGCCTGGATGAAGGCGGCGGCGTCGAACTCCCCCGGCGTCTCGACGGTGGGCCGGGCGTCATATTCCGCGTGCTCCCCGGAGATGCGCACCGCCAGCAGCTTCCAGGCCTTGGCCGCCAGCACCGCGAGCACCCCCTGCGGGTCCTGCCCCCGGGCGGAGATGGTCACCAGGTCGTCGACGCGGCGGACGCTCAACTCCGCGGGGGCGTGCACGTGGGGGCGCAGGGGCTCCGCCTCGACCAGGGCGTGCCGGGCGCGGCGGGCGAGGGTCCGCAGAGAGGACTCCAGGCGGGAGTTCCACACGCCGGGGCCGGTGGCCTTGGCGTCGGCCTCGGTGAGCACCACGAGGAGGTCGAGGGTGTCGCGGTCGTAGTGGACGGCGTCGAGAAGCAGGTCGAGGGTGGTGTCGGAGGTGGGGTCGCGGCGGGCGGCGAGGCGCGCGATGGTGGTGTGCTCCGCGACGAGGGTCTGCACGCGGGAGCGGTCGGGCAGGTGGAGGCCGAGGCGGGCGGCGAGCCGGGCGACGGCCTCCGCCCCGACCTGCTCGTGGGGGCGTCCGGTGCCCTTGCCGATGTCGTGGAACAGCGCCCCGAGCAGCAGCAGGTCCGGCCGCGCGACCGACACGCCGGCGGCCGCGCAGTGCGCGACGGTGACGATGCTGTGCTGGTCGATCGTGTGGATGTGCGTGCGTTCCCGCGGCATACGCCCCCGGATGCGGTCCCAGTCTGGCACCACCCGGGTCCACAGCCCGTGGGCGTCGAGGTCGTTGATCACCTCGGGGTGGGTGAGCAGCTCGAAGAAGTCCTCCGCGGCGGCCGCGGGGAGGATCTCGGGCAGGGCGGGCAGCTCGCGCAGCCGGGCCCACGTGTGCTCGGTGACGGGCAGGCGGGTGCGGGCGCTGGCGGCGGCGACGCGCAGCAGCAGCGCCGGGTCGCCGAGGTCGGGGCGCCGCGAGAGCGTGATCTCTCCCCCGGCGTCGACGACGTCGACATCCAGCGGCCGGCGCTCCCCGCGCACCCGCGAACCCAGCGCAGCGCGAGCGGTGGCCAGGGCGGTGGTGACGGCGGCGTCGATACGCCGGGCGGCGACGGCCAGTTGCGCGGCGAGCTCGTGCCGGTCACGCAGGCCCATGGCGGTGGCGATGTCGGCGGCGAATTCGGGATCGAGGACGTCGCGGCGGCGGCGGGCGAGGGTGTGCAGGTGGGCGCGGACGTCGAGAAGCAGCCGGCGTTCCGCGGCGAGCGGGGGCTCGTCACACAGCTGCGCGAGCGCCAGAGCGCGGAGGAGCGCGAGGTCACGCAGGCCGCCGCGGCCGTTCTTGAGGTCCGGGTGCGTCATCGTGACCACGGAACCGAAGCGCCGCCAGCGGGCGATGGCGGTGTCCACGAGCGCATTGAAATTGCGGTGGATCTCCACGCGCCACTCGCGCAGCACCAGCTCGCGGGTCCGCGCGCTGAGCTCCGCGTCCCCCGCGAGGTGCCGCATCTCCAGCAGAGCCAGCGCCGCGGTGGAATCCGCGCTCATCATCCCCGCGCACTCGGCCGGGGTCCGCACCGCGTGATCCACGCGGAAACCGCTGTTCCACAGCGGGTACCAGAGCTTATCGACGTCCGGCTGTTCCCCTTCCGGATGCAGCAGCAGCAGGTCCAGGTCCGAATGGGGCGCCATTTCCCGCCGCGCCAGCGACCCGGTGGCCACGAGGGCGCAACCGGGAGGGACGGGCAGGTCAGAGAGCAGCTTCATCCTGCTCACCGGTGCGGACGCGGATCACCCGCTCCACCGGCGTGACCCACACCTTGCCGTCGCCCATCTTGCCGGTGTAGGCGGTGCGCACGACGGCGTCGATGACGTCGTCGGCCTGGGCGTCGGACACCAGCACCTCGAGCTTGACCTTCGGCACGAAATCGGTGGCGTACTCCGCACCGCGGTAGACCTCACTGTGTCCGCGCTGCTGGCCGTAACCCTGCACCTCGGTGACGGTGAGTCCGCCCACGTCCAGTGCTTCCAGCGCTTCCCGGATATCGGAGAGGGTGAAGGGCTTGATCACTGCGGTGACGAGTTTCATGAGCTAGATCCTAGTGTCGAGGGGGCGGGGCTGTCATCGTAGGCGGACTCGCGGTGCTCGGCGAGGTCGATGCCGCCGAACTCGTCCTCGGGGTTGATGCGCCACCCCATGGTCGCCTTGAGGGCGAGGCCGATGATGAAGGTGACCACCGCGGAGAAGACCATGGCCACCAGGGCGATGACGATCTGGACCACGAGGAGCCGCAGGTGGTCGACGTCCGCGGCGAAGAAGGCGAGGCCGATGGTGCCCCACAGACCCGCGACGAGGTGGACGCCGACGACGTCGAGGGAGTCGTCGTAACCGAAGCGGTACTTCAGCCCGACGCCGAGGCAGGCGAGGATGCCGCCGATGAAGCCGAGCATGAGGGCGCTCACCGGGGTGAGGGCGCCGGCGGCCGGGGTGATGGTGACCAGGCCGGCGACGACACCGGAGGCCGCGCCGAGCGAGGTCGGGCGGGAGTCCCGGATCCGCTCGACCAGTACCCAGCCGAGCATCGCGGCGGCCGCGGCGGCGGTGGTGTTGAGCCACGCCAGGCCGGCGAGCCCGTCGGCCGCGAAGGCGGAGCCGCCGTTGAAACCGAACCAGCCGAACCACAGCAGGGCCGCGCCGAGCATCACCAGCGGGAGGTTGTGCGGGCGGGAGGCAATCTGCCCGCGCTTGCCCACCATGAGCGCCAGGACCAGGGCGGCGGTGCCGGCGGAGATGTGGACGACCGTGCCGCCGGCGAAGTCGATGGGCGCGACCGTGGCCTCCCCGTCGGTGGTGCCGAACATCAACGCGGCCAGGCCCTCCGCCGAGTGCGAGAGCAGGCCTCCGCCCCACACCATGTGCGCGAGCGGGAAGTAGGCGAAGGTGGCCCACAGTCCGGAGAACACCAGCCAGGTGGTGAACTTCACGCGCCCGGCCAGGGCGCCGGAGATGAGGGCGGTGGAGATGACGGCGAAGGTCAGCTGGAAGGCGACGTCGATGCCGAGGGGGTAGCCGTTGGGGCCGGAGGCGTCGATAAGCATGTCCTTGAGCCCGAAGTACTGGGTCGGGTCGGAGACGACGCCCCCGATGGAGCGGTCTCCGTACGACATGGACCAGCCCCACAGGATGTAGACGACCGTGACCACGCCGAGCGTGCCGAAGGACATCATCATCATGTTCAGTGCTTGTCTGCGACCCGCCATGCCGCCGTAGAACAGCGCCAGCGCGGGTGTCATCAGGAGTACCAGGGATGCCGATGTGAGCATCCATCCGGCGTCAGAGTTCATGGGTCAGCCCTCCTAGTTTCTGTAGTGCGACAGGTCCGCACTCACAGCGTTAACTATAGGGCTATAGAAACAGTTTCTATAGAGGTGCAGATATAGTGTGGCGAAGGCAACAAAAAAGGGGCCCGAGGGCCCCTTGACTGCTTATCGACGCCTACTTCGTACCCAGCAGAGCATCCACGAAGCCCTCGACCTCGAAGGGCGCCAGGTCATCCGCACCCTCGCCCAGGCCGACGAGCTTGACCGGCACACCCAGCTCCTCCTGCACCTGGAAGACGATGCCGCCCTTGGCGGTACCGTCCAGCTTGGTCAGCGCCACGCCCGTGATGTCCACGACATCCCGGAACACCCGCGCCTGCGTCAGACCGTTCTGCCCGACGGTCGCGTCGAGCACGAGGATGACCTCATCGACGACCGCCTTCTTCTCGACGACCCGCTTCACCTTGCCCAACTGATCCATGAGACCCGTCGCCGTGTGCAGACGACCCGCGGTATCGACGAGCACGACATCCGCCTGCTCCTCCACACCCTTGGCCACGGCATCGAAGGCGACCGACGCGGGATCCGCGCCCTCCGCACCCCGCACCGTCGTGGCCCCGACCCGTCGGCCCCACGTCTCCAGCTGGTCAGCGGCCGCCGCACGGAAGGTATCCGCGGCCCCGAGGAGCACCTTGTGCCCCATGGACACGAGCACGCGCGCCAGCTTGCCGGTCGTCGTGGTCTTGCCCGTGCCGTTGACACCGACGATGAGAATGACCGCCGGCTTGCCCTGGTACGGCATCGCCCGGATCGCACGATCCATCTCCGGGTGACACGCCTCGATGAGGGTCTCACGCAGCATGGTGCGGGCCTCCGCCTCACTGGACACACCGCGCTCGGCGATCTTGTCCCGCAGCGAGTCCACGACGTTCATGGTCACCGTGGTGCCCAGGTCCGCCATGAGCAGCGTGTCCTCGATCTCCTCCCAGGCGTCCTCATCGAGGTCACCCGCCGTGAGGATGCCCAGCACGCCCTGGCCGATGACGTTCTGCGAACGCGACAGCCGACCGCGCAGACGCCCGATACGACCTGCCGCCGGTGCAATGTCCTCCACCTCAGCGGGCGCGGGAGCCTCCGCCGGGACCGTGGTAGGCACCGGAGTCTGCTCGAGTGCCGCCTCCGCAGCCTCGGCCGTCACCGACGCCGCAGCGGCAGCCTCGGTGGCCTCCTCTTCAACCCGCTCCTGCTCCTCGACGAGCTCCTGGGTTGCGTCCTCCTGCGCCACTTCTTCCTGAGACTCCAGCTTGAGCTCCGGCTCCTCAGCCAACTCCTCGAGCCTCTCAGCCACCGGCTCAGCGACGGCCGGGCTGTAGTCAGACGCCTGCGCGGCACCGTCCAGGGAGAAGGTGGACTCCTGGTGCTCCAGGGGCTCGGCGATCTCGACCGGCTCCGGGATTACCGGTGCCTCATGCGGAGGAAGATCCTCGGGTTCTGCTTCGAGCTCAGGCTCGGCAGCTTCGGGAGCGATGAACTCCGGCTCGGGGGCAATGTCGGTGTCGATCTCCTCCACGGTTTCAACTTCGGCCTCAGCCACAGCCGGCTCGGGAGCGATGTCGGTGTCGATCTCCTCCACGGTTTCGGTCTCAACCGCGGCAGGCTCGGGAGCGATGTCAGACTCGATCTCCTCCACGGTTTCGGTCTCAACCGCGGCAGGCTCGGGGGCGACGAACTCGGGCTCAGCGGGCTCGGGAGCGACAGGCTCAGCAATCGATACCGGCTCCTGCTCGTCGACGTACTTCAGCTCCTGTGCTTCCGCTGCCTCAGCAAGGTTGTCGCGCTGGACAGACTCCGACAGAAGCTGTCCCTCGAGCAGCTCGGGCTCCTTCTCCTCCGTCTTGGCGGGTGCGAAGTTGAAGCCGCCGGCAGCCTGATAGTTACCGGACTTCTCCTGCTGCGTGAGTTCCTTCGGCGCCTCTTCAACCTTCTCGAAGCTGACGGTCTTGGACTTCTTGCGGTTGAGTCCCACGATGACCAGGACGATGAGCAGCAGAATCAGAACTACTGCGATGCCAATAATGAGGTAAGTGATGTTCATGGTGTCCATAGTGTCAGCACGCGGCCGAATATTCACGCTGGTACGAGCAATTCCCGTAGCTGCGCGCTACTGGACACCCCCAGCACCAGAAGACCCGCCCTCCCCCCGCATGCGCGCACGTGCGCGGTTGCTGACCCATCCCCAACCCCCCGCCCTCACCCCGCATGCGCGCACGTGCGCGGTTGCTGACCCATCCCCAACCCCCCGCCCTCACCCCGCATGCGCGCACGTGCGCGGTTGCTGACCCATCCACAGACTTGGGATCAGGCGGACACCGGGCTCATGCGCTGGCTGAGGACGCGGGTGACGCCGTCGCCACGCATCGTGACGCCGTACAGGACATTGGCCACGTCCATCGTCGGCTTCTGGTGGGTAATAACGATGAGCTGTGAGTCCTGCCGGAGGTCCTCGAAGAGGGCGATGAGGCGGCGGAGGTTGACGTCGTCGAGCGCGGCCTCGACCTCGTCCATGACGTAGAACGGGCTGGGGCGCGCCTTGAAGATGGCGACGAGCATGGCCAGGGCGGTGAGGGATTTCTCGCCACCCGAGAGCAGCGACAGTCGCTTCACCCGCTTGCCCGGGGGGCGTGCCTCGACTTCGATGCCGGTGGCGAGCATGTCGTCGGGGTCGGTGAGCACGAGGCGGCCCTCGCCACCCGGGAACAGGGTCTGGAACACTTTCGGGAACTGCTCCTCCACGTCGTGCCAGGCGTCGGTGAACAGCTGCAGGATCCGGGCGTCGACCTCGTCGATGACACCGGCGAGGTCCTGGCGGGCGCGGATGACATCATCAAGCTGAGTCGACAGGAACTCATAGCGCTCCTCGAGGGCCTTGAACTCCTCCAGCGCCAGCGGGTTGACCTTGCCCAGTGCGCGGAGGTCCTTCTCCGCCTGCGCCAGGCGTTTTTCCTCGGCCGGGCGGTCGAAGTCCTCGTCCGGGGTGTAGTCGGCCAGCAGATCGGTGATGGACAGGCCGAGCTGCTCGACGATTTTGGCTTCGGCCTCGTCGATGCGCACCTGCGCCTGCGTGCGCGCAATGTCGCCGGAGTGGGCGTTGTCGGTGAGCCTGCCCAGCTGCTGGCGCACGGCGTTGACCTTGTCTTTCGCGCGGGCCAGGTGCGCGCTCAGTTCGGTGCGCCGGCGCGCGAACTCGTCGCGTTCCGACGCCGCCCTCTCCGTCGCATCTGCCACCCGAGCTGCCACGTCGAGCGCGCCCTTCTTCACGACGCCCGCCAGCTCCGCCGCCTCCCGGCGCTTTGTCATGGCCTCGTCGTGGCGCGCCTTCGCCTGCCGTTCGTGCGCGGCCTGCCGACGCAGCGCATCACTCTTGCCGGCGGCCTGCCCGGCGCGCTCTTCGGCGGTGCGCAGGGCGAGGGTGGCCTCCATCTCCATCGCCTTGACCTGCGCGAGGGCGGTGTTGGCTTCATCGCGGGCCAGGGTCGAGGGCTCTTCCGGGGCGTCGGTGTCCTCGACGCGGGAGAGCCGGTCGCGGGCTTCGTCGAGCTGGTCGCGGAGGTCGGCGAGGCGGGCGTCGGCACCCGTGGCCCGTTCGGCGGCCCGCTGGTGCTCGGCGCGGTTGGCCTCGTACTGCTTCTGCAGCCGCTGCAGGTCGCGCTCCCACGCGGCGAGGGCCTGGTCATGATCGCGCAGGGCGGCCTTGGTGGCGGCGGCGTCGACCCGTGATTCCTCGGCGGCGATGCGGGCACCCTCGAGGGTGCCGGAGAGTTGATCGAGGATGGCGCGGGCGTCGATAAGCTCGCTGTCGGCGTCGGCGATCTGGGCGCTCACCTCGACCGGGGACACGGCCCCCTGACCAGCCTGGATCCAGCCCTCGCCGACGAGGACGCCGGCGGGCGTGACGGCGCGCAGGCGCGGATCCTCGTGCACGACCGCGCGGGCGGCCCCCAGGTCGGGGGCGAACACGACGTCGGCGAGCAGGCGGTTGAGGGTGCGCGCGAGGCGGGCGTCGGCGTCGATGTGGTCGAGCAGCCAGCTCGTGCCCGGCGGGAGGTCGGCGTCGAGACGCCAGGTCTCACCCTGGTGCTGCGCGTCGACGAGGACGGTGCGCGAGGCCCCCGCGAGCTTCTCGACGACGCCCTCATCCACCTCACCCACCAGCGCCTCCGCGTGCGCGCCGAGGGCGGCGGACACAGCCGCCGCGTGCCGGGTGCGCAGCAGGGTGGCCAGCCCGGGCCAGTCGAGATCGACGGCGGCGACGGGCACGTTCTGCCGCAGGGTCTCGATGCGCGACTCCAGCGAGTACACCGCCCGCTCCCGCTGCCTCTGCTCATCGCGCAGCTGGTCCAGGCGCTTGTCGGCGGCCCCGGCCTCGCTGGCGGCGCGCACGTGCGCGTCGTCGAGGGGGGCGCGGGCGGCGCGCAGATCGCGGATGTGCTCCTCCGCCTCCGCAGCCTCGGCCTGCGCAGCCTGCGTGCGTCCCAGGGTCTCGGCGAGCGTCTCCGCCTGGCGTGCGATCTCCTGCTCCGCGGACGCCACCTGCCCGGCGAGGGACTCCTCTGCAGCGAGAAGGCGCACGACACCTTCCCGACGGTCCGCGATCGCCCGGACCTGCGCCATGTGCTCGGCCTCCGCTTCGCGACGTGCCTCCTCCCGCTCGAAGACCTCATCACGGATGGATTCGAGCCTCTCGGCGGCGATCTCCACGGCCTCGGTGAGCGCGGCGAGCTCCTCGTCGGCCTGCTCCGCACGCAGTTCCAGGGCCTGCGGGTCCACGCCGTGGTAGGCGACGACGTCGGCGTGCGAGGCCCGCTCAGCTGCGATACGAGCTGTCGCGGAAACACGCTCCGCCAGTGTCGAGAGGGTGAACCACAGCTGCTGCGCGGCCTCGGCCTGCGGCACGAGCACCTCGAGCTCGGCCTCGATCTCCAGCTGCTCCCCGCTGGCCTCCTCGAGCAGCTCGGTGAGCTCCTCCACCTGCTCGGCGAGCAGGCGCGCGCGGCGGTCAGCGTCCTCGAATTCCCTACGCAGGCGGTGGACCCGCTCCCCCGCCAGGCGGAGGCGGGCATCGCGGAGCGTGGCCTGCACGGTCTGCGCGCGCTGCGCCGCCTCCGCCTGCCGGGCCAGCGGCTTCAGCTGCTTGCCAAGTTCATCGGTGAGATCCTGCAGCCGGTCGAGGTTGGCCTGCATCCCGAGAAGTTTGCGCTGCGCCTTTTCTTTGCGACGCCGGTGCTTGAGCACCCCGGCCGCCTCCTCGATGAAGGCGCGGCGCTCCTCCGGACGGGACTCGAGGATCTGTGCCAGGCGCCCCTGCCCGACGATGACGTGCATCTCCCGGCCGATGCCGGAATCGGAGAGCAGCTCCTGAATGTCCATGAGACGGGCGCGGGACCCGTTGATCTCGTACTCGCCCGCGCCGTCACGGAACATCCGCCGGGTGATGGACACCTCGGTGTAGTCGATCGGCAGCGCGCCGTCGGAGTTGTCGATGGTCAGCGTCACCTCCGCGCGACCCAGCGGCTTACGGTCGCCGGCGCCCGCGAAAATGACGTCCTGCATCTTGCCGCCGCGCAGGGTCTTCGCGCCCTGCTCGCCCATGACCCACGCCAGGGCGTCGACGACATTGGATTTACCCGACCCGTTCGGCCCGACGACGGCACAGATGCCGGGCTCGAATTTCAGGGTCGTCGCTGACGCGAAGGACTTGAATCCCCGCAGCGTCAGTGATTTCAGGTGCACCCGGTCAGGTTAACACCTGGAAACCGGAGTCCCCGCGAGGTTCCTCCCATTGATGGGAGACGGTGTCGACGTGACCGGGGCGTCGATAAGCGGAGGGCTGTTCCTCGAGGCGGGCGAGCATCTCGCCGACCGCATCGTCGGACCCTTCCAGGATCACGCGGACGCGTCCGTCGGCGAGGTTCTCCGCGGAGCCGGCGAGCCCGAGCTCCGTGGCCTCCCCGCGGACCCACCAGCGGAAGCCGACGCCCTGCACGTGGCCGTCAACGAGCGCTACGAGGCGCTTCACACGCGGTCCTCGAGGGAACGGCGGGTGACCGGGTCGGAACCGTCCCAGTACTCGACGTTCTTCAGCTCGGGCAGCATGTCGCGGTGGAAGACCGGGTCGAGGCCCTTCCGGCGCTGCTCACCGTAGTTCTTGAGCAGCTTGATGGCCACGCCGCCGAGCGGGACGATCGCGATGAGGTTGATGAACACCATGGTGGCGGCGAAGGTGTCGCCCAGTGCCCACACGAGCGGGAGGGAGCCGACCGCACCGAAGAACACGAAGCCGATGACGACCACACGGTAGATGTTGAGGACCAGGTTCGACTTGGTGAGGTACTCGATGTTCGTCTGGGCCAGGTAGTAGTTGCCCAGGATGGAGGAGAACGCCAGGAAGAAGAGGATGAAGGTGACGAAGTGGGTGCCCCACGCGCCGACCTCGCTGGCCAGGGCGGTCTGGGTGAGCGCCGCACCCTGGATGCTCTCTCCGTAGGCGATGTCCTGGGTGCCCAGCAGGATGATGAAAGCGGTGATGGAACAGACCACCAGGGTGTCGAAATACACGCCCAGAGTCTGCACGAGGCCCTGCTTCACCGGGTGGGAGACAGTGGCGGTGGCGGCGGCGTTGGGGGCGGAGCCCATGCCGGCCTCGTTGGAGAACAGGCCGCGGCGCATGCCGTTCATGAAGGCGGCGCCGACGGTCGCGCCGACGATCTCCTTGAGGCCCAGGGCGTGGCCGACGATGTCCGCGATGACCCCCGGCACCTCCTCGATGCGCAGGGCGAGCACGATGACGGCGACGATGATGTAGGCGACCGCCATGAACGGCACGATGATCTGCGTGGCGTTGGCGATACGACGCACGCCGCCGAAGATGATCATGGCGGTGAACAGGGCGAGGATGCCGCCGACGACCATCTTGAAGCCGGTGTCGTCGCGCTCGAGGGAGCCGCCGACGGCCTCGACGATGGAGTTGGTCTGGATCGCGTTGTAGACGAAGCCGTAGGTGATGGAGATGAAGACGGCGAAGATGACCGCCAGCCACTTCGCGTTGAGGCCGCGGGTCATGTAGTACGCGGGACCGCCGTGGTAGTTACCTTCGGCGTCCTTGGTCTTCCACAGCTGCGCCAGCGTCGACTCGATGAAGGAGGTGGCGCCGCCGATGATGGCGATCATCCACATCCAGAAGACGGCACCTGGGCCACCCAGGGTGATCGCCACGGCCACGCCGGCGACGTTGCCGGTGCCGACGCGGGAGGCCGCGGAGATGGTGAAGGCCTGGAAGGCGGAGATGCCGCCGTACTCCTCGTCATGGTCCTTGCCGGGGCTGCCCGGCTTCTCCATGACGGCCTTGAACATGTCCGGAACCATGCGGATCTGCACGAGGATGGTGCGGATTCCGAAGTACACACCGGCTGCGATCAGCACCCACGGTACGACGGCCCAGAGATTGTCATTGATCGTCCCTGTGACGAAGGATTCGAGTTGGTCCATTCCCTTAAGGTAGCCCCCGATGTGTCTCAGGACACAATTAGGGACCGAATTGTTACGCCTCGCGGGCCAGAGCGTCGAGGCCCTCCCGGATCGAGTTCACCCGGAAATCGGGGAAACGTGCGCGGAACTGGGAGTCATCGAAGAGGTTGTCGTGGCCGTAGCGCGGCAGCAGCTCGCGGATCTCGCGTGCCTCCGGCGAGACCAGGCCCAGGGCCCGGAATGCCCAGGCCGGCACGACGGTGAGCTGGCCGTCGGCGGTAAAGGCCTCCACGATCTCCCGGTACGTCGGCCGGACGTCGTCGACCGGCAGGTGCCAGGTCTGCCCGTAGGCGTCGGGAGAATTGCCGAGCACGGCCAGGGCCCGGCTCGCGTCCGGCGTCCAGATGAGGGAACGACGACGGTCCGCGCTCACGGGGACCAGCGCCCTCTTCCCGGCGCGGAGGCGATCGATGACGAGGGTGTTGGTGAAGCTCTGCGTGCGGCCCGGTCCATAGAACTCGGGGGCGCGGGCGATGAGGACGGGAATCGCGCCGCGCTCCATCTCCGCGAGCACCATGTCCGCCATCTCGGCGCGGACGCGGCCCTTCCTGCCGACGGGCGCGAAGGGCGTGTCCTCCGTCTGGACGCGGTCATCCTGGGGGTACATGTACGTGTTGTCGAAGTAGGCGAAGGCGGCGCCAGCCGCGCGGGCGGCGTCGAGGCTGTTGCGGAGCATGGTGGGGAACTGCTGCTCCCACAGTTCGGTCTTCGGGGGCAGGCCGGCGGTGAAGTAGACGATCTCGCTGCCGGCGACGGCGTTTCGCGCCTGCGCGGCGTCGAGCAGGTCGGCGGCGACGACCTCATCCGTGGGGTGGAGAGCGCGCGGAGAGCGGCTGACCAACCGGAGGTCGGTGGTGTGGTGGCGGTGCAGTTCGTGGGCGAGTTCGACGGCGATCTGGCCACTTGCTCCGAGGATGGTCTGGGTCATGGGTTGTTCCCTCTCGCGCCGGACGCGGTATGTTATCAGTGTTCACATCAGGCTAGAGAAGAGAGTAAGCAGTGTCAACATCCGCGAAGCCCTACCACCACGGGGACCTGCGTGCGGCGCTGATCAGGGCGGCCGTCGACATGCTCGAAGAGGGCGAGAACTACTCCCTGCGCGCAGTGGCGCGCCGCACGGGTGTCTCCCCCACCGCCCCCTACCGGCACTTCCCCGACCGCGAAGCCCTCGACACCGCCGTCGCCGGCGAAGGCTTCACCGATCTGCACGGGGCCTTGAGCGCCACGCTCGACGCCGCCCCGGACAGCGCCGACCCCGTCGAGGTGATGGCCGAGCTCGGGGTCACCTACGTTGAATTCGCCCGGCGCCGCCCCGCGGTGTTCCGCCTCATGTTCGCCGACGGGTGCGGCAGCGGCAACGGCAGTGCTGACCGCCTCCACGCCCTCCTCGAACAGGCCCTCAGCAGGCTCTTCCCCGCGCGGTCCACGCCCGAACTGTGCACCGGCCTCTGGGGGCTCGCCCACGGGTTGGCATTCCTCCACCTCGCACGCGCGGATGCTGACACAGACACAACCGCGCACGTGCGCGCCGCGGTGGCCGCCGTGCTCCGGCTCTAACGCTGGCACTCCGGGCAGAAGTGCGAGGAACGCCCGCCCACCACGATCCGCCGCAGCGGCGTCCCGCAGCGCCGGCACGGCTCCCCCTCCCGGCCGTAAGCGTTGAGGGAACGCGAGAAGTAGCCCGACTCGCCGTTGACGTTGACGTAGAGCGAGTCGAAGGACGTACCGCCCTCGGCGAGGGCGCGGCGCATGACGTCGGCGGCGGCGTCGAGAAGCAGCAGGGCCTCGCGCTGCAGCAGCGAGGAGGCGCGCCGCGTCGGGGCGATTCCTGCCTGCCACAGGGCCTCATCGGCGTAGATGTTGCCTATCCCGCTGACCACTTCCTGGTTGAGCAGCACCGCCTTGATCGCCGAGCGTTTGCGACGGATGAGCCGCGCCACCGCCACGGGATCGAAATCCGCCTCCAGCGGGTCTCGCGCGATGTGCGCCACCGGCACCGGCACGCCGCCGACCTGCGGCGTGTACAGCCAGCGGCCGAAGGTGCGCTGGTCGACGAAGTTGAGTTCCCGCCCCGACACGTCCGCCCGGATCCGCACGTGCGGAGAAGTCGTCGGGCCGATGAGCATCTGCCCGCTCATGCCGAGGTGGACGTAGAGCGCGTCCTCGCCCAGATCGAGCCACAGGTACTTCCCCCGGCGTCGCAACGCCTCCACCCGGGCCCCGACGAGCAGGTCCGCCAGCGGCGCGTCCTGCCCCCGGTTGGCGCGCGGGTGCAGGACCTCGACGTCCTCGAACACCCCACCGAGCACGTGCGCCTCCAGCCCGCGGCGCACCACCTCGACTTCAGGCAGCTCCGGCACGCGGATTCTCCCGCAGCAGCAGGTAGGCCTGGCGGGCGGCCTCCTGCTCGGCGAACTTCTTGCTGCCGCCGACGCCGGTGCCCAGCACGTGCTCGTTGACGGTGACCGTCGCGGCGAACGTCAGATCATGCTCCGGGCCGGTCGACGTCGCCCCGTACACCGGCATCGGGTACTTCAGCTCCGCGACGCGCTCCTGCAGCGTCGTCTTCCAGTCCCGGTGGATGTTGCTTGCCGACGCCTGGTCGATCTTCGCCGCGAACAGCCGCAGGATGACTTCCCGGGCGGTCTCGAAACCGTGCTCCAGGTAGATCGCCCCGAACAGGGCCTCGGTGGTGTCGGCGAGGATGGAGTCCTTGGTGCGGCCCTCGGTGACCAGCTCCCCCTTGCCCAGCAGGATGTGCGCGCCGAGGCCGATCTCCCGGGCGATGTCGGCCAGGCCGAAACGCGAGACGATGGAGGCCCGCATCTTGGAGATGTCCGACTCCGGGCGCGAGGGGTACTGCGCATAGAGCTGATGCGCCACGGACAGCCCGAGCACGGCGTCGCCGAGGAACTCGAGGCGCTCGTTGTTGGCCAGGTTGCCGTTCTCGTTGGCGAAGCTGCGGTGCGTCAGCGCGTGGCGCAGGAGAGCGTCGGGAAGGGTGACCCCGAGGGCGTCGAGAAGCGGGGTGTGGTCGACCGCGGCGAAGGCCGCCGCGAGCGCCTCCTCCCCGCTGGGACGGTGGCGCTTGCGACTCACAGGAACTTCTCCAGGTCGGCCCAGCGCGGGTCGACGGGCTCGTACTCGCCGGACACGCCGTCCGGGGCCGGCGTCTCGGAGTCCGCGCAGCCGCCCTCACAGGTCGGGTTGAAGGGCAGGGTCAGGCCGGCCTCGTCGATGACGGCCTGGAGCAGGTCGATCTCGTCGCCGACAATCTCCGGCAGCTCATCCACCTGGCCCTCGTCGTCCTCTTCGCCGGTGACGAAGTCATCCGAGCCGGAGTAGACCTGCTGGACCCGCAGCTCGAGCGGGGGGTTGAGGTCACGGAGGCACCGGACGCACTGGCCGCTGAGCTGGCCGGTGACGGTGGCGTCGACAAGCACTCCCCCACCGAGCTGGGTGAGCGTCGCGTCGACGGTGACCTCCGCGCCCTCGGCGATACCGATCATCTCCGGCCCGATACGCGTGGGGGCGGGGCCGGTCTGGGTGCGCTGCTCGAAATCCGCGAGGCGCGCGACATTAAACACAAAAGGTGAAGTCATAGCGGGTGACAGCCTACTCAGGTCGGCGGCGGGACACACCTGCGCCCCGTCGCAACGCCTGCCGGTCGCGCGTGACAGTGCGCAGCACCTCCGAAAGGGAGCCCTCGAACTCGGCGAGCTTGCCGTCGACGAACTCGTCCGCCTCGACGCGCAGGCGCTCGGAATCGGCATGCGCGGTGTCGACGATGCGGTGGGCCTCCTCGTTCGCGCGGCGCACGACCTCCGCCTCGGAGACCAGGCGCTGCTGCTCCGCGAGGCCCTCGTCGACGCTGCGGCGGTAGGAGTCGTTGCCGTCCTGGATGAGACGGTCGGCCTCGTTCTGGGCGCGGTGGACGGTGTCCTCGGCCTCCCGGCGCGCCGAGCTGATCATGTGGTCGACGTCATCCTCGGCCTTGGCCACCATGGTGGTCGCCCGGTGCTGGGCGTCGTCGACCATGTGGTCGGCGTCGGCCTGCGCGCGGGTGACGATCTCGTGGGCCTGCGCCTCGGCCTCGGCGATCATCTCGCGGGCCCGGTCCTCGGCGCCGCGGAGGATCTCCTCCTGCTTGTCCAGGACGTCCTGCGCATCGTCGATCTCCACGGGGAGGGCGTTGCGCAGATCGTCGAGCAGCGCGAGGGTGTCGTGGCGCGGCACCATGCAGTTGGAGGTCATGGGCACGCCGTAGGCCTGCTCCACGGTCTGGTTGAGCTCGTCCAGGGCTTCGAAGACTCTATACATGGGTCCAACGTTACTGGCCCTGCCGCCCAAAGTGTGGTGCGGCAGGGCCAGTCGGGGCTCAGGGTCTAGATGACACCCTGGGCGAGCATCGCGTCGGCGGTCTTCTTGAAGCCGGCGATGTTGGCACCGGTGACGTAGTCACCCTCGCGGCCGTACTCCTCGGCCGTACGCGACATGGTGCGGAAGATCTTGGACATGATCTTGTGCAGGCGCTGGTCGGTGTACTCGAAGGACCAGGAGTCGCGGGAGGCGTTCTGCTGCATCTCCAGGGCGGAGGTGGCCACGCCGCCGGCGTTGGCGGCCTTGCCCGGGGCGAAGTGGATGCCCTTCTCACGGAAGACCTCGATGGCCTCCGGGGTGGAGGGCATGTTGGCGCCCTCGGCGACGAAGCGGACACCGTTGTCTGCCAGGGTGCGGGCGTGATCGCCGTTGAGCTCGTTCTGGGTCGCGCACGGGAGGGCGACGTCGGCCTCGAGGCTCCAGATGGTGCCGTCGGCGTGGAAGGTGGCGCCGTCGGCCTCCTCCGCGTAGCAGTTGATGCGCTCGCGGCGGTTCTCCTTGATGTCGCGGAGCAGCTCGACGTCGACGCCGTTGGGGGTGTGGACCCAGCCGGAGGAGTCGGAGACACCGATGACGGTGGCGCCCAGCTCCTGCGCCTTCTGCGCGGCGTAGATGGCCACGTTGCCGGAGCCGGAGACGATGACCTTGGCGCCGGACATGTCGGCACCGTGGGCACGCATCATCTCCTGGGTGAGGTAGACACAGCCGTAGCCGGTCGCCTCGGTGCGCACCAGGGAACCGCCCCAGGCGAGGCCCTTACCGGTGAGGACACCGGACTCGTGCTGGCCGGCGAGGCGACGGTACTGGCCGAAGAGGAAGCCGACCTCGCGGCCACCGACGCCGATGTCACCGGCGGGGACGTCCTTGTACTCGCCGATGTGGTTGTGCAGCTCCGTCATGAAGGACTGGCAGAAGCGCATGACCTCGAGCTCGGACTTGCCCTTCGGGTCGAAGTCGGAGCCACCCTTGCCGCCGCCGATGGGCAGGCCGGTGAGGGAGTTCTTGAAGATCTGCTCGAAACCGAGGAACTTGATGATGCCCAGGTTCACGGACGGGTGGAAGCGCAGGCCGCCCTTGTAGGGGCCGAGGGCGGAGTTGAACTGGACGCGGAAACCGCGGTTGACCTGTACCACCCCGTTGTCGTCGATCCACGGCACGCGGAAGATGAGCTGGCGCTCCGGCTCGCAGAGGCGCTGGATGAGACCGTAGTCCGCGTAGTGCGGGTCCTTCTCCAGGACGATCTTGAGGGAGGCGAGCACTTCTGCGACTGCCTGGTGGAACTCCGGTTCTCCTGCATTCCGCTTGAGGAGCATGTTGTAGTAGGAGGAGACCTGCTCGTCGATAGACATACGAGTCCTTTCCGGCCCGCAGTCGCGGGCTGCCGGGGGTGGCTTTTCTAACGGCTAACAGTTTTCACGCGAGACGCCATTCATGCAAGTCACTGACGAGTTGAATGCGTCACTCACCCTACCCCCTAGGATGTGTTGCCATGGTCCATATCATCATCGCCCCCGACTCCTACAAGGGCACCGCCACCGCCGAACAGGCTGCGCGCCTGCTCGGGGAGGGCGTCCGCTCCGTCATCCGCGACGCCGAGATCACACTCGCCCCGATGGCCGACGGGGGTGAAGGAACCGCCGCCACCTTCGACGGCGAGACCATCACCCTGCCCACCACCGACGCCGCCGGACGCCTCACGGAGGCCTCCTACGTCTTCGACGGCTCGACCGCCTACATCGACATCGCCGCCGCCTCCGGGCTGCCCGCCGTCGCGGACAACCCCGTCCCACTCACCGGCGACACCTACGGCACCGGAGTCCTCATCGCCGACGCCCAGACCCGCGGCGCCACCCGCATCGTCCTGTGCCTGGGCGGGTCCGCCACCTCCGACGCCGGCACCGGCATCCTCGTGGCCCTCGGCGCCACCCCCCTCGACGCCGCCGGCTACTCCCTGCCCAAGGGCGGCGGCGCGTTGTCCGCGCTGGAGTCCATCGACACCGCGCAGCTCAACATCCCCGCGGCCGCCGTGGAATGGGTCCTGCTCACCGACGTCCGCGCCACCGTCCCCGAGGCCGCGACCGTCTTCGCGCCA
The DNA here is from genome assembly GCF_042658165.1 of Corynebacterium nasicanis. NCBI lineage: Bacteria > Bacillati > Actinomycetota > Actinomycetes > Mycobacteriales > Corynebacteriaceae > Corynebacterium > Corynebacterium nasicanis. Next base: position 250,407 of record NZ_JBHSQE010000001.1, read on the forward strand.
CAGAAGGGCGCGTCCGCCGAGGACGTCACGCTTCTCGACGCCGCCCTCACCCACGCCGCCGAGACCCTCGGCATCGATCCCCACACCCCCGGCTTCGGGGCCGCCGGCGCCGTGCCCGTCGGCCTGTACTGGCTGTCGACGATGCTCCACGGCTCGGCCGACCACATCCACATCCTGCCCGGCGCGCCGCTGGTGGCCGACGCGCTCGGCCTCAACGAGTCCATCCCCACCGCGCAGCTCGTCATCACGGGAGAAGGCGCCTACGACGAGCAGTCGCTGACGGGCAAGGTCGTGGGCACCATCGCCGACCTGGTGGCCGGCACCGACGCCACGCTGGCCATCGCCGCGGGGCGACTCGACATCGACCCGGGCGAGGACGTCATCGCCGTGGCGATGGGTGAGCCGGGGGACGTCGAGAAGCAGCTTTTCGACGCCGGCGCCCGCATCGCGGCCGACTACCTGCGGATCTCGACCGCCCAGGGGTAGGTCGCGTCGACCTCGTAGTTCTCCTCCTGCTCGAGGAGGACGGCGTCGCCGGGCAGGTCGGCCTGCGGGGTGAGGAAGCGCGAGAGGACCATGGCCAGCTGGTTGAGCGACCCGGTCTGCCCCTCGACGCGGATGAGGTAGCGGTGGACCTGCGCGTCGTGGAGATCATCGCGGTCCTGCCGCAGCCCCTCCTCCACACCCTCGTAGAGGGCCGGGGCGTGGTCGTGGGTGACCTCGGCGGCGCTGAGCTTCCCGGCGTCGACAAGCCGACGCATGGCGTTCTCGAAGACCCCCTGGAGTTCGGGGGCGGCGGTGTCGGGAATGAGGACGTCGAACTGGATCGCAGGCATGAGCACAGACTAGCCAATAACCTGGTTGGTATGAACATCCCCGCCAACGCGCACCGCGATCCCATCACCATCATGGCCGACGGCACGATCAAGCAGGTCAACCCGTTCTCCGGAACCGAGGTGTGGACCGTGCCGGGACGCGGGAACCGGCCCCTGTCCAAGCCCGCCGTCGACCCGGCACCGCTCGGCCCCCACGACAGGGACCACCGTTGCGCCTTCTGCGCGGCCACCCCGTTGGCCACCCCGCCGGAGAAGTCCCGCATGGTCCGCGAGGGTGCCGACTGGCACATCATCAACGGCCTGCTCCCCCAGCAGCTCGACGACACCGTGCCCGAGTTCCGCCGCGTGCCCAATCTCTTCGAGATCATCTCCTACGACTACTGGGTGAAGAACTACGGCTACGTCATGGACCCCGAGACCGTGGCCCGCATGGAGACCTACCTGAGCGATCCGGAGGGCCTGGAGCACGTCCTCGACATCGTGCGCACGCGACTCACCGCCGGGGGCAAATCGGCGGATGTGCCGGTGGAGGAGCTGCTCACCTACGCGCCCGCTTACTTCGGCGGCGGACACGACGTCATCATCGCGCGGCGCCACTTCACCGACGACGCCACCCACGACAACCAGCTCGCCTCCTCCGGCACACTGACCCCCGAGGAGCATTTCGCCTTCACGCTGTTCACCATCGACGGCATCGACGACCTGTACCAACGCAACCGCTACGCCCCCTACGTGGCCGCCTTCCAGAACTGGCTGGCCCCGGCCGGCGCCTCCTTCGATCATCTGCACAAGCAGCTGGTGGCCATCGACGCCCGCTCCGTCCAGTCCGAGCTGGAGATCGCGCGACTGCGCACGAACCACAACATCTACAACGAGTGGGGCGTGGACTACGCCGGATACCGCAACCTCATCATCGCGGAGAACGAGCACGCCGTGGTCCACGCCGGGTTCGGCCACCGCTACCCCACCCTGACGATCTACTCCCGCTCCGCCGTCCCGGAGCCGTGGCTGCAGTCCAACGACGAGATCCGCGGCATGAGCGATCTCATCCACGCCTGCCACGCGGCCACCGGAGCGGACGTGCCCGTCAACGAGGAGTGGCACCACCGCCCCGTCGATCTCGACCTGCCGATGCCGTGGCGGGTGAACATCAAGTGGCGCGTATCGACGCTCGCCGGATTCGAGGGTGGCACCAAGATCTTCGTCAACACACTGTCCCCGGACAACGTCCGCGACCGGATGGTCTCCGCCATGTACCGGCTCCGCGACGAGGGCCTCATCGCGCAGGACATCAAGATCGCCACCGAGTGTTCGGCGCAGCGCAACTCCCTGCTGTACAACCCGCTGCTGCAGTAGCCCGACAAGCGCGCACGTGCGCGCTTCTCGGGCACCCCTGGCGCATGTCGAACGGGCGTGCTATGTTTGGGTTGATCGAACAGCAATTCGACAATTCCCGGGGGGAATCATGCTGGCCACGACCATCAACCTCAGCACACTCGACGACCACGACCTGCGCGACTCCATCACCACCGCCAACCAGTCCTTCACCCGCCACAAGGCCCAGTTCATCACGTCCATCGCGGAGTTCGATGCCCGCGGCCTCGCCCGCACGCAGGGAGCACCCACCACCGCCTCCTGGGTGGTCCGCACGCAGGGGATGTCCGCGCGATCGGCCCAGGAGTACCTCAGCGTGGGCCGTCGATTGCGCGCCTTCCCGCTCCTCACGGAGGCCTCCCTCCGCGGCGACGTCAGCTACTCCAAGGTGCGCCTCCTGCTCAAGTACCTGACGGCCGATAACGAATACGCACTCGTTGAACTGGCCCGGACCCACACCGTCACCGAACTGGAGGCGCTCCTCGCCGGGCAGCCGAAGGTCGGCGGCACCACGCCCAAGTCACCGAACCGCCTCTCCGTCACGGTCTGCCCCGACACCGGGCACGTCAAGCTCTGGGGCAGCTTCGACCCCGAGAACGGGGCCGAGGTTCTCGCCGCCCTCAAGGCTGCGGAGCTGGCGTCCGCCGAGCAGGAGGACCCAGAAAGCTCCTCCACCACCCGCTTCGGAGCGCCCACCGCCAGCGGCCTCCTCGGCTCCTTCCTCAGCCTCATCCGGCTGGCGCGCACCAACCCGGTGGCCAAGACCCTGGCCCCCGGCGCCCAGGTCAACATCATCGTCGACACCGATGACACCGCCCTGCTGCCCGCCCAGCCGGCCGCGGAAGGCAAGGACCTCCTGCGCAGCATCATCAACGGTTTCCTCTCCGTTCAGATCCGGGGCCGGGGCGGACGCATCCTCAACCTCGGGCGAGCGTCCCGCCTGGTCAACGGCGCGCAGGCGAAGGTCCTGCTCACCCGCTGGCGCCACCGCTGCGCCACCCCGGGGTGCAATCACACCCGTTGGTTGGAGTTCCACCACATCCTCGACTGGGCGTCCGGCGGCGCCACGGACCTGGACAACCTCATTCCGCTGTGCTCGACCCATCACACGATGATCGCCAACGGAGAGATGACGATCGTCCCCGACTCCATCGACCCCTCCCTCCTGCGCTTCCGCTTCCCAGGTGGAGAGTCATGGACCTCCTCCGACAACCGGCCGCCCGTCCCCGATGCCGCCATGGGGCAGCACGCGGACAAGTACTTCCACGGCCCCGTTCCCGCCGGAGACGAGCATCTGCTCAACACGTGGGAGCACACGGACACCTTCGACGACGAGCCGATCGGCCCGGAGCACTCCACTACAGTGGACCTGACATCAACGTCCACCTCCCGAGGAGCCTCCGAACACCCCCATGAGTGACATCTCCCGCCTTCTGTCCCAGCATTCCGCCGACCTCTCCTGGCAGCAGGCCTTCTACGAGGATCTGCACGAACGTCCGGAGCTGTCGGGCCACGAGTACGAGACGGCGGAGAAGATCGCGGCCAAGCTCGCGGACTTCGACTGTGAGGTGATCACCCACATCGGCGGTCACGGCATCGTCGCGGTATTCCGCAACGGCGACGGTCCCACGGCGCTGTTCCGGGCCGATTTCGACGCCCTCCCCATCAAGGAGGAGACGGGGGTGACCTTCGCCTCGACGCGGGTGCGCCGCGCCGCCGACGGCACGCAGACCGGCGTCATGCACGCCTGTGGCCATGACATGCACACCACCGCGCTGCTCGGCGCCTGCGCCCTGCTGGATACCCACCGGGAGGCCTGGGCGGGCACCTTCATTGCCCTGTTCCAGCCCGCCGAGGAGACGGGAGAGGGGGCCGCGGCCATGGTGGCGGACGGCCTGGCCTCCCGCATCCCGCGCCCGGACGTGTGCCTCGGGCAGCACATCATGCCGGGACGCGCCGGAGAAGTGCAGACGAAGGCCGGACCGCAGTTCGCGGCGTGCGACTCCATCCGGATCACCATCCCCGGCCGCTCGGCCCACGGATCCATGCCGCACAACTCCATCGACCCGACCTACATCGCGGCCATGGTGGTCATCCGCCTGCAGGGCATCGTAGGCCGTGAGGTGGACCCCAATGACTTCGCGGTGATCTCCGTGGGCACCCTGCGTGCCGGGACCACCAACAACATCATCCCGGACTCGGCCGAATTGGTCCTCAACTGCCGCTTCTACGACGAGACCACCAAGCGTCGCGTCTACGCGGCCATCACGCGGGTGGTGGAGGCGGAGTGCGCGGCGTCGGGAAGCGAGGCGAAGCCGACCTTCGAGTTCTTCGGCCACGGTGAGCTCGTCGACAATGACCAGGGCGTGTTCGACACGCTCCGCCCCGTCTTCGATGAGGTCTTCGGCGCTGCCTCGGTGGACGGGAAGCGCACCACGGTGTCGGAGGACTTCCCCAACATTCCGCTCGCCTTCGGCGCGCCCTACTTGTACTGGGTCGTCGGCTGCACCCCGCGCGAGGTGTGGGACAAGGCGGTGGCCGAGAACCGCGTCAAGCAGGATGTGCCGGTCAACCACATGACCACCTTCCTACCGGAGTACGGGCCCACGGTCGATGCCACCACAAGGGCGGCCGCCGCCGGGGTTCTCGCCTATCTCGGACGCTGAGGCGCGCAACAAAGTCCCTGCCTATATGCTGAGACAAGTGGCTACCTGGGGTAGCCCTCACACCTGTTGCCATATAACGACAACCCAGGAGCAATCCACATGAGTGACTCCCTTCCCGCGCTGAACACGACCGTCGGCGGTCATGTCCGCGCAGCCTCCGGCGCCACGCCGGAGACCGCCACCGACTACAAGTTCTGGTTCGGGCTCTCCCGCGGCGTGATGGAGCAGATCGCCGACAAGTGGGAGGCCACCACCGAGGCGTACGCGGGTGTCCGCCAGCAGCACTACTTCTCGGCCGAGTTCCTCATGGGCCGCGCCCTGCTCAACAACCTCACCAACCTCGAGCTCGTCGACGACGCCGCCGCCGCGGCCCGCGAGCTGGGCCACGAGCTCGGTGACGTCCTGGAGGCGGAGAACGACGCCGCTCTGGGCAACGGTGGCCTGGGGCGTCTCGCCGCCTGCTTCCTGGATTCCTCCGCCACGCAGGACCTGCCGGTCACCGGCTACGGAATCCTCTACCGCTACGGCCTGTTCAAGCAGGCCTTCGACAACGGCTTCCAGACCGAGAAGCCGGACGCGTGGAAGGAGAACGGCTACCCGTTCTACATCCGCCGCGAGGAGCAGCCGCGCATCGTCCAGTTCGACGACATGACCGTCCGCGCGGTGCCCTACGACATGCCCATCACCGGCTACGGCACCGACAACGTCGGCACCCTGCGCCTGTGGAAGGCGGAGCCGATGGAGGAGTTCGACTACGACGCCTTCAACTCCCAGCGCTTCACCGATGCCATCGTCGAGCGCGAGGCCGTCATGGACCTGTGCCGCGTGCTCTACCCGAACGACACCACCTACGCCGGCAAGGTGCTGCGCGTGCGCCAGCAGTACTTCTTCGTCTCCGCGTCCCTGCAGGCGATGATCGAGTCCCACCTGGCCAACCACGGCGATCTGTCCACCTTCGCCGAGTTCAACTGCATCCAGCTCAACGACACCCACCCGGTGCTCGCCATCCCGGAGCTCATGCGCCTGCTTCTCGACGAGCACGACATGACCTGGGAGGACGCTTGGGACATCGTGACGAAGACGTTCGCCTACACCAACCACACCGTGCTCGTGGAGGCCCTCGAGCAGTGGAACGTGTCCATCTTCCAGCAGCTCTTCCACCGCGTGTGGGAGATCACCGTGGAGCTCGACCGTCGTTTCCGCGAGGACCTGCGCGCCCGCGGCCTCGACGAGGAGCACATCAACCGGATGGCCCTGGTCCAGGACGGCCACGTCCACATGGCCTGGATCGCCTGCTACGCCGCGTACTCCATCAACGGTGTGGCCGCGCTGCACTCCGAGATCATCAAGCGCGACACCCTCGGTGACTGGCACGACATCTGGCCGGAGAAGTTCAACAACAAGACCAACGGCGTCACCCCGCGCCGCTGGCTGAAGATGTGCAACCCGCGTCTGTCCGACCTGCTCACCCGCCTCGTCGGTTCCGATGAGTGGGTCACCAACATGGACAAGCTCAAGGAGATCGCGCACTACGGTGACGACGACGCCGTGATGAACGAGCTGCTCGAGATCAAGGAGGCCAACAAGGCCGACTTCGCCGAGTGGATCCTCGAGCGCCAGGGCATCGAGGTGGACCCGCACTCCATCTTCGACACCCAGATCAAGCGCCTGCACGAGTACAAGCGTCAGCTGCTCAACGCCCTCTACATCCTCGACCTCTACCTGCGGATGAAGCACGACGGCCTCAGCGATGTCCCGCCGCGCACCTTCATCTTCGGCGCGAAGGCCGCTCCGGGCTACTACCGGGCCAAGGGCATCATCAAGCTCATCAACGAGATCGCCAACGTGGTCAACAACGACCCGGAGGTCAACCAGACCATCAAGGTCGTCTTCGTCGAGAACTACAACGTCTCCCCCGCCGAGCGCATCATCCCGGCGACCGACGTCTCCGAGCAGATCTCCACCGCCGGTAAGGAGGCCTCGGGCACGGGCAACATGAAGTTCATGATGAACGGTGCCCTCACCCTGGGCACCATGGACGGCGCGAACGTCGAGATCCACGACTCCGTGGGCGACGACAACGCCTACATCTTCGGCGCCCGCGAGGAGGAGCTGCCGGAGCTGCGCGCCACCTACAACCCGTGGCACGCCTACGAGACCGTCCCCGGCCTCAAGCGCACCCTCGACGCCCTCGTCGACGGCACCCTGGACGACAACGGCACCGGCCAGTTCCACGACATCCGTTCCTCGCTTCTCGACGGCGGCGGCTGGGAGACCCCGGACGTGTACTACGTCCTCGGTGACTTCGCCGATTTCCGCGAGACCCGCGACCGCATGGCCGCCGACTACGTCGCCGACCGTCTGCACTGGGCACGCATGTGCTGGGTGAACATCTGCGCCTCGGGCCGTTTCTCCTCCGACCGCACCATCGGCGACTACGCCCGCGAGGTCTGGAAGCTCGACCCGACCCCGATCACCAAGTAGCCACACGCACAAAGGAGGCGGCGGAGAGGATATCCTCTCCGCCGCCTCCTTTCTGTGTGGCCTGTTACTTCTGCGAGGCCGTCGGGGAACTGGTGTCCTCGCCCAGCAGATGCACGTGGATCATGTTGGTGTTGCCGGAGACCCCGGGCGGGGTGCCGGCGACGACGACCATCATGTCGTCACGGTGGTAGTCGTCCATGGCGAGCAGGGAGCGGTCGAGCTCGGCCATCATGTCGTCGGTGGAGCGGGCCTGGGCACACAGGAAGGTCTCGGCACCCCAGGTGAGCGCCAGCTGGGAGCGGACGGCCTGGTGCGGGGTGAACACGAGCAGCGGCAGGTGCGAGTGCAGGCGGGCCACGCGGCGGGCAGTGTCACCGGAGGTGGTGAAACACACCAGAGCGCGGGCGTTGAGGCGCTCGGCGATGTCGCGGGCGGAGTAGGAGATGACGCCGCGCTTGGTGCGCGGGACGTGGCTCAGCGGCGGCACGTGGCCGTCGGTCTCCGCCTGGATGACGATGCGCGACATGGTGCGCACGACGTTGTGCGGGTCGACGCCGATGGAGGTCTCGCCGGAGAGCATGACGGCGTCGGCACCGTCGAGGACGGCGTTGGCGACGTCGGAGGCCTCGGCGCGGGTCGGGGTGGAGTTCTCGATCATCGAGTCGAGCATCTGGGTGGCCACGATGACGGGCTTGGCGTTCTCACGGGCGATCTGGATCGCGCGCTTCTGCACCAGGGGGACCTGCTCGAGGGGCACCTCGACGCCGAGGTCGCCGCGGGCCACCATGATGGCGTCGAAGGCGAGGACGATGGACTCGAGGGCGTGGACGGCCTCGGGCTTCTCCAGCTTCGCGATGACCGGCACGTGGCGGCCGACGCGGTCCATCACCTCGTGGACGAGGTCGACGTCCGCCGGGGAGCGGACGAAGGAGAGGGCGACGAAGTCGACGCCCAGCTTGAGGGCGAACTCGAGGTCCTCGATGTCCTTCTCGGACAGGGCGGGCACGGAGATGTCCATGCCGGGCAGGGAGACGCCCTTGTTGTTGGAGACGGGGCCGCCTTCGGTGACCTCGAGGACGACATCGTTGCCGTCGACGGAGACGCAGGTGAGGCCGACCTTGCCGTCGTCGACAAGCAGACGGTCGCCGGGCTTGGCGTCCTTGGCCAGGTTCTTGTAGGTGGTGGACACGCGGTCGTGGGTGCCCTCCACATCGTCGACGGTGATGCGGACGGTCTCGCCGGTCTCCCAGACGGTCGCGCCGTCGATGAAGCGGCCGAGGCGGATCTTGGGACCCTGCAGGTCGGCGAGGATGCCGACGGCGCGGCCGGTGACATCCGTGGCCTCGCGGACCCACTTGTAGTTCTGCTCGTGGTCGGCGTGATCGCCGTGGGAGAAGTTCAGGCGGGCGACGTCCATGCCGTCCTCGACGAGGCGCCGGATGGCGTCCTTCGAGGCGACGGCGGGACCGAGGGTGCACACAATCTTGGTTCGTCTAGACACGGCTACCAACCTACTCTGTTTCGTTGACGACAGCCTGTCGGCGTCGCTGAAGCCACAGGAACACGCCCACTGCGGCGAGGAACACGATCGCGGACACCCAGGTGTTGACGCGCTGGCCGAGGATCATGGTGGCGGAATCATCGCGCATGAACTCGATCCAGAAGCGACCCAGCGTGTAGCCCGCGACGTAGAGGGCGAAGATGCTGCCCTGCGCCAGCTTATAGCGGCGGTCGATGAGGATGAGCGCAGCGAAGATGAGCAGGTTCCACAGCAGCTCGTAGAGGAACGTCGGGTGAACGGAGGTGATGATCTCCCCCGTGGAGCTGCCCGTCAGCGGCGCGAAGTCGCCGTTGCCGTCGACGCGGTAGAAGATGTCCAGCGCCCAGGGCAGGTCGGTGGGACGGCCGTAGATCTCCTGGTTGAACCAGTTGCCCAGCCGGCCGACGGCCTGCCCGAGGATGATGCCGGGCGCGACGGCGTCGGCGAAGGGCGCGAGAGGGACCTTCTTCCAGCGGAACAGCACCGCCACCGCCACCGCGCCGAGCGCGACGGCCCCCCAGATGCCCAGGCCACCGGCGGTGATGTTGAGGGCGTCGACCGGGTTGCAGGTGTCACAGAAGTACTTGTCGGCGTCCGTGAGCACGTGATAGAGCCGCCCGCCGATGATGCCGGCGGGAATGGCCACGATGGCCGCGTCCCACACGAGGTCCGCGTCCCCTCCGCGCGCGGTGTAACGCCGGTGGGTCACCCACAGCGCCAGGAGGATGCCGATCATGATGCATATCGCGTAGGCGCGCAGCGGGATCGGACCGAGGTACCACACGCCCTGGGGCGGGGACGGGATGTTCGCGAGGATAGTGGTCTGCACGCTAAGACAGTGTGCCAGAGACCTCAGCGCGAGGGGCAGGAGGGATGCTGACCGGTGGCCACCAGCATGCGGGTGAGCCGCGCGGGGTCCTCGGCGGTCATGAGCTCCTCGCCGACGACGACGGCGTCGGCACCCGCGGCCGCATACGTGAGCAGGTCGCGCGGCGTGTGCACCCCCGAGAGGGCGATGCGCACCGTCGTCTCGGGCAGCCCCGGGGAGATCTCCGCGAAGAGTTGCTTATCGACGTCCCCGCCCACCAGCGGGCGCGCGTTGACCGCGACGACCCGCGCCCCGGCTTCCATCGCCCGGTCCGCTTCGGCGGGGCTGCGCACCTCGAGGACGGCGGTCATGCCGAGGGATTCGATGCGGTCGAGCAGGGAGACGAGGCGGTTCTGGTCGAGCAGCTCCACCTGGAGGGGCACGAGGTCGGCGCCGTAGCAGCGGGCCTCGTGGATCTGATACGGGTCGATGATGATGTCACGGCAGAACATCGGCAGATCGACGGCGGCGCGGGCGACCCGCATGTCCTGCAGCGAACCGTGGAAGCGCAGGCGCTCGGTCTGGCAGGCGATGAGGTGGGCCCCGCCCTCCTCGAACTCGCTGGCCAGGTGGGCGATGGGGGCGGTGTCGGTGGAGTCCGCGCTGAGGAGAGTCCGTCCGGGGACGGCCCTTTTGATCTCGGCGATGACGCTGCAGCCGTTGCGCAGCAGCGCGTGGTACCCGTCACGGGTGTTGTCCGTGTCGCGGGAACGGGCCTTGATCTCCTGGAAGGAGACCCGGGCCTCGCGGGCCGCCACCTCCTCCAGGACAGCGGCGACAAGTCGCTCACGTGCACTCATCGGCACCTCCCATCGAGATCCCATTCAGGGTATCCCGTGACCTTCCTCACGAAGAAATCAGGGGCGGGAAGTGTCCGTGGGATCGATGTCGGCGTCGAGGGCGTCCCACATGACGCGGCCGGAATCCGGCTCCGCCTCGAGGTCCTCGGTGATCTTCGCCGCGCGGGACTGGCGGGTCTCGTAGCGGTTGAGCTTCGCGGAATCGGTCCCCGGGCGCACCGCCAGCAGCACCCCGCCGAACAGGGCGAGGGCAGCGCCGAGCATCGCCAGGGCGGGTCCGCCCGTGTGAACGTCGAGGCCCGCGATCTCCGCCCAGGAGGCGATGACGGTCTCATCGCCCGTGGACAGCAGCTGGTGGACGCGCCGCGGGTCGGGCTCCCCGGCCAGCAGGCCCAGCGGCGCCCAGGAGGCGCCGATACCGGCCAGGGCGGCGACGATGCCCACCACGCGGCGCCCCACCCGGCGCAACGCCAGACCGGCCACCGCACCGGCGAGCAGCAGCAGCGCCACGGCGGTCTGTTCGGTGGACCACAGGCCGCCGATGACCGCGTGCGTGGCGTTGCCGGACTTGTCGTCGAAGGTGTCGGCGGTGATCCAGGGCATGCGCGAGGCCGCCCACAGGATGAGCGCGGACAGGGCGAGCAGGAGAGCGGAGATGCGGTGCAGGTTCTTCATGGCTACAGCAGCTCGTCGGCGTCGAAACAGGTGCGGTCGCCGGTGTGGCAGGCGCCGCCGACCTGGCGGACGGTGACCAGGACGGTGTCGCCGTCGCAGTCGAGGCGCACGCCGGTGACCTCCTGGGTGTGCCCGGAGGTCAGGCCCTTGATCCAGTATTCGTCGCGGGAGCGCGAGTAGTAGGTGCCCTGGCGGGTGGCCAGCGTGTGGGCCAGCGCGTGGGTGTCCATCCACGCCATCATGAGCACCTCGCCGGTGCCGTCGGCCTGGACGATGGCGGGGAGCAGCCCGGCGTCGTTGAGCTTCAGCCGCGCGGCAATGTCTGCGTCGAGTTCGTAGTCGGCGGGGTTGCTCATCGGCGCACCTCGTGGCCGGCCTCGGCGAGCGCGTCCTTGACCTCGCCGATGCTCACCTCGCCGAAGTGGAAGATGGTGGCGGCGAGCACGGCGTTGGCGCCGGCGTCGACGGCGGGCGGGAAGTGCGCGGCCTCCCCCGCACCGCCGGAGGCGATGACGGGCACGGTGACGGCCGCGCGCACCAGGCGCAGCAGCTCGAGGTCGAAGCCGTCCTTCGTGCCGTCGCCGTCCATGGAGTTGAGCAGGATCTCGCCGACGCCGAGCTCCTCGCCGGTCTTCGCCCACTCGATGGCGTCGAGGCCGGCGGACTTCGTGCCGCCGTGGGTGGTCACCTCGAAGCCGGAGGGCTGGTCGGCGGCGCGGCGGGCGTCGACGGACAGGACGATGCACTGGGAGCCGAAGCGGTCCGCCAGCTCGCGGAGGAGCTCCGGGCGGGCGATGGCGGAGGTGTTGACGGAGACCTTGTCCGCACCCGCGCGCAGCAGCTGGTCGACGTCCTCGACGGAGCGGACACCACCGCCGACGGTCAGCGGGATGAAGATCTGCTCGGCGGTGCGCTTGACCACCTCGAGCATGGTGCCGCGCCCGTCCTTGGAGGCGGAGACATCGAGGAAGGTGAGCTCGTCGGCGCCCTCCTGGTTGTAGCGGGCGGCGAGTTCGACGGGGTCACCGGCGTCGCGGAGGTTCTCGAAGTTGACGCCCTTGACCACGCGACCATTGTCGACGTCCAGGCAGGGGATGACGCGGATGGCGACGGCCATGAATCCGCCCCTTTCAGTTCATGAGTTGAGGATCCCACTCATCGTACTCATGATGGCCTCGTGCGCCCGCGCGGTACCCGCCACCACCCCGATGGACTGCGGCGTCCAGTCGTTGCCCTCGATGTCGGTGACCACCCCGCCGTTGGCGCGGATGAGCATGACCCCGGCGGCGTTGTCCCACACGTGCGGGGAGAAGCTCACGGCCCCGCCGAAAATCCCCTGCGCCGTGAACGCCAGGTCGACGCCGACGGAGCCGGTGATCCGGGGGCGCAGGTAGGTCGCAGCCAGCTCGGCGAGCAGCCCCTGCCGCAGGAGGGAGGGGAACTCGGAGCGGACCTGGGAGGCGACCGAGGAGAAGCCCACCTGCGCGACGAGCTGGTCGCTTTCGCTCAGCGGGGTCAGCGCGCGGCCGTTGAGGCGCAGCGGCCCACCCTCGAAGGCGGTGAGACGGCGGCCGAGCAGGGGCATGGAGGTGATGGCGGCGACGGGGCGGTCGTCGATAAGCAGGCTGATGAGGATCGCGCACATCGGATTGCCCGCCGCGTAGTTGGCGGTTCCGTCGATGGGATCGACGATCCACACGGCGTCGTGGCTGTAGCTGCCGCCGGCCTCCTCCCCCAGCACGGGGATGCCGGTGAACTGGGTGAGCATCTGCCGCAGGTGCGCCTCGATGGCCAGGTCCACCTCGGTGGCGAAGTCGCCCGGGCTCTTCATCGCGGCCGGGTCCGAGCCGACGCCGGCGAGGAACATCGCCTCCGCGTCGTCGCACACCGCCTCCGCGACGGCGAGCAGTTCCCGGGCGTCCATGACTACTGCTTCGCGACGGCCGCGAGTGCCTCCCGCAGCGTGAATCGTCCCTCGTAGAGGGCCTTGCCGATGATGGCGGAGTCGATGCCCTCGTCGGTGTACTTCGCCAGCTCGACGACGTCGTCGAGGACGGAAATGCCACCCGAGGCGACGATCTTCGCGTCGGTGGCGGCAGCCACCTCGCGCAGGAGCTGGACGTTGGGGCCAGCGAGGGTGCCGTCCTTGGAGACGTCGGTGACGACGAAGCGGGAACAACCTGCGGCGTCGAGACGCTCGAGGACCTCCCACAGGTCGCCGCCGTCGGAGACCCAGCCGTTGCCGCGGGTGCGCCACTCGCCGTCGATTTCGCGGACGGCGATGTCGACGGCGACCTGCTCGCCGTGGGTCCGGAGCACCTCGGCGATCCACTCCGGCTTCTCCAGCGCGGCGGTGCCGATGTTGACGCGGGTGGCACCCGTGGCCAGGGCGCGCTCGAGGGAGGCATCGTCGCGGATGCCGCCCGTCAGCTCGACCTTGATGTCCAGCTGGCGGGTGATCTCCGCCATGAGCTCGTGGTTGGAACCGCGGCCGAAGGCGGCGTCGAGGTCGACGAAGTGCAGCCACTCCGCGCCCTGGGCCTGCCACTCCAGCGCCGCCTCCAGCGGGGAGCCGTAGGACTTCTCGGTGCCGGCCTCGCCCTGGTCCAGTCGCACGGCCTGGCCGTCGACGACATCAACGGCGGGAAGAAGAGTGAAATCGCTCATGGTGGTCAATCCTAACCTCTACAGGGTGTCGACCCAGTTGGACAGCAGTTGCAGGCCGGCATCGCCGGACTTCTCCGGGTGGAACTGGGTGGCCCACAGCGGGCCGTTCTCCACGGCGGCGACGAAGCGGTCACCTTCGTGCTGCGCCCAGGCGACGGACGGCGGAGTGGTCAGATCGTCGGTCTCCAGGGTCCAGTCGCGGACGCCGTAGGAATGGACGAAGTAGAAGCGCTCCTCCCCGGAGAGCTGGGCGAACATCTGGGAGTCGGAGGCGCGCTGGACGGTGTTCCATCCCATGTGGGGGAGGATGTGGGCGTGCAGGCGCTCGACGGAGCCCGGCCACTCCCCTGCACCGCGGGTGTGCACGCCGTGCTCGTGGCCTTCATCGAAGAGTATCTGCATGCCGACGCAGATGCCCATCACCGGGCGCCCGCCGGCCAGGCGCTGGCCGATGATGCGGGCGCCGTGGACGGCGTTGAGCCCGGCCATGCAGGCGGCGAAGGCGCCGACGCCGGGGACGAGGAGCCCGTCGGCGGTGACGGAGATCTGCGGATCGGAGGTGACGGTGACCTCGGCCCCGACCTTCTCCAGTGCCCGGTGGGCGGAGCGCAGGTTGCCGGAGCCGTAGTCGAGGAGGGCGACGGTTTTTGCCATGGGGGAAAGTGTAGCGCGGGCTACAACTCCCACTCCTCGACGGGTGTTCGACGAGCTCCCCACAGTTTTAACCCAGGCCAGGCCTCTCGTTGTTCCAGCATTGTCTCCTCGCTCAGGCGCGGGATCGACCGTGCCACGCCAACGTATTCAGGCAGCGGCTTGATCTCCTCGTGCACTCTGTATTCCTCATGCCACGTGAAGGCCCCGGCGGCATAGTACTCGCGGTAGAGGTCACTCAACGTCGCCAAGTCGGCGACCGCACAATGAAACCGGAACTCTTCCAGCGTGTATTCCCCGAAGAAGGAGTCACCCAGCAGCTTCAGTCGGATGATCAGCTCCGGATCAAGATCGGGAATGTCGCTGAGCCTCCAGAGCGGAACAGGGCATACCCTCATGCGGCTTCTTCTACGGAGATTGATCCACCTCTGCACCCGCCGCCGGCGCGTATGAGTTCAGCCGGTCCCCCCGGCCACACTTCCTTGCAATACCAACCGTTGGTGTTTTCTCCCCTACCAGCGTAGTCGCCGATTCGATTACAGCAATGTTGAAAAAGAAATATGTCTCGAAATCCTGCTGCGTCGGCAGCCGGTGCCTATCCAGACCAAAGTAGGAACACCGTGACAACGGATAACATCTTTCTTTTCCTCTTTAACCCTCTCATCTATTAGGCCCGATGTGTCACGGCCCCTTGCCCGTCGACCGACGGGGCACCGGAATCTGGCGCAGGCGGGTGCGGATGTTGTTGTGCTCGGTGACGCGGTGCGCCCCGAGGACGCGGTCGAGCACGGTCGCCAGGATTCCCACCGCCACGATTGCCGCCGCCACGGTGTAGGCGCCGGAGTAGGCGGCGCGGGCCGCGACGAAACCCAGGATGACGGAGCCGACGCCGGTGCCGGCGTCGTAGGCCATGTTCCACACGGCGGAGGCCTCCGAGACCTTGGTGCGCGGCAGGCGCTGGAACATCCCCAGCAGGGCCTCATTCTGCACCATGCCGAAGCCGCCGCCGAATAGAACGCCGGCCAGGACCAGCCACCACACGGACCACCCCTGTGCCAAGACCAGCGCCATGAGAGCCACGCCCGCAAACCCCATGATCTGACCGGGGATCATGGTCAATCCCGCGCGGCCCACCCGGTCGGCGACCATGCCGGAGATGTAGCGAAGCACCATGGAGGCGCCGCCGATGATCGAGAGCATGACGCCGCCGATGACGGCCCCGGCGACAGGGTCAAGTTCCAGCACAGCGGCCGGCAGGAAGGAGGAGACGGCACCGAAGCTCATGGCCAGGGTGTTGACGGCCAGGGCCGGGACCAGCACCAGCTTCCACATGGACACGTCCCCCGCCGCACGCCCGCGGGGACGCGCCTGCGCCCGGATCCTGGGTATGCGCAGGCACATGAGAGCCGCCACGAGGGCCACCACCGCCGCGGTGACATAGACGGTGTCGTAGCCGAAGCGGCCGACCATCCACAGTCCGGCGGGCAGGCCGATCATCTGGGCGACACCGAGGAACACGCCGAGCATGCCGGAGGCCTGGCCCAGGAAGCGGGCGGGGACCAGCTCCGCGATGAGCGCCGATTCCGCCACGGTGAGCGCGCCGAAACCGATGCCGCGTAGGGCAGAGAAAAGGAGCAGGGCCCAGACGGCGTCGTCAAGCAGGTGGCCGAGCGCCGGCACCCCGAGCGTGAAGGCGGCGGCCACCATGACCGGGTTGTAGCCGATGCGGCGCAGCATCGCCGGAGTGAGGATCTGGGTGGCCACCGTGGTGGCCATGAACACGCCCGTGGTGGCCCCGGCGATGGTGGCGGAGTGCCCCGCATCGAGTGCCGCCAGCGGGACCACCGGCAGCAGCAGCGACCAGGCGCCGAAGGCCGCGAAGACCGCGACGAGGGTGGGGATGAATCCGGGGGCCTTCCACATGGTGTCGATTTACTCCATCGCTCCCATCATCCAGAAGACGGCGCCGGCGAAGGCCACCGCGGAGCACAGCGCCAGGAAGATCGTCAGCGGACGGCTGCCCGACTGATAGGCGGACCACGTCGCGCCGACGAGCAGGCCGGCGACGATGAACAGCAGGTAGACCAGCCAGTTACCGGAACCCTCCACCGCCTACAGCGCTCCCTTGGTCGAGGGGACGCCCTCGACGCGGGGGTCCTTCTCCACGGCCTCGCGCAGGGCTCGCGCCACGGCCTTGTACTCGGCCTCGGTGATGTGGTGCGGGTCGCGGCCGTAGTGGCAGATGACGTGCAGGGTGATACGGGAGTTGAGCGCGAGTGTCTCGAAGAAGTGCTCGTTGATCACCGTGGCGTAGTGCCCGCCGATGACCGCGGTGACCATCTGGTCCGGCTCGCCGCGCATGACGAAGTAGGGGCGACCGGAGATGTCGACGACCGATTCGACGAGCGTCTCATCCATCGGCAGCTGGCGGGAGCCGAAACGACGGATGCCGGACTTGTCCCCGACGGCGTCGAGAAGCGCGGCGCCGAGCACGATGGCGGTGTCCTCGACGGTGTGGTGCGCGTCGATCTCGATGTCGCCCTTGGCGTGCACGGTGAGGTCGAAAGAGCCGTGCACCGCGAAGGCGGTGAGCATGTGGTCGAAGAAGGGCAGGCCGGTGTCGATGTCGGCGCGGCCGGTGCCGTCGAGGTTGATCTCGACGGTGATGTCGGACTCCGAGGTCGTCCGGGTGGAACGTCCGATGCGGTCGGTCACTAGTGGTTCTCCTTGATCACGTCGGCGGCGGCGCGGAGGAACGCGTCGTTCTCCGCGGGCAGCCCGATGGTGGTGCGCAGGTGTCCGGTGACCCCGACGTCACGGATGAGCACGTCGGCGTCGAGGAACTTCTGCCAGGCGGCGTTCTGGTCGGCGAAGGTGCCGAAGAACACGAAGTTCGATTCGCTGGGGACCACATCGTAGCCCAGTTCCTCCAGGGCCGCGACGACGCGGATGCGCTCCTGCGAGAGCTTCTCGACGGTCGCCAGCGTGTCACCCCGGTGGCGCAGCGCCACCGTCGCCGCCGCCTGGCTGAGCATGGACAGGTGATACGGCAGGCGCACGAGCATGACGGCCTCGACGAAGGCGGGGTCGGCGACGAAGTAGCCCAGGCGCCCGCCCGCGAAGTCGAAGGCCTTCGACATGGTGCGGGAGACGACGAGCTTGGCCGGGTACTCGGCGAGCAGGGTGACGGCCGAGGGCGAGGGCGAAAACTCGCCGTAGGCCTCGTCTACGATGACGATGCCGGGGGCGGCGTCGAGAAGCGTACGGATGTCGTCGAGCGAGGTGACGTCCCCGGTCGGGTTGTTCGGGGTGGTGATGAAGATGACGTCCGGCCGGTGCTCCGCGATGGCGGCCAACGCGGCGGCCATGTCGATGCGGAAGTCCGCACCGCGCGGGCAGTCGAGGAACTGCGTCTGCGTACCCGCCGCGAGGATGGGGTGCATGGAATAGGAGGGCTGGAAACCGAGCGCCGTCCGCCCCGGGCCGGCGAAGGCCTGCAGCAGCTGCTGGAGGACCTCGTTGGAGCCGTTGGCGGCCCACAGGTTGTCCACCGTCACGCTCACGCCGGTCTGCTCGGTGACGTAATCCGCCAGCTGGGTGCGCAGCTCGACGGCGTCGCGGTCCGGGTAGCGGTTGAGCTCGGAGGCGACCTTGGTCACGGTCTCCACGAGGTCATCGATGAGCGCCTGGGAGGGCGGGTAAGGGTTCTCGTTGGTGTTCAGCCGGACGGGCACGTCGAGCTGCGGCGCGCCATAGGGCGACTGGCCGCGCAGTTCCGCGCGCAGGGGCAGCTGGTCCAGGGTGAGGCGGGTCACCTTACATCACCTCGAATCGGGCGCGGATGGATTCGCCGTGGGCGGGCAGGTCCTCGGCGTCGGCGAGCGCGATGATGTGCGGGCCGATCTCCTTGAGCGCAGTGCGGTCGTACTCGATGAGGTTGACCTCGCGCAGGAAGGTGTGGGTGGACAGGCCGGAGGAGAAGCGCGCCGTGCCGGAGGTCGGCAGGACGTGGTTGGAGCCCGCCGCGTAGTCGCCGAGGGGCACGGGCGAGTAGGGGCCGACGAAGATGGCGCCGGCGTGGCGGATGCGCTCGGCCACCGCGCGGGGGTTCGCGGTGTGGATCTCCAGGTGCTCGGCCGCGTAGGCGTCGGCGGTGGCGATGCCCTGCTCGAGGTCGTCGACAAGCACGATGCCGGACTGCTGGCCCGTGAGCGCCCCGGCGACGCGTTCGGCGTTGCGGGTGACGGTGTAGCGCGCCTCGATCTCGCGGTCGACGGCGCGGGCCAGCTCCTCGGAATCGGTGATGAGGACGGAGGCGGCGAGGTCGTCGTGCTCGGCCTGGGAGATGAGGTCATAGGCGAGGTAGACGGGGTCGGCCGTTGCGTCGGCGAGGATGGCGATCTCGGAGGGACCCGCCTCGGCGTCGATGCCGACAACGCCGTTGACCAGGCGCTTCGCCGCGGTGACGAAGATGTTGCCGGGGCCGGTGATGATGTCGACGGGCTCCAGGTCCTCGTCGCCGTAGGCCATGAGCGCCACGGCCTGGGCACCGCCGACGGCCCACACCTCCTCGACGCCGAGGAGACGGCAGGCCGCGAGGATGGTCGGGTGCGGCCAGCCCTCGTGATCCGCCTGCGGCGGGGACGCGACGACCAGCGAGGAACAGCCGGCCTCCTGCGCGGGGACGACGTTCATGATGACGCTCGAGGGGTACACGGCCTTGCCGCCCGGCACGTAGAGCCCGACGCGCTCGATGGGCAGGTGCACCTCGGTGACGGTCGCCCCCTCCGCCAGCGTGGTGGTGTGCGGGCCCGGCTTCTGCTCGGCGTGCACCTGGCGCACGCGGGAAATCGCCTGCTGCAGGGCCTCGATGACCACGGGGTCGAGCGTCTCGACGGCGCGGGTGAGCAGCTCCTCCGGCACGCGGACGGACGCCGGGGTGACCCCGTCGAAGGTCGCGCCGTAATCCAGGGCCGCCTGCGCGCCCCGCTCGCGCACCGCCTCGACGATGGGTGCCACGGTCGGCAGGACCGCGTTGACGTCGGTTCCGCCGCGCGGCAGGGCGCGCCGTAGTTCACTGGTCGACGGGGTACGACCGCGCAGGTCGATGACGTTGAGCATCGTGAGAATTCTCCTAGGTCGGCACTGTATTGCCCTATTGTAGGACTCAGGACCTGTGCATTCCGGCACAGCCCGGACAATGCCTGGAGGTGCCAGCCCGATGGTCACCCTGACGGAGGTGTACGTCGCCGCCGAGACTTTCGGATTCCACTGTTATGTGGGCGCCGACCGGCTCGTGTTCCCGTGGCATGACCACATCGTCACCGCCTACCTGGATGAACGCAATCCCCCGGCACTCATCTTCGACACCGAACTGCGCGCGACGATCGGGATGGAGCACACCGGCGAGCTGGCGCGCACCATCACCGCCTGGAACCACGAGCGCCTCGGGCCCACCGTCTCCCTGCGGGTCGGCGACGAGGCCGCCGTGACCCTCCACGCCCGTTCCAGCCTGCTCATCGGCGCGGGAATCACCCCCGACCAGCTGGCCGACTTCGTCCGCCTCTCCATGGAGACGACCCGCCTGGCCGTCGACCACCTCATCGAGGACCTCCCCGACCTCGCGATGCCCGAATCGGAGGACAACGCCGCCCAGCGGCGCAAGCAGGACACCGCCGCGCTCAGCGGCCCCCTCCCCCGCGACCGGCACGTGGGCGTCAACGAGCTTGACGACGACGTCGTGCAGCTGAGGGACATGGACCACCGCCGCAGTCAGGACGACATCACCCCGGGCGACCCGGACGAGGAGTACTCCGCCAGCATGAGCACCGACCACGACTGGGACACCCCCGCCGGGTTCGACGCGGAACCCCCCGCGGACGTCACCCTCGAGCGCGTCCGGCAGACCCTGGCGGATCTGGGCATCGAAAAGACCCACGGCGACGACGACGTCGTCATCGCCTGGATCAACGACATCCTCTTCGGCTTCTTCCTCGACAACGGCCCGAGCTACCTGGTCAAGGGGCACTGGGACCCCGGCCTGGACCCGGACTCGGACTTTCTGCGGATCTTCCTCCTGTGCAACGACTGGAACGAATCCACGATGACCACCAAGGCCTTCTGCCACAAGGACGACGACGGCCTGCAGGTGCGCGTCGAATTCACCGCCCCCGTGCGTGCAGGCATGACGGATCTGCAGCTCGAGCACAACACCGCCGTGGCCATCAACCAGGTGCTCCACGCCATCGACGAGATCAGCACCGACGCCATCGGCGAATCCGCCGTGGCCTGGCCGGAGTGATCAGTCGAAGTCGAGGCCCAGGTCGAGCGCCGGGGCGGAGTGCGTGAGCGAACCGACGGCGAGGAAATCCACGCCCGTGCCCGCGTAATCGGCGGCGCCGTCGAGGTTGAGCCCGCCGGAGGCCTCGAGGAGGGTGTCAGGGGAGACGGCGTCGCGCCGCTGCACCGCCACCTGCACCATCCACGGCTCGAAGTTGTCCAGCAGAATCTCATCGGGGTGCTCGGGCAGCAGGGCGTCGAGCTGCTCGAGGGTGTCCACCTCCACCTCGCACCACTTGTCGGGGAAGTGCTCCCGCACGGCGCGGAACGCCGCGAGGACTCCCCCGGCGGCGATGACGTGGTTGTCCTTGATGAGGGCCCGGTCGCCCAGCCCGAGGCGGTGGTTGACTCCCCCGCCGACGGTGACGGCGTATTTCTGCAGCAGGCGCAGGCCCGGGAGGGTCTTGCGGGAATCGCGGATCCGGGCCCCGGTGCCCTCGACGGCGTCGACCCATCGCGCGGTGGCCGAGGCGATGCCGGACAGGTGCGTGAGCAGGTTGAGCATGGTGCGCTCGGCGGTGAGCAGGTCACGGGTGCCGGCGCCGATGCGCGCGACGACGTCCCCTGCCTGAACGCGGGTGCCGTCGGCGGCGATCTCCTCCACCCGGAAATCGGTGGTGGCCACCTGCCGCAGCACGCGGTCGACGACGAACAGGCCTGCCACCGTCCCCGGCTGCCGGGACACGATCCGCGCGCTCGAGCGGTGCTCGGCGGGCACCGTGGCGCGGCTGGTGATGTCCGGTCCGAAGGTGAGGTCCTCGTCGAGGGCGCGGGCGATGAGCCGGTCCACGTCCTCGAGATCGACGGTCACGGTGGGGAAGTCTGGCGTCATGCCCTCACTGTAGCGGCGGGGTCACCAGCGCGGAACACCAGTACGCCAGAGCCGCCAGGAGGGGGGCCGCGGCCCAGCCGATCCCCGGGGCCAGGCCCGGCACGATGCTCACCCGGTCCCCCGCGGCGAGCAGATGCGGGTCCCCGACGTCATGCAGCCACCCGGACGTGACGGTGCCGACCTCGAGGAACGCGAAGGCCGAAACCACCGCGACGGCCATGAGCCACCACAGCATGAGCGGGCCGCGGGTGGCGGGCGAGAGGACGTAGGCGCTCAGCGACACAAGCACCGCCAGCAGTCCGGTGGCGGCGACGAAGCTGCCGAAGGAGACGAACTCGATGTTCGCCGCGGCGGCATCGATGATCACCTGACCACCCTCGGCCAGGGTGCCCGAGTAGGCCGGGCGGAGCAGCCCCCACAGTGCCCCGACGGCACTGTAGATCAGCAGGGACACCGCGGCCACGCCCGCCGCGGTGCCCACGGTGCGCGGGATCCTCATTTAGGTGCAGAACTTCCAGCGCCCGTCCTCGTGCAGGTAGCGCTGCGTCCGGGTCTCGGTCTGGCCGGCGGACACCGCGGTGACCACGGCGGAGGCCCGGTTGCCGTCGACGCGGACGTCGGTGACGGACTGGATGTGCGGGTTGGCCGTGGCGTACTGCGGCATGTCGGCCAGGCGGGAGTCGGGCACCCCGTTGAGGTCCATGGCCTGCGCGCCACCCTGGGCGGCGACGGCCTCGTGGCACGTGTTCTCCGGGATGTAGCGCAGCATCTGGTGGAAGGTCTCCACCTCATAGATGCCGCGGACCAGGTGCTCGATCTCCGCCTGCTCCGCCGCGTTGGCGGTGTGGCCGCCCTGGACGGGCTCCGGCTCCGGGATGTTCGTGTCGAGCAGCGGATCGGCGGCGGGGGCCGCCTCCGGCTCCGGCGTGGGCTCCACGGTGGATTCCTCCGTGGTCGGCTCCTCCGAGGAGCTGGTCGGCGTCGTTGACTCGCTCGTGCGGGTCGAGGTGACGGTGCTCTGGGTGGGGACACCGGTGGCGGTGCTCTCCACGGTCTCGCCGGATCCGCACGCCGCTGCGAACGTCAATGGGACGGTGAGGGCCAGGGCCGCCACGAGGGTCTTCTTCACGGTCACTGTCGTCAATCTCCTACCGGATGCTCAATGTGCGATCGATGGGCCACCCTATCAACACGCCGCGGTCGACGCCTGGCAGCACCCTGAGAGTTTGTCCACCAGGTAGGCTCTGACGGTGTGCAGCTGACCCGCGATTCCATCATCGCCGCCGCCGTGACCATTCTGGACACCTACGGCCTGGCGGACATGAGCATGCGACGGGTCGCCACCTCCCTGGGTGTTGCACCGGGGGCTCTGTACTGGCATATCGCCAACAAGCAGCAACTCATTACAGCCATCGCCGAGGAGATCCTCTCCCCCGTCCTCTCCGACCCGGCGCCCGGCGGAGCGGCGGAGGTCGCCGGGGCCCTCCGCACGGCGATGCTCTCGCGTCGCGACGGCGCCGAGGTGGTCGCCGCGGCCCTGTCGCAGCCGGATTCGCCGACCCGCGCGGACGTCGAGAAGCGGCTCGGGCAGAGCCTGCCCGGGGACGCTGACCTGGTCCGCATCGGCGCGGCCACCCTGCTGCACCTGGTGCTCGGGGCCACCGCCCTGGAACAGGCGCGCGCCCAGCACGCGGCGGACACCGGGGCCGAGCTGCCGGGGGACGCCTCCGCCGATTTCCGGCGCGGAGTGAGCCTGCTGCTTGCTGGTCTGTCCACAAGCCGTGGCTGAGACGGAGAATCTGTCCGGGAACCGTTAAGATCGGCAACCATGACTACTGAGTCCGACCACAACTACACGGTCTGGCCGGGTGACCCCTATCCCCTGGGCTCCACCTACGACGGCGCAGGCACCAACTTCGCACTCTTCTCCTATGTCGCCGAGAAGGTGGAACTGTGCCTCATTGACCGGGAGGACAACGAAGTCCGGATCAATCTCGAAGAGGTGCACGCCAACGTCTGGCACTGCTACCTCCCCGGCGTCCAGCCCGGGCAGCGCTACGGCTTCCGCGTCCACGGTCCCTACGACCCGCACAACGGCAAGCGCTGCGACCCGAACAAGCTCCTCGTCGACCCCTACGCGCGGGCCTTCGACGGCGATTTCGACGGCGACCCCTCCCTGTTCTCCTACGACATCTTCGCCGACCCGCCGGGCTCGGGCCGCAACGAGGACGACAGCCTGGGCCACACGATGAAGTCCGTGGTGATCAACCCGTTCTTCGACTGGGGTTCCGACCGCGCCCCGCGCATCCCGTACAACGAGACCGTCATCTACGAGACCCACGTCAAGGGCCTCACCATGACCCACCCGGACGTGCCGCCGAACCTGCGCGGCACCTACGCCGGTCTCGCCCACCCGGCGATCATCTCCTACCTCAAGGACCTCGGCGTCACCGCGATCGAACTCATGCCGGTGCACCAGTTCCTGCAGGACGACCGCCTGCGTGACCTGGGCCTGCGCAACTACTGGGGCTACAACACCTTCGGCTTCTTCGCCCCGCACCAGGACTACGCCGCCGCCCGCAAGCCCGGCGGCGCCGTCTCCGAGTTCAAGGGCATGGTCCGCGCGTACCACGAGGCGGGCATGGAGGTCATCCTCGACGTGGTGTACAACCACACCGCCGAGGGCAACCACCTGGGCCCGACGATCATGTTCCGCGGCATCGACAACGAGGCCTACTACCGCCTCGTCGACGGCGACAAGTACCACTACATGGACTACACGGGCACGGGTAACTCCCTCAACGTGCGGGACCCGCACTCGCTGCAGCTCATCATGGATTCGCTGCGCTACTGGATCACGGAGATGCACGTCGACGGCTTCCGCTTCGACCTCGCCTCCACCCTGGCCCGCGAGCTCCACGACGTCGACCGCCTGGCCACCTTCTTCGACCTCGTCCAGCAGGACCCGGTCGTCTCCCAGTGCAAGCTCATCGCCGAGCCCTGGGACGTCGGCCACGACGGCTACCAGGTGGGCAACTTCCCGCCGCTGTGGACCGAGTGGAACGGCAAGTACCGCGACACCGTGCGTGACTTCTGGCGCGGCGAGCCGGCCACCCTCGGCGAGTTCGCCTCCCGCCTCACCGGTTCCTCGGATCTCTACGCCAACAACGGCCGCCGCCCCACCGCGTCGATCAACTTCATCACCGCCCACGACGGCTTCACGCTCAACGACCTGGTGAGCTACAACGAGAAGCACAACATGGCCAACGGTGAGGACAACCGCGACGGCGAATCCCACAACCGCTCGTGGAACCACGGCGTCGAGGGCCCCACGGACGACCCGGAGATCCTGGCCCTGCGCGCCCGCCAGCGCCGCAACTTCCTCACCACGCTCATCCTCTCGTTGGGCACGCCCATGCTCAGCCACGGCGACGAGATGGCACGCACCCAGGACGGCAACAACAACGTCTACTGCCAGGACAACGAGCTGGCGTGGATGAACTGGGACCAGCTGGACGAGAACTCCTCGCTCCATGCCTTCACCAAGCGGCTGCTCAACATCCGCCGCCGCCACCCCGTGTTCCGTCGTCGCCGCTTCCTGGCCGGCGGCCCCCTGGGTTCCGACGTCCGCGACCGTGACATCGCCTGGCTGGTGCCCTCCGGCAAGCTGATGACGCAGGACGACTGGGACTTCGCCTTCGGTAAGGCCCTCATGGTCTACCTCAACGGCAACGCCATCACCGAGCCGGACGCCCGCGGGCAGAAGATCGTGGACGACTCCTTCATCCTCATGTTCAACGCGCACTACGAGGAGATCGAGTTCACCCTGCCGCCCCGCGCCTTCGGTGTCCGCTGGCAGCTGCTCGTGGACACGACCGAGGACATCGGCTACCCCATCGAAGCCTCCATCATCGAGGCGAAGGGCACCATCACGGTCCCCTCCCGCGCGACCATGGTGCTCAAGCAGATCGAGCCGCCGGTCTACGACGAAGAGGACGAGCTGGAAGAGGTCGAGGTCGTCGACGACGCCGAGCGCGAGAAGGACCTCGGGATCGTCGGCGACAAGGTGACGGCGGACTCCGCCGCCACCGCCGAGCGGATCGCCGTGGAGCCCACCGTCGCGGAGCTCGAGGCAGAGGCAGCGTCGGAGGACGGCGAGGACGAGATCGAGCCCGGGCAGAACAAGGCCCTCCTGGCCACCATGAGTGAAGAGGAGCAGCTGGCCGCCAAGCGTCGCGCGGCGCAGCGCGACGAGTACACCGACGAAGAGGCCTAAGTGTCCGCCCGGTGGCGGTGGTCCTCCACGTCCCGGGTGTGGTCGATGAGCCACCCGATGAGCGGGTAGAACACCGGCAGCAGGCTGCGGCCCAGGTCGGTGAGCTCGTAGGCCACGTGCGGCGGCACCTCCGGGAACTCCCAGCGGGCGAGGAGGCCGTCGTCGACGAGCGTGCGCAGGCGGTGGGTGAGCATCTTCGGGGAGATGCCGTCCACCGCCTGTTCCAGTTCGCGGTAGCGCAGCTGCTCGCCGTCGAGGGCGAGGATGATGAGGACGGTCCATTTGTCGGCCAGCCCCGCCAACAGCAGGCGACTCGGGCAGGTGCGGTCGAAGGGATCAGCGTCGCGTACCCAGTCCTCCATGCCCGTCCATGGTACGCCGGTAGACTGACGGTTCATCCCGCCCTTCCTTCAGATCGGAGCCCTCGACGTGATCCCCGCCCACGGCGCCCAGCTCAGTGTCACCGCCGCCAGCATCCGCATCGACCGTTCCGCCCTGCTGACGGCTCTGACCGGGCAGGCCGTCGTGGAGATCCCGCTGTCCCAGGTCACGGGCGTGCGCCTCGAGGTGCCCTCGCTTCTCGACGCCGGCGTGCTCACCCTCGAGGGCCCCGGCACCACCATCGCCTTCGCCCCCGGCCAGGCGCAGGCGGCTAAGGACGCGCGGGCGGCCATCGAGGCGGCGCAGCGCGGGGAGTCGCCGGCGGCCGTGCCGGGCCTCGACTTCGTCGCCCTGTCCCTGGAGACCGCGAACGCGGACCCGGGTTCGATCCGCCAGATCGAGGTGCGCCGGATCATCGACGGTACGGAAGTGGAGGCCGCCGCGTGGTCGTGCACCCCGCCGCCCGCACTGGCGGAGGGCCCCGCAGACGGGCCGCCCTTCGCCGCGCTGGTGCCCGCGCTGCGGGAGTTCATCGGGGACCTGCCGGTCCTCGCGCACGACGCCCAGTTCGCCATGATGGGGCTGCGTCGGGCGTGCCTGGCCTCCGACGTCGAGGTGCCCGAGCTGCGCTACGCGTGCTCGCTCGTCCTGGCGCGGGCGACCGGGGTGGACGGGCAGCGTCCGGAGGAGATCGTCCTCGCAGTGGCCCAGCAGCCCGGCAGCCTCGCGGACCTGCAGGAGGCCGCGGGCTTCACCCTGGGCACCCTCAGCGCCGCGCACGCCTACCCGGTGCTGCGGCAGCGGCAGCGGCCGGCTCCCGTGGCCGCCCCGCAGAAGCCCGCCCGGCGCGCCCCCTGGCAGTCGGTGGCCACCCCGGACGTCATCCCCGAGGCCAACCCCGACGCCGACCCCACCGGCCCCCTCTTCGGTCAGCACGTCACCCTCACCGGGGATTTCGAGCCCTTCGACAAGGGGCGTTTGTGGTCGGCCATCGCGGACCTCGGCGCTGGCGTGGGCAAGAACGTGACCAAGAAGACGAGTATCCTCGTCGCCGGCACCTGGGCCACGAAGACCTCCAAGGAGAAGCGGGCGGAGGAGCTCATCGCCCAGGGGCAGGACATTCAGATCTGGAGCGGCGAACAGCTGCTGGCGGTGCTGGGGCTCGAGGAGCAGGACTCGGAACAGCCCCCGTTTTAGGGTGGGCGGGAACCGGCGGGGCGGAATCGCAGTCCAACAGTGGTGAACCTGCCCCCGCCCCAGACAGGACACCGCCCATGCCCCTTGACCCTGCCGCCCTCCTGCCCGCGCTGCGCCCGCACTCCTGGTTGCGCCGCTGCGGGCTGAGCGACGACGGATTCTCCGACACCATCGCCTACATCGCCCTGTCGCGGGAGCTGTGCGCGACGTTCACCTGTGACGGCGCTGACGTCAGCTACCGCGGCCTGGGGGACCTCGATCTCTCGGCCCACCGGGCGTGGGACCTGGCTGCCGCCAACCTCATGGCCCGCGCGCAGACCCCGGAGGGCATCCGGGTGCGCACCCGTCCCGCTCAGATCCTCCTCGGCCCCGGGGCCGAGGGTTTGCAGGTGGCGCTGCCCGGCGCGCCGGCCAGCGCGTGGCTGGCACACCCGCGGCCCTTCGCGGTGCTCGACGAGCATCTCCGGGGCCTGCTGGGTGAGTCGGTGGCGTGGTGGGCCCTGGCGTCGGGGACGGTGGTGGCGGTGCCGGAGGGGGGCGTCGAGAAGCAGGCGCCGGGCGCGGCGCTGGTGTCCACCCCGCTGGTGCGGCGCCACGGCTTCCCCGCGGCGGTGTCGTCCCGCACACCGGTGGCCGCTCCCGCCTAAGCTGTGAGGTGCACTTTTCTTCATTCATCCGACCCGAGGAGTTTCATGCGTCGTCCGATCACCGCCACCTACCGTCTGCAGCTGCGCGGACCACAGGCGGATCCTTCGGGACGCGCCTTCGGTTTCGCGGAGGCGGCCGCCCAGGTCCCCTACCTGCAGTCCCTGGGCGTCAGTCACATCTACCTCTCCCCCATTTTCACGGCGGACCCGGCCTCCAGCCACAACTACGACGTCACCGATCCCACGGAGATCAACCCGGAACTCGGGGGGATCGAGGGGCTGCGTGAACTCGCCGCCACCGCGCAGGCGGCGGGTCTGGGGCTCATCATCGACATCGTGCCCAACCACCTCGGGGTGGAGAACCCGCGGCTGAACAAGTGGTGGTGGGATGTGCTCCGCCACGGGCAGGACTCGGAGTACGAGCACTACTTCGACATCGACTGGCACGCGGACAACGGCGCGGGCGGCAAGCTGGGCATGCCGGTGCTGGGTTCCCCGGAGGACATCGATCAGCTGGAGCTGCGCGAGGTCGACGGCGAGGTCATGCTCGCCTACCACGAACACCTCTTCCCCGTCGGCGGGGAGGTCACCCTCGACGACGACGTGACGGAGGTGTACGAGCGGCAGCACTACCGCCTCATGTACTGGCGCGACGGGGTCATCTCCTACCGGCGCTTCTTCTCCGTGAACGGGCTGGCGGGAATCCGCCAGGAGGATCCCATGGTGTTCGAGCACACGCACCGCATCGTGCGCCAGCTCATCGCCGAGGACCTCATCGACGGCGTGCGGGTCGACCACCCGGACGGCCTGTCCGATCCCTTCGGTTACCTCAACCGGCTCCGTGAGGTCATCGGCCCGGACCGCTGGCTCATCGTGGAGAAGATCCTCGAGGTCGACGAGGTGCTGGACCCGCGTCTGGCGGTCGACGGCACCACCGGCTACGACGCGCTGCGCGAGCTGGACGGCGTGTTCGTGGCCCGCGAGTCGGAGGATTCGCTGTCCATGCTGGCGCTGCAGCAGTCCGGTTCGACGTGGGATGAGGCCGCCGTCGAGGTCACCCAGCACCTGCTCAAGCGGGAGGTCGCCCAGGAGGAACTGGCCGCGGAGATCCGCCGCCTGGCCCGTGCCATGCGCCGCGACAACTTCTCCACCGCCGGTTCCGGCGTGTCGGAGGAGGACCTCATCACCACCATCACCGAGCTGGTCGCCGCGATGCCTGTCTACCGCGCCGACTACCTCTCGCTGTCCCGCGTCACCGCGACGGTGGTGGCGGAGATGTCGCGGCGTTTCCCCTCGCGGCGGGACGCCCTCGACCTCGTCGTCGCGGCCCTCAACGCCAACGCGGAGGCGAAGATCCGGTTCGCGCAGGTGTGTGGCGCCGTCATGGCCAAGGGCGTGGAGGACACGACCTTCTACCGTGCCTGCCGCCTCGTCGCGTTGCAGGAGGTCGGCGGTGCCCCGGGCCGCTTCGGCGTCTCGGCGGCCGAGTTCCACCTGCTCCAGCAGGAGCGGGCGCGGCTGTGGCCGAAGGCGATGACGACGCTGTCCACCCACGACACCAAGCGCGGCGAGGATGTCCGCGCCCGCATCATCGAGCTCACCGAGCGCCCGATGGATTTCTCCGAGCTCGTCCACCGCGTCACCTCGGTCGTGCCGGCCCCGGATTCCGGCACGGGCCATTTCCTGCTGCAGAACCTGCTGGGCGTGTGGCCCGCCGACGGCCCGCCGACGGAGGCGCTGCGCGAGCGCTTCCACGGGTACGTCATCAAGGCGCTGCGCGAGGCCAGCGTGCACACCACGTGGGTGGATCCGGTGGAGTCCTTCGAGACCTCCGTGCTCGACTGGGTCGACGTGCTTCTCGACGGCCCCGTGACCTCCATGATCAGCGAGTTCGTCGCCCCCCTGGCCCGCGGCGCCGTCCGCGTCTCCCTGGGGCGCAAGATGCTGCAGCTGACGGGCCCGGGCATCCCGGACGTCTACCAGGGCACCGAGTTCTTCGATGATTCGCTGGTGGACCCGGACAACCGGCGCTTCGTGGACTACACCGCGCGCCGGCAGACCCTTGACATCCTCGCCGCGGGGGTCGACTGGGAGGATCTGGCCGCCGAGGCTGAGGCGCAGGCCGCCACCACCGGCGATTACCCGCACCTGGATCTCTACGGGGACCGCGCCAAGCTGCACATCGTCCACGAGGGCCTGAAGGTCCGCGCGGAGCACCCCGAGTACTTCGTCGGCGGGGACACGCAGGCGGTCTTCGCGGTCGGCCCGGAGGAGTCCCACCTCATCGGCCAGGCCCGGGGCACGGAGTCCGGGGTGGGCATCATCACCCTGGCCACCCGTCGCCCACTCGACCTGGAGCGCAGCGGCGGCTGGGGCGGCACCACGGTCACCCTCCCGAAGGGCACGTGGCGCGACCGGCTGACGGGGCGTTCCTACGAGGCGACGGTCCCGCTGGCCGAGGTGCTCAACCTCTTCCCCACGGCCTTGTTGGTCAAGGATGTCTGACCGGATGGCCCGCTTGGGCAGCCGCTATCACGAGTGGGTGCGCGCCCATCCGCAGGCGGCGGAGGATTTCGCCGCCGGGGTGGAGGACCTGCTGGCGGACGCGGGCGTGACCTATGACCGCGTCGTCGCCCGGGTGAAGGACTGGCCCTCGCTGAAATCCAAGGCCTACAAGCGGCGGGAGAACGGCGAGTGGATGTACCCGGATCCGTGGGAGGACATCCACGATCTCATCGGCGTGCGCGTGACCACCTTCCACTCCACGGAGATCCCGGTGGCCATCGACGTGCTCAAGCAGTCCTTCACCGTCCGGCGTTCCGTGGACAAGACGGCGGAGACCCGCATCGCCGGCGGCTTCGGTTACGGCTCCCACCACCTCATCCTCACCGTCGACGAGAACTCCTCGGACATCGAGGAGCTCAACGGTTACCTGGGTGTGAGCTTCGAGGTGCAGATCCGCACCGTCCTCCAGCACGCGTGGGCGGAGTTCGAGCACGACATCCGCTACAAGCGGGGCAACGAGGAGCTCGATCCCAAGGTGGACCGCGCCTTCGCCCTGGCGGCCGGGCTCATCGAGCTGGCAGATCAGCAGTTCGACCAGATCGCCGCCACGCAGGTGGACAGCGAGGATTCGACGACGCAGGACGTGGATCTCACCCCGGAGACGCTGCCGGGTGTCCTGGCCGTGCTGCTGGGCAACCGTTTCCCCCGCTCGCGTTCCGAGAACTACCGCTTCCTGGCGGAGATCCTGGCGGCCGACGGCATCACCACCGTGGACGAGCTGGCGGCGCTGCTCGAGGAGGGCGACATCGACTCGGTGCGCGGCGCCCTGCGCTACCGCTTCCATCCGGGACAGATCCGCCTCATCGATGACCTGCTGCTGCGCCGCTACGGGCAGGAGCACATCTCCCGGACGGGGCAGATCGGTGCGCGCCCGGCGCTGCGCCCGCAGCAGTTGGCCCGGCGTCTGAAACTCATGCGCGCCGCGCGCATCCTGCGCGACGGTGGACAGTGACAAGCAGTATCATGTGCAGGGTCTGCACTTTTCGTTGATTTGAAGGAGTTCTATTTATGTCGTCCCTCCGCGAGAACCTGCCCCAGGTGGCGGATGCCCTCCACGTGTGGGCTCTGACCGTCGCGAATTTCTTCCGCCCGATGGGCATTGACTTCCCGCCGGCGCACTGGGGTCTCTGGTAGCCACACCACGGGTTGTTGACGTATCATCGTCAGCATGAACCCTCACCTCACTTTCGGTCTCGACACCTTCGGTGACGTCAACGGCGTCGCCCCCGACCAGGTTCTGCGCAACGTGGTCGCCGAAGCGGTCGAGGCCGATCGCGTGGGCGTCGATGTCTTCGGCATCGGCGAGCACCACCGCGATGATTACGCCGTCTCCTCCCCCGACATCGTGCTGGCCACCATCGCCGGCCGCACCGAGCGCATCCACCTGACCACCTCCGTCATCGTGCTCTCCTCCGATGACCCGGTGCGCATCATGGAGCGCTTCTCCACCCTCCAGGCCCTGTCCTCGGGCCGCGCCGAAATCACGCTGGGCCGCGGCTCCTTCGTCGAGTCCTTCCCGCTCTTCGGCTACGACCTCGCCGATTACGAGCGCCTCTTCGAGGAGAAGCTCGAGCTCATCCGCGTGCTTCTCGACGCCGCCTCCTCCGGCGAACCCATCGCCTGGGACCGCGGCCCCGCCCACCTGTACCCGCCGCTGGCCGAGGATCTGCCGGTGTGGGTCGCCGTCGGCGGCTCCCCGGAGTCGGTGCTGCGCGCCGCCCGCCACCGCCTGCCGCTCATGCTGGCGATCATCGGCGGATCCGCCCGCCGCTTCCGCCCCTTCGTCGACCTCTACCGCCGGGAAATCCCGAACGGCCCCGTCGGCGTGCACTCCCCCGGGCTCATCGCGCCCACCGACACCGAGGCGCAGGAGCGGCTCTTCGAGCACTGGCTGGCCGCCCACCGCCGCATCGGCGCGGAACGCGGCTGGTCGCAGCCCACGGCCGAGCAGTTCATGGCGGAGGTCCACCACGGCTCGCTCTACGTCGGCTCCCCCGAGACCGTCGCCCGCAAGATCGCGGACACCGTCTCCGCTCTGGAACTGGACCGCTTCACCCTCAAGTACGCCACCGGCCCCATCTCCCACGAGCACAACATGGAGACCATCCGCCTCTACGGCGAGGAGGTCATCCCGCGGGTGCGGGAGCTGCTCGGCTAGAAGCCCCGCAGGCGGTCCAGCTCGCGGCGCTCCCTTTTGGTGGGGCGCCCGGCCCCGCGGTCCCGACGCGGTTGGGAGGCCAGAATCTCCTTCGGCGGGGGCGGCGGGGAATGGTCGAGGTAGCAGGTCCGCGCGACCGGGGCCCCCACCCGCTTGCGCGGGGTCTCCACCACCTCGAGCTGCAGTTCCCGGTGGTTGACCCATGCGCGGACGCGGTCCCCGGGCACCACCTGCTGGGCGGGCTTGACCGCCACCCCGTTGAGTTTCACGTGCCCGGCGCGCACGGCTGCGGCGGCCTCGGAGCGGGTCTTGAAGATCCGCACCGCCCACACCCACACGTCGATACGCACGGACACGGCTAGTAGTTGTCCCGGTGGTTGACGATCTTCTGCACCTTGTTCCAGTTGTAGAAGCCACCGACGACGGCGACGACCAGGCCCAGGACGAGCCAGGTCCAGCTGGTGGCCAGCAGTGCGAGGGCGGCGCCGCCGACGACACCGCCACCGACGGAGAGGGCCGCGTTGCGGGTGTACTTGCGCACGGCCTGCTTGCGAAGTTCGATCGGGTTGTTGGGGCGACGCTGCATTGTCATGCGCCCCATCCTAATACTCGACCCACGCGGTGCCCGCCTCGACGGGGACGACGGCCCCGGCGGTGAGCGCCGCCAGGGTCGACTCGAGGGCCTCCCGCCCGCCGGGCTCGACGGCCAGAGTGTAGGTGACGGCTGCTCCGTACTCGGTGTCGGTGACACTCACGCCCCGCGCCCGCAGGTCCGCCTCCAGCCGCCCGGCCGCGGCGTGGGGAACCTCGATGCGGTAGAGCTCGCGGCTGGCCCGGGTCACGCGCTCCACCTGCGGGAGCAGGTCGCCGACGGACTGGGAGTAGGCGTGGACGAGTCCGCCGGCGCCGAGTTTGATGCCGCCGAACCAGCGGACGACGACCACGGTGGCGTCGAGAAGCTCGGAGCCCTTGAGCACGTCGAGCATGGGCCGACCGGCGGTGCCGGAGGGCTCGCCGTCGTCGGAGGAACGCTCGACGGGGTTGGCGTTCTCCACGTGCAGGACATAGGCGCTGCAGTGGTGGCGGGCGTCGGGGTAGTCGCCGCGGACCTGCGCGATGAAGGCGCGGGCGGCCTGCTCGTCCGGGGTGCGGCGCACGAGGGAGAGGAATCGGGAGCGCTTGACCTCCCATTCGTGGCTCCACGTCTGCTCGGCGGCGGGCAACTGGTACTGCATGGGCTCTGATAGTAGTCGGGCTTTCCGTTAGCCTGGGGTGCATGACTGCGCATGAACCGTTCTCCGTCTGGGCGCCCTTCGCCCAGGATGTCCGCCTCCGACTCGGTGCGGAGGAGGTCGGGATGCGGGGCTTGGCCGGCGGCTGGTGGATCGCGGACCGGGTCGCGGAGCCGGGGATGCGCTACGGCTACGAGCTTTTCGACGGCGAGAACTGGTCCCACACCCTCCCCGACCCGCGCAGCACCTCCCAGCCCGACGGCGTCCACGGCCTCTCCGAGGTCACGGACCCCGCCTTCGGGTGGCAGGCCGCTTGGACGGGCCGGCCGCTGGCGGGGCAGGTCATCTACGAGCTGCACGTGGGGACGTTCACGCCGGAGGGGACGTTTGACGGGGTCGTCGAGAAGCTCGGCTACCTCAAGGACCTGGGGGTCACCGCCATCGAGCTCATGCCCGTCCAGCCTTTCGGCGGGGCGCGCAACTGGGGCTACGACGGGGTCACCTGGCACGCCGTCCACTCTGCTTACGGCGGTCCGGAGGGCCTCAAGCGGCTGGTCGACGCCGCGCACGCCGCCGGGATCGGCGTCATCCTCGACGTGGTGTACAACCACTTCGGCCCCGACGGCAACTACAACGGCATGTTCGGCCCCTACACCGCGGGCGGCTCGACGGGCTGGGGCGAGGTGGTCAACATCTCCGGCCCCCAGTCCGATGAGGTGCGCTCCTTCATCCTCGACGCCGTGCGCCTGTGGCTCGCCGACTACCGCATCGACGGCCTGCGCCTCGACGCCGTCCACTCCCTCGACGACACCGGCGCCTACTCCATCCTCGAGCAGATCCAGGAGGTCGCCGACGACGTCACGGCGCGCACCGGCGTGCCGCGCACCATCATCGCCGAATCCGACCTCAACGACCCCCGCCTCATCACCGAGCGCGCCGGCGGCGGCTACGGGCTGGCCGGGCAGTGGGTCGACGACATCCACCATGCGCTGCACACCATCGTCTCCGGCGAGCGCCACGCCTACTACGAGGACTTCGGCTCCCTCGACGCCCTGGCCAAGACCCTGCGCGGCGGCTTCTTTTTCGACGGCACCTACTCCTCCTACCGCGGCCGCCACCACGGCCGCCCCATCGACGTGGACACGATCCCCGCCCACCGCCTGGTCACCTACACCACCACCCACGACCAGACCGGCAACCGCGCCTCCGGCGATCGGCCCTCGATGAATCTCAGCCCCGCGCAGCAGGTGCTCAAGGCCGCGGTCATCTTCTGCTCGCCCTACACCCCCATGCTGTTCATGGGCGAGGAGTACGGCGCGCAGACCCCCTTCGCCTTCTTCTGCTCGCACACCGACGACAACCTCAACCGTCTGACCTCCGAGGGCCGCAAGCGCGAGTTCGCCCGCTCCGGGTGGGACCACTCCGCGGTGCCCGACCCGGCCGAGCCTGCCACCTTCGAGGCCTCGCAGCTCGACTGGGATTTCACGCCGGAACAGCTGGAGATCCACGCCGCCTACACCGAACTGCTGCGCCTGCGCCGCGAGCTCGGGCTCTCGCGTGCGGACCTCTCCCAGCTCATCGTCGAGACCGGCGACGGCTGGCTGGCCCTGGGCTGGGAGGACGTCATCCTGGTGGCGAACCTTTCGGAGTCCGACGTAGTCGCCCCCTACGGCGGCGAACTCATCTACTCCTTCACCGCGCCGGAAGTCGGCCCCAACGAGACGCGCCTCGGCGCGTGGGACTTCGCGCTCCTGCGCCGGTAGATGTTCCTCCGCGCCGCGCTTCTCGACGCCCCGCCCCATCCCGCCTGGCTGCGGGAGCTGCCGGTCGTGCGTGCCCTGGAGGCCGCGCCACTGGAGTTCACCTCCTCGATCACGGTCATCTCCGGAGAGAACGGAGCCGGGAAATCCACCCTTGTGGAGGCCCTCGCCGTGGCCAGCGGATTCAACCCGGAGGGTGGTTCGCGCCACGCGAGGATGCAGGTGGAGGACAACTCCGTCTCCCCGCTGCACGAGTACCTCACGCTGCGGCGCCACAACGCCCCGGACGGTTTCTTCCTGCGCGGCGAATCCTTCTACAACCTCGCGGATTGGTACGCGCGGCTGGATGATTCCCCGCTGCCCGACCTGCTGGAGATGAGCCACGGTCAGTCCCTCCTGGCCCTCATCGGGCGCCGCTTCCACGGCGGCGGCCTCTTCTTTCTCGACGAGCCCGAGGCCGGCCTGTCGAACCTGCGGCAGCTCGAGGTGCTCGGCAGGTTGTGGCACCTGGCGGATGCGGGCTCGCAGATCATCCTGGCCACCCACTCCCCGATCCTGCTGGCGATCCCCGGCGCGCAGATCCTCGAGATCGACGCCGACGGCATCCACGAGCGTGCCCTCGAGGACACCGAGGCTTTCCGGGCCGCCACCGAATTTGTCGCCGACCCGGTGGGCACCGCCACCTTCCTCACGTCATGAGGAAATACTTCGTCCACGGATACCGGCGCGCGTTCCACCCGCAGGCCCCGGCCTGGGTCGACAACGTCCCGGCCTTCCGGGCGCTGCGCGACGGCCTCAACCTCCGCCAACCAATCACCCTTTTCACCGGCGAGAACGGCGTCGGCAAGTCGACGCTGCTCGAAGGCATCGCGGTGAGCGCAGGTTTCAACGCCCTTGGAGGAGCCTATGGGGAGACCATAACCGGCCGTGAGAACCCGTTGCGCCACGCCGCTACCCTGCTGCGTGGCCCCCGCGCGATGAACGGCCACTTCCTGCGCGCCGAAGCCCACTACGGGGTGTCCAGCCAGTTCAACCTCACCCACGACACTGATCTCTACGCGCTCTCCCACGGCGAGTCCGTCCTCCGCATCGTGCAGGAGAGCTTCCACGGGGCGGGGCTGTTTCTTCTCGACGAGCCCGAGTCCGGCCTCTCCTTCATCCGCCAGATGACGCTGCTCGCGGAGCTGCACCAGATCGCGGAGGCGGGGGCGCAGCTCATCATCGCCACGCACTCTCCCGTACTGCTGGCTCTGCCCGGCGCGCGTATCTACGAGTTCACCGCCGACGGCGGCCTCCTCGAGGGCATCGGCGTGGAGGAGACCACCTCCTACCGGGCGCTGCGGGATTTCCTCGCCGACCCGCACGGTATCGCCGACTACATGCTCGACGTCACCGACGCCTAGGTGTTGACCAGGTACTCGTACTCCGGGGTGTTCGGCTTGAGGTGCTGGCAATCGATGCGCGAGGCGTTCATGCGCTCGAGGAGCGGGTCGAAGTCGCTGGCCCGGCCGAGCTCGAGACCGACGAGCGCCGCACCCGTCTCGCGGTTGTTGCGCTTGAGGTACTCGAAGAGAGTGATGTCGTCGTCGGGTCCGAGGATGTCGTTGAGGAAGTGCCGCAGCTGGCCCGGCTCCTGGGGGAAGTTCACCAGGAAGTAGTGCTTGAGGCCGCGGTGGACCAGGGAGCGTTCCATGATCTCGGCGTAGCGCAGGACGTCGTTGTTGCCCCCGGAGATGATGCACACGACGACGGAGTCGGGCTGCAGTTTCATTTCCTTGAGGCCGGTGACGGACAGCGCGCCCGCGGGCTCGCTGATGATGCCCTCGTTCTGGTAGAGGTCGAGCATCTCGGTGCACACCGCGCCCTCGGAGACGTCCATGACGTGGATGCGGCCCTGGTTGCGTTCGACGATCTCATAGGTGAGGGTGCCGATGCGCTTGACGGCAGCACCGTCCACGAAGGGGTCCACGGAGTCGAGGGTGACGGGGCCTTCGGCGCGCAGTGCGGCCTGCAGGGAGGGGGCGCCGGCCGGTTCGATGCCGACGATGGCGGTGCGCGGCGCCATGTCCGCGAGGTAACTGGCCACTCCGGCCAGCAGACCTGCCCCGCCGACGGGGACGCACACGGTGTCCAGCGACTTACCGATCGAGCTGAGCTGCGTGAGGATCTCCGCCGCCACGGTGCCCTGGCCGATGATGGTGTCACGGCCGTCGAAGGGCTCGATGACGGTGGCGCCGCGCTCGGCGGCGTCCGTGCGGGCGGCCTCGGCGGCTTCGTCGAAGCTGTTGCCGGTGACGACGAGCTCCACCATGTCCCCGCCGTGGACGAGGATGCGGTCCCTCTTCTGCTTGGGCGTCTGCACCGGCACGTAGATCCGCCCGCGGATGCCCATGGTGCGGCAGGCGTAGGCCACGCCCTGCGCGTGGTTGCCGGCGGAGGCGGCGACGATGCCGGCCTCGCGCTGCGAATCATCGAGGTTGGCGATGGCGTAGTACGCGCCGCGGATCTTGTAGGAACGCACGTCCTGGAGGTCCTCCCGCTTGAGGTAGACCTCGCAGCCGGTCTCCTCGGACAGGCGCGGGCAGTACTGCAGCGGGGTGGCGTCGATAATGGAGGAGATCCGGGCCTGCGCCAGCTGAATGTCCGAGGCGCGCACGGGCTCGAAGGTGGTCACGGCAGTCCGGGTGTCACTCATGTCGAAACAGTGTAGTCCTCTCCCCACCGAACACATCCCTCACGGCCAGGTTCACCCATTGTTCATGCGAACTCTTCCGCAAGTTCATCCCTAGCGCCTCATCCTCGCTTGAGACGGACAACACTGCTAAATTCAATCAACGATCGACAATTCAACCTCTAGGAGCCTTCTCGTGATCCGTCGCCGTCTCGCCATCGCCCTGGTCGCCGCCACCAGCCTCACCGCCGCCCTGGTCACCCCCGCCCAGGCTGAGGACACCGAGGGCGCCGCACTGTCCGCCACCTCGTCCCTGTCCTCCACCGACGAGACGATCGAGGGCGTCCCGGGCTGGGCCCAGTCCTCCGTCATCGACGAGGAGACCCAGCTCTACTTCGAGATCATCGGCGCCATTCTCAAGGTCGGCTTCGTGGCCACCCAGGGTGCCGCCATCATCCTCCCCCACGTGCCGGGCGGCACGGATCAGCTCCGCGCCTTCCTCGCACAGTGGGGTATCCGCTACTAAGCGTCAGAACAGTTCCTCGCTGGCGATCCGCGCACCCTCGACGAGGGACTCCAGCTTCGCCCAGGCGATCTGGTGGTTGAGTCGTCCGCCCAGCCCGCAGTCGGTGGAGGCGACGACGTTCTCCGGCCCGACGACCTCCGCGAACTGGATGATGCGGTCGGCCACCAGGCGCGGGTGCTCCACGGCGTTGGTGCTGTGGGAGATCACGCCCGGGTAGATGAGCGAGCCTGCGGGAAGCTGGTGCTCCTGCCACACGCGCCACTCGTGGGCGTGCCGCGGGGAGGCCCCCTCGAAGGAGAAGCCGCCGACCTCGGCGCGCAGGATCTCCTCGATGATGTCCCCGAACTCGACGTCCGTGACGTGCGGGCCGTGCCAGGAACCCCAGCAGATGTGCAGACGGGTCAGCTCGCGGGGGATCTCACGCACCGAGTGGTTGATCGCATCGACGCGGGTACGCAGCCAGTCGCGGTAGTCCTCGAGGGAGGGCTCGGGATTGATCTGGTCCCAGGATTCGGCGAGGTCGGGGGCGTCGAGCTGGACGGTGAAGCCGGCGTCGGTGATCGCCTTGTACTCCTGGGCCATGGCGTCGGCGCACGCCCACACGACCTCGTCGTCGGTGGCGTAGTACTCGTTCTTCAGGCGGGCGGCAGACCCCGGGGACAGGGCCGCGACGAAGCCGTCCCGCGCACCGACGGCATCCATGGCGGTGCGCATGAGGCGGACATCGGCGTCGACCTCATCCTGGCCGATGTAGGTGATGGGTCCGGTGAACTTGGGGTTTCCCACCTTGGCGCGCCCAGCGAAGATGCCGGACTCCGGGTCCTCGTAGGCCTCGTTGAACAGGGCGCGGTCCCGGCGGTCGGAGAACGCGGTGAGCTTGATGTTGCCCGGGGTGGAGCGCACGGCCTCCTGGCTGGCCCAGCGGTCCTCGTCGGTCATGGTGAGGCCGCCGAGGCGGGTGAAGGAGTAGTTCCACCAGGCGCCGTAGTCGACGGCCCCGGAGGTGATGTGCCCGTACTCGCCTTCGTTGATGATGTCGATGCCCATGTCCACCTGGCGGCGGACGACCTCATCGACGGCAGTCTGGAGAATCCCGTGGAACTCCTCGTCGGAGCGTTCGGCGCGGCGGAGGTTGGCGTCGAGAAGTTCAGGGGTGCGCGGCAGGGAGCCGACGTGGGTGGTCCGGATCTTGTTGGTCATGGTCCAGATGGTAATACATTATCTTGCTTCGCCCACGAAACAGGTGAGCGTCGCGCCCCCGATCCACACCTGGTCACCGGCCCTGCTCACCGCCACGCGACCCGTCCCCTGGGTCGCGGTGTAATCCCGGTCGATCTTGCCCGTGCGGTAGAACCACTGCGCCACTGAGGCGTTGAGGCTGCCGGTGACGGGGTCCTCGATGCCGTCGAAAAGCGCGCGCACCTCGAGGTCACCGTCCGGGTACTGCCCGACGAGGCCCAGCTTGAGGTCGCCGAGCACGGCCCAGTCCGGGTCGACGGCCCGCACCGCCTGCGGGTCCGCCAGCTGCACGGCCGCCCAACCGGGGCCGTTGTCCACCCACTGATGGTCGAGGATGTCACTACCAATCGCCGCGCGGACGCGCGCGAGGGTCTCCGGCTCGAGCGGACCGCTGCGCAACGTCGGGGGTGCGGCGAAGGCCAGCTCCGCACCGACCCGGACCGTGATGAGCCCGGCGGCACACTCCTGGATGATCGTGGGCTTGTCGATACCTTCGTACTCCCGCCACGCGTGCGCCGTCCCGAGCGTGGGGTGTCCGGCGAAGGGCAGCTCGCCGAAGGGCGTGAAGATGCGCACCCGGTAATCGGCCTCGGGACGGGTGGGGGCGAGCACGAAGGTGGTCTCGGAGAGGTTCGTCCAGCGGGCGATCTCCTGCATGCGGCGCTCGCTGAGATGGTCGGCGTCGAGAAGCACGGCGACCGGATTGCCCCGGTAGGGGCTGGCGGAGAAGACGTCGACCTGCGCGAACCTCATCCGAGAATGCCTGCGCCGAGGGTGGCCTTGAGGTCACCCATGAGGGAGGCGGAACGGTCGACCCGCAGGTGCTCGCCGAGGATCATCATGGTCGAATCCTCTCCGTTGACCAGCTTGAGGTAGACATCGGAATCGCCCTTGTTCGCCGCGAGGACCTCCTTGAGGCGACCGATCGTCTCCATGGTGCACTGGTCGGTGCGCATGGTCAGTCGCAGCGGCAGGCCGGCACCGTTGCCGGGGCCGAGCTCAGGGACCTTGAGATCGTCGCAGAACAGGGACATGCGGTCGTCACGGATGGACACGTGCGCCTTGGCCAGGATGATGTTGTCCTCCACGATCGAGGAGCTGACCAGCGCATACACCTTGTTGAACACGAGGAGTTCCACCTGCGCGCCGTTGTGGTCCTCGATGGTGACGATCGCCCACGGGGAGCCGTCCTTCTTGGAGAAGCGCCGGTCGACCGCGGAGATGATGCCGCCGATGAGCACCTCCGCGCCGTGACGCATCTCCCCACCCAGGATGGTGGTCAGGGCCGTGTCGGTCTGGGCCTCGAGGGCCTCCTCGTAGCCGTCGAGCGGGTGGCCGGAGACATAGAGCCCGAGCATCTCCCGCTCGAGGGCGAGCTCGTGCTTGCGGTCCCAGGAATCCTCCGGCACCTCGATGGTGAAGACACTCGCGGCCGCCGCATCCTCGCCCCCGAAACCGGCGAAGAGGTCGAACTGCCCCTTGTCGGCGGCCTTCTTCGTGGCCAGGACGGAATCCACGGCGTCCTCGTGGATGAGCATGAGCCCCTTGCGGGGATGCCCGAGCGAATCGAAGGCCCCTCCCTTGATGAGCGATTCGGTGATGCGCTTGTTGCAGGGCAGCAGGTCGATCTTCTCCAGGTAGTCGGAGAAGGTGGCGAATGTCCCCTTCGTACGTCGCGTCTCGACGATCGACTCGACCACCTCGGCACCGACGTTACGGATCGCACCCAGCCCGAAGCGGATGTCCTCACCGACGGCGACGAAGTCATTCTCCGACTCGTTGACGTCCGGGGGCAGCACCTTGAGCCCGAGGTGGCGGCAGTCCGCCAGGTAGATCGCCGACTTGTCCTTCTTGTCCGCCACGGAGGTGAGCAGGGCGGCCATGTACTCGGGCGCGTAGTGGGCCTTGAGGTAAGCCGTCCAGAAGGACACCAGCCCGTAGCCCGCGGCGTGCGACTTGTTGAAGGCGTAGGAGGCGAACGGGAGGATCGTGTCCCACAGCGCCTTGATGGCCTCCTTGCCGAAACCGTTGGAGATCATGCCCTCGGAGAACTTCGCGTACTCCTTCTCCAGGACCTCCGCCTTCTTCTTGCCCATCGCCTTACGGAAGCCGTCGGCTTCACCGGCCGTGTAGTTCGCCAGCTTCTGCGCGATGCGCATGATCTGCTCCTGGTACACGATGAGGCCGTAGGTCTCCTCGAGGATGTCCTCCAGTGCCTCGCCGAGTTCCGGGTGGATCGGCTCGATGGGCTTGCGGCCGTTCTTGCGGTCCGCGTAGTCGAGGTGGGCGTTGACACCCATCGGGCCCGGTCGGTACAGCGCCAGGGAGGCGACGATGTCGTTGAAGCCGGTGGGCTGCATGCGCTTGAGCAGCTCCTGCATGCCGCCGGAGTCCAGCTGGAAGACTCCGAGGGTGGAACCGCGGCCCAGGAGTTCGTAGGTCTCGGGGTCCTCGACCGCCAGGTTCTCCAGGTCGAGGTCGATTCCACGGTTCTTCTTGATGTTCGCCAGGGCGTCACCGATGACGGTGAGGTTGCGCAGACCCAGGAAGTCCATCTTCAGCAGGCCGATGTTCTCACACGCCGGGTAGTCCCAGCCGGTGATGAGCGCCCCGTCGGCAGGTCGCTTCCACATGGGCACGTGGTCCAACAGCGGGACGGACGCCATGATCACCGCGCAGGCGTGGACGCCGGCCTGGCGGACGACGCCCTCGAGGCCGCGGGCCGTCTCGTAGATCTTGCGCACGTCCGGGTCGGTCTCGATGAGGGTGCGCACCGCGCCCGCCTCGTTGTAACGGTCGTGCGAGGGGTCGGTGATGCCGGACAGCGGGATGTCCTTCGCCATGATCGGCGGCGGCAGTTCCTTGGTGATGCGGTCGGCCATCTGGTAGCCGGGCTGCCCGAACTGCACGCGGGCGGAGTCCTTGAGCGCCTGCTTCGTCTTCACCGTGCCGAAGGTGATCACCTGGGCGATCTTGTCCTCGCCCCAGCGCTCCGCGGCGTAGCGGATCATCTCGCCGCGGCGGCGGTCATCGAAGTCGATATCGATATCGGGTGCCGACGGTCGCTCGGGGTTGAGGAAGCGCTCGAAGAGCAGGCCGTGCTCCATCGGGTCGATGTTGGTGATCGTCAGCGCGTAGGCCACGAGCGCACCGGCGGCCGAACCACGGCCCGGGCCCACCCAGATGCCGATCGAGCGGGCGTGCTTGATGATCTCGGCGACGATGAGGAAGTACGAGGGGTACCCCTTCATGTCGATGACCTCGATCTCGTAGTTCGCGCGATCGATGTAGTCCTGCGGGACCTCGCCGCCGTTGAAGCGCTCGCGCAGACCCTCCATCACCTCGTGGTGGAGCCAGGTGGTCGGGGTGTGGCCGTCGGGCACGTCGGCGATGGGCATGCGGTCGTGCGGATGGGACTCCCAGATCTCCCCGTAGTCCTGCACCCGCTCGGCGATGAGCAGGGTGTTGTCGCAACCGGTGGGCACGACGTCGTCGAAAAGCGAACGCATTTCGGCGGCGGTCTTGATGTAGTAGCCGGTGCCGTCGAACTTGAAACGGTCCGGATCGTTCATCGTCTTGCCGGTCTGCACGCACAGCA
This sequence comes from Corynebacterium nasicanis, assembly GCF_042658165.1. Classification (NCBI taxonomy): domain Bacteria; kingdom Bacillati; phylum Actinomycetota; class Actinomycetes; order Mycobacteriales; family Corynebacteriaceae; genus Corynebacterium; species Corynebacterium nasicanis. The sequence continues at coordinate 294,389 of NZ_JBHSQE010000001.1, forward strand.
TCGCCTCGTGCGCCTGGGCCTGGGATTCGAGGACGTAGTGGCAGTCGTTGGTCACCAGCGGCGGCAGGTCGAGCTTCTGGCCGATCTCCAGCAGCTCCCGGCGCACGCGCTGCTCGATGTGCAGGCCGTGGTCCATGAGCTCGAGGAAGTAGTTCTCCTTACCGTAGATGTCCTGCCACATGGCGGCGGCCTCCAGCGCCTGGTCGAACTGGCCCAGTCGCAGGCGGGTCTGCACGTCACCGGAGGGGCAGCCGGTGGTGGCGATGATGCCGTCGGCACGCTCGGCGATGAGCTCCGCGTCCATGCGCGGCCACTTGCCCAGCTGGCCCTCGTAGGAGGCCATCGAGGACAGGTAGAAGAGGTTCTTCAGGCCGGTCGCGTTCTCCGCGATCATCGTCTGGTGCAGGTAGGCGCCGGAAGCGGAGACGTCGTCGGACTTCTGGTGCGGCTCACCCCAGCGCACGCGGTTCTTGTTGAAGCGGCTCTCCGGCGCGAGATACGCCTCGATGCCGATGATCGGCTTGATGTCCGCCTTCGTCATCGCCCGGTAGAAGGCGTCGGAGCCGAACATATTGCCGTGGTCGGTGATACCCACCGCCGGCATGCCCTGCCGCTTAACCTCCTCGGCGAGCATGTCGATCTTCGCCATCCCGTCGAGCATGGAGAACTCGGTGTGGTTGTGGATGTGGACGAAGGAGGAGTTCTTGGCCATGGATGAGAGTGTATCGAGTCGGTCAAATACGGGTGCGGGGGTCGACGACCAGCAGGTTCGAGACATCGAGGGACGTGACCTGCGCCAGGTGGTCAACGGTCCCCCACACCAGGCCCTCGAGCACCCGGGGCACAGCGACGTCCCGGACCGTGCAGTTGCTCTGAAATTGGCGGTCCTGCCCGTCACCGACCAGGAGGTCTGCGTCGGAGAGGCCGGGGTCGTCGCATTGTTCGCCAGTGACGGTGAGGTCCGCCTCCCACAGTCCGAGCTCGTCCACGCTCTTCCCGCGGTGCCCCTCCAGCTCGCTGTGGACCTCAGACTCGAGGACGCTGCTCAACCCGGAAGCGGTGGTGCGCACCCAGTTGAGGTCGTCGCTGAGTGGTTCCCGGATCCGGAAGGGGTCCGGTCCGGGGTATCCCTCGGGCACCAGTTCGATCATCCGCCCGTAATGGAACTGTGCCATCACCGTGGCACGCAATCCCGCCGTACCCCGGCGGAACTTGCGGACGACGATCACCCTGTGGTCCGGCCGGTTCGACACACTCTCAGGGAGACAGATCTCCAGATGCAGGTCGACAAGTGACGTCCACGGGGAGAATGACGAGGAGTCCGTGACCGTCATCCCTCGCGCGCTGTCGTAGTTCGCGGAGGTTCGCGAGGGACTCCCCCTCCATCTCGCTGATGCTGTCCACCACCAGCAGGTCAACGGGACCAGGTTCGAGCGGCGTGGATGACAGTATGTCGATGAGACGCCGGTGGCGTTGTCTCTCCGCCTCCGCGATCTGCTCGGCCCGGACCGCAGTGAGAGCGGACACGATCCTGTTCTCCGCCACCTCTCTGACATTCTGCAGATCGGAATAGGTGACGCGCTGACCACCGCCACGGACCGGACGAAGGTACTCGTCCCCACACGGTCGCGGAGTTGGTTGAAACCCCAGATGACATCACTCATGGCAGCGCTCCTCCTTCTCCTGGCACCCATGCTAGCGGCTGCTACTGACAGACCGCCCAACTCCACCACCCTGTTCGATTAGGCTCAGGCCATGACCCGATCCACCTCCTGGGCCGCTGCTTTCGACGACGTCGGCTGGAAGCTCCCGGAGATTCTCACCGTCGATGCCACGGCCCGGGCCGTCGAGCACCTCAAAAGCTACATGCGCCATGTTGAGCACAAGGGGCCTGAATACTCCGGTTCCTGGTTCCACCGGCTGGGCGGGGGCGGTGACAGGGAGGACATAGAGAATGTCATCACCTCCGATGATCTGGTCTCTCTGAACACACTGAATGCGAGAGCGGGAGGACAGGAAGCGATCGCACTGCTCACGGATTTGAGCGACTGGGATCGCCCGGAGGGACCACTTGATAGGACAGTGCGGGACTCAACCAGTCACCGCCTCCCCATCAATCCTGACCAGGTCACTTCGATTCCGCGGCAGATCGGGACAGATCTGCGCCTAGAGGACCTCACCGAGGATGAGTTCGCACGTTTCCAGGCTCTCTGGGATGATCTCTTCTGGTCGCTGCGCCGGAAGAAGTTCGGTCCCGTGGCGGTGTTCAAGCTCTGTGCACGCAAGCGGCCCCACCTCATCCCGATCTACGACACGTATGTAAAGATGCAGCTCGGCATCAAGAATCCTCAGGATTTCACCGCCCATCTGTACCACGTCCTCCGCCACGATGACGGCGCTTTCGCCCGTCACCTGGCTGGCATTCGCTCACAGGTCGACGAGGCCGCCGATCTCAGCCTCATCCGCATCTTCGACATCGTGGTGTGGCGTGAGCAGGAGCAACGCGGGAAGCACACCTGACACCCAAAAGATCACACCTTGAGGGTAGGATCCTCGCATGATCTACGGTCTGCTCGCCTACCTGCTGTGGGGGCTGTTCCCGGCGTTCTTCCCGCTGCTGCTTCCGGCGGGCCCGGTGGAGATTCTCGCGCACCGCATCGTGTGGACGGCCGTCACCATGTCCCTCCTGCTCACCGTGGTCCGGGGCTGGGGGCAGCTGCGGCGGGCGTCGCGACGCACGTGGGGGCTGCTCGTGGCGGCCGGCCTGCTCATCTCGGGCAACTGGGGCATCTACGTCATGGCCGTGAACACCGGGCACGTCGCGGATGCGGCGCTGGGTTACTTCATCAACCCGCTGCTCTCGGTGCTGCTCGGGGTGGTCTTCCTCCGGGAGAGGCTCAACCGTTTCCAGACCCTCGCGGTCGTCGTCGCCGCCCTCGGCGTGCTGCAGCTGACCTTCCTCTCCGGCCAGGCGCCGGTCATGGCGCTGGGGATGGCGATCACCTTCGCGTTCTACGGGCTGGTGAAGAAGCAGGTCCAGGTCTCCCCCACGGCCTCGCTGACGGCGGAGACGCTGCTCGTCGCGCCGTTGGCACTCCTCTACCTGCTGTCCATCGACGGCACCTTCCTCACGGAGGGTCCCTCCCACACGGCGCTGCTCCTGGTGTCCGGGCTCGTCACCACGCTGCCACTGCTGCTGTTCGGCATGGCGGCGAAGCGCCTGCCGCTGTCCACCATCGGCATGATCCAGTACCTGACGCCGACGATGCAGATGTTGTGGGCGCTGTTCGTGACCCAGGAGTATCTGTCCCCGGCGCGGTGGGTCGGGTTCATCATCATCTGGATCGCCGTGGCGATCTACGTCGCTGACCTCATGAAGCGGTCTCGAGCCAGAACTGGCACATCGGGGTAGTCACCCCGTGGGAACGGGCGAACTCGTCCACGGGGCGGACGTGCTCGAGCACGCCCCCGCAGGCCCGGATGACGCTTATCGACGCCGCGTTGTCTACCCGGCAGCACAGCAGCACCCGGTGCAGTCCCAGGTCGTAGGCCACGGTGAGCACCTCCCGCAGCGCCTCCCGTGCCAGGCCCCGGCCGCGGGCCGAGGGGCGCACGCCGTAGCCGATGTGGCCGTAGAGCTCCGCGAGGGCCGGGCTGTTGATGGTGTGGCGCAGCTGGATGGCGCCGAGGTATTCGTCGCCTTCGACCATCCAGAAGTTGCTGTCGGCGACGTAGCCCTCGGGGACCACGTCGGAGTTCAAGCGCTCCACCCAGGTGGCGAAGTCGGCCGGATCACGCAGGTCGAGATCGCGGGCCCAGTGGGTGGCGGCACCGTCCTGGTCGAGGGTCCCCCACTCCTCCCAGGCGCGCAGCCAGGAGTCGTGGAGGGCGACGGTGGGGGCGATGAGTTTCATGTGGCGGGCACCTCCACGGGTCGGACCCCGAAGCGGCCCCACGCGGCATCGGCCGGCAGTACCTCGATGGTGGCGATATCGGGTTTCTCCGAGAGGGTCCGCAGGACTTCTCCGTTGTCGCGGATGACGGCAGCGTCGATACGCTCCGGGACGGGGACGTTGCCGATGCCCGCCAACGACGACCCGATGCGGTCGAGCTCGCGTTGGAAGACATCCGCGCGGTCCGCGCCGACGATCGGCTCCGGCAGCGGGAAGGGCGCGGCCATCTCGATGACCATCGCGTTGACGCGCTCGACGTTCGCCAGGGCTTCGCCGGCCTCCTCCGGGGTGAGTCCGTGGGTGAAGGTCACGAGGGCGTAGGCGGGCTGGTCGGCGGGGGCCTCGAGAAGCGATCGGCTGGCGCGTTCGGAGTAGGCGTGGAAGCTTTCCCCGGACTCGGTGCCCAGCATGTCGCCCTGCGGGGGCACGGGTTTGTGGGTGGCGTCGTCGAAGAAGGCGAGCACCAGGACGCCGAGGAGTCCCACGACGGCCAGGGCGGCGAGGCTGCGGCGGATCATCCGCGGATCACCTCCAGGGCGTGGGCCAGATCGGCCGGGTAGGGGGCCTCGATCTCCATCCACTCGCCGCTGCCGGGGTGCTGGAAGCCGAGGCGGACGGCGTGCAGCCACTGGCGGATGAGGCCGAGGCGCTCGGAGAGCCCCGGATCGGAGCCGTACATGGGATCACCGACGCAGGGGTGCCCGATGGCGGACATGTGCACGCGGATCTGGTGCGTGCGCCCGGTCTCGAGGTTGACCTCCAGCAGCGTGGCCTCCCGGAAGGCCTCGATGGTCTCGTAGTGGGTGACCGCCGGCTTGCCGTCGGTGGTCACCGCGAAACGCCAGCCGGCGGAGGGGTGCCGGCCGATGGGGGCGTCGATGGTGCCGGTGAAGGGATCGGGGTGGCCCTGGACGAGGGCGTGGTAGACCTTCTTCACCGTGCGGTCGCGGAAGGCGTTCTTGAGCACGGTGTACGCGCGCTCGGAGGCCGCGACGACCATGACGCCGGAGGTGCCGACATCGAGGCGCTGGACGATGCCCTTGCGCTCCGGCGGACCGGAGGTGGAGATACGGAAGCCCGCGGCCGCCAGGCCACCGACCACCGTGGGGCCCTCCCAGCCGACGGTCGGGTGCGCCGCCACGCCCACCGGCTTGTGCACGGCGATGATGTCGCTGTCGGCGTAGAGGATGTCCATGCCCTCGACCGGCTCCTCCCGCGGAGTGAGGTCCGGGGCTGCCGGGAGGGTCACCTCCAGCCAGGCGCCCTCGTGGAGGCGGTCGGACTTGCCCACCGCGGCTCCGTCGACGAGCACGTCGCCGTCGGTGGCCAGCTCGGCCGCGACGGTGCGGGAGATGCCGAGGAGCTTGGACAGGGCGGCGTCGACACGCATGCCGGCCAGGCCCTCGGGGACGGGGAGGTTACGCGTTTCGCGGCTCATGCGGCCACCGCCTTGGTGCGCCGCTCCTCGACGAACATCGCGACGACGAAGACCACCACGCCGACGGAGATCGCCGAGTCCGCGATGTTGAACACCGCGAAGCGGCCCACGGAGATGAAGTCGACGACATGCCCGAACCAGAAGCCCGGGTCCCGGAAGAGCCGGTCGAGGAGGTTGCCCAGGGCGCCGCCGGCGATGAGCGCCAGGCCGGCAGCCTGGCCGCGGTCCCGGATACGCGGCGCGGCGATGGCGATACCGACGACGAAGACCAGCTGGATGGTGGTGAACAACCAGGTGGAGTTCTCCCCCATCGAGAACGCCGCGCCCGGGTTGAACAGCAGGAGGAGACGGAACCAGTCCCCGATGAGCGGCACCGGCACCCCCGGTTCCAGGCGGGCCAGCACGAGCGCCTTGGTGGCCTGGTCGACGGCCGCCACCGCGAGGATGATCACCGCCATGAAGGTGACGTTGCGTCCACTGGGTCCCGATACTCGCGTGCTCACGCGGTCCATCATTCCCCACCACGGCCTTTCGGGTCCACCCGGTGCCTGGCCTGCGGTAGCGTGGAACGGGTGTTGTTCCGACATTTCCCCCGCGCCTTCGCCGCCGTAGTCACCGCCACGGCCTTGACTCTCTCCGCCTGCACCTCCGAGGAGACCGGCCCGGAGACCGAGGCCGCGGTCGGCCTGCCCGTCGACGCCGCGCGCGTCACCGTGCAGACCCCGGGGACTGCGGAGCGGGTCCTCACCTACGCCTCCTCCGGGGAGCAGTCCGTGACGGTGGAGGTGGCGGACGGTTTCAACCAGCTGCTCATGCAGGCGGATTCGGTGGACGTGCAGGCGCCCGCGGGCGGGGACGTCACCCGTCTCACCCTGCCGCTCACCGGCACCACCGAGGGTGCCTCCGAGCCGGCCGAGGGCGAGCGCGAGGCCACCCGCGACGTCGAATTCAGCGTGGGCCAGCCCTCACCCGACAACCTGGAGCTGGTCGACGACGTCCGCTCGGCCGAGGGTTTCCGCCTCGGGTGGCGGGGCGAGGATGACGGCCAGGTGTCCACCGTGCGCCTCGCCGCTCCGACGGGCGCCACCGACGAGGGCCGCGCCCTGGTCGAAAAGGCCCTCATGAAGGTGCTCAGCCTGCCGGTCATCTTCCCGGCGGAGGCCGTCGGCGTGGGCGCGACCTGGTCCGTGGACACGCGCGTCACCGGCGAATCCACACTGCTGCAGACCGCGACGTACACCATCACCGGGATCGCCGGAGACCGCGTCACCCTCGACGTCGATGTGCAGCAGCGCCCCGCCCTCGGCGCCCTGACCATGGAGGACGGCCAGCCCCTCAACGTGCTCAACTCCAACACCACGAGCGAAGGCTCGCTCACCGTCGACCTGGGCCACGCCCTGCCTGTCGACGGGCGCGTCTCGTACACCACCCGCGTCGTCTACGGCGGCGCTGATTCCGACGTCCGCGTGGTGCAGGACTCCACGACGTCGCTGTCCTTCAGTTAGGAGACATCATGGCCTCCCCCCATCACCTCAAGCTCGACGGGGTCAGCTTCACGTACCCGGGTTCCGTCCGGCGGGTTCTCACGGACATCACCTTCGCGGTGCCCTCCGACCACGTCACGGGCCTCATCGGGGAGAACGGTTCCGGCAAGTCGACGCTGCTGCAGCTCATCGCCGGGTCCCTCGAGCCGGACGTCGGTGTGATCACCACTCCCCCGACCACCGGATTCATCGAGCAGGAGACGCAATTGCCCTTCTCCTCCCCCGCCGCGGCGCTCATTGATGCGGCGGTGGCGGAGCTACGGGACGTCGAGAAGCAGATCGGCGAGCTCTCCGCGCTCATGGGCGAGGATCCGGACCGCTACGCGGAGGCCTTCGACGCCGCGCTGGCCATGGCAGAGCAGGCGGGCGTGTGGGAGCTCGACTCCCGCATTGCCACGGTGCTCGCCGGCCTGGGCCTGGCGAACGTGCCGCTGGAGACCCGCCTGGGCGACATGTCCGGTGGTCAGCGCCGTCGTTTCGCCCTCGCCGCGTTGCTGCTGCGCCCGGTGGATGCGATGGTCCTCGACGAGCCGACCAACCACCTCGACGACGACGGCGTGGACTTCCTCATCCGGGAACTTGCGGAGTTCTCCGGCCCGGTGCTCGTGGCCAGCCACGACCGCTTCTTCCTCGACCAGGCCGCCGACTCCCTCGTCGACCTCGATCCCGGCCTGGGACATGAGGGCGGCGGCGGGGAGGACACCCGCCAGGGCACCGTGTTCACCGGCTCCTTCACCGACTACCTGGAGTCCCGCGAGGACATCCGGCGTCGTTGGGAGGAGCTCTACACCGTGCAGGAGCACGAGCGCGCGCGTCTGGAGAAGGCCGCCGAGCAGACCGCGGAGGACGTGTTCCACAAGCAGACGTCGAAGTCGGAGTCACGTATCTCCGACAAGTTCTACGCCGACCGCGCCGCCAAGACCGTGGGCAACCGCCTGCGTTCCGCGCGCAACCGCCTCGAGGCGCTGGAGCGCGGCGAGCTGCCGAAGCCGCCCGCCCGCCTGCGTTTCCACGGCATCCCCGAGCACACCTCGGCCTCGCTGGGTGAGCCGGCCGTCTACGCCAAGGACATCTGGGTGGGCGACCGCCTCGGCCCGCTGACCATCAAGATCAACCCGGGCGAGCACTGGCTCATCGAGGGGCCCAACGGCGCGGGTAAGTCGACGTTCCTCAAGGTGGTCGAGGGCAAGTGGGAGATCACCGAGGGCGAGCTACGCATCCCCGAGGAGGTGGTCATCGGCCGCCTCAGCCAGGACGACGAGTGGATCGACCTGGGCAAGACGGCGGAGGAGATCTTCGCGGACCACGTGCCCGCCGGCTCCCCGACGCTGGTGGACATGGGCCTGATGAACGAGGAGACCGCCGCGCGCCCCCTCGGCGAACTCTCCCTCGGCCAGCGTCGCCGCGTGTCCCTTGGCGTCATTCTGGCGTCACCGCCGGACATCCTGCTTCTCGACGAGCCCACCAACCACCTCTCCCTCGCCCTGGCGGAGGAGCTGGAGGAGGCGTTGTCGACGTTCCCGGGCACGGTGCTCATGGCCACGCATGACCGCTGGATCCGGCGCCGCTGGGCGGTGCGTACCGACGGCCGCGGCAAGGTGCTCTCCCTGCCGGGCCGCCGGGACGACTAGTTACTGCGCCGGGGCCTCTTCAGCCGGGGCCGGGTTGTAGTCCAGGCACATGGCCGGGACCTGCTCCGGGGCGACGGTGTTGGTGATGAGGGTGCAGGCCCAGGACTGGGACAGCTTCCAGGTCCCACCCTCATGGATGAACTCGACGTTCTCGGCCGGCTGGGCCTCGGACTCCGGGAGGATGAAGTTGACCGACGCCAGCACCGAATCCGGGGTGTAGCCCGGCAGCACCGGGTTGACCACCTGGAACTGCGCGCCGGACTCCGCCTGGGAGGCGGCCATGACCTCGAAGAGCTCGGGGGCGTGCTCGCCGCCCTGGACGGTGTTGACCTTCTCCTCGACCGGGACGTTCGGGTCGGTCGCCTTGGCCAGGATGGCGTTGAGCTCATCCGCGGTCGGCAGCGCCGGAGCGGCAGCGGTCTCGGTGGTCTCCGTCGCGGTGGTCTCGGTCGTGGTGGCGGTGGTGGTGTCGCCGTTGCCGCAGGCGGCGAGGGCCCAGGCCGCGCCGAGGGCGGCGGTGATCGCGGTCATCTTGCTCAGCTTCACGGGAAAAAACTCTCCTGTAGATAGGGGCGCATCTGGGTTGATGGTACACGTGTGGAAGAAGTGACAACACTTCCTGTGGCACTCTGGGCCCATGACACGTATCGCGTTGCTCACCACCGGCGGCACCATCGCCTGCACCACCGATGCCTCCGGCGCCCTGCGCCCCACCATCTCGGGGCAGCAGCTTCTCGACGCCGTCTCCGAACACGTCTCCGCCTCCGTCGAGGTCCGCGACCTCACCCGCCTCGACTCCTCCGCCATCACGCTCTCCGAGTTGGACGGGCTCATCGGCGCGGTCCACGAGACCCTCGCCGACCCCACCTGGGACGCCGTCGTGGTCACCCACGGCACCGATTCCATGGAGGACACCGCCTTCGCCCTCGACTGCTTCCACACCGATGACCGCCCCGTGGTGCTCACGGGCTCGCAGCGCGCCTTCGACCACCGCGAATCCGACGGCCCGGGCAACCTCATCGACGCGCTGCGGCTGGCGTCCGACCCGCTCGCCCGGTGCCAGGGCGTGCTCATCGCCTTCGGAGGCTGGACCATCCCGGCGCGCGGCGCGGTCAAGCGCCACACGACGGATCTCGACGCCTTCCTGTCGACCGTGCCGCGCGAGGTCCGCCGCCCCGCGGGCCTGCCGCCCGTCCCGCTCGCCGGGACGTGGGTGCCCGTGCTCGCCGCGTGGCCGGGCGCCGACCGCACGCTTATCGACGCCGCCGTCACCGCCGGCGCCCGCGGCCTCGTCATCGAGGCCCTCGGGTCCGGCAACATCGGCCCGGACATGGGCGCGGGCGTGGCCGCTGCCCTGGCCGCGGGTGTGCAGGTGGTCATCACCTCCCGGGTTCCCGCCGGTGCCGTGTCCCTGTCCTACGGCGGGACCGGGGGCGGGGCGACGTTGGGGTCGCTGGGCGCGGTCAGTGCCGGGCACCTGCGGGCCGGCCAGGCGCGGATGGCTCTCGTGGTGGCGTTGGCCACCGGAAAAAACGTCGCTGAGCTGCTCACTTAGGGCAGTTACCCCCGGAGATTACCCCCAATGTCGGGGGCGTGGTCTAGGTTGGATTTCGAACACACGAACGAGATGTGATCGAAGGGGGTGAACCACACATGTCTCAGCCGGCGTCCTGGTCCGTACTCAATCCGCAGAGTCTCTTCTCCCGCGCCCGGCGCGCCCGCACCGCCGCCGAGCACGAGTACTGGCGCATCCTGCGTCCGGTCGCCGACATCAACTCGGAGGAGGACTGGACGACCGTCTGCACCACCATCTACCGCGACACCGGGCTGAGCAAGAACCTCATCTCGCGCAATTTCCAGGCGCTGGACATTCTCGACCAACTGCCACGCCTGAAAGCGCTCGTCGGCGAGACCTTTCTGCTCGATCTCTATCACCTCTCGGTCATCGCCAAGGCGATCGGCAAGGCGCCCACCGAGCTGCAGGACGACGACTACCTGTGGAAGGTCCTCGACCAGGACCTGATGAGCCTGTTCACGCCGAAGCGCCCCCAGCAACTGCTGCCCGGCACCCGCACCATCAACAACACCATCGCGGATGCCATCGCCAGCGTGAAGGCCCTCGCCGCCCCGCAGGTCCCCTCCCCCTGGGGTGCGCCCGCTCCGGATCTGGAGGACGGTCCCGTCCCCTGCGAGGATCCCGCCGCCACCCTGCGCAGCCTGCCGCCCGCCGAGGATGCCGCGCAGCTGTCCAGCCTGTTCATCGAGCAGCTTGAGGATGACCGGGTGAACTTCTCCCTTACCGTTGATCAGGCCACCGGCACCCTGCTGCGTGACGTCATCTCCCAGGCCGCCAGCACCCGGGAGACCAGCCCGGCGAAGGCCCTGGTCAAGCAGCTGTTGGAGCCGATCTCGCTGACCGTCAACTCGCTGCTCTACTCCGCCTCCGACGTCGATGACGCCCCCGTCTACCATCCCGCCACCGGCATCCTCAACGCCGAGGCCGCCGCCACGCTGCAGGACATGGTCACCCGCACTCTCGACATGGATGCCGCGCAGGACGCCGAGACCACAAAGCACGACATGACCTTCCCCCAGCGCGCCTTCGTCATCGGCCGGGACTGGACCTGCCGCTGGCCCGGCTGCAACGCCCCGGCCACCCACCTCGACGGCGACCACCGCATCAACCACGAGGATGGTGGGCCCACCCGTCCCGACAACATGATCATGTTGTGCCGCCACCATCACAACCGCAAGACGGATGTGCAGGCGACCTACCTCCTTGATCCCGTCACCGGTGATGTCTACTGGCACTTCGCCGACGGCACCTACGCCGTCGACCTCGCCGCCGGCCCCCTCACCCCGCGGAAGAAGAACTGGGTGCAGACCTATGCGCAGCGCACCGCCGCCGCCCGCACCTACGCCGCCCGCAAGGCTGCCGCCGAGGAATTCGAGCAGTATCAGGCCAACCTGGTGCCCGATGACCCTTAATCCTGCTCCGCCAGCCAGTCCTCCCAGGCCAGGCTGGCGAGGGGGTCCGCGGGTTGCAGGTCGGGGTCGTCCTCGGCGAAGGTGCGGGTGGTGCCCGGTCCGGTGGCACGGGTCTCGAAACGCACCGACACGATGCCGTGCCCGGCCCCCTGGACCCAGCCGTGACCGAACTCCGGGTGCTGCACATCCTGGGTGGCGCGCCACCCCTCGGGGGGACGCTCCACCTCCGCCACCGGTTCGGCAATATGATCGCTGACTCCTGTCTCAAAGTCATCGTCGGCGCCCGCCACCACCACCTGCTGGTCGAGTTCCGGAAACAGCACATCCTGCTGGGCGGCCTCGAGACCGGAAAAGCCCACCCCCACCAACCGGATGGGGCCTACCTCGTCGGGGTAGCGCGCCAGGCGGAAGGCGGTGGCCTGCAGTGTCTCGAGGTTGTCGGTGGCGTACGGCAGGGTCGCGGAGCGGGATTCGATGCGGAAGTCAGCCATCCGGAGCTTGACGGTGACGGTGCGGGAGCCGCGGCCGTCGATAAGCAGGCGGCGGTGGGCGGCCGCGGCGGCGCGGGTGAGCGCGGCGTCGACCTCCGGGCGGGTGCTCAGATCCCGCGGGTAGGTGTGCTCGGCGGAGATGGACTTCGCCTCGGCGCGGGGCTCGACGGGGCGGTCGTCATGGCCGTTGGCCAGCGCCCACAGCATCGGGCCGACGGTGCCTCCGAGGGAGATGACCACCTCCTTCTCGCTCAACGCCGCGAGATCCCCGATGGTGACCACCCCGATCTGGGCGAGTTTGGCCTCCGTCACCGGCCCGACTCCCCAGAGTTCGGTGACGGGCATGGGGTGGAGGATTTCCAGCTGGCGGTCGCCGGGGATGACGAAGGTGCCGTCGGGTTTCGCCCGCCCCGAACCGATCTTGGCGTACTGCTTGCCGGTCCCCGCCCCGATGGAGGAAGGCAGCCCCGTCTCCTCGCGGATGCGTCGGCGCAGATCATCCGACCACGCCTTCACCTCTGCGGGGGTGGCTCCGACGAGTTCCTCCGGTTCCATGAAGGCCTCGTCGATGGAGAGCTGCTCGACCACCCCGACGCGGGAGGAGATGAGCTGGAACACCCGGCGCGAAGCGGCCACGTACACCGGGCGGCGCGGGGAGACCAGCACCGCCGAGAAGCCGACCAGGCGCGCTGCCTGGTGGGTGGGCATCGCCGAGCGGGCGCCGAACTTCCGGGCCTCGTAGCTGGCCCCGGCGACCACTCCCCGACCGGACACGCCCGCCACGAGGACGGGGCGCCCGCGGAGCGTCGGCCGGGTCAGTTGCTCGACGGAGGCGTAGAACGCGTCCATGTCGATGTGGAGGACCCAGCGTGTCATGGGCGTCTCAATGCCACCGCGGCGACGACGAGGACGATGCCCACCAGCTCCGCCCCCGACAGCCACTGGCCCAGGGCGACGGCGCCCAACAGAGCCGCGACGACGGGCAGCAGCGCCTGAAGCAGCGCGAAATAGGAGGAGCCGGCCATCCGCATGACCACCTGGTCGAGCGTGTACGGGATGACCGCCGAGAGGACTCCCAGCCCGAGGGCCAGGCCGAGGAGGGTGGTCGCCGGCTTATCGACGCCCGCCGGCCACCACCACACCATGACAGGCAGGGCGAGGACGGCGGCCATGGTGAAACCCACGGTCATCGACGTCTGCGGGGTGTCCAGGGCGATGCGGGAACCGACGAGGATGTACACCGCCCACAGGCCACCGGCCAGCAGGGCGAAACTCAGGCCCAGGGCGGCCGTGGACCACACCGCCCCGGAGATGACCACCACGCCGATCGTCGCCAGGGCCAGTGCCGCCCAGTCACGGACGGAGCGGGACCCGAGGGCCGCGACGAGCACCGGGCCGAGGAACTCCACCGCCACCGCCGTGCCCAGGGGCAGGCGCGCGATGGACTCGTAGAAGGCCATGTTCATGCCCATGGTGGCCACGCCGTAGAGCAGCGCCGGGGCGCTGCGGAAGTCCCGCAACCGCGGACGGACCAGGACGAGCAGGATGACGGCGGCCGCGGAGATGCGGAACCAGGCGACGATGGTGGGCGGCAGGACGTCGAAAAGCCCGACCGCCACGGCGGCTCCCGCGTACAGGCTCAAGCCTGACGCGATCATCACCGCCGGGGCACGGAGCTTCATCGCCGGGTGACGGTCGCCTTCACGCCGGTGACGATGTCATGCGCCGCGTCGAGAGCCTCGCTCGTGACGTCCAGCTCGAGCGCGAGGACCTCGCCGGCGATGAGCTCGCGGTGGCGCTGCGCCCACTCCAGCTTGTCCTCCGGGACGGAGAGGACGACGGTGATGCGGTCGGAGACCTCGAGGCCGGTGGCCTTGCGGGCATCCTGCAGTCCGCGGATGACGTCCGCGGCCCAGCCCTCGGCCTCCAGCTCCTCGGTGACCTCCATGTCGAGGACGACGAGGCCGTCGAGGCCGTCGATACGCGCGGTCGACTCCGGGTTGGCGGCGACGAGACGCTCGGTGTACTCCTCCGGCTGCAGCTCGATGCCGTCGGCCACGACCGCGTCACCGACACGCTCGTAGTTCCCGGACTTGACGGCCTTGATGACACGCTGGACATCCTTGCCCAGGCGCGGGCCCGCGGCACGCGCGTTGACGACCACCTCGAAGGTGCCCACCGAGTCGACATCCGAGGTCAGCTCGATGTTCTTCACGTTGACCTCGTCACGGATGATGCCGGCGAAGGGCGCCAGCTGCTCCGAGTCGGGCAGGGCGACGGTGAGCAGCGGCAGCGGCAGGCGGTTGCGCAGCTTGTGGGCCTTGCGCACCGAGGAGGCCGCCGAGCAGACCCCGCGGGTGGCGTCCATCGCGGCGACCAGTTCGGCGTCGGCCGGAATGGTGTCCGCCTCCGGGAAGTCCGCCAGGTGGACGGAACGCTCGCCGGTCAGGCCGCGCCAGATGACCTCCGAGGTCATCGGCAGCAGCGGGGCGGTGACGCGGGTGAGCACCTCGAGCACGGTGTAGAGCGTGTTGAAGGCCTCCGGGTGCGCGTCGTCGCCAGCCCAGAAACGGTCGCGGGAGCGGCGCACGTACCAGTTGGTCAGGGCGTCGGCGAACTGGCGGACGGCATCGGTCGCGTCGGCGATGTCGGTGTTGTCCAGGGAGACCCGGACGGTGGCCACCAGGTCGTGCAGCTTCGCCAGGATGTAGCGGTCGAGCACGTCCTCGGAATCCACGGACCACTGCGCCGGCTTTGAGGAGTAGAGCTGCAGGAAGGAGTAGGCGTTCCAGATCGGCAGCAGCGCCTGGCGCACGCCGTCGCGGATGCCCTGCTCGGTGACGATGAGGTTGCCGCCGCGCAGGATCGGCGAGGACATGAGGAACCAACGCATGGCGTCGGAACCGTCGCGGTCGAAGACCTCGTTGACGTTCGGGTAGTTGCCCTTGGACTTGGACATCTTCTGCCCGTCGTCGCCGAGCACGATGCCGTGGGCGACGACCTTCTTGAACGCGGGGCGGTCGAAGAGCGCCACCGACAGGACGTGGAGCAGGTAGAACCAGCCGCGGGTCTGCCCGATGTACTCGACGATGAAGTCCGCCGGGTTGTGGTCCTCGAAGAATTCCTTGTTCTCGAAGGGGTAGTGGAACTGCGCGAAAGGCATGGAACCCGAGTCGAACCACACGTCGAGCACGTCCGGGACGCGGCGCATGGTCGACTGCCCCGTCGGGTCGTCGGGGTTCGGGCGGGTCAGCTCGTCGATGTAGGGGCGGTGGAGGGACTGCGGGCGGACCCCGAAGTCGGCCTCGAGCTCGTCGAGGGAACCGTAGACGTCGACACGCGGGTACTCGTCGTTGTCCGAGATCCACACCGGGATCGGCGAACCCCAGTAGCGGGACCGCGAGATGTTCCAGTCGCGGGCGTTCTCCAGCCACTTGCCGAACTGGCCGTCGCGCACATGCTCCGGCAGCCACGTGATCTCGTCGTGGTTGAGCTCGACCATGCGGTCGCGGATCTCGGTGACGCGGACGAACCAGGAGGGCAGCGCCATGTAGATGAGCGGCTCGCCGGAGCGCCAGGAGTGCGGGTAGGAGTGCTCGATGGTCTGGTGCCGCAGGACGCGGCCGCGCTCCTTGAGGTCGCGGATGATGTCCTTGTTGGCGTCGAAAACCAGCTGGCCCTCGTACTCGGGGACCTGGGAGGTGAACTTGCCGTCCATGTCGACAGGGATGACCACGCCGATGCCGTACTTCTTGCAGGACTCCATGTCGTCCTCACCGAAGGCCGGGGCCTGGTGGACGATACCGGTGCCGTCCTCGACGGTGACGTACTCGGCGAGGATGACCTGGAAGGCGTTGGGCTCGTCCGCGAAGTAGTCGAACATCGGCTGGTACTGCAGGCCTTCGAGAGAGGCTCCGGGGAGCTTATCGACGACCTCGTGCTCACCGAATTCCTTCGCCAGCGTGCCCACCAGGGGGGCGGCCATGAGGTAGACGGCGTCGGCGGTACGGACCAGCGCATAATCGACGTCCGGGTGGACGGCGAGCGCCAGGTTCGAGGGCAGGGTCCAGGGGGTGGTGGTCCAGGCGAGGGCGGCGGCGTCGGCCAGCAGCGGCTGGGCGGCGAGGGTGGCCTCGGCGGCCGAGCCGGCGACCGCCCCGGTCACCGGGAAGGTGACGGTGAGGGCGGGATCCTGGCGCATCTTGTAGGAGTCGTCGAGGCGGGTCTCCTGGTTGGACAGCGGGGTGTGCTCGGCCCAGGAGTAGGGCAGCACGCGGAAGCCCTGGTAGATGAGGCCCTTGTCGTAGAGCTGCTTGAAGGCCCAGATGACGGACTCCATGTAGCCCGGGTCCATCGTCTTGTAGCCGTTGTCGAAGTCCACCCAGCGGGCCTGGCGGGTGACGTACTCCTTCCACTCCTCGGTGTAGCGGAGCACGCTCTGGGCGCAGTACTCGTTGAACTTGGCCAGGCCCATGTCCTCGATCTGGCCCTTGTCGGTGATGCCCAGCTGCTTCTCGGCCTCCAGCTCCGCCGGCAGTCCGTGGGTGTCCCAGCCGAAGACGCGGGGCACGTGGTGCCCGGTCATGGTGCGGAAACGCGGGATGATGTCCTTGACGTAGCCGGTGAGCAGGTGGCCGTAGTGCGGCAGACCGTTGGCGAAGGGCGGGCCGTCGTAGAAGACGTACTCCTGCGCCCCCTCCCGCTGCTCGAGGGAGGCCTGGAAGGTGCCGTCCTGCTTCCAGTAGTCGAGGACGATCTCCTCCATGTCGGGGAAACGGGAGGAGCCCCCGGTCATGTCCACCTTGGGGTAGACACCACCGACGGCGGTTTTCTTCTGCTCGGACATCAAGATCCCTTCACTCACGAACTGACGGTCGGTGCAGGGACGCTCGCGCGCGGTACCACCCTGCTTGGGCACCCGGGGGTGCCCCACTTCGTTCGTGGTGAAGGTCTGTCACGGTCCCACCCGTCCGGTTCTACTCGGCGTGCGCCTTTCTTCCGGATGCTCCCCGGTGATGGCCGGATCGTCGCGTCTGGGACATCACTATACACGCGACAAGGCTCCCCGCCGAAGCGGGGAGCCTTGCTCGGTGCTGCCTAGTTCTGCTTGCCTGCGTCGGCGTTCGGGGCCGCGGAACCGCGGGCCTCGAGCTCCTGCAGCTGGGACTCCAGCAGGGTCTTCAGGCGGGTGCGGTACTCGCGCTCGTAGGTGCGCAGCTCCGCGATCCGGGTCTCCAGGGCCGTCTGCTGCTGCTTGACGGTGGCCATGATCTCGGTGTGCTTGCGCTCGGCGTCGGCCTGCAGGGCGTTCGCCTTTTCCTCGGCCTGACGGATCTGGGCCTCGGCGCGGGAGTTCGCCTGGTTGGTGGTCTCCTCGGCGCGCTTCTCGGCGTCGGCGACCAGGGACTTGGCGCGGGTGTCGGCCTCGTTGACCTGCTGCTCGGCGCGCTTCTGCGCATCGGCCAGCTGGTGCTGGGACTTCTGGTCGGCCTCGGAGAGCTGGGCCTCGGCGGCGGCGCGGGCCTCGTCCAGCATGGAGCGGGACTCTGCCTGTGCCTCGGAGGTGAGGCGGTCGGCCATCTCCTGGGCCAGGCCCAGGACCTTGGCGGCCTGCATGTGGGTGTCGGCGGTGGCCGGGGTGGTGTCCTGCGGCACAGCGGCGACGGCGGCGGCCTTCTGCTGCTGCTGGGGCTGAGCCTGAGCCTGCTTCTTGGCGGCCTCCAGCTCGGACTTCGCCTTCTGCAGGTCGGCCTTGGCGGTCTTCGCCTCGGCCTCGGCCTTCTCGGTGGCCTTGCGGGCCTCGCCGAGCTTGGCCTCGTACTCCTTGCGGACCTTCTCCTCAATCTCCTTGCGGAGCGCGGCCTCATCAACACCGTCACGGCTGCCGGCGGGGGCTCCCCCCTCGTCGAGACGCGCGCGAAGATCGTCGTTGTCATCCTGCAGCTGGGCGAGGGTGTCTTCAACGAGGTCGAGGAACTGATCGACCTCGTCCTCGTTGTAGCCCCGCTTGCCGATCGGCGGCTTACTGAAAGCGACGTTGTGCACATCAGCTGGTGTCAGCGGCATTGGCGTTCCCTTCGAGTTTGTGATGGCCCGGTAGGCCTGCGCGGTGTGACCCGCTTAATGCATTTCGTTTAATAGTACGTCGACTGCTGGGTCAAGTGTAACCCCGGGCGAAGCCACGCAGACCACGGACACACTAAATCTTTACCGGAGGTTCAGTGTAACGGCCACTCATCAGCGGAAAACACTCAACACGATGAGTTGCAGGACAAAGAGAATGATGAACAGGACAATCACCGACATGTCGAGGGCGACGCCACCCATTTTCAGGGGAGGAATGACCTTCCGCAGCGCCTTGACCGGCGGATCCGTGATCACGAACAGCGGCTCCGCGACATAGATGAACCAGCGCGGGGGCTGGAAATTGCGCGAGAAGGACTGGATCATCTCGATGACGATGCGCGCGATAAGGACGAGTGAGAACACCCGCAGGATGAGGTACAGGACAGCTCCGATAAGACTCACGTCCACCGAGCCTAGTGCCTGGGCCACGAAAAAAGGTAGGCACCCGCCGAAGCGGATGCCTACCTGAGTCCAGCTGCGTGTCGGATCAGCGCAGCTTCGCGGAGCGCTCGAGCTCCACCTGGGAGAAGTCGGCGCCCTCCGGGACGATGGCGAAGACCTGGCGGTCGGTATCGACGTTCTTGGACACGTTGACCATCGTGCCGCGCAGCGCGTAGCAGAGGCCCGCGGCGAAATCGACGATGCGCTTGTTCTCGCCCGGCTCCATGCGGGTCATGTCGAAGACCACGGCGTCGCCGTCGCGGAAGGGCTCGCCGATCTGGGCGGCCTGGCTGTAGGAGGAGACCTCCACGGCGACGAGCTTGGCGGCCGGGGTGTAGCGGGGGCGCTCCTCGCGGTCACGGTCGTAGTCGTAGCCGTAGTCGCGGGACGGGGCGTAGGCGGCCGAGCCGCTGGAGCGGTAGCGCGGCTCCTCGCGGTCGTAGTCGTAGTAGGCGTCCTCGTGCTCCATGTCGATCGGAGTCAGACCGAAGAACTCCTTGGCGTTCCTGATGATGGACATATGGTTTCCTCTCCCGTCGGTGCAGCTGGCACGGGGTAATCGTCGATGACTTTGCCCTTACGCTAGTGGCCGTAGACCCATCACATCGGTTCCGACACGCACGATATCCGAACCCTGGGCGATGGCGGTTTCCAGGTCCGCGGACATGCCTGCGGACAGCTCCATTCCGGCGCTGAGTTCCCGCGCGCGGGCGAAGACGGGGGCCGGATCCACGCCCAGGGGCGGAACCACCATGAGGCCCCTGAGCTCGAGGTTCTCCGCCGCCCGCACGATGGTGACGAGCTCCGGGAGGTCCTCCTCCGTCACTCCCCCGCGGGCCGCGTCCCCGTCGGCGGACAGCTGCAGGTAGACGGGCAGCGGCGTGTCCCGCTCCCCCCGCTCGCGGGCGAGGGCGACGCCGCGGTCAAGCGCCTGGGCCAGCTTCACCGAATCCACCGAGTGGACGCTGGCCGCCCAGCGCGCGACCGCGTTGGCCTTCTTGGTCTGCACCTGTCCGATCATGTGGATGCGCATGGCCGGCACCGCCTCGGCCTTGGCGCGCGCCTCCTGTTCCCGGTTCTCCGCGACGTCCGTGACGCCGAGTTCGAGGAGCAGCTCCAGATCGGAGGCGGGGTGGAACTTGGTCACGGGCAGGAGGCGGACGGGGCGCCCGTTCGCGGCGGCGTCGATACGCCGGCGGGTGGCGGCGAGGTTGGCCCGCAGGTCGTCGAGACGCGTCACGGCAGCCACACCAGCCCTGCCTGTCGTCCCGTCGTGCCCTCGCGGCGGTAGGAGAAGAAGTCCGCGTCCTCGATGGTGCAGCGCGGGTCGGCCTCGATGTTGGTCACGCCCAGGCCGAGCAGCTGCCGCACCAGCCCGGCGCGGACGTCGATGCCCGCGGTCCCCTGCTCCGTGCGGGTCCGCGACCCGGGCAGATGCTTCTCGACGTCCGCCGCCATCTCCGCCGGCACCTCATAGTGACGCCCCGAGGCCGCCGGCCCCATGACCGCCTGGATGGAGGTGGCGCCGAGGTCCCGCATCGTCTCGACGGCCCGGCGGACGATGCCGTTGCGTGCGCCCATGCGGCCGGCGTGCACCGCGGCGACGACGCCGTTGGTGTGGTCGGCCAGCAGGACGGGCACGCAGTCGGCGACGAGGACGGCCAGCGCCAGGCCCCGCTGGGTGGTCACCAGGGCGTCGGTGGCCTCGACGGGTCCCGGCTGCGGGCCGTCGACGACTGTGACGGTGTGGGAGTGGATCTGCTCCATCCACACCACATGCTCGAGGTCGAGGACGCGGGCCAGGCGGGCGCGGTTCTCGGCGACGGCCGCCGGGTCATCCCCGACGTGGTCACCGAGGTTGAAGGAATCATAGGGGGACGACGACACCCCGCCCGCACGGCTGGTGAAGACCATGCGGACGGGGCGGGGGGCCTCGTTGGCGCTGCTGAGGGACATGCCCTAGAGGTTAGCGCAGGAAGTCGGGCACATCGAGATCGTCGTCGCGGGAGGTGCGCTGCTCGCGGGCGGAGGTGAACAGACCGCCGGTGTCGCGCTGGTGGTGACGCCCCACCTCGGGGGTCTCCTCCTTGCGCTCCTCGAAGAGGCTGCCGCGCGGGGCGGGCTCCTCCATCGGGGAGGGGGTGGCGACCACGGGGGTGTTGTTCTTCGAGGCGTCGAAACCGGTGGCCACGATGGTGACGCGGACCTCGTCGCCGAGGTTGTCGTCGATGATCGTGCCGAAGATGATGTTGGCGTCCTCGTCGGCCTGCTCCTGGACGGTGGTCATCGCCTCGTTGACCTCCATGAGGCCGAGGTCGGAGGCACCGGCGACGGAGAGCAGCAGGCCCTTCGCGCCTTCCATGGTGGACTCGAGCAGGGGCGAGTTGATCGCCTGGAGGGTGGCGGCCATGACGCGGTCGTCGCCACGCGAGGAGCCGACGCCCATGAGGGCGGAGCCGGCGTCGGTCATGACGGAGCGGACGTCGGCGAAGTCGACGTTGATCACGCCCGGGGTGACGATGAGGTTGGTGATGCCCTGGACACCGTTGTGCAGGACCTCATCGGCGGCGCGGAAGGCCTCCATCATGGACAGCGAGGCGTCGCCGAGCTGGAGGAGACGGTCGTTGGGGATGACGATGAGGGTGTCGCAGACCTGACGCAGCTCCTCGATACCGGCCTCGGCCTTGCGGTTACGGGCCGGGCCCTCGAACTTGAAGGGCTTGGTGACGACACCGACGGTCAGCGCGCCGAGCTTCTTGGCGATGCCCGCGACGACCGGCGCGGCGCCGGTACCGGTGCCGCCGCCCTCGCCGGCGGTGACGAAGACCATGTCGGCACCCTTGAGGGTCTCCTCGATCTCGGACTTGTGGTCCTCGGCGGAGGTGCGACCGACCTCCGGGTTGGCGCCGGCGCCGAGGCCGCGGGTGGCCTCGCGCCCGATGTCGAGCTTGGTGTCGGCGTCGGAGAAGAGCAGGGCCTGGGAGTCGGTGTTGATGGCGACGAACTCGACACCCTTGAGGCCCTCTTCGATCATGCGGTTGACGGCGTTCACTCCGCCGCCGCCGACGCCGACGACCTTGATGACGGCGAGGTAGTTGTTCGGTGAGGTCATAGGTTCTGGCCGCGCCTTTCAGGGAAATGTGTGGTCTGTTACGAGGTTGTCTCCATCATGGGTGACCGCGCGCGGAATGTCAGGGACATTTCGGGGCGTGTCGATACCCTCAACCTCAGGTTTAACGTACGGTCACCAGCGAAGGATTCGACACATTCCAGTGCTGACCCTCCCGCTGAATCGCCGTCTGCACGGCAAGCGACTTGTCGTGGTTGGCGTCCGAGGCACCCCAGAAGATGGTGCGCCCGTCGTGCAGCCGCAGCTCCAGCTCGTACTCGCCGGGCACGTCGACCGACGCGATGAGCGCCCGCACGTGCTCCGGCAGGGCCATGAGGGCCGCCGCCACGCCGGTGAGCGTGTCGGGGTCCTGCCGCTGGGAGCCGGTCACCTCGACCGATCCCTCCGGCGGGACGTCGATGACGAAGGGACGGCCGTCGGTGTCGATGAGGTGCTCGCCATCTCCCTCCCGGCTGTACATGAGCGCCTGCCGCTCGATGACGGAGACCGCGAGGGTGGAGGGCCAGTGCCGGGAGACGGTCGCGCTGCGGACCCACGGGAGTTCGGCGACGCCCCGGGCGGCCTGCCCGGCGTCGACACGCACGAGGTTGTCCCCCTCCCGCACCCCGGTGGCCTCGCGGACGTACTCCTCCGGGGAGTGGGCGTTGCCGCTGATCTCGAAGGTGGAGACCCGCAGGACGGGGAACGCCCACAGCACGCCGACGGCGAGCAGGAGGACGAGCAGCACCCCGCCGGCGGCGGTGATGATTCGGCGACGCGACATCTAGCTGTCCAGGGCCGCGAGAATCTCGGCGGCGAGCAGCGTGACGTCGCCCGCACCCATGGTGAGCACCAGGTCCCCCGGCCGCGCGAGGCCGCGCACGGTCTCCGGGGCGTGGGAGAAGTCGGGCTCGTAGACGACCTCGGTGGTCATGGCGTCGGTGATGATGCGGGAGCTGACGCCCTCCACCGGCTTCTCGCGGGCGCCGAAGATGTCGAGGACCACCGCGGCGTCGGCCAGCGACAGCGCCGCGGCGAACTCCTCGGCGAACTCGATGGTGCGGGAGTACAGGTGCGGCTGGAAGGCGACGATGACCCGCGCGCCCTCCCCCTCGGCCTCGACCTTCTGGCGGGCGGCCTGGAGGACGGCGGTCACCTCGGTCGGGTGGTGGGCGTAGTCGTCGTAGACCCGCACGCCGCCGGCGGTGCCGCGGTACTCGAAGCGCCGGCGCACGCCGTTGAAGTCACTGAGCCCCTCGGCCAGGCGCTCGAGGTCGCCGCCCGCCAGGTGTGCGGCCAGCAGCGCCGCCGCCCCGTTGAGCACCATGTGCTGCCCGGGGATCTGCAGGGTGACGTTGAGGTCGCGGCCGTCGATACGAATCAGTGCCGCGGAACCGGCGTCGGTGACCTCGGTGGAGAGCACCTCGGCCCCGAGCGGGATCTCCGGGTGCAGCGCGGCGGCGTCGGTCGTGCCGTAGCCGAGGACGCGGAGGCCGCGCTGCAGGCTGCGCTCGCCGAGCGCGGCGGCGTGGATGTCATCGAGGCAGACGACGAGGTAACCGTCCGGGGTGACGCGGTCCGCGAAGTCGTCGAACACCTGGTGGTAGGCCTGGGCGGTGCCGAAGTAGTCGAGGTGATCCGGCTCGATGTTGGTCACCACGGCGACATCCGGGGAATACCGCAGGAGGGAGGCGTCGGATTCGTCGGCCTCCGCCACGAAGGTGTCCCCGGTGCCGTGGTGGGCGTTGGTGCCCGAGCGGTTGAGCTGCCCGCCGATGGAGAAACTGGGGTCCAGGCCCGCGGTCTGCATCGCCGCCACCGCCATGGAGGTGGTGGAGGTCTTGCCGTGGGTGCCGGCGAAGAGCACCTGGCGGTGGCCCTCCATGAGCTCCCCGAGCAGGTCGGAGCGGCGGATTACCGGGATCCCCTCCTCGTGGGCGCGCACCAGCTCCGGGTTGTCCTGCGGAATGGCGGCGAAGGACACGACCACCACGGTCGGCAGTTCGCCGGAGATGAGGAGGTTGGCGGCGTCGTGCCCGACGGCGACGTGCGCCCCCGAGGAGCGCAGGGCCCGCACGGGGCGGGAGTCCTTGACGTCGGAGCCGGTGACCACGGCGCCCCGGTCCAGCAGGATCCGCGCCACCCCGGACATGCCGGAGCCACCGATGCCGATGAGATGGACGCGGGAGAGATCGACGGTCACGGGTGCTGCGCTCCTGGTGTGAGGGGACGGGGTCGGGGAAATTATTCTACTGCCGCGGCGATGGCGTCGGCGAGCGTCACTGCGGCGTCACCGGCGGCGTGCTCGCGCGCGGCGGCCTGCATGGCCTGACGCTGCTCGTCCTCGCCGAGGATCGCGGTGACCTCCGCGACGAGGCGCTCGGGGGTGAGTTCGGCGTCGGGGACGAGGCGGGCGGCCCCGGCCTCGACGACGCTGGTGGCGTTGAGGGCCTGCTCGCCGTTGCCGTGCGGGAGCGGGACGTAGACGGCCGGCAGCCCCGAGGCCGTGACCTCCGCGACGGTCATCGCCCCGGAGCGGCAGACGATGAGGTCGGCGACGGCGTAGGCGGCGGCCATGTCGTCGATGTAGGGCACGGCCACGTAGTGGTCGCGGCCCTGCGGCGCGGTGTTGCGCTTCCCGTAGGCGTGCAGGACCTGGTAGTTCTCCGTGAGCTTCTCGACGCCCCCCGCCACCGCCTCATTGAGGCGCACCGCGCCCTGTGAGCCGCCGGTGACCAGCAGGGTCTTACGCTCATCCAGGCCCCAGGTCTCGCGGGCGCGGGCGACGGCGGCGTCGTGATCGAGGTGGCGCAGGCCGGCGCGCACCGGGATGCCCACGACCTCCCCCGGCATGCCCGAGTCCGCCACCGCGTTGAAGCTGGTGGCGCCGAGCTTCTGCCCGAGCTTGTTGGCCAGGCCGGCGCGCGCGTTGGCCTCGTGGACGAAGAAGGGGATGCCCAGGCTGCGGGCCGCGAGGTAGGCGGGCGCGGAGACGTAGCCGCCGAAACCGATGAGGGCGTCCGCCCCCGTCCGCTGCAGCACCGCCCGCGCCTGCCGCACGGCGTTGACCATGCGGAACGGCAGCTTGAGCAGGTCGAGGCTGGGACGCCGCGGCACCGGCACCGGGTCGATGAGCTCGAGCTGGAAGCCGCGGGCCGGGATGAGGTCACGCTCCAGGCCGCGCCGGGTGCCCAGTGCCGTCACCTGCGCCCCGTGCCTCTCGACGAGTGCCTCGGCCACCGCCAGCGCGGGCTCGATGTGGCCGGCGGTTCCCCCGCCGGCGACGACGACACTGAGGGGCTTCGTGGATGCGGACATGGATCACCGTCTCCTGTCAGGGTGGGGCCGATTTCTCCTGTTGACGCTACCAGTGACGGGCTCGCCGAACCTTTCGCGCGGGGTCGGGGCGCTGCGGCGCCGGACGGGGGCGCGGCGGGCCGCCGGCTCCGGGAGGAGCAGCAGGCGGTCGAAGAGCGGGCGCCCGTAGGACTGCATGGCGGACACCGCCTCCGGCTCGTAGCGGGCGACGGAGGCGAGCAGGCCCATCGACCCGAGGGTGATGATCGTGGAGGTACCACCGGCGGAGATCATCGGCAGCTGGATGCCCGTGACGGGCAGCAGGCCGACGACGTAGCCGATGTTGATGAACGCCTGGGAGACGACACCCGCGGTGAGCGCCCCGGCCATGAGCGCCTGGAACTGGTTCTGGGCGCGGAAGGCCGCCCGGAGGCCGAAGTAGCCCAGCGCGGCGAACAGGGCGATGACGAGCGCGCCGCCCCACAGGCCCAGCTCCTCGCCGATGATGGCGAAGATGAAGTCGTTCTTCGCCTCCGGCAGGTAGAACCACTTGGCGCGGGACTGCCCGACGCCGACGCCGGCGACGGACCCGTCCGCCAGGGAGAGGAAGCCCTGATAGGACTGGAACGCCACGCCCTGGGTGTCCTCGAAGCGCCCGAAGAGGGCGTCGAAGTAGACGTGGAAACGGTTGGAGCGGAAGCCGCCGCTGAGGAAGAGCCACACGAGCAGCGCGCCGGCGGCGATGAACGCGGCGAAGATGAGGCGGATGTCCACCCCGGCGAAAAACAGCGTGAACATGACGACGATGCCGAAGTTCACCGCCATACCGAAGTCACCCTGCGCGGCGATGAGCACCGCCATGACGGTGGCCACGACGGTGTACACGACGAAGGGGCTGCGCATGTCCGAGCTGGTGTGCCGCTTGTCCGCCAGGTAGGCCGCGCCCCACACGGCGATGGCGACCTTCGCCAGCTCCGAGGGCTGGAAGCGGATGGGTCCGACGGCGATCCACGACTGCGAGCCCACCTCGAGGCGACCGGTACCGATCCCCGGGATGAGCACCGCGACGAGCAGCACCAGCGCCACCAGCAGCAGCCAGGGCGTGAGTCGGCGGATGGTCTCGGGGCGGGTGCGCAGGGCGACCCAGAAGGCGAGGAGTCCGGCGACGATCATCATGAACTGGCGGGCCGCCTGGTTCCACACGGTCGCGCCCTCGAGGACGGACCAGGTCATCGTCGAGGACATGACCATGACGGCGCCGATGCCGACGAGCAGGAAGACGACGGAGCGGATCATGAAGTAGTCGAAGCCCGGGCGGGACTCCATCATCCGGTGCCAGTCGGCCCGCCAGCGGGTGAAGGTTCCGGTGGGGGTGCTCATGTCAGCCTCCCGGCCGCGGCGGCGAAGAGGTCCCCGCGCTCGGCCATGCCGCTGAACATGTCCAGCGAGGCGGCCGCCGGCGCGAGCAGCACCGTGTCGCCTGCGCGGGCGATGCCCGCCGCCCACTCGACCAGTTCGTCCATGGCGGCGGCCGGGTCGGTGGAGGTGGTGGTGTGCACGGGCAGCTCCGGGGCGAGCTCGGCGAGTGCCCGGGCGATGAGCGGGGCGTCGACGCCGAGCAGGCCCACGGCCCGCATGCGGTGGGCGTGCTCGCGCAGCAGCGGGGCGATGTCGGCGCCCTTGAGCTGGCCGCCGGCGATCCAGATGACGTTGTCCAGCCCGGCCAGCGCGGCGTCGGCGGCGTGCGGGTTGGTGGCCTTGGAGTTGTCCACCCAGGCCACTCCCCCGCTCTCCGCCACGGTCTGCCCGCGGTGCCCGTCGACCTGGAAGGCGGCGAGGGCGGCGGCGATGTGTTCCGGCCGGGCGCCCTGGCTGCGGGCGATCGCCGCGGCGGCGAGGGCGTCGAGGACCCCGGCCGGCCCGGCGGGCTCGATCCCGGCGACGGGCGCCAGGATGACGGGGGCGTCGCCGGTGTTGTCCACCAGCTGGCCGCCGATGACGCCGAACTGTCCCAGGCCCGGCTCGCCGAGGGTGAAGCCGGTGTGCTTCTCGACGCCCGCGCGGCCCAGCGCCGCGCACACCTCGGCGTCGTCGACACCCGCGACGGCCACCGGGCCACGCAGAGCGCGGGCCTTGTCGTCGGCGTAGGCGGTGAAGGAGCCGTGCCAGTCGATGTGGTCCTCGGCCAGGTTGAGCAGCACCCCGGCGTCGGGCGTGAGCCGGGAGGACCAGTGGAGCTGGAAGGAGGAGAGTTCCGCGACGAGGATGTCGACGCGCGAGGCGTCGCCGAGCGCGTCCGCGACGGAGACGCCGATGTTGCCCACCGCCTCGGCCCGCAGGCCGGTCTCCCGGCCCAGCTCCTGCATCATGGCGGCGAGCATGGCGGTGGTGGTGGTCTTGCCGTTCGTGCCGGTGACCACCAGCCAGGTGCGGGGGGCGCCGAAGGTGCCCGCCCGGTCGAGCCGGTAGGCGAGTTCGACGTCGCCGATGACCTCGAGGCCGGCGGCTGCGGCGTCGATAAGCAGCGGGTTGTCGGGGCGCCAGCCCGGCGAGGTGACGACGATCTCGAACTCGGCGAGGCGCTCGCGGGCCTCCGCGACGGGGATGCCCGCGCCGTTGTCGTCGGCGACGACCACGGACACGCCGAGATCGTCGAGCAGGCGGGCAATGCCGCGTCCGGAGACTCCGGCGCCGGCGATCAGGGCGGTTCCGGTGATCATCTCAGGCTCACTCCCGTGACGGACAGCCACTCAGCGTAGAAGATGGAGACTCCCAGCATCACGGCCATCGCGGCGATGAGCCAGAAGCGGACGACGACGGTGGTCTCGGGCCATCCGCCATTCTCGAAGTGGTGGTGGAAGGGGGCCATGCGGAAGAAGCGGCGGCCGGTGGTGCGGAAGACGATCACCTGGATGACCACGGAGGCGGCCTCGATGACGAAGAGCGCGCCGATGATGATCATGAGCAGCTCGGTGCGCGAGGCGACCGAGAGGCCGGCGACGAGGCCGCCGAGGGCCAGGGAGCCGGTGTCGCCCATGAAGATCTTGGCGGGCGCGGCGTTCCACCACAGGAAGCCCAGGCAGGCGCCCAGGCCCGCGGCGGCCAGGACGGCCAGGTCGAGGGGATCGCGCACGGAGTAGCAGCCCGGCTCGACGGAGACGGTGCAGGAGTTGCGGAACTGCCAGAAAGTGATGAGCGCGTAGCCGCCCATCACGAAGGCGGTGGTGCCGGCGGCGAGCCCGTCGAGGCCGTCGGTGAGGTTGACGGCGTTGGACCAGGCGGCGATGAGGATGTACATGAACAGCACGAACACCACGATGCCCAGCAGCGAACCGCCGAAGGCGATGTCGAAGGTGTCGATGTCCCGGACGAACGACAGGTGCGTCGAGCCCGGAGTGAGGCCCTGCTCATCCGGGAACCACAGGATGAGCAGGCCGAAGGCGACGGCGAGCACGAGCTGGCCGACGAGCTTCGCGGTCTTATTGAGGCCCAGGTTACGGCCCTTGACCAGGCTGATGAAGTCGTCCGCGAAGCCCAGGCCGCCGAGGCCCAGGGTGAGTCCGAGGACGAGCAGGCCGGAGATGGTGAAACCACCGGAGCCGATGATGAGTCCGTAGACACCGACGGTGAGGTATCCGACGACGATGCCCGCGATGATGGCGATACCGCCCATCGTCGGGGTGCCGCGCTTGCGCAGATGGGACTTCGGCCCCTCCTCGCGGATCTCCTGGCCGATGCCCTCGGCGGAGAACCGCCGGATGAGCACCGGGGTGGTGAAGATGGCGACGAGGAAGCTGACGATTCCTGCGATGATGATCTGTGTCACGTCGTTGCGCCCCTATTGACCCTTCTCGATGAGTTTCTCGGCCACCCGCCACAGCCCCCATGCGTTGGAGGCCTTGACCAGCACGACATCCCCGGGATTCCCGGGGCCCGTGTGCTCGATCGGGCGGGTTCGCAGCACGGCGTCGACGAGCTGGGTGGCCTCGTCGACGTCGCGAGCGATCTCAGTAGTTATACCCCGATTCCGGGCCTCGGTGGCCATGGCGCGACTGTTGGGGTTGTCCCCCACCGCGATGAGATGGCCGACCCGGTAGCGGTCGAGCTGCTCGCCGAGGAGGCGGTGGGACTCCTCCGCGTCCGCGCCCAACTCACCCATCTCGCCGAGCACCGCGATGGCGCGGGCGTGCGGACGGGCCGCGGCGGTGTAGGCCAGGGCTGCGATCCCGGCGCTCATGGAGTCCGGGTTGGCGTTGTAGGCGTCGTTGATCACGGTCACGCCGTCGGCGCGGGTCTGCACGTCCATGCGGTGGGCGGAGGCACTGGTGTGCGCCGCCAGCCCGGCGGCGACCTCGGCCAGGCTCAGCCCGGCCTCGAGTCCGACGGCGGCGGCGGCCAGGGCGTTGGAGACCTGGTGCTCGCCGAAGACCTGCAGGCGCACCGGGGCGGAGTCCGCGCCGGCACGCAGCGTGAAGCTGGCGCGGGCGACGTCGTCGAGGCGCACGTCCTCCGCCCACACGTCGGCGCGCTGCTGCGCGGAGTAGGTGACCACGCGGGCGCGGGTGCGCGGCGCCATGGCCGCGACGAAGGGGTCGTCGGCGTTGAGGATGGCCACGCCGTCCGCGGGCAGCGCCTCGACGAGCTCGCCCTTCGCCTGGGCGATGTTCTCCCGGGAGCCGAACTCCCCGAGGTGGGCGGAACCGACGTTGAGCACCACGCCGATGTGCGGCGGGACGGATTCCGCCAGGTGGGCGATGTGGCCGATGCCGCGGGCGGACATCTCGGCGACGAGGAAGCGGGTGTCCGCGTCGCACCGCAGCGCCGTGTAGGGGTGGCCGATCTCGTTATTGAAGGAGCCGGGCGGGGCCACGGTCTCCCCCGCGCGGCGCAGCACGGAGGCGACGAGGTCCTTGGTGGAGGTCTTGCCGGCGGAGCCCGTGATGCCGACGACGGTGAGATCCGACAGGCGCGTGACCACCCCGTGTGCCAAGGCGGCCAGTGCCTCGACGACCGCTCGCGCGGAACCGTCGGTGTCGTGGGCGTAGATGTCGGCGTTGGAGTCGCTGCGGCCGCGCGGCGTCACTACGACCGCGGGCACCCCGACCGGGCGGGCCGCCAGGACCGCGACGGCCCCGGCGGCGGTGGCGGTCTCGGCGAAATCGTGGCCGTCGACACGCGCTCCCGGCAGGGCGAGGAAGAGCCCTCCCGGGGCGACCTTGCGGGAGTCGAACTCGACGAAACCGGTCACCCGGGCGCTCGGATCGGCGCCCCCGGCGAGCTCGCCGCCGGTGATCTCGGCGATCTCGGCGAGAGTGAGAGGGATCATGACATCTTCTCCTTCAGAGCGCGGCGGACTTCCTCGCGGTCGTCGAAATGGTGGTTGACGCCGGCGATGAGCTGGCCGACCTCGTGTCCCTTGCCGGCGACGACGATCGCGTCCCCGGGTCGTGCCCACTCGATGAGGGCGTCGATGGCGGCGGCGCGGTCCCCGATCTCCCGGATCTCCGCTTGCGTCCCGGCCTCCTCGGCCCCGGCGAGGACGGCGGCGCGGATGCTGGCCGGTTCCTCGCTGCGCGGGTTGTCGTCGGTGATGATGACGAGGTCCGCGCGGCGTGCCGCCTCCGCGCCCATGAGGGGGCGCTTGGTGGCGTCGCGGTCGCCGCCGGCACCGACGGCCACGCCGAGGCGTCCCGTGATCTGCCCGCGCAGGGTGTCCAGCACGGCGGCGACGGCGGCGGGCTTGTGGGCGTAGTCGACGACGGCGAGGAAGTCCTGGCCTGCGTCGATACGCTCCATCCGGCCCGGGACGGCGACGGCGGAGAAACCGGAGGTGAAGGCGCGGGGATCGACGCCCACCGCATAGGCCATGGCCGTGGCCAGGGCGGCGTTGGCGATGTTGAAGTCACCCGGCAGCGGCAGCTCGGCCTCGAGCAGTCCGCTGGGCAGGTGCATGACGATGAGCTGCGCGCCGCTGGGCCGCATCTCGGCCAGGGCGGCGCTGACGTCAGCCTGCGCGCCCCGGGTGGCGACGGTGAGCGGAGCGGCCGCCCGCGCGGCCATCCGCTGCCCCCACTCGTCGTCTATGCAGATGACGGAGTGCGCGGCCGCCAGCGGGGAGGCGGGGTCGAAGAACCGGGCCTTGGCCTCGAAGTACTCCTCCATGGTCGGGTGGAAGTCGAGGTGGTCCTGGGAGAGGTTGGTGAAGCCGGCGACGTCGAAACGCGTCCCCGTCACCCGCCCCAGCTCGAGGGCGTGGGAGGAGACCTCCATGACGACGTGGGTGACGCCCTCGTCGAGCATCTCCGCGAACAGCGCCTGGAGGGTGGTGGCCTCCGGGGTGGTCAGGGAGGTGGGGACGGGGCGGCCGTCGATACGCGTGCCTGTGGTGCCGATGAGCCCGACCTTGTGCCCGGCGGCCATGAGCCCCTGCTCGAGGAGGTAGCTGGTGGTGGTCTTGCCGGAGGTGCCGGTCACGCCGAGGAGCGTGAGCTGTTCGGAGGGATGGCCGTGGATCTCGGCGGCGACGAGGCCGAGGATGGCGCGGACGTCCTCGACGACGATGACGGGGCGGGTCTCCTGCTGCTGCGTGAGGATGCCGTGTCCGGCGCGGTCGGTGAGGATCGCGACGGCCGGGGTGTCGGCGGCGAACTCCGCGCCGTGGCGGCGCGTGCCGGGCAGCGCGGCGAACAGGGCCTCGGTGTCGGCCAGCCGGGCGGAATCGAGCTCGAGGGAGCTGATGGCGGGATCGACCCCGGCGGCGGCGACCAGCTCTCCCCCGGCGATCCGGGCGAGATGCGACAGTGCGTGCGTGGTGTGCAAGGCGGTGCTCCTCCTTGGGGTCAGGTTATTGGGCGTGGAGGATGAGAAGGTCCTCCATGGGCGGTGACGTGGGGATGTTGTCGCGGTTGAGCAGCCACGAGGCGATGTCCCGGAAGAGCGGGGCCGCGGACTGGCCGCCGCCTCCGCCCTGCTCGACACCGGACCGCGGCTGATCGACCATGACGGCCACGACGAAACGAGGATCGTCCGCCGGGGCGATGCCGGCGAAGGTGATCCAGTAGTCACTGTTGGAGTACGCGCCGGTGTTGGGATCCACCTTCTGCGCGGTACCAGTCTTACCGGAGGTCTGGTATCCCGGCACGGCGCCGTTGAAACCGGTGCCGGACTGCACTCCGCCCGGATCGTCCTGCATGACGGAACGGAACATGGAGACGACCGTCTCCGCGGTCTGCGGGCTGACGACCTGGGTGCGCTTCGGCTCCGGGGAGTCCGTCACCTTGCCGTCGGGGCCGGTGACCGACGCGATGATGCGCGGCTCGATGCGCAGGCCGTCGTTGGCCAGCGACTGGTAAATGCTGGCCATCTGGAGCGTGGTGAAGGACATGCCCTGCCCGATGGGCAGGTTGGCGAAGGTGCCGCCCGACCACTGCTCGCGGGCAGGTAGGAGGCCGGCGGACTCGTTCGGCAGCTCGATCCCGGTGGGGCGGCCGATGCCGAAGCGGTCGAGGTAGTCGGCGTAGGCGTCCTCGCCGAGGCGGTCGGCCAACATGAGCGTGCCGACGTTCGAGGACTTACCGAAGATGCCGGTCGTGGTGTACGGGACCACGCCGTGCTCCCAGGCATCCGCGACCGTGACCCCGGCCATGTGGATGGAGCCCGGCACCTCGTGCACCTCGTCCGGGGTGGTCAGCCCCTCCTCGATGGTGGCGGCCGCGGTGATGACCTTGGCCACGGAACCCGGCTCGAAGGGGTGCGAGATGGTCTGGTTCTCGAAGTCCTTGCCCGCCGCCAGCTGGCGGTCGATGTTGCCGTTCGGGTCGATGGTGTCGGTGTTGGCCATCGCCAGGACCTGGCCCGTGGCCACGTCGAGGACGACGGCCTCCGCTGAGCGGGCCTGCGAATTGGCCTTCGCCTGCTCGAGCAGCTGCTGGACGTAGGTCTGCAGGTCGAGGTCGAGGGTGAGTTCCACGGCGGAACCGTCGACGGGGGGCACCACATCGCGCAGCGTGCCCGGGATGACCTGGCCGTCGGTGGAGACATCCTCCGTGGAACGGCCGTTGATGCCGGAGAGGATGGCGTCGCTCGAGGCCTCGAGACCGAACTGGCCCTGGCCGTCCATGGAGACCTTGCCGATGACGTTCTCCCCGATCGCCCCGTTGGGGTACTGCCGGATATCCTGGTGGTCGGCGGCGACCCCGTGGAAGGTGGAGGCGATCTCCGCGGCGACATCCGGGTCCACGTTGCGCACGAGCACCTCATAGGAGGTCTCGGCCTGCAGCTTCTCCAGGATGTCCTGGGCCTTGACCTCCCCGGTGATGGCACCGGAGTCCTCGATCATGCGGGGGATCTCCTCCGACATGGTCACCAGGATGTCCTCGACGCGCCCGTCCAGCTGGGCATCGATGTCTGCGCGCGCCATGCCGTCGATACGCATCGCCAGGTCCTGCTGCTGGGCCAGCTCGCGGCGCAGCAGCTGCGGGGAGACCGTGAGGCTGCGGGCCTGCATGGTGTAGGCCAGCTGGTTGCCCCGCTTGTCCGTGACCTCGCCGCGGCGGGCCGGGTCAACGTAGATCCGGGCGCGCTGCTCCTGCGCGCGGGCGGCCAGGTCAGGCCCCCACACGACCTGCAGCCAGGCCAGACGGCCGACGAGGAGGACGGCGATGACGAGGAAGAGCCCGAGCACCAGCTGCATGCGGCGCACCATGAGGGTCTTCTGATCACGCTGGGGCGGACGGGGACGGCTCACCCGGGCGTCGGAGTAGGTGCGCGATGAGGAACGGCGTCCCGCGTCACGTCGCACGCCTCCGGGTCCGGGTCGTGTCACTGGCCGTCCTCACCTGCTAGTTGTCTGTGGATTCTGAAACTGTCTCGGGCTCCGGGACGTTGGGGGCGTAGGGCAGCACGCCCGGTTCGGCGGCCGGGGCCACCGGGTCCGGGAGGATATCATCCGGCGACCGGAGCTGGCGCCCCTGCGGCACCGCCTCCAGGTTGTCACCGAGCTCACTGATCGCGCGCGGATCACTCGATGCCTGCCCCGGACGGACCGGGGCACCGTTGACGTCAATGATAGGACGCGTCGCCGGATCCGCTGGGCGCTGCTCCACGATGTCGCCGTTTTCCTGCACCGCGAGGATACCCGGCTGCGCCGGGGACACCATCCCCAGCTCACCCGCCCGCCGGGCGATCTCCGCCGAGGAACGGACGTTCTCCAGGTCGCGGTTGAGGGTCTCCAGCTGGTTCGATAGCTGCTTGTCCTGCGACTGCAGCAGCTGCATCTGGAAGGTCTGCTGGGTAGCCAGACCGGCCAGCCACATGGCCACGGCCACACCGACGACGGCGAACACCATGGACACGGTGACGAGCTTCGCCAGCAGCGAGGTCTTCTTCAGCTCCGCGACGCGACGCCCCCGCACCGAGACGACCTGGCGGGAGCCGAGGCGATTCGGCACCGGGCGGCGCCGCTGCGGCAGCGGCGCCTGTGCGGGCGGGGCGGGCGGGGCGTAGGAGCGCGTCCGCTGCTCCCGGTCGAGCAGGGCGGTGGACGTGAAGTCGCGGCTGGCACCCATACGGCGTTCCTTGTTGGTCGGGGTCACGGGCGTTCTCCAAACGGGTCAGGGAGCTTCTCG
This sequence comes from Corynebacterium nasicanis, assembly GCF_042658165.1. Taxonomy (NCBI): domain Bacteria; kingdom Bacillati; phylum Actinomycetota; class Actinomycetes; order Mycobacteriales; family Corynebacteriaceae; genus Corynebacterium; species Corynebacterium nasicanis. The sequence goes on from NZ_JBHSQE010000001.1 coordinate 329,033, forward strand.
ACGGCGCGGACCCGCACCGGGGCCGCCCGGGGGTTTTCTTCGATCTCGGCCTCGGTGGCCTTCTCCGCCCCCCGGGTGATGGTGGCGAAACGGGGCGCGGTACCCGGCAGGTCCATGGGCAGACCCGGCGGGGTGCGGGAGGCGGTCATCTCCGCGAATGCGGTCTTGACGATCCGGTCCTCCAGCGACTGGTAGCTCATGAACACGGCGCGCCCACCGACGGCGAGGAGATCGGTGATGACGGGCAGCACCTTCTCCAACGCCTCCAGCTCGGCGTTGACCTCCACGCGCAGGGCCTGGAAGGTCCGCTTCGCGGGGTGTCCGCCGGTGCGTCGGGTGGCGGCCGGAATGGTGGCGTAGAGCAGCTCCACCAGGCGGGCGGAGCTGCTGAAGGGCTCCTTCTCCCGCTCGCGCAGGACCGCCGAGGCGATCTTCCCGGCGAAACGCTCGTCGCCGTAGGTCTTGAGAATGCGGGCCAGCTCACCGTGGCTGTAGGTGTTGAGCACATCCGCGGCCGTCCGCCCCGAGGTGGGGTCCATCCGCATGTCCAGGGGGGCGTCGGTGCGGTAGGCGAAACCGCGCTCCACCTGGTCCAGCTGCATGGAGGAGACTCCGAGATCGAAGAGGGCGCCAGCGACGCCGTGCTCACGCGCCAGGTCGAAGATCTCCCCCTCGCCGGTGGCGATGGCCTCGCCGATCCCGTCGAAACGGGTCTGCACCCCGACGAAACGCTCCCCGAAGGGGGCCAGCCGTCGGCGGGCATCGGCCAGAGAGGCGGGATCACGATCGACGCCGATGACCCGGGCCTCCGGGAACACCCGCAGGAAATGCTCGGTGTGCCCACCGGCCCCGAGGGTGCCGTCGACGATGACCGCCGCGGCGCCCTGCGCCAGGACGCCCGGCGCCAGCAGGTCAGCCATCCGGTCCCGGAGCACGGGGACGTGGCCGTGGTTGTCGGTGATGTCGAAGCTCATGTCACTCATGACGCCGCCCCCTTCCTGGTCAACGTGTGGCTGTGGTCAGGTCCGGGTGGCGGGGCACGTACAGGGCCCTGCCCGATGTGTTCATCTGATGTCGGGGAAGTACACCAGAGCATCACCTCGGGCAGAGTCCGTACACGTACCCCGCCCCACCCTTGAGACCGTCAAGGTCAGAGCAGTCCTCCGAGGACGTCTTCTGCATCGGCCGCCGAGAAAGCGGCCTCTGTCTCCTGCTGATACGCGGCCCAGGATTCGGCATCCCAGATCTCGAGAAAATCCACCGATCCGATGACCACACACTCCTTGGTCAGGCCCGCATAGTCACGGTGCCCAGCTGAGAGGGTGATGCGACCGCTCCCGTCGGGACGCTGTTCATCCGCACTGGCAGCCAGATTTCGGATGAACGCACGCGCCTGAGGATTGGTTCGAGACACCGCCGCGGCCTTCCGGACGCGCTCAGCGAACTCCTCCCGGGGATAGACCGCAAGACTGTGATCCTGCCCCTTCGTCACCATCAACCCGCCGGCCAGTTCGTCACGGAACTTCGCCGGCAGTGTCAGTCGACCCTTGTCATCGAGCTTGGGAGTGTAGGTACCGAGAAACATCCCGGGGCCACCTTCCTTGTCTCGACGCCACGGATCCTGTCAGACCTGATTCAATTCTCACGATGGATCTCTCCACCGCTGCGCCCCACAATACCCCACTTTCCCCCACCCACAACCCCCATACGCCCCACACATTTCTCTGGTCGCGACATCTACGCAGGTAAGCGAAGAAAACTCCGGTGGGGCGCCCGCCCGTCACGGCGCGTCATGTCCACACTTCTGCACGCGGCCGGCGAGCACGCTGGCCGCTGAACGATGTCATTGCTGGGCCATGGAGCGATCCGGTGGGAGAAAGTGGGGAGAACCAGGCGGCCGTTCGGATTCACCAGCACGATGCGCTAGTGTCTGTGTGGTGCGGATGTTGGTGTCCGCACACGCTGACGGGTTCAACCGTTCCAGCCCTGTGGTGGGGCCGGATACTGGTCCGTTGGTTTCTTAGGTTGGTGAAGCACCCCCGCCTGGCCGTGGTTGGCCAGGAACAACGGGGGTGCTTCCTTATTTGCGGCATGACAAAACCCCCAACACCAATCAAGGTGTTGGGGGTTTCAGGCTGGGTTAGAAGTTCGTGCCCGCGAGCTGATTACGAGCCCGACGACGAGCAAGTCGCTCTTCCACTTCCTTCTCGCGTTCCAGGGAACGGCGAGAAATTGCTGCGATAATCCTGTTCACGCGGTCAACATGCTCGGGGTTGTCGCCGTCAAGCATGAACCACTCTCCGGGCCGGTCATATCGAACACGGTCTTGGAAAGCCGCGCTCGGCACCCAACGTGCCGGGGTTCCATCCATTTCAGACGGGCCACGAAACAGTTCCATGGTACGCCCATCCTCATGGTCACGCACAATGGAGCCGTTACCCCGCTTCGTTGCTGTCGAGTAGTACTTCATCGCGGTCTCCTCCCAGGAGCTTTTAGTCCAACCTACCCGCCGGGCGCCATCGTAAGCTCGTCGTTAAGCAACGCCGCCGATAAATCACCACAGCCCGCCGCTCACGACTGGGCGACGGGCTGGAACGTGAAGACCGGCAAACGCTCCTCAAAGCGGCGGCGGGAATTCTCCACCATGCGGCCGGTCTTGAGGGAGGGTCGCTCGGACAATCTGTGCCGGACTTGCGCGGAGCATCCACACCCCGGCCCCAAACATCAGTTGGCCGGGAACAACGTGGGTGCTTCCTTTCTGGCATGAGAAAACCCCCAGCACCCTTGGTTCGATCTTGGAGGACCAGGCTGTGAGGCTAGAAGCTCGTACCCGAAAGTTGATCACGGGCCTCGCGGCGAGCAAGTCGCTCGGCCACTTCCTTCTCGCGTTCCAGGGAGCGGCGGGAAATTGCTTCGAGGAGGACTTCAACCCGTGCAGCGTACTTAGGGTTGTCCCCGTCGTACACGTACCACTCCCCTGGTCGGTCAGAAATAACACGGTTCTCGTAAGCCTCATTCGGAACCCACCGGGCCGGAGTGTTCTTCTTCACGGACGGACCACGAAACAATTCCATCGTCCGCCCATCCTCATGGTCACGCACAATGTAGCCACGCCCGTCGTCCCATGCGGTCGAGAAGTACTTCATCATGGCCCCCTTCCAGCGGCTTTTAATCCAACCTACCCGACAGTCACCATTCCAAGCTCGCCCTTTAGCAACGCCAACTACGGATCATCACGCCGAAGAATCACCACAGCCCGCCACCCACAACGGGGCGACGGGCTGAAAGTTGAAGGCCGGCTAACGCTCCTCGAAGCGGCGGCGGAAGTTTTCCTCCATGCGGCTGGTCCGGGAGGAGGGGTCACTCGGGCGGTCGGCGCCGGGCTTGCGCGGAGCGCGCGGTGCGCCCGCTCCCCCGCCACCGCGGAGCATCCACACCCCGGCACCGAACATCACCAGGAAGCCGACGATGCTGAGGGCGATGAACCACAGACTCTGCTGCGCCAGGGCGACACCACCTACGAGGAGGAGCAGTCCGACCACAACCAGGGCAATCCCGCGGAGCGTGAGGCCGGGCGCGCCGGACCCGCCGAAACCGTGGTCGCCGACCACGGACGCCCCGAACTTGGGGTCGTCAGCAAGGAGAGATTGCTCAATCTCCCGGAGCATCCTCTGCTCCTTCTCTGAAAGCGACACTGTTCCTCCCGGATATCGCTGGGGTTGTACCTGTCTACTGACTTAACGCCCAGACTATCGGGATTGTTCCCGCGAACGCCAACCCCGCCGCACGCTGCACTAAGCAGCCGCCGGGAGCCACCCCGCCTCCTCCTCGACTTCCGCGAGGAAACGTGCGGCCAGGTCCATCACCCGGTCGACCACGGAGGCCTCCACCGAACGCTCCAGGCCCGAGGAGACCCGGGAACGCAGACGGGAGTACTGCGCGAACTCGGTGGCCCACCGGGCCCCGTTGTCGTCGACAAGCCGCAGCTGTTCCCACGCGCTCGTCGGGCGACGACGGCGCGCCGCAACCGGCGAGGCGGAGATGCGGGCCCCGGCGGTCCGCAGCGCCGCCTGGAAGGCCGCCTCGAGAGCCAGGTCCACATCCCCGGCCGCCCGGTAGTCCACAGCCTGCGCCAGCAGCGCCCGCGCCTTGAGAATGAAGTCGGCCCGGCGGGTACCCGCTGCCGCACCCGCGAACCTCGTCGTTGCTGAAATGATCTGTGCCACCGGAACCAACTCCTTTCTCTTAACCTCGCTCCGTCTGCGATGCCCTCACCCTAGAAGCAACCTCGAACACCACACCCCAATCATAGAACAACCATTCGAACACGTCAATGGTCTCGCACGTCAAGACCCACTTTTCCCGCGGTCTCGCCCACACGGCGCACGAATTCTGGTTCAGTGGTGGTGTGACCATGGAGATCCGCCGCTTGTCCGGACCTGAATTCGCCGTCCTGGCCCCGCAGCTCGTCGACCTCTACCTCGAGGCGATGAGCTATGACCCGAGCATCCGCTCCGGCCGCATCGCGGTATGGCGCCAGGAGATCATGCAGCCCGGCTTCACCGCGCTCGTGGCGCTGGACCAGGACACGGTCCTCGGCCTGGCCTATGGCTACCTCGGCGCGGCCGACATGTGGTGGGACCGCCAGGTGCGGCGAGGTATCCGCGAGGCAGGCGGCCCCGACACCCGCCAGCTGCTGCTCATGCGCGACTATTTCGAGGTGGCGGAGATCCACGTCGACCCGGCCCAGCAGGGCCGGGGCATCGGCCGTCTCCTGCTCTCCCAGCTGCTCTGGCTGGTCCCGGCCGGGCACGCCATGCTCTCGACACCGGAGGTCGAGGGGGAGGCGAACAACGCCTTCGCCCTCTACCGCTCGATGGGTTTCCGCGATGAACTGCGTGATTTCCACTTCGACGGCGACGCCCGCCCCTTCGCAGTCCTCTCCGTTCCTTTGCCGCTGCCGGGAATGGTGGAGAAGCCTGCCGTGGTGACTCACCCGGGTTAGGCCTCTGGGTATCGTTGTTAGTCGTACACACACCGTCCGACTGCAAGGATCCCCCGCGTTGACCACCCAGGACATTCAGGCGCCGACCCTCGACCAGATCCCCGCCGCGGCCCGCGAGGAACTCGCCCGCTTCTTCGACGCCCGCCGGGACCAGGTCGCCGCCATCGGCGCCCCGGTCACCCGGGCGGTCTCCCACCTGGAGTCCTTCGTCCTGGACGGCGGGAAGCGCATTCGCCCGCTCTACGCCTGGGCCGGTTTCGTCGGCGGCGGCGGGTTGGAGACCGACGAGGACCCGACGGCCATGCTCCGCGCGGCCGCCGCCCTCGAATTCATCCAGGGCTGCGCCCTCATCCACGACGACATCATCGACGCCTCCGACACCCGCCGGGGCAACCCGACCGTGCACCGGGCCGTCGAGGCCGTCCACCGGGAGAGTTCCTGGACGGGCGATCCCGCCCACTTCGGCGAATCCGTGGCCATCCTCGTCGGCGATCTGGCTCTGGTGTGGGCCGAGGACATGCTGCTCGATTCGGGCCTGTCCGTGGCGGCGCTACAGCGGGCGCGGGAGCCGTGGCGGGCGATGCGCACCGAGGTCATCGGCGGCCAGCTGCTCGACATCACTCTGGAGGCCACCGCCGACGAGGACGTTGCATTGGCGGACTCGGTCAACCGTTTCAAGACCGCCGCCTACACCATCGAACGCCCTCTCCACCTGGGCGCCGCCATCGCGGGCGCGGACCAGCAGACCATCGACGCCTTCCGTGGTTACGGCCGCGACATCGGCATCGCCTTCCAGTTGCGTGACGACGAGCTCGGGGTCTACGGCGACCCGGCGGTCACCGGCAAACCCGCCGGCGATGACCTGCGGGAAGGCAAGCGCACCGTCCTTCTGGCCACCGCCCTGCAGCGCGCCGACGAACGCGATCCCGCCGCGGCGGCCGAGCTGCGCCGCGGCATCGGCGCGACCTCGGATCCCGCCGCCATCGCCCGGCTGGCCGAGATCATCACGGAGACCGGCGCGGTCGCGGCCCTCGAGGAGCGCATCGCCGCCCTCACCGCCTCCGGGCTCGAACACCTCGCCGCCGCCGGCACCTCCCCCGAGGTCACGGCGACGCTCACCGACCTCGCGCACCGCGCCACGGCCCGCCGACGCTGATGATCCTCCGTCTCCCTTCCGCGCTGCCCCTCGGGCTCATCGGTTCCCTGCTTCTGTTCCTCGGTTCCTTCGGCGGCGGCGCCACCCGCAACCGCGGGGGCATCCTCGAGGCGCTCCACCTGGATTTCCTCGCCTACGGGCGGGGGGCGGGGGTGTCCAACGTCGTGTTCTGGGCGGGCGTCGCCTTCCTCCTCGCCGGCTGGATCATCCTCGGCCGTCGGCACGTGCTGCGGGGAACGGGGGGTGAGGGGGGCGTCGAGAAGCAGGTCCGCCAGACGATGTGGCTGTGGATCCTGCCGCTGCTCCCCGCGGCCCCGATGCTGTCGCGGGACGTCTACTCCTACCTCATGCAGGGCGCGATGATGCGCGACGGCTTCGACCCGTACACGCAGGGCGCGGCCGTCAACCCGGGCCCGTACCTGCTCGAGGTCTCGCATGACTGGCGCAACACCACCACGCCCTACGGTCCGCTGCACCTGTGGATCGGCGAGGGCGTGACGCGCCTGGTCGGGGACCACGTCACGGCCGGGGTGCTCGTCTACAAGGTCATTTCGGTCCTCGGATTCGCGGCCATCGCGTGGGCGGTGCCCCGCATCGCGCGTGCCCTCGGCGGCGACCCCGCCCTCGCCCTGTGGCTGGGCGTGGCCAACCCCGTGATGATCCTCCACATGATCGGCGGCATGCACAACGAGTCCGTCATGGTCGGGCTCGTCTCCCTCGGGCTGCTGGCCTGCCTGCACCAGCGCTTCCTGGCGGGCGTGGCGCTCATCGCGGTGGCGGTGTCCCTCAAGGCGACCGCCGCCATCGCCCTCCCCTTCGTCGTGTGGCTGGCCACGCTCCACTACGCGCGTCGCCTGCCGCGTGTCGTGGCTTTCCTGGTGACGGGGTTCGTGGGTCTCGTCGAGACGCTGGCCGTGGTCGCGGCGGTGACCTGGCTCTCCGGCTCCTCGTGGGGCTGGCTCTCGGAGATCTCCGGCAACTCCAAGGTGATCAACCCCCTGGCCCTGCCCTCCCTGCTGGCCAGCTGGGTGACGTGGGTGGTGCAGGTGGTCGACACGGGCTTCGAGTACAACACCGCGCTGGCGGTGCTGCGGAACATCTCGCTCGTGGCCATGCTCGCCGGGCTGGTCATCGTCTGGTGGCTGTTCCGGCAGAATGCCCGGCGCGCCCTCGCCGGCACGGCGCTGGCCTACCAGGTGGCGTTCGTGTTCAACTCCGTCACGCTGCCGTGGTACTACGCCTCGGTGATCACGCTGGTGGGGGCGGTCCGCCCGCCGGAGTGGGTGCTGCGGCTGGCGGTGGGGGCCTCCATCGTGGTCACCCTCGCCTTCACCGGCAGCGGCAACCACCAGCTCTACAACACGTGGTGGATGGCCGGTGTGTTCGTGCTGGCCTGGCTGCTCACCGACTGGGCCTTCGGCCGGGACTTCACAGGCCCATGGCCTGCGCCCGGCGCAGCACCTCCCGGGCCAGCTGACCGTGCAGGGCATCGACCGGACGCCCCGGCAGAGTCTCGTCCGCGGTGAACAGGTAGCGCAGGATCTCCTCGTCGGAGTAGCCGCCGTCGGCCATGAGCGTGAGCAGGCCGGGGACGAACTTGCCGGTCGTCGAGGACCCAGCGGCGAAGAGGGCCTCCGGGACATGCCGCTTGCCGTCGATGACGTGGGCGATGAGCTTCTTGGCCGCCAGCAGATCGTGCACGCGGGTGATCACCACGCCGAGCCGGTCGGCTGTCTCCGGCAGCGTGAGCATCGGTTCGTCGGCGAGCAGGGTCTCCAGGGGGGTGTCGTTGTCTTTCACGGCGTCCACTCTATCCGTTGGCGTGGGCACCCGGGTGTGGACCATACTGGTCCGCATGGCTCAACTGGCAGTGGGAGACCTCCTCGAGGATCGCTACCGCATCGATCACCCGATCGCCCGCGGCGGCATGTCCATGGTCTGGCGCTGCGTGGATCTCCGGCTCGGCCGGGCGGTCGCGGCGAAGGTGCTCGACGAGAAGTACATCGCCGACCCCGTCTTCCGGCAGCGTTTCCGCCGCGAGGCCCGCGCGATGGCGCAGCTCAACCACCCGAATCTGGTCAACGTCTACGACTTCGGCTCCGACGGTGACCACCTCTTCCTCATCATGGAGCTCATCACCGGCGGCACGCTGCGCGAGCTGCTCGCCGAGCGCGGGCCGATGCCCCCGCACGCGGCCGCCGCCGTGCTGCGCGCGCTGCTCACGGGCCTGTCCGTGGCGCACTCCGCCGGCCTGGTGCACCGGGACATCAAGCCCGACAATGTCCTCATCAACGGTGATCACCGCGTGAAGCTGGCGGATTTCGGCCTGGTCCGCGCCGCGGCGGCCACCACGTCCAGTTCGCAGATCGTGGGCACCGCCGCCTACCTCTCCCCCGAGCAGGTCGACGGCAGCGACATCACGCCCGCCTCCGACGTCTACTCCGCCGGCATCGTCCTCTTCGAGCTGCTCACCGGCACCACCCCCTTCGCCGGCGAGACGCCGCTGGACCACGCGTATCAACGCCTCACAGAGGACGTCCCCGCGCCCAGCGCCCGCATCTCCGGGGTCCCCCCGCTTATCGACGCCCTCGTGGCCACCGCCACCTCCCGCGACCCGGAGGACCGCTTCGCGGACGCCGCCGAGTTCCTCGCCGCCCTCGACGACGTGGCCGGCGAGCTCGCGCTGCCCGCCTTCACCGTGCCCGTCCCGCAGAACTCCGCCGCCACACGCGCCGCCGCCGTGCCGACGGACATCACCGACCTGGTCGGCCCCCCGACGATGGTCACCGAGTTCACCGACTCCCCCGTCACCGAAACCCGCGTCCACGAGGCCACTCCCCCGGTGCCCGCCCAGCTCCCGGAGGAACCCCCTGTCCCCGCGGAGCCGGAGCAGCGCCCGGTGAGCAACCGCTCGAAGGTGGGCCTGACGGTGTGGCTGCTGGTGATCGCTCTGCTCACCGCCGCCATCGCCGTCGGTGCCTGGTGGTTCGGCTCGGGGCGCTACGGGGAGATCCCGCAGGTCCTGGGCCTCGACCGCACCGCCGCGGTGAGCACGGTGGAGGAGGCCGGGTTCCGGGCGGTGACCGAGATCGTCTACCACGACGACGTCCCCGCCGATCTCAGCGCCGGCACCGAGCCCGCCGACGGGGAGAAGGTGGTGCGCGGCCAGGACGTCACCGTGCTTCTCTCCCAGGGCCGCCCCACGGTGCCCGATCCGGAGGGCCGGGACATCATCTCCTACCAGGCCGCCGCCGCGGAACGCACGCTCAAGGTGTCCACCGGGGATCCCGTGTGGTCCGCGGATGTCGCGGAGGGCCACGTCGCCGAGACCGACCCCGCCGTGGGCGAGGCCGTGAAGATCGGCTCGACCGTCACCGTCCACCTCTCCCGCGGGCCGGAGCCGGTGCAGGTCCCCGCCATCGTGGGCACGCCCCTGTCCGAGGCGGAGACCCGCCTGGCGGAGCTGGACCTCACCATCACCCGGGTGGAGCACCGCTTCGACCCGGACGTACCCACCGGGCAGGTGCTCGCCGTCTCCCCCGAGACCGGCACCACCCTCACCCGCGGCAGCGAGGTCTCCCTCGTGGTCAACAACGGTCTGACCGTTCCCGACGTCGAGGGCATGTCCGAGGCCGAGGCGACCGCCTCCCTCCAGGCCGCCGGATTCAGCGTCGACGATTCCCGCCGGGACCGTAACGCCGTGGGCGCCCGGCCGGACACCGTCGTGCGCACCAGCCCCGCCGCCGGGGAGATCGTCGACCCGGAGGAGGCGTCGATCACCCTCACCCTCGCCGGGCGCGTGACGGTCCCCGACGTCGTCGGCATGACCGGCGGGCAGGCCCGCGCCGCCCTCGAGGCCGCCGGCCTGAGCACCTCCGCCCGCGAGCGTGAGGACGCCCGCCCGGTCACCCGCCAGCGCCCCGAGGCCGGCACCGATGCCCGCCTCGACTCGACGGTCCGGCTCACCTTCTGACAACGCAGAGACGCCGCGCTCCCCGGGGAGGGAAGCGCGGCGTCGATAAGCAGACGACCTAGTTGCGGAGCATCTCCGCGACGAGGAAGGCCAGCTCGAGGGACTGCTGGGTGTTCAGGCGCGGGTCGCAGGCGGACTCGTAGCGGCCCGGCAGGTCGACATCGGTGATGTCCATGGCGCCGCCGAGGCACTCGGTGACGTCCTCACCGGTGAGCTCGATGTGGATGCCGCCCGGGTGGGTGCCCAGCTGACGGTGGACCTCGAAGAAGCCCTGGACCTCGTCGATGACCTTGTCGAAGTGACGGGTCTTGTAGCCGTTGGACGCGGTGAAGGTGTTGCCGTGCATCGGGTCGGACTGCCAGATGACCTTGTGGCCGGCTGCCTCGACGGCCTCGATGACCGGCGGCAGCGCGGTGCGCACCTTGTCGTGGCCCATGCGGGCGACCATGGTCAGGCGGCCCGGCTCGCGCTCCGGATCGAGCTTCGCGGCGTAGGCGACGGCCTCCTCCGGGGTGATCGACGGGCCGATCTTGATGCCGATCGGGTTGGCGATGAGCGCGGCGAAGTTGACGTGGAAGTCCTCGATGCCGCGGGTACGCTCGCCGATCCACAGCTGGTGCGCGGACAGGTCGTAGAGGCGGGTCTCGCCGTCCTCGTCCTCGTGCAGGCGCAGCATGGCGCGCTCGTAGTCGACGAGCAGTGCCTCATGCGAGCAGAAGATGTCGGAGGTGCGGAGGGAATCGTCGTGGACACCGCAGGCGTCCATGAAGCGCAGGCCGCGCTCGATCTCCTCGGCGAGGGCCTCGTAGCGGGCGCCGGCCGGGGAGTTGGCCACGAACTCCCGGTTCCACTCGTGGACGCGGTTGAGGTCCGCGGTCCCGGAGGACACGAGGGCGCGCACCAGGTTCATGGCGGCCGAGGAGTTAGCGTAGGCGCGGATCATGCGCGCCGGATCGTGGCGACGCGCCTCCGGGGTCGGCTCCACACCGTTGACGATGTCGCCGCGGTAGTTCGGCAGGCCGTTCTCATCCAGATCCTGGGAGCGCGGCTTGGCGTACTGGCCGGCGATGCGGGCCAGCTTCACCACCGGGGTGGAGGCGCCGTAGGTGAGCACGACGGCCATCTGCAGCAGGGTCTTGATGTTCGAGCGGATGTGGGGCTCGGTGTTGGACTCGAAGGTCTCGGCACAGTCACCGCCCTGCATGAGGAAGGCCTTGCCCAGCGCGACGTCGGCCAGCTGACGCTTCAGCTCGGTGACCTCGGGGGCGACCACGGTCGGCGGCACCGACTCGAGGATCTTGCGGACGGTCTCCGCCTGGTTCCGGTCCCAGCTGGGCTGCTGCTTGGCCTCGCGGGAAATTACGTCCTCGAACCGCTCCTGCAGGCCGGCGGGAAGCGGCGGCAGGTCGGGGAGAACCTCTTTAGGGATGTCAACAGTCCAACTCACACCCATATTCATAGCACGGGTGTCCAGTCATGTGCCCCCGTGCAGGTGTTTTCCGCCTAACGGAGCACCCGGTTCCCGCGCCCCAGGGGAAGAATCTCGGCGCAGAGGCGGAACTTCTCCAGGTTGTGGCGCGCATCCACCAGGGCGTCATGCGAGGCGTCCGGGGCCTTGGGCAGGTGGGGCCTGCCCGCCATCTCCCAGTACTGCTTGAGCTCGCGGGTGTAGCGCGGAATGACGCGGGGCAGCCCGGCCATGTCCCCCCACAGCTGGGCCAGAACCACGTGGTCATAGGCCCCCACCCAGGCCCACAGCTCCGGATCCCCGTCGCGTGCCGACGTCAGGAACGCCAGCACCTCCGCGCGGATCGTATCCAGGGAACGCCACACCGGCGCCCCGGGGTTGGGGAGCTTGTCCAGCACATTGTCGCGCACCCAGGCGTTCGCGCGGGAGGCGTCGAAGTCCGTGGAGACGGCGTAATACTCGCGCCCGTCCTCGGCGACGATGCCGATCGAGACCAGCTCGATGGTCCGGCCGTCCTCGATGAACTCGGTGTCGTAGAAGTAGCGCACCAGCCCAGCCTAACCTGCCCACCCCGGGCGATTACACTTCATGCGGTGATCACCGTTTCTCCCGCGCCCCGCTTCACCTCCCGCCGCGAGCGGGGGTGGGTGGTGCTCGCCGTGCTCGCCTCCATGGCGGCGCTGCTCCCCTGGCTTATCGACGCCGACCTCACCCTGCGCTACGCCATCGACATCGACGTCTACCGCGCGGGCGCCCGGGCCTTCCTCGAGGGGGACAACCTCTACACCCGGGGCTACGAGGTCGGCGGCATCACGCTGCCGTTCACCTATCCCCCGCTGGCCGCAATCCTCTTCATCCCCGTGGCCCTGCTCCCCTACGGCGTGGCACTGGTGGCCTGGACGTTCGCCTCGGCGGTGTTGCTGTGGTGGTGCCTGACCATCGTCCTGCGCCACGCCGTGCCCGGGCTGGCACCCGCCGATCACCGCGTCCTCGCCGCCTGGATCCTCCCCCTGGCGCTGCTGGCCGAGCCCGTCCGGGAGACCCTCGGATTTGGGCAGATCAACATCATCCTCATGGCCCTGGTCCTGGCCGACACCCTCACCCGCCGCCCCTGGCTGCCCCGCGGCGTGCTCATCGGCCTGGCCGCCGCCATCAAGCTCACCCCGGCGGTGTTCATCCTCGTCTTCCTCGTGCGTCGTCAATGGCGGCACGCGGCGGTGACCTTCTGCGCCGGCGTGGGCTTCACCCTCCTGGCGGCGCTGCTGAGCTGGCGAAACTCGCTGACCTATTGGTTAGAGACCCTCTCGGACACCGGCCGCATCGGCGGAGAGTCCTACGCCTCCAACCAGTCCCTCCGCGGGCTGCTCGCACGCCTGGCCGCCCCCGGCGAGCAGGCCGATTCCCGCCTCTGGCTGCTCCTGGTCCTGCTCGCCCTCGCGCTCGTCATCGTGGCGATGTGGCGGGCGCAGACCAAGCTGGCCACCGTCCTGCTGGCCTCCACCGTGGCGCTGCTGTGCTCTCCGGTGTCGTGGTCCCACCACTGGGTGTGGCTCGTGCCCATGGCGGTGACCCTGCTCGCCGGCGCGGGGCGCATCCTCGGGGTATTCGTGCTGGCCGCCGTCTTCTTCTCCCCGCACTGGCTGCTGCCGAACAACCACGGCCTCGAGCACGCGTGGCCTTGGTGGGCGCAGCTGGTGGGTAGCTCCTACCTGCTGGTGACGCTCGCGGTCGTCGGCGCGGCGGGTGTCGCGCCGCGGGTGCTCGCGGGGCGTCGATAAGCACGGCCCACCTGCGGGGGCATGACCGTCCACCGCAGGTACGGCACGCGGGTGACCAGCCACAGGGCCAGCGCGCCCAGGGCGGAGATGAGCAGGCCGAGGACCATCCACAGCGCCGTCTGGTGCAGGGCGGTCTCCGCGTCCCGGGAGATCGGCAGCTCCCAGGCGCGCATGTTGTACTGGTAGAGCACGGTGAGGGCGATGGGGTGGCCGAGATAGATGATCAGCGTGTGCCGCCCGAGGAAGGACAGGACGTCCACCACCACCGGAACACGGGAGAGCAGCACCGCGACGATGACCGCCATCGGCAGCATGAGCAGCTGCACCACCGCGTTGACGATGAGCCGCAGATCGACGAATCCGACCGTCTCCGCGAAGGGCAGCGGCCAGCCGAAAGACACGTCGGAGACGGTGTTCCACCAGGCCCACACGGCCGCCACGCTGAAGCCCACGGCGTAGAGAACCGTGCCGCGCGTGAGGTGACGCAGGGTCGTCGCCGACTCCGCGAAACGGCGGATGTGCAGGCGCAGGTGCGCGCCGAGCAGGAAGGCCGGCAGGTAGAGGACGGCCTTGCCGATCATGTGCTGCTCCGCGTGCAGCGGCAGGATGAGGATCGGGGCGAAACCGACGAGCACCCCCGCCCACCAGGGAAGCTTGCGGGTGAGCCACAGAATGATGTTGAAGATGACCAGTGCGTAGAGGAACCAGTACATGTTCCGCCCCTCGATGAGGTGCTCGACGTACTGGGACAGCTCCGGCATCGCCTTGCCGTCGTGGAGGTGCCACTCGCGGTACTTGAACCACAGCTCGATGGGCACCCAAACGAGATAGGGCACGAGGAAGAACCACAGGCGACGGAGGAAGAGTTCCCGGAATGTGAAACCGAACACCTTCGCCGAGAAGAGGCCACTCACCATGAAAAACAGCGGCATCCGCAGGGGGTCGAGGAAGCGGTTGAGGTGCGCCGCGGTGGTCTCCATACCCTCCGGCACGGCCAGGCTGACATGGAGGAGGACGACACCCACGATGGACAGTCCCTTGGCCACATCGGGCCAGCGTAGGCGGGTTGTCGGGGCAGTGATGCCGGGAGCTGACACGCGCCTCACCTCATCCCGTACGCGCAGCTGACTTACTCGGTACCGGAACGCTCCGGCACAGTCCAGCCGTCAAGTATAGGGAAACCCCGGCAATCAGCCAAGAGTCGGCTCGGAACCTGCGGGCCAACCGCGTCCGGCTGCCAGGGAATCCTTGACCTCGGAGGCGTAGATGTCCACGTATTCCTGCCCGGAGAGTTCGGTGAGCACGGCCATGACGTGGTCGGTGAGCGGGCGGGCGGCCTCGCGGGAATCCGGGTCGATGCCCAGGGAGGCGACGTAGGCGCGGCCGTCGATGGGCTCACCGATGCGCATCCGGACCTTCGCGGGACGCGGGATCCACGTGCCGATCGGGTTGGCGTTGCGCGAGCCGATCATGGCCAGTGGGATGATCGGGGCGTCCGTGGCCAGGGCGATGCGCGCCATGCCGGTCCGCCCCTTGTAGATGCGCCCGTCCGGGGAGCGGGTGCCCTCCGGGTAGATGCCCAGGACATCGCCGCGGCCGAGGACGGTGCGGGCGGCGGCCAGCGTGGCGTCACCGGCGCCGGCGGCACCGCGGTGCACGGGGATCTGGCCGATGGAGGTGAAGAACCACTTCTGCAGGCGGCCGACCAGGCCCGGGGCGGTGAAGTACTCGGACTTCGCCGGGAAAGTGATGGTGCGCGGGCTCAGCGCCGGGAAGAAGAAGGAGTCCATGACCGCCTGGTGGGTGGAGGCGACGATCGCGGCACCTGACGCCGGTATATTCTCCACTCCCTCGATGGTGGGGCGGTTCCAGATCCGGAGGAAAGGGCCGATGAGGACGTTCTTGTACAGCCAGTACCACTTCTTTTCCATCATCTACTCCCCTTGAGTGTCGGTGCGCGCCAGATCGGACACGCCGATCATACCCGCGTGGGCGCCGAGTTCGGCGGTTCCCACGACCGGGAGCCGCCGGTGCCCCGCACCCACTATGGACCTGCCCATTTCGGCCACTGCGCCGGCCAGGAAGAGGTCGGCGTCGTCCGACACTCCCCCACCGAGCACGATGAGCTCCGGGTCCAGGACGTCCGCGACGATGCTCAGCCCCTGCCCCAGCCAGCCGGCGAACTCCGCCAGGACGGCCCGCGCCCGCTCGTCGCCGGCCCGGGCGGCCTCCATGATGGCGTGGCCGCTGAGCCGCGGCGCCATCCCGTGGGCGACGGCGGTATCGGCCAGCGCCGTGCCTGAGGCGTAGCGTTCCAGGCAGCCCCGCTTGCCGCAGGCGCACTCGCGCCCACCAGGCACGACGGTGAGATGCCCGAACTCCGGGGCGGTACCGAAGGCCCCGCGGAACAGCTGACCGTCGATCATGAGCGCGGCCCCGATCCCGGTCCCGACGGCGAAGAACACCCATGTGCCTGCCCCGCGCGCCGAGCCGAAACGGTACTCCCCCCAGGCGGCGGCGTTGGCGTCGTGTTCCAGCACCACCGGCAGCGCGAGCCGCTCCTGCAGGCGGGCGCGGACGGGGGCGTCGCGCCACGGCAGGTGCGGGGCGAAGCGGACGATCTCCCGGGCCGGGTCGAGGAACCCGGCGACGGCCAGCCCGACGGCGGCGGGTTCGAGGGGGCGCAGCTCATCCACGAGCCCGACGATCGCGTCCTCCAGCGCGGGAACCGTGCGCGGGGTGGGCACGGAGCGCTGCGCGAGGATCTCCCCCTCCTGCGTCACCAGGGCGGCCCGGCACTGAGTCCCGCCGATGTCGAAGCCGAGCGTGTTCATCTACCGGAGTATATCGCGCAGCCGCGCGCCCATGATCTCCCAGGTCCACTCCGCCAGTGCGTATCGACGCCCCGCCTGCCCCATCCCGGCCGCCCGGTCGGGGTCATCCAGCAGGGTGAGAAGGGCGTCCGTGAGCTGGTCCTCGTCGCGCCCGTCCACGACGAGGCCGGTCTCCGGGGTGACGGTCTCCGGGGCGCCGCCGGAATCCCCGGCGATGACCGGCACGCCGCAGGCCTGCGCCTCCAGGTAGACGATCCCCAGGCCCTCCACGTCGAGCCCGCGGCCCCGGGTGCGGGCGGGCATGGCGAAAATATCGGCGGCGGCGAGTGCGTCACGCAGGGCCGTGGTGTCCAGCGGCCCGGTGAACTCGACCGCCGCACCGAGAGGGGCGGCCAGCGCGCGCAGGGTGCGCTCGTGGGGGCCTGATCCGATGATCCGCAGGCGGGCCTCCGGATGCCGCTCCAGCACGCGCGGCCACACGCGGATGAGCATGTCCTGCCCCTTCCGGGGCACCAGGCGGGACACGCACACCACCGTCGGCGGCCCGGGCGGGCGGGCGGCCGGGCGGAACCACTCGGTGTTCACCCCGGAGGGCAGGTGGCGGAACTCAGGGTGGCTGCCGAAGGCACGGCGGAAGCGGCGCAGAGTGTAGTCGGAGATGTAGGTGACCACGTCCGCGGTATTCCCGATCCGGCGCAGCACCTGCCGCGCCCCCGGCACCATGGACCAGCCCACCTCGTGGCCGTGGGTGCTGGCGATGATGCGCCGGGCGCCGGCGGCGCGGGCGGCCCGTCCCATGAGGGCCAGCGGGGCGGCCGCCCCGAACCACACCGTGTCGATGTCCAGCTCCCCGATGATCTGGCCCATCGCCTCCGCCGTCGCCGGAGTGGGCAGCATGACCTGGCGCGGCCAGCGGATCACCCGGTAGGGCACCTGCGCGTCGTGCGCGGCCGCAGCCTGCGCGTCCTGCGTGGAGGCGAACACCACGACATCCTGCGGGTCGAGGGTGCCCAGGAAGTCCCGGAGGTAGGACTGAATGCCCCCCACCGTCGGGGGGAAGTCATTGGTGACCAGCAGGATCCGGGGCATGCGGTGAGAGGTCCTAGTAGCGGACCGCGCCCGCCCAGGGCATGGAGTCCACGGAGACCACTTGCACCGGGATGCCGTAGTCGGAGGCGTGGACGAGCTGGCCGTTGCCGATGTACATGCCCACGTGCGTCACACCCGGGTAGTAGCCGACGATGTCACCCGGCTGCAGATCCGCCCGCGACACCGGGGTGCCGCCGGCCAGCTGCGCCTGCGAGGTGCGCGGAATGGACTTGCCCTGCTGCTGGTGGGCCCACAGCATGAGCCCGGAGCAGTCGAACTGGTCGGGGCCGGTGGCGCCCCAGCCGTAGGGGGAACCCAGCTTGCTCAGCGCGGCACCCACGGCCCCCTCGCCGGTGAGGGAGAACGGCGCGAGGGGATTGTTCTTGCTCTCCCAGCGGGCGCGGGCCGCCGCGTCGAGGGTGGACACCTTCTCCTCGATCTCCCGGATACGGGCCTGCAGCTCCTCCTGCTCCGCGGCGAGGGCACGGTGCTGCTCCTCGAGCCGGGACTGCTGGAAGTTGGCCTCTGCCACGATCCGGGAGGCGTCGGTGTGTGCGCGCCCGGCCTCGGCCGTCGCGGCCGCGAGCTTATCGACGGCCCGCTCCGTGTTCCGCGTCAGCGTACCGAGGTAGGCGGCGCGGTCGATCGCGTTCTGCGGGTTGGCGGCGGCGATCGCGTTGGTCACCGGGTCCACCATGAGGCTGCGGTACTTCGCGCCGGCCAGGTCGTTGACATCACCCTGGAACGCGCGCTGTGCCTCCTGCGCCCCCTGGGCCCGCACCCGCGCCTCCTCGGCGTCCTGCTTGAGGGTGTCGATGCGCTCCTGGCCCTGCTCGATGTCGAGCTCGAGCTGCTTGACCTCCTCGCTCTTGGCGGTGGCCTCGTGGGAGACCTCCTCCATGGAGGTGATGAGCGCCTCGACGTCATCGGCCGCGGCCTGCGGGACGCTCAGCCCACCGGCCAACAGGGCGGCACTGACCAGGGTGGCGGTGGTGATTCGGAGGGTGTGGGATACGCCGGGGAGGAAACGCACGGATGACTCTTTCGCTGACACGGTGGCCGGGGCTGGCCAGGAACAACTATAGACACTTGATAACAGGTGAGTAAATACCTCATCACGAGGTCGTGACCCGTGTGACTTGTGGTGTCCTTACCCCGGAAAACGGCGACGCCCATCCCCGGCCGAAGCCGAAGATGGGCGGTGCAGTGCGGTCGCGCTTAGAAGCGGACGGCGGAGTGGATCGGCTGGAAGTGCAGCGGGCGCTCGCCCACCGGGGAGCCGGAGTTCAGGGCGTCGACGATCATGCCGTTGCCGACGTAGATGCCCACGTGGGACGCGCCACCGTAGTAGGCGATGATGTCGCCCGGCTGCAGCTGGTCCAGCGGCACGCGCTGGCCCTGGGAGGCCTGGGCCTGGGAGGTGCGCGGGATGGACTTGCCGACCTGCTGGTAGGCCCAGGTGGTCAGGCCGGAGCAATCGAAGGCGGAGGGGCCGGTGGCACCCCAGGAGTACGGTGCGCCGATCTTGGAGCGCACGGCGTTGGCGATGGCCTGGCCCTGGGAGGAGCCGGCCTGCGCGGCGGGGGCCTGCGCGACAACGTTGGCGACGTAGGCGTTGGCGGTCTCCTGGACAGCCGGTGCAGCCGGAACGAACTGTTCGATGTTCGGGACGTTCTCCAGGCCCGGAACGTTCACGGAGAAGTTCGTGTTGGGGATGGCGACCTCGAAGGCGTTGGCCACGCCCGGTGCGAGAACGGTGGTACCCATGACCACCGCGGAGGCGGCGGCGATACGGCGGGTTGCGGTCTTGTTGAGGCGACGGTGCTGAGCCACGAATGTATCTCCAGATCTTCCTTGTGCCTACCGGGTTAGCTGTCGGGTTGGGATCTTGGAAGCTTCCCCCCTCCGCTCCGCGTCTCAGAGACGCTCTCGCAGAGGGTTCACCCCAGAGAACACTGTGTGGTTCCCCGGCTCCCCGTGGACGGGGATTAGGCCTTGTTTTCAGTTCAGTCATTCGGCGGCTTCATCTGGAAGCCCCGCAATGTCTCGATCAGGTTACGAAACAACAACGAATGTTGTCCAACCCAACCGTCGAACCACGCGCTGTTATCGAGCTGTTATCGACGCTCCGGAGGATCCGCTTTCCGCCACACCCCTCCCGTCACCCCTCCACGGAGCGCCGGATACATGGCGCTGACCTGCAGCAATGCGCCCATTCCGCGGAAATGGGACGCCCTCCAGCCGCCCCGCCCGCCGACAACTACGGCCACCCCATAACGGTAGAGTGATTCCGGTCACATCCCCTAGGGGATTGCCCCTAGAAACCCAGAAACCACAGGGGTAACACTCTCAGGCATAGAGGAAACCCCGCCTCCCCCAGGTACCGGGGAGACGGGGTTTCGACTCGTGAGCGCAGGAACTAGTCCAGGTGACCGGCCTCGCGGTCCTTCGCGCGGTTCGCCTCGTTGAGGCTCTCCAGCATGGCGACCTCTTCGCGATGGTTCGCGTGAGCGTTCTCCACGGCAGCGTCGGCGAAGCGCTGCTCGTCTGCCTTGACCAGCGAGCCGCGGGAGATGCGGTCGGCGAAGCCGAGCTGGTTGAGGCGCTTCGGCACTGCGGCACCGGCGTAGGCCAGCGGCACCGGGTGGCCGTGTGCGTCCACCGGGCCGAGCGGCTGGTGGATCTCCACGAAGGCACCGTTCGGCAGCTGCTTGATCACACCGGTCTCCATGCCGTGCTCGAGCACAGCGCGGTCAGAGCGCTGCAGGCCGACACAGATGCGGTGGGTGATGAAGTAAGCGATCGGCGGCAGCAGGATGACACCGATACGGCCGACCCAGGTCATCGCGTTGAGCGAGATCTGGAAGAAGTGCGCGATGTGGTCGTTACCACCGGAGATGGTCACCAGCAGGAAGAAGGTGATGGCCATGGCACCGATGCCGGTACGCACCGGCACGTCGCGCGGACGCTGCAGCAGGTTGTGGTGAGCGTCGTCGCCGGTGGCGTTCTTCTCGATCCACGGGTAAGCGAACAGCAGGACAACCATGAGACCACAGACCAGGGCGACCCAGAAGGCGGACGGGATGGTGTAGTTGCCCAGGTAGAGCTCCCACGCCGGCATGACACGGGCCACACCGTCAGTCCACAGCATGTAGACGTCAGGCTGGGAACCGGCAGAGACCTGCGAGGGGTTGTAGGGGCCGATGTTCCAGATCGCGTTGATCGTGGTGAGGCCGGACATCAGCGCCAGGACACCGGCGGTCAGCAGACCGTAGCCGATGGCCTTGGTGGCGAAGACCGGCATGATGCGGACACCGACGACGTTGTTCTCGGTGCGGCCGGCGCCCGGGAACTGGGTGTGCTTCTGGTACCAGACCAGCGCCAGGTGAGCGGCGATCAGGCCGAGGATGATGCCCGGCAGGATGAGCACGTGCGCGATGTAGAAACGGTCGAGCATGAGGTCGGACGGGAAGTCGCCGCCGAAGATCAGCCAGTGCATCCAGGTGCCGATGATCGGCAGGCCCAGGATGATGGCGGACATGATGCGGAGGCCGACGCCGGAGAGCAGGTCATCCGGGAGGGAGTAACCCATGAAGCCCTCGGCCATGCCCAGGATGATCAGGGTGCAGCCGATGATCCAGTTGGCCTCACGCGGGCGTCGGAAAGCACCGGTGAAGAAGACACGCAGCATGTGCGCGACCATGGACATCATGAACATGAGGGCGGCCCAGTGGTGCATCTGGCGGACGAAGAGTCCACCGCGGACCTCGAAGGAGATGTCCAGTGCGGTTGCGTAGGCACGGGACATTTCGACACCGTTGAGCGGCAGGTAACCGCCGTCGTAGATCACCTTGGTGATGGACGGGTCGAAGAACAGCGCCAGGTAGACACCGGTCAGCAGCAGGATGATGAAGCTGTAGAGAGCCATCTCACCGAGCATGAAGGACCAGTGCGTCGGGAAGACCTTGTTCAGCTGCGGACGCAGCAGACCGGACGCGGTGTAGCGCGAATCAATGTTGTTGGCAGCTTGGGCCAGCTTGTTGCTCATTAGGACTTACGCTCCCAGAATGCAGGGCCAACGGGCTCAATGAAGTTGCCCTTGGCGATGAGGTAACCCTCTTCGTCAACCGTGATCGGCAGCTGCGGCAGTGCACGGGCGGCGGGGCCGAAAACCGGCTTGCCGTACTGCAGTGCGTCGAACTGCGACTGGTGGCACGGGCACAGAATGCGGTTGGTCTGTGCCTCGTACAGAGAGGTCGGGCAGGCGATGTGGGTGCAGATCTTCGAGTAGGCGTAGTAGTCGCCGTAGTGGAAGTCCTCCTGGCCCTCGCGCTCGATGGCCTTCTCGGCATCGGCGGTGCGCAGGCGGATCAGCATGACGGGGTTACGCGGGCCGTGCACGGAGTGCATCTGCTCGACGTAGACGTCGCGGTCCGGGTTGTACTCCGCACCGTCGTTGACGTACTCCTCCGGCAGCGGGTACACGGTCTCCATGCCGCCGGCGTCGAGATCCTCCGGACGGACGCGGACCAGGCGGGACACGCCGGTGGTGGTCCAGTGTGAACCGGTGTCGCCGGAGTGCTGCTCGGCGATGGCGCCGGTGTCCCGGGCGAGGTACAGCTTGACGCCGTTCTCGTGGAGGGTCCAGCCGGAGGTCCACAGGGTGCCGTCACCCATGATGCCCAGCTCGCCCTTCTTCCACGGGTTCTTGATCATGCCGCCCAGCGGGGCGACGACGACCAGACCGAAGAGGATGCCGGCACCGCCGAGCAGACCCTGCAGTGCCTTGCGGCGACCGAGGGTGGAGGTCTCCCAGGAGTCGTTGAGCAGAGCGGTCAGCGTGCGGCGGTCCACCTCGGAGGAGGGGCCGTCGTGGCGACGCTGCACCGAGATCTCCTCGGGGATGATGGTCTTCACGTAGAGGACCACCGCGATACCCAGGGCCAGGATGGAGATACCCGAGGTGAGGCCGAGAACCGGGGTGTAGAAGGTGTGCCACAGGTGGCCCTCCTCGCCCAGGTTCTTGAACTCCCACGGCCAGAAGATGTAGGTGGCCAGGAAAGCGAGGGCGGCGATGATGCCGACGATGACCCAGATGGTCACCGCACGGGCGGCACGCTTCTCGGCGGGATCGTTGGCGACCGGGAAGCGCTCCTTGCGGAACGCGACGGTCACGTCGTCCAGCTCGGTACCCAGACGCGCGAGCTCATCGTTGCTCATCGCGTTGAGTTCCTGCTTGGTGTAGTTCTTCTTCACTTCGTTGCTCATGAACGCGATCCAATCCACATAGCGGCAAGACCCAGGATGGTGATGCCGATGAACCACATGGCCATACCCTCAGAGACCGGGCCGAGGCCGCCGAGGCCCCAACCACCCGGAGACGGCGTCTCCTTGGTGGCCTTGATGAAGGCGATGATGTCCTTCTTCTCGTCGGCGGAGAGCTGACGATCGGAGAACTTCGGCATGTTCTGCGGGCCGGTGAGCATGGCCTGGTAGATCTCCTGCTCGTTGGCCGGATCCAGGGTCGGGGCGTACTTACCGGAGGAGAGTGCGCCACCGCGGCCGGTGAAGCTGTGGCAGGACGCGCAGTTGAGGCGGAACAGCTCGCCACCACGGGCGATGTCCTGTGCGTCGATCATGCCGTTGTAGTTCTTGCCGCGGAGCTCCTCCATGGCAAGGGTGCCGTCCTCGTTGTACACGAGCTCCGGGCCGCCGCCGTTGGCTGCCACGTAGGCGGCCATGGCGAGGGACTGGGCCTCGGTGTAACGCGGGGTCTTGCGCTCAGCCTGAGCGTCGTTCGACATCATCGGCATACGGCCGGAGTGCACCTGGAAGTACACGGCGCCCTCGCCGATACCGATGAGGGAAGGACCGCGGTCCTGGACACCCTGGAGGTTGGCTCCGTGGCAGGTGATGCAGGCGACGTCGTAGAGGTCCTTGCCCTCCTGGATGAGAGCCTGGTCGTCCCGCTGTGCGGTGGCGACCTGCGCGTCCGGGGTCAGGGCGGTGGCGAGGACGCCGGCGCCGGTGAGACCCAGGGTGAGCGCGAAGGCACCGACGGCAGTCCGACGCATCTTGCGACGGCTGCGGGCCTTCTTGGCCGACGCGGACGACACGGAGGAGGTGTCGCCGCTGGCGGCAATGTTCGGATTGGTATCCATCATTTTCCTTTAGAAATTTCGGTGTGGAAAGTGAATGGCTGCAGGCCGATTGCTCGGCAGGCTACGGCCTACTGGACAAGGTAGAGAGTGATGAAGACGCCCACCCACACGACGTCGACGAAGTGCCAGTAGTAGGACACTGCCATTGCGGCGGTGGCCTGTGCCGGCGTGAACTTGGACACGGAGATACGTCGCAGAATGACAATGAAGGCGATAACACCTGCAGTCACGTGTGCGGCGTGGAAGCCCGTGATGATGTAGAAGACCGAGCCGAAGACACTCGACTGAACGGTCACTCCGTGGAGGATGAGCTCATACCACTCGTAGGCCAGGAAGGCGAGGAAGCCAAGTGCCAGACCGACGGTAATGAGGTACCAACGACGGAGTCCGTAAACGTCACCCCTTTCTGCTGCGAAGACGCCGAACTGCGAGGTGACCGAGGAGGCGACCAGAATGGTCGTGATGATGAAACCGAACAGCACGTTGAGGTTTGCTGTCTGCTCGTTCCAGTCGCCTGCCAGGCCGTTCGCACGCGATGTGAAGTACATCGCGAAGAGTCCGGCGAAGAACATCAATTCCTGAGACAGGAACACAATCGTGCCGACACTGACCATGTTGGGTCGGTTCAGTGCGGGAACACGCTGTGGTGCTGCCATACCTGAGTTTGAAACTGCGCTCGTCACGTTGACTAGTATGACCGCTCCCGCGCCCAAAGTCACTTCATCTCCCCCCGCTCAGACGGGGAAAACGGGAATATCACCTGCGGTTTTGTTTGTTGAAACGCCGCGGAAAAATTCCTCTACACCCGTGGGAACTTTTTGCGCTGCTATCCGACGCCCCATTCGTGCAGGTCATCTTCCCCCGTACCGCCGAATACCCCCCTTGGCACTCGTTGGGCGTTACCCTACCGCATTCCCCGCGCCCCGTCCGGCGATCGACACCGCGACCGCGAGAGATGTAAATCACACGGACTTTCCGCCGCTCACAGCGGGTTCCAACTTTCGGATGACCCCCTTTACGCTGCGCTTTCCCTCCCCCCAACGCGAGAAGGCACCCGACCCCGGGGCGGGGTGGGTGCCTTCTCGTGAAGTGTGTGGCGGGGTCAGACCGCCGCAGGAGCTAGTGCTTCTCCCTCGGCATGCCGTACTGCAGGCTCAGGCCGTAGGAGGCCCAGATGAGCAGGATCGCGCCCATGGCGATGAGCCAGAAGTGCCAGAAGGCGATGCCCAGACCGGTGACGCCGACGGCGCCGGCCATCCACACCGGGTAGATGGAGTTCGGGGCGAAGAAGCCGAGGATGCCGGCCTTGTCCTCGACCTCAGCCTCTTCCCAGTCTTCCGGGAGGATGTCGCTGCGGACGGAAGTGAAGTGGAGGTACACACCGAGCATGACTGCCAGGGCCGTGGACAGAACCAGTGCCGTCACGCCGACCCACTCGGTGCCACCGAGGTAGCCGTCGTCGCCGACGAAGCCGGTGCCGAAGATGTAGATGACAGCCATCAGAGCGAGGAACGCGGCGATGCCGTACATCAGTTTAGAACCAGAGTTCATGGTGTCATTCCTCCGTTAGATGTTGGCGTTGTTGTCAACGTAGTTCTCGCCGTCCCAGGTCTGACGGGACGAGTTGAACGGGTGGGTGGTGGTGGCGTACGGGGCCTCACCGATCGCGGCCAGTGCCTCGGAGTTCGGGGCGTCCGGGTTGTCCAGGCGGAACTGCAGGTACTCGGTGAACGCCTCCGGGGAGACGACGCGGAGCTCGAAGTTCATCATGGCGTGGTAGGTACCGCACATCTCGGCACAGCGGCCGACGAAGGCGCCCTCTTCCTCGATCGCCTCAATCTGGAAGGCACGCTGCTGCTGGTTGGCCTCGGGGTGAGCGTAGGCATCGCGCTTGAAGAGGAACTCCGGGATCCAGAAGGAGTGGGCCACATCGCCGGAGGCGAGCTGGAACTCGATCGGGGTGTTGGAGGGGAGGACCAGGACCGGGATCTCGTCGGTGGAGCCGACGGTCTCGATCTGGTTGAAGTGGAGGTAGGACTGGTCGCCCTTGGACATGCCGTGGATCGGGTTCGGGTTCTTCACCGTCTCCGGATCGTCATGGCGGGTGAGGTCGGCCAGGTCCTGACGGACCTCATCGCGACCCTCGTAGTCGGAGCCGGTGGGGCTCAGGCCGGCGGCGACGCTCTGGTAGCCGAACTTCCAGTTCCACTGGAAGGCGGTCACGTCGACGGTGACCTCCGGGTTCTTGTCCAGCGCGGTGACCTTCTGCTGGGTCTGGACGGTGAAGAAGAACAGACCCATGACGATGAAGATCGGCAGGATGGTGAGCACCAGCTCGAGCGGAACGTTGTACTGCAGCTGCTTCGGGAACTCGCCCTTGCCAGCTTTCTCAGCCTTCTTCGCGTTCCAGCTGAAGACGGCGACGAGCATGAGGGCCCACATGATGATGCCGATGATCCAGGCGGTGACCCAGACCCAGACCCAGAAGTTGTACATGGCGGTGGCTTCCGGGGTGATACCCGTCGGCCAACCCATGCCGATGATCCTGCCGACGCTCTCCGGGGGAGCCACGTCACAACCGGCGAGGGCGAGGCCGCCGAGGGCCATCACACCGCCGAGACCCGCCTTGCGGGCGAAGCCACGCTTCTTACGCTGTTCCACGTGTGTCTGCCTTCCTGTCCACACTAAATCCTTGAACACTGGTTTAAGCATTCCTGATACTGCAGGATAGTTCATTCACGGCGGTTATCCACGCTGTTTCCATCCTGTAGCCCAGCTGCGGATGCGACCAGTGTTCCTCGAAGTACCCCGGATGTTACAGCCCATGTGCAGTAACCCGCGAATGTTGCCCCACCCGGCACTTCTGGGGTGTAACCCAATTCACAATCCGCAGGTCCGGGCATCATCCGAAAGTATCCACCCGTAAGTGGACCCTTTTCACCCCCTGGGTTCCCCACCCACCATTCCGGCAATCGAACAGCCCCCGCCTGTTTGCCCGTGCCGGTGTCGCTCTCGGCCGCCCCGCGCCGTATCGTAGGACCGACTACACCCGTTATATAGAGGAGAACATTTCCACATGTGCGGTTTTCTTGGCATGCTCACGGCCGACGGTTCGGCCGGCTCTTTCGTCGACGCAGTGACCCGGGCGTTGCCGTGCATGCGCCACCGCGGCCCCGATGACGCGGGCACCTGGCACGACGCGGACGTCGTGTTCGGTTTCAACCGCCTCTCCATCGTCGACCTCGAGCACTCCCACCAGCCCCTGGTGTGGGGCCCGGAGGACAACCCGGACCGCTATGCGCTCATCTTCAACGGCGAGATCTACAACTACGTCGAGCTCCGTGAGGAGCTCAGCGCCGCCGGGCACGAATTCCGTACCCAGGGCGACTCGGAGACCATCGTCGTCGGCTACCACCACTGGGGTGAGGACGTCGTCGAGCACCTGCGGGGCATGTTCGCCTTCGTCATCTGGGACACCCAGGAGAAGGTGCTCTTCGTCGCCCGCGACCAGTTCGGCATCAAGCCGCTCTACTACGCCACCACGGCGGCCGGCACGGTGTTTTCCTCGGAGAAGAAGTCCATCCTGGACATGGCCCCGGAGCTGGGTCTCGGCCTGGAGCTTGACCGCCGGGCCATCGAGCATTACGTCGACCTCCAGTACGTCCCGGAGCCGGAGTCCCTCCACACGGAGATCCGCCGCCTGGAATCGGGTTGCACCGCCACGCTGCGTGCGGGCGAGACCGTGGAGGCCAAGCGCTACTTCAAGCCGCGCTTCGAGGTCACCCCGGTGCCCAAGGGTAAGGAGCAGGATCTCTTCGACCGCATTGCGCGCGCCCTGGAGGACAGCGTCGAGAAGCACATGCGCGCCGACGTCACGGTGGGCTCCTTCCTCTCCGGCGGTATCGATTCGACCGCCATCGCCACCCTGGCCAAGCGCCACAACCCCAACCTGCTGACCTTCACCACCGGTTTCGAGCGGGAGGGCTACTCCGAGGTCGACGTCGCGGCGGAGTCCGCGGCCGCGATCGGGGTGGAGCACATCGTCAAGGTCGTCTCCCCCGAGGAGTACGCCGCGGCCATCCCGAAGATCATGTGGTACCTCGATGATCCGGTCGCCGATCCCTCCCTGGTGCCCCTCTACTTCGTCGCGCAGGAGGCCCGCAAGCACGTCAAGGTCGTGCTGTCCGGCGAGGGCGCGGACGAGCTCTTCGGCGGCTACACCATCTACAAGGAGCCGCTGTCGCTGGCCGGTTTCGAGAAGGTCCCCACCCCGTTGCGCCGCGGCCTCGGCCGCCTGTCCCGGGTGCTGCCGGACGGCATGAAGGGCAAGTCCCTCCTCGAGCGCGGTTCGATGACGATGGAGGAGCGCTATTACGGCAACGCCCGTTCCTTCAACTTCGAGCAGTTGCAGCGGGTGCTGCCCTGGGCGAAGGAGGAGTGGGACCACAAGGAGGTCACCGCCCCGATCTACGCCGAGTCCCGGCACATGGATCCGGTGGCGCGGATGCAGCACCTCGACCTGTTCACCTGGATGCGCGGTGACATCCTGGTCAAGGCCGACAAGATCAACATGGCCAACTCCCTCGAGCTGCGCGTGCCCTTCCTGGACAAGGAGGTCTTCGAGGTGGCGCAGACCATCCCGCACGACCTCAAGATCGCCGGGGGCACCACCAAGTACGCCCTGCGGAAGGCCATGGAGCAGATTGTTCCGCCGCATGTCCTGCACCGCCGGAAGCTGGGCTTCCCGGTGCCCATGCGCCACTGGCTGGCCGGCGACGAGCTCTTCGGCTGGGCGCAGGACACCATCAACGAGTCGCAGACCGATGACATCTTCGACCGCGCCGCCGTGCTCGAGATGCTCAAGGAGCACCGCGACGGCGTCTCCGACCACTCCCGCCGCCTGTGGACGGTGCTGGCGTTCATGGTGTGGCACGGCATCTTCATTGAGAACCGGATCGACCCGGGGATCGAGGAGAAGGACTACCCGGTCGACATCTGATGCGCACCGCCCGCCAGGAGGCCCGCCACCGGGCCGTCATCATGGTGCTCGTGGGAGTGTCGGTGACGGTCCTCGTCTCGCTGCTCAGCGGGTGGTGGCGCGGCCCCGCCATGGGCTGGGGCGCCGCCGCACTCACGTACGACATCGCCGTGTGGGCCTCCATCGCCCGGATGTCCCCCTCCCGGACGGCCGATCACGCCGGCGGCGAGGTCCCCTCCCCCGCCGCGCGGGCGTTCCTGCTCAACTCCGCGACGATTCTCTCGTTGGTCACCGTCGCGCTGCTGCTTATCGACGCCACCACCACCCACGGCCTCGAGCGCGCCCTGCTGGGCCTGCTCGGCCTGGGCACCGTCGCGGCCAGTTGGCTGCTGGTGCACACCGTGTTCACCCTGCACTACGCAGCCCAGTATTACAGCGCGCAGCCGCCGGGCGGGGTGAGCTTCAACCAGGAGGAACCCCCGGCGTACGTCGATTTCGCCTACCTGGCGTTCTCACTGGGCATGACGTACCAGGTCTCCGACACCGCGATCTCCTCCCGGCAGATCAGGACGTCGGCACTCATCCATTCCTTCTACGCCTTCATCTTCGCCACCGCCATCACAGCGACGACCATCAACCTGGTGGTCTCGCTGTTCTGAGGTGGCGCGGCCGCGGCCTAGTTGAAGGAGTCGCCGCAGGCGCAGGCGCCGCCGGCGTTGGGGTTGTCGATGGTGAAGCCCTGGGACTCGATGGTGTCCGCGAAGTCGATCTTCGCGCCGCTGAGGTAGGGGACGCTCATCTTGTCCACGACGAGGCGGACCCCGCCGATCTCCTCGACCTTGTCACCGTCGAGGTCACGATCGTCGAAGTAGAGCTGGTAGCGCAGCCCGGCGCAGCCACCCGGCTGGACGGCGATGCGCAGAGCCAGGTCATCGCGGCCCTCCTGGTCGAGGAGCGCCTTGGCCTTGGCGGCGGCGGCGTCGGTGAGGATGACGCCGGTGCTGGATGCGGGAGCGGTCATGGTCTGGATCTCCTTGCGTGTGCGAGCTAAGTTACGGGCCCACCATACTCGTCGCCCGAGAATGGGTGCGCCTACCCATTCCCAACGCGGCGACCCAGACCCGTATTCCCGCTGCACCGCATCGGCCTTGTAGCCTGGGAGCCGTGAAACTCCCCTGGCAGAAATCCGAAGAACCGTCCCCGGTCGAGGCCTCCGCGACCCCGGAGCCCGCGCCCGCCGAGGATCCCCGCCCGCGCGGTTACACCGCACCCAAGGGCCGCCCCACCCCGAAGCGCAAGGAGGTGGAGATCGAGCGCGGCGTCATCCGTGACCGTCAGGCCCCCCGCTCCCAGGCGCAGGCGAGCGCCCGGCGCAAGGAACTGAAGAAGTCCATGTCCAAGGAGGAGTGGAAGGCCTACAAGGCCAAGGAGCGCACGGAGCACCGCCAGCAGCAGAGGGAGGTGCAGAAGGCGATGGACTCCGGCGACGAGCGTTACCTGCTCCCCCGCGACCAGGGCGTCGAGCGCCGTTTCATCCGCGACTGGGTGGATTCCCGCCGCTTCATCAACAACTGGGTGCTGCCGGTGGCGCTGGGCCTGCTGGTGATCATGTTCATCGGCACGTTCGCGCCGACCTTCGCCAACATCATGTCGCTCATCGCCATGGCCCTCATGGTCGTCTTCTTCATCGAGGGCGTGTGGGCCGGTTCCGCCGCGAACAAGGCGGTCCGCGAGAAGTTCCCCGACACCACCGCCACCGGCCTGGGTCTGGGCTTCTACACCTACTCCCGCATGACGCAGCCGCGGAAGTGGCGTTCGCCGAAGCCGCGCGTCGCGGTCGGCGATAAGGTGTAGGCATGCTTGCCGCCCCCGCCCCGCTCACCGCTCCCGACGCCGCCTCCGCGGAGGCCGCTCTGCAGGCCTCCGAGTCGGCGGGCACCGGGCGCCTCCGGGATCTCGGCGCCTGGGTCGCCGCCTGTCAGGGGATTTTCCCCCCGCGGCCTGTGGAGCGCTGCCGGGTGATCGTGTTCGCCGGTGATCACGGCGTCGCGCAGCGGGGCATGTCGCTCCTTGCTCCCGGGCACTCCGTCGCGCGCGCGCAGGAGATCGAGCAGGGCGCGGCGGTGGTCAATGTGCTGGCCCGGGCCACGGGGGCGTCGGTACGCGTCGTGGACATCTCCCTCGACCACGAGGCCTGGGGCGAGGAACGGGTGGCGCGCTCCTCCGGGGCCGTCGACGTCGAGGACGCCATGGACGCCGAGCAGTTCGCGCGCGCCGTGGAGATCGGGCGCCGGGTCGCGGACCAGGAGATCGATTCAGGCGTTGACCTGCTCATTCCGGGAGATCTCGGGGTGGGCGGCACCACCGTCGCGGCCGCCGTCCTCGGGGCGTTCACGGGCACGGAACCGGTGGCCGTCGTCGGCCCGGGGGCCGGCACCACCGACGAGCTGTGGAAGATCAAGGTCGAGGCCATCCGGGACGCGATGTTCCGCGTCCGCGGGCTCAGCGACGACCCGGAGGAGGTCCTGCGCCGCATCGGCTCGCCGGACCTGGTGGCTCTGGTCGGTTTCATCGCCCAGGCCGCCGCGCGCCGGACTCCCCTGCTTATCGACGGCGCCCCCGTCGCCGTCGCCGCCTACCTGGCGGAACGTTTCTCCCCCGGCGTCCGTGCCTGGTGCCAGGCCGGGCAGCTGACCCCGGAGCCCGCGCACCTCATCGCGCTGCAGGCTCTCGAGCTCACGCCCCTGCTGGCCCTGGACATGAACGCCGGGCAGGGCACGGGCGCGCTGGCGGCGCTCCCGCTGGTGCAGGCCGCCGCCGGGCTGCTGGCTGATTAGGCCGTAACCAGGGTGTGCACCCACCCGTGGCGGTCCTCGTACTCGCCGCGCTGGATGTGGGTGAGTCGCTCGCGCATCGCCATGGTGATCTCGCCGGGCTGGTTGCCGTTGATCTCGAACTCCCCGTCGTTGGACAGGACCCGCCCGACCGGGGTGATGACGGCGGCGGTGCCGCAGGCCAGGGTCTCGGTCATGGCACCGGAGGCGACGTCGTCGCGCCACTCGTACTTGGAGATCTTGCGCTCCTCCGTCTCGTAGCCGAGATCGCGGGCGACCTGCAGGAGGGAATCACGGGTGACGCCGGCCAGCAGGGATCCGGAAAGTTCCGGGGTGACGATGCGGGCATCCGCACCCGAGCCGTACACGAAGAAGAGGTTCATGCCGCCCATCTCTTCGATGTAGGTGTGCTCGATGGCGTCGAGCCACACGACCTGGTCGCAGCCCTTCTCCTCGGCCTGCGCCTGCGCGAGCAGGGAGGCGGCGTAGTTGCCCGCGAACTTCGCGGCGCCGGTGCCGCCCGGGGCGGCGCGGACGTAGTCCTCGCTCAGCCACACGGAGACGGGCTTGACGCCACCGGTGAAGTAGGCGCCGACGGGCGAGGCGATGACGAAGAAGGTGTACTTGTTCGCGGGGCTCACGCCGAGGGAAACTTCAGTGGAGATCATGAAGGGTCGTAGGTAGAGGCTGGCCTCGCCGCCGGCGGCGGGGACCCAGTCCCGGTCGACGTCGACAAGCAGGCGGATCGCTTCGAGGAAGTCGGCGGTGGGGAGCGGCGGCATCGCCATGCGCTCGGCGGAACGCTGCATGCGCTCGGCGTTGCGCTCGGGGCGGAAGGTGGCGATGGAACCGTCCGGCTGCCGGTAGGCCTTGATGCCCTCGAAGATCGCCTGTCCGTAATGGAACACGGTGGTGGCCGGGTCCATGGGGATCGCCTCGTAGGGGCGCACGCGCGCGTCGTGCCAGCCCTTCTCCTCGGTCCACTCGATGGTGACCATGTGATCGGTGAAGTTCTTGCCGAACCGCGGATTCCCCAGAATCTCCCCGCGCACCTCGTCGGACGTCGGGGTGCTCGTGCGGTTGACGGTGAAATTGAGAGACGTCATGTCGACAACGCTACACCGACACCTCAGTGGTGATCTCTATAAGCTGGATGCATCCCCACGCCACAAACAGGAGGAATATCCATGGCCAAGCCCACCTTCACCCTGCCGGCCCGCGGCACCATCCCCGCCGTCGAGTTGGCGAAGAAGGCCCCCAAGAAGACCGACGCGCTGCTGGTGCCGCTGCTCAGCGGCGAGGACGGCCCGGAGCTGCCCACGTCGACCCTGCTTGACGACGCCGCCTCCCGCCAGGTCCTCGCCCACCTCAGCGCCGTCGGGGCGAAGGGCAAGGCCAACGAGATCACCCGCGTCCCCTTCGGGGACAGCTCCGTCATCGCCGTCGGCCTGGGCGACCCGGAGGAGCTCGACGACGAGACCGTGCGCCGCGCCGCCGGCAGCGCCGCCCGCGCCCTCAAGGGCCTGGGTACCGTCGCCACCTCACTCGGCGTCTTCGGGCTCGCCCCGGCCGTCGAGGGCCTCATCCTCGGCGCGTACCACTACCGCGGGATCCGGAGCGAGGAGGAGGAGAACGGCGGCGTCGATAAGGTCGTGTTCGTCGACGGCGACAAGAAGGCCTTCCAGACCGCCGTGACCACCGCGGAGGCCGTCGCCTTCGCCCGCGACCTGGTCAACACCCCCTCCTCCCACCTCTACCCCGAGTCCTACGCCGCCGTGCTTGCCGACGCCGCCCGCGAGGCCGGCGTCAAGGTCGAGGTCCTCGACGAGCAGGACCTGGAGAAGCAGGGCTTCGGCGGCATCCTCGCCGTCGGCCGCGGCTCCGCCCGCCCCCCGCGCCTGGTGCGCCTGACCTGGGCGCCGAAGAAGGCGAAGAAGAGCGTCGCGCTGGTGGGCAAGGGCATCACCTTCGACACCGGCGGCATCTCGCTCAAGCCCGGCGCGAACATGGAGAACATGATCTCCGACATGGGTGGTTCCGCCGCCGTCGCCGCCACCGTCCTCGCCGCCGCGCAGCTCAACCTGCCGGTGCGCATCACCGCCACTCTGCCGCTGGCGGAGAACATGCCCGACGGCCTGGCCACCCGCCCCGGCGACGTGATCACCCACTACGGCGGCATCACCTCCGAGATCATCAACACCGACGCCGAGGGCCGCATCGTGCTGGCCGACGCCCTCGCGCGCGCCTGCGAGGACAACCCCGACTACCTCCTCGAGGTGGCCACCCTCACCGGCGCCCAGATGATCGCCCTGGGCACCCGCACCACCGGAGTCATGGGTTCCGAGGACCTGCGCGACCGAGTCGCCGCCGTCGGCCGTTCCATCGGCGAGCCCGCCTGGGCCATGCCGCTGCTCGAGGAGCACGAGGAGACCATCAAGTCCCCCACCGCCGACATCCGCAACGTGGACAACACCCGCTGGGGCGGCATGGAGTACGCGGGCCTGTACCTGTCGAAGTTCATCACCGAGGGCACCGAATGGGCCCACCTCGACATCGCCGGGCCGTCCTTCAACTCCGGCTCCGTCCACGGCTACACCCCGAAGCGCGCCACCGGCGTCCCGGTGCGCACCTTCCTGGCGCTGCTGGTGGAGATCGCCGGAGAGTGAGGCGACCGCCGGGTCACCTAGTCCGGCAGCTCGCCCCGCTCGAAGGCGGCGCGGCGGCGCTTCTGCTCCTCACGCTTGCGCAGGATCCGCTCGCGTTCGATCCTTTCGCGCATGCGTTGGGGGTACCCGGTCTCCTCCACGTCGAAGATGGGCACTCCGAGGAGTTTCTGCAGGGCGTCGATGCCCTTGGGGCCGCCGATGCGGCGGCGGGTGAAGTCGCCGTGTTCGTCGACAAGCACGACGGACATCTCGTTGACCACCGTCTCCGGCTCGACATAGGCCTCGACGAAGGCCTTGCCCCGGCACCAGGTGCGGAGGTGCTCGGCATCCTCCGCGCGGATGGTCTCACCTGGTGCGCGTGGGGGTCTCAGCCCGGACCGGGACTTGTTGCGGCCGAATAGATTGAACACGC
Source organism: Corynebacterium nasicanis (assembly GCF_042658165.1). Lineage (NCBI taxonomy): Bacteria > Bacillati > Actinomycetota > Actinomycetes > Mycobacteriales > Corynebacteriaceae > Corynebacterium > Corynebacterium nasicanis. The sequence continues at coordinate 363,387 of NZ_JBHSQE010000001.1, forward strand.
TTTACAATTGTAGGGGCACTGGTCACCCGGCCGTACAAACCCCGGTACGCTTGGGCCTATTAGCTATCGATCAACAAACGACTTTCGAGGAGTCAGAAACACTATGGCGTTCTCCGTAGAGATGCCCGAACTGGGCGAATCCGTTACCGAAGGCACCATCACCCAGTGGTTGAAGCAGGTCGGTGACCGCGTCGAGGTCGACGAGCCGCTGCTCGAGGTCTCCACCGACAAGGTCGACACCGAGATCCCCTCCCCCCAGGCCGGCGTGCTGCTGGAGATCAAGGCCGAGGAGGATGACACCGTGGATGTCGGTGCCGTCATCGCCATCATCGGCGAGGAGGGCGAGGCAGGCGCTGAGTCCGACTCCGCCGACGACGCTGAGGCTGACGCTGAGGCTGACGCTGAGGTCGAGGCTGAGGAAGAGGTGGAGGAGGCTCCCAAGGAGGAGAAGAAGTCCGCCCCGAAGTCCTCCGGCCAGGCCACCGACGTGGAGATGCCGGAGCTGGGCGAGTCCGTCACCGAGGGCACCATCACCCAGTGGCTCAAGCAGGTCGGCGACACCGTCGAGGTCGATGAGCCGCTGCTCGAGGTCTCCACCGACAAGGTCGACACCGAGATCCCCTCCCCCGTCGCGGGCACCATCATCGAAATCCTCGCCGACGAGGACGACACCGTCGACGTCGGCGCCGTCATCGTCCGCATCGGTGACGCCGACGCAGCAGCCGGCGACAGCGGCAGTGACAGCGACGACGAGGATGAGGACGTCCCCTCCGAGGAGGCCATCGAGGAGGCGGAGTCCAAGGACGAGAACGAGACCGTCGAGGACGCTGCCGAGGCCGATGAGGACGCCGACGAGGACGTCTCCGGCGACTCCACCGACGTCGAGATGCCCGAGCTGGGCGAGTCCGTCACCGAGGGCACCATCACCCAGTGGCTCAAGCAGGTCGGCGACACCGTCGAGGTCGACGAGCCGCTGCTCGAGGTCTCCACCGACAAGGTCGACACCGAGATCCCCTCCCCCGTCGCCGGCACCCTGCTGGAGATCCTCGCTGACGAGGACGACACCGTCGACGTCGGCGCCGTCATCGCCCGCGTCGGTTCCGGTTCCCCGAAGAAGGCCGCCCAGAAGGACGCCCGGGACGAGGACAAGAAGGACACCGACAAGGCGCAGGCCGAGGCTGAGAAGCTCGCCGCGGAGAACGAGAAGGAAGAGGCTCCGAAGCCGGAGCCGAAGAAGGAGGAGCCCAAGAAGGAGGCTCCGAAGCAGGAGGCTCCGAAGGCCGAGAAGGCTGAGAAGTCCTCCAACGCCGACGTCCCCTACGTCACCCCGCTGGTGCGCAAGCTCGCCGACAAGCACGGCGTCGACCTCACCACGGTGACGGGCACGGGCGTGGGCGGCCGTATCCGTAAGCAGGATGTCCTGGCTGCCGCCGAGGGCGGCGCGGATGTCAAGGCCGATGCCGCGGTCGAGGAGTCGGCCCGCTCCAACTGGTCCACCAAGTCCGTGGATCCGGAGAAGGCCGAGCTCATCGGCACGACCCAGAAGGTCAACCGCATCCGCGAGATCACGGCGAAGACGATGCTGGAGTCCCTGCGGAACTCCGCGCAGCTCACTCACGTGCAGGAGGTCGACATGACCCGCGTCGCGGAGCTGCGCAAGGAGGTCAAGGAGGCGTTCGTGTCCAAGCACGGCGCGAACCCGACCTACCTGGTCTTCATCGTCAAGGCCGTGGCGGAGGCGCTGGTCTCCCACCCGAACGTCAACGCGTCCTACAACGCGGAGACCAAGGAGATGACCTACCACGCGGACGTCAACATTGGCATCGCCGTGGACACCCCGCAGGGCCTGCTGGTGCCGGTGCTGAAGAAGGCGCAGGATCTGTCCCTGGCGGAGATCGCCGCCGGGATCGCCGATCTCGCCGAGCGTGCCCGCAACCGCAAGCTGCGCCCGGACGATCTGTCCGGCGGCACCTTCACGGTGAGCAACATCGGTTCCGAGGGCGCGCTGCTGGACACCCCGGTGCTCAGCCCGCCGCAGGCCGGCATCCTGGGTACCGCGGCCATCGAGAAGCGCCCGGTGGTGGTCACCGACGACGGCGTCGACTCGATCGCCATCCGCCAGATGTGCTACCTGCCGTTCACCTACGACCACCAGGTCGTCGACGGTGCCGATGCAGGCCGCTTCGTCACCACCATCAAGGACCGCCTGGAGACCGCCAACTTCCAGTCGGATCTCGAGCTCTAGTCTCGTCCTGAGAACAACCGTCACCCCGCCGGGGTGGCGGTTTTTCTTATACTTGGGGTCATCCGATCCGCTACCGAGGAGTCGTTCCCGCATGACCCTGCCACCGATCACTGACCCGGCGTCCTACCTGGCGCGACACACCGGTCCGGACGAGGCCGAGGAGCGGGTGATGCTGGAGTCGCTGGGCTACGGCTCCCTCGACGAGCTTCTCGACGCCGCCCTCCCCGCCGACATCCGCCTCGACGAACTCCCCGCGCGGGAGGCGCTCAGCGAGACGCAGGCCCAGGCCCGGCTGCGTGACTACGCCGAGCGCAACACCGTGCTGCGCGCCTTCTACGGGCAGGGCTTCTCGGACACGATCACCCCGCCGGTGATCCGTCGCAACGTGGTGGAGAATCCGGGCTGGTACACCGCGTACACGCCGTATCAGCCGGAGATCTCCCAGGGGCGCCTCGAGGCGCTGCTCAATTTCCAGACGATGGTCTCCGAGCTCACCGGGCTGCCCGTGGCCAACGCCTCGCTTCTCGACGAAGCCTCCGCCACCGCCGAAGCCATCGGGCTCATGTCCCGCGCCCGCAAGAAGGGGCGCGGCGTGGTGCTCGACGAGCGCCTGCACCCGCAGGTGCTCGCGGTGGCGGCCGAGCGGGCCCGGGCCATCGACCTGGAGGTGACCGTCGCGGACCTCTCGCAGGAGCTGGTGGGCGAGGACTACTGCGGGGTGGTCATCGCCTACCCCGGCACGGAGGGTGACATCAGTGATCCCCGCCCGGTCATCGCGGCCATCCAGGAACGCGGCGGCCTGGCGACGGTGGTCACCGACCTGATGGCGCTCATGCTCATCGAGTCCCCGGGCGAGCTGGGGGCGGACATCGCGGTCGGCTCCTCGCAGCGCTTCGGCGTCCCGCTGTTCTACGGCGGCCCGCACGCGGCGTTCATGGCGGTCTCGGATGCCCTCAAGCGGCAGATCCCCGGTCGTCTGGTCGGCGTCTCCGTTGACGCGGAGGGCGCACCCGCCTACCGCCTGGCGCTGCAGACCCGGGAACAGCACATCCGCCGGGAACGGGCGACCTCGAACATCTGCACCGCGCAGGCCCTGCTGGCCGTCACCGCCTCCATGTACGCCGTCTACCACGGCCCGGAGGGGTTGCGGAGGATCGCGCAGCGCATCCACGACCTGGCCTGTGACTTCGCGGCCTCCGTGCCGCAGGTCAGGCACCGGGCCTTCTTCGACACCGTCGCAGTGGAGGTGGCGGACGCCCACGCGGTCGTCGAGAAGCTCGCGGAACACGGCTACCTCGTGCGCCCGATCAGCGACACCCTGGTCGGGGTGAGTTTCGGTGAGTCGGCGACGGAGGGGGACGTCGAGAAGCTCGTGGCGGCCTTCGGGGGCACGCCCGCCGCGGGCGCATCCGACCTGGCCGTGCCCCGGCAGACCCCGGCGCTGACGCACGAGATCTTCACGTCGATCCACTCGGAGACGCAGATGCTGCGCTACCTGCGGCAGCTGGCGGACAAGGATCTGGCGCTCGACCGCACGATGATCCCGCTGGGGTCGTGCACGATGAAGCTCAACCCGACGGCCGGGATGGAGACGATCACGTGGCCGGAGTTCGCGGGCATCCACCCCTTCGCGCCCGCCGAGCAGGCCCGCGGCTGGCTCGATCTCATCGCGGAGCTCGAGGGTTGGCTGGCCGAGCTCACCGGCTACGCGCAGGTGTCGGTGCAGCCCAACGCCGGCTCGCAGGGGGAACTCGCCGGACTGCTGGCGATCCGCCGCTACCACGTGGCGAAGGGCGACGGGGAGCGCGACATCTGCCTGGTCCCGGCCTCGGCGCACGGCACGAATGCGGCCTCCGCCACGCTCGCGCACCTGCGGGTGGTGGTGGTCGCCACCGCGGACGACGGCTCCATCGACCTCGCCGACCTCGACGCCCAGCTGGCGGAGCACGGTCCCCGGGTGGCGGCGATCATGATCACCTACCCCTCCACACACGGCGTCTTCGAGGACACGGTGCGGCAGGTGTGCGACAAGGTCCACGCCGTCGGCGGGCAGGTCTACATCGACGGCGCAAACATGAACGCGCTCACCGGGCTGGCGCAGCCGGGCCAGTTCGGCGGCGACGTCTCCCACCTCAACCTGCACAAGACCTTCACCATCCCGCACGGGGGCGGCGGCCCGGGCGTGGGCCCGGTATGCGTGGCGGAGCATCTCGTCCCCTTCCTGCCCTCCGACCCGACGCTTCTCGACGCCGCCTCCCCCGCCGCCGTCGGCACCGGCGTGCCGATCTCGGCCACCCGCCACGGCTCCGCGGGCGTGCTGCCCATCTCCTGGGCGTACATCGCCATGATGGGCACCGCCGGGCTGGCCCGCGCCAGTGCGGGCGCCATCCTGTCCGCGAACTACGTGGCCCGCGCGCTGGAGGACAGCTTCCCCACCCTATACACGGGCCGCAACGGGCTGGTCGCGCACGAGTGCATCCTCGATATCCGCCCGCTGACCGCGCAGTCTGGGGTCACCGCAGCGGACGTGGCCAAACGCCTCATCGACTTCGGCTTCCACGCCCCCACCCTCGCCTTCCCCGTCGCCGGGACCCTCATGGTCGAGCCGACCGAGTCGGAGGACCTCGCCGAGCTGGACCGCTTCATCGAGGCTATGCGCACCATCCGCGCGGAGATCGACGAGATCATCGACGGCCGCGTCGCCTACGAGGAATCCGTCCTCCACCACGCCCCCTACACCGCGTGGAGCGTGTCCCGGGACGAGTGGGATCATCCCTTCACCCGCGAGCAGGCCGCCTGGCCGGTGCCCGCGCTGCGCCGCACCAAGTACTTCCCGCCGGTCCGCCGCCTCAACGAGGCCTACGGCGACCGCAATCTCGTCTGCTCCTGCCCGCCGCCGGCGGCCTTCGACGTCACCTCCGAGGAGAACTAAGTGTCCGATCTGCGCCACAGCCCCCTGCACGAGCGCCACCTCGACCTCGGCGCCACCTTCACCCCCTTCGGCCCGTGGACGATGCCGCTGAAGTACGACAACGAGCTCGCCGAGCACCGCGCCGTCCGCTCTACCGCCGGCCTTTTCGACCTCTCCCACATGGGTCAGATCCGGGTGCGCGGCCCGCAGGCGGGCGAGTTCCTCGACCACGCCCTCATCTCCACCTTGTCATCGATCCCGGTGAGCAAGGCAAAGTACTCCATGATCGTCGACGAGGACGGCGGCATTCTCGACGACCTCATCTCCTACCGCCTGGCCGAGGACGAGTTCCTCGTGGTGCCCAACGCCGGCAACACCGCCGTGGTGTGGGAGAAGTTCCGGGAGCGCGCCGCGGAGTTCGACGTCGAGCTGACCGATGAATCCCTCGGCACCGCCCTCATCGCGGTGCAGGGCCCGCGCGCCGAGCAGATCATCGCCGACCTCGTCGCCGGGGATGACGAAACCGTGGTCCGCGGCATGAAGTACTACGCGGCCGCCCCGCTCACCATCGCCGGAGTGGATGTCCTGCTGGCCCGCACCGGCTACACCGGCGAGGACGGCTACGAGCTCTACCTGCCCAACGCCGCGGCCGAGGAGCTGTGGGACGCCCTGCTCAATGCCGGGTCCGCCTACGACATGCTGCCCGCCGGCCTGGCCGCCCGCGACTCCCTCCGCCTCGAGGCCGGGATGCCGCTCTACGGCCAGGAACTGGGCACCGACATCACCCCGGTGGAGGCCGGGATGGCCCGCGCCTTCGCCACCAAGGAGGCGGACTTCGTCGGCCGGGAGGCACTGGTAGGCCGGGAACCCGCCTCCGCCATCGTCGGCCTGCGGGGCCTGGGGCGACGCGCCGCCCGCGAAGGTGCGGAGGTCTTCCGGGAGGGTGAGAAGGTCGGCGTGGTCACCTCCGGGCAGCCCTCCCCGACCCTCGGCCACCCCATCGCCCTGGCCCGCCTGCACCCGGAGTTCTCCGCGCCCGGCCTGAGCCTCGAGGTGGACATCCGCGGCAAGCGGCACCCCGTCGAGACGGTCGCGCTGCCCTTCTACCGACGCCCCGAGCGCTAACATCGACCCCACACCCCCACGGAAGGCACACCCATGAGCACCCTGCCCGAGCACTTCTCCTACTCCGCGGACCACGAGTGGATCGACGCCACCGCCCCCGCCGCGGGTGACACCGTCAAGGTCGGCATCACCTCGGTGGCCGCCGACCGCCTCGGCGAGGTCGTCTTCGCCGAGCTGCCTGCGGTCGGCGACACCGTCACCGCCGGCGAGCCCTGCGGCGAGGTCGAATCCACCAAGTCCGTCTCCGACCTCTTCGCCCCGGTCACCGGCACCGTCACGGCCGTCAACGACGCCGTGCACGAGGACTACGCCATCATCAACTCCGACCCCTTCGGCGCCGGCTGGCTCTTCCAGGTCGAGGTCACCGAGGTCGGCCCGCTCATGACCGCCGCCGAGTACGCAGAGGCCAGCGGCGTCTGATGACAGCCCCCCGCAAGCCCTTCTTCCCCGCCGAGCGCTCCATCCGCGCCACCGCCGCGCCCCTGGAGATCCGCCACCTCGGCGTGGTCGACTACCAGGAGGCCTGGGATCTGCAGGCCGCGTTGGCGGCGCAGCGCGCGGCGGAGGAGATCGGCGACCAGATCCTCCTCCTCGAGCACCCCAGCGTCTACACCGCCGGGAAGCGCACACAGCCTAGCGATCGCCCGACCAACGGCCTGCCCGTCGTCGACGTCGACCGTGGCGGCCGCATCACGTGGCACGGGGAGGGCCAGCTCGTCGCGTATCCGATCATCCGTCTGGCGGAGCCGGTGGACGTCGTCGACTATGTCCGCCGGCTCGAGGAGGCGGTGATTGCGACGGTGCGGGAGGTGGGCGTCGATAAGGCGGGGCGTATCGACGGCCGCTCCGGCGTCTGGGTCCCCGCCGACGAGCAGCGGGGCGACCGGAAGGTCGCGGCGCTGGGCATCCGCGTCACCCGCGGGGTGACGATGCACGGCCTCAGCCTCAACTGCTCCAACACGCTCGAGCATTACGGGCACATCGTGGCCTGCGGCATCGACGACGCCGACGTGACCACCCTCAGCCTCGAGCTGGGGCGCGAGGTCACCGTCGGAGAGGTCACCGACCCGCTTATCGACGCCCTCACCGCCGCCCTCGCCGGCGAGCTCGCCGTCTCCGACCACACCTTCGGCTCGGCGCCCGATCCGACGAAGATCAGCCGCTGACCTGCTTGTTACCGCCTATCAATAGAAAGAGTATGGTGGCGGTGTGACTATCGCACCTGAAGGACGCAAGCTGCTCCGCGTGGAGAAGCGCAACGCGCAGACCCCCATCGAGAGCAAGCCCCGTTGGATCCGCAACGCGGTGAAGACCGGGCCCGAGTACGAGGACATGAAGAAGAAGGTCGCCGGGGCCTCCCTGCACACGGTGTGCCAGGAGGCCGGTTGCCCCAACATCCACGAATGCTGGGAATCCCGGGAGGCCACCTTCCTCATCGGCGGCGCCAACTGTTCGCGCCGCTGCGACTTCTGCCAGATCAACTCCGCCAAGCCGGAGCCGCTGGACCGCGATGAGCCGCGGCGTGTGGCCGAGTCCGTCCGCGAGATGGGCCTCAATTACTCCACCATCACCGGCGTCACCCGCGACGACCTCGAGGATGAAGGCGCCTGGCTCTACGCCGAGGTCGTCCGCCAGATCCACGAGCTCAACCCGCACACCGGCGTGGAGAACCTCGTCCCCGACTTCTCCGGGCGCCCCGAGCTGCTGGAGCAGGTCTTCGAGTCCCGCCCCGAGGTCTTCGCCCACAACGTGGAGACGGTGCCGCGCATCTTCAAGCGCATCCGCCCCGCCTTCCGCTACGAGCGCTCCCTCGACGTCCTCCGTCAGGCGCGGGACTACGGGCTGATCACCAAGTCCAACCTCATCCTCGGCATGGGCGAGACGGTCGAGGAGATCCGCGAGGCCCTCACCGACCTGCACAGCGCCGGCTGCGACATCATCACCATCACCCAGTACCTGCGCCCCGGCCCGATGTACCACCCCATCGACCGCTGGGTGAAGCCGGAGGAGTTCGTCGAGCACAAGGACTTCGCCGAGGAGCTCGGTTTCGGCGCCGTCATGTCCGGCCCGCTCGTGCGCTCCTCCTACCGCGCCGGCCGCCTCTACTCCCAGGCCATGGCCGCCCGCGGACGCGAGATCCCCGAGCACCTCCAGCACCTGGCGGAGACCTCGCAGGGCTCCACCGACCAGGAGGCGACGACCCTGCTGGCCAAGTACGGCCCCTCGCAGGACACACCGGTCACCTCCCGTTAGGCAGCCGCAATCCCCTGACCTAAGGTAGAGGCCATGGCAGACGACAAGCAGAAGGCGGCAGTGAAGGCCGCGAAGGCAGAGGCCCGTGCCGCCAAGCGCGCGAAGAGCAAGGAGACCCGCTCGCAGCTGTGGCAGGCCTTCAACCTCCAGCGCAAGCAGGACAAGCTGCTCATCCCGCTCATGGTCCTGTCCGTCGTGGGTGTGGCCGCCCTGTTCTTCCTCATCGGCCTCGCCTGGGGCGGCCAGTGGTTCATGCTCATCCTCGGCCTCGGCCTGGGTGCGGTGCTGGCGATGTACCTCTTCTCCCGTCGTCTGCAGACCTCGATGTATGACCGCATCGGCGACCAGCCTGGCGCTGCCGGGTGGGCGCTGGACAACCTGCGCAACACCGTGGGCATCGTGTGGCACACCAAGCAGGGTGTGGCCATGAACCGGACCTTGTCGGCCATCGTCCACCGCGTGGTGGGCAACCCGGGTGTGGTCCTCGTCGCCGAGGGCAGCCCGAGCGCCGCGAAGACCCTGGTCAACGAGCAGAAGCGTCGCCTGGACCGCCTCGCCGGCGATGTCCCGGTGTACGAGATGTTCGTCGGCGACGGCGAGGGCCAGGTGCCGCTGAAGAACCTGCAGCGCGAGCTGCTCAAGCTGCCGCGCAACTACCGCAAGAACGAGGTCTACGCAGTCAACGCGAAGATCGAGGCGATGGACACCATCGGTTCCTCGCAGCCGGGCGCCGGCCTGCCGAAGGGTCCGCTGCCCAAGGGCGGCAACCTCTCCGGCATGAACCGCCGCATGCGTCGCGCCAACGAGCGCCGCGGAAAGTAAGCTTCCGCCACCTCCCGCACGTCCCGTGCTCCCTCTCACAGGGAGTCCGGGACGTGCGGCCTTTTCAGGATGGGTCTGGCACGATGAGTGAGTGAGCATCTTCGTGGAGAATCCCCTTCTCGCCCTCCTGGTCATCATGGCGGTGGGTCTGTTCCTCGGCCGCCTCGAAATCTTCGGTTTCCGCCTCGGCGTCGCTGCCGTCCTCTTCGTCGGTCTCCTCATGGCGGCCATCGAGCCGGAGATCCATATTCCCCCGCTCATCTACATCGTCGGCCTCGCCCTGTTCGTCTACACGATCGGCCTGGAGTCGGGGCACGATTTCTTCGCCACCTTCCGCTCCAAGGGGCTGCGGAACAACACCCTCGCCATCGGCGTGTTCGTCATCATCACGGCCGCCGCCTACGGGCTCGTGCGGCTGCTGGGTATCAACCCGGTCACCGGTGCCGGCATGTTCACCGGCGCGCTGACCAACACCCCGGCCATGGCGGCCGTCGTGGATGCGCTGCCCGCGCTCATCACGGACACCGCCGAGTACCGCGCCGTGGAGGCCCTGCCCCTGGTCGCCTACTCCCTCGCCTACCCGCTGGGCGTCATCGTGGTCATCATCGCCATCGCCGTGCTGGGCAAGGTCTTCCGCATCGACCACCAGCAGGAGGCCATCGACCACGGGGTGGCCGTCCACGAGCTCTACACCCGCCGCATCCTCGTGCAGCGCGATGACCTGCAGGCGATCGCCGATCTCCCGGAGGACCTGGGCCTCGAGGTCATCGTCTCCCGCCTGGAGCGCGCCGGCGAGCAGCGCCTGCCCGGCAACGGGGCCTGGGCGAAGCCGGGCGACGTGCTCTCCGTCGTGGGCACCGCCGAGGAGCTCGACCGCGCGGCCGTGCTCATCGGCGAGGCCCTGCCCGGCGACCCCTTCCACGGCCACGACCTGGATTACCGCCGCATCTTCGTGTCCAACAATGATCTCGTGGGCATCCCGCTGGAGAAGTTGCGCCCGCAGCTCTCGGGGATGCTCATCACCCGCGTGCGGCGCGGCGACCATGACATGGTGGCCACCCCGGAGACGATCCTGCAGCTCGGCGACCGCGTGCGGGTCGTCGCCGCGTACGAGCGCATGGGCAAGGTCACCCGCCTGTTCGGCGATTCTTATCGACGCCTCTCGGACGTCAACCTTCTCCCCCTCGTCATCGGCCTCGTCATCGGCGTGGCCGTGGGCATGATCGCCGTACCCCTGCCGGGTGGCGCCTCCCTCAAGCTGGGCACCGCGGGCGGACCGCTGGTCGTGGCGCTCATCCTCGGTGCTCTCGGGCGTTCCGGGCGCGTCGTGTGGCAGGTGCCCTATGGTGCGAACCTGGCGCTGCGCCAGCTGGGTATCACGCTCTTCCTCGCGGCGATCGGCACGACGGCGGGAGCCGGATTTCGCTCCGCGCTCTCCGATCCGACGTCCCTGACCATCATCGGCGTCGGCGCGCTGATCACGCTGCTCATCTCCGTGCTGGTGCTCGTCATCGGACACAAGGTGATGAAGCTGTCCTTCGGCGAGACGGCCGGCATCCTGGCCGGCATGCAGACCCACCCGGCCGTGCTGTCCTATGTCTCGGACGTGACCAAGAACGATCTCCCGGCGATGGGCTACACCTCGGTGTACCCCGTGTCGATGGTGGCGAAGATCCTCGCGGCGCAGGTGCTGTTGTTCCTCCTGCTCTAGCCTGTTTAGCCGCGGATGACGGAGGTGCCGGTGGCGCGGTCGTGCAGACCGCGGCCGTCGGAATCGACCATGGCGGCCGGGAGGATGAGTCCGGTGAGCAGCGTACGGACCACCGCGCGCCAGAGGCCGACCTTGGCGCCCCCGACGTCGACACGCGCGACGCCCATGCCGAGCAGCATGTGGCCCGGGGTGCGGGCGAAGAGCCACCCGAAGACGATGCCGAGGATGACCCAGAAGATGTAGACCACTGTGCCGGTGGAGCCCAGGGCGTCGGAGTAGTTGGTGAAGACGATTGCCAGACCGAGGCAGAGGAACCAGTCGATGAGCACTCCCCCGGCGCGACGGGCGACGGAGGCGAGCGAGCCGGGGCCCTTTTCCGGGAGGCCGAGTTTCTCGCCGGGGTAACGTCCGGGTGCGAAGGGATCGTCGTGTTCTCCGGGGATCTGGGGGCCGTCGAGCCAGCTGCGCTTGGGATTCGCCATACTGTTGACCTTAGCCGGGGGCCCGGGGGCAGCGGAAATGTGTTTCCTGCGCCGCCACTATTGATAGATCGACAGATAATAGTTTAGAATGGTCGACAGGTAATCGAGCGCAGGTACCCCCACCTGTAGACTGGCCGAGATACCGAACGACCGAGAGCGTCAACAATCAAGGAGTCATCGTGGCCTTCAACACGATCGAAGATGTCGTCAAGTTCATCAAGGACGAGAACGTCGAGTTCGTCGACGTCCGTTTCACGGATGTCCCGGGAAGTGAGCAGCACTTCACCATCCCGGCCTCCATGTTCGACGAGGAAGCCGCCGAGGAGGGGCTGGCCTTCGACGGTTCCTCCATCCGCGGCTTCACCACCATCGACGAATCCGACATGAACCTCCTCCCGGACCTCGCCACCGCGAAGCTCGACCCCTTCCGCGAGGCCAAGACGCTCAACATCAAGTTCTTCGTCCACGACCCCTTCACCCGCGAGCCCTTCTCCCGCGACCCCCGCAACGTCGCCCGCAAGGCCGAGGAGTACCTGGCCTCCACCGGCATCGCCGACACCTGCTTCTTCGGCGCCGAGGCCGAGTTCTACCTCTTCGACTCCGTCCGCTTCGAGACCGGGACCAACCTCGGCTTCTACGAGGTCGACTCCGATGAAGGCTGGTGGAACCGCGGCAGCGACGAGCGTCTCGACGGCCAGCGCAACCTCGGCTACACCACCCGCGTGAAGGGCGGCTACTTCCCGGTCCCGCCCTACGACCAGACCGTGGACATCCGCGACGAGATGGTCCGCCACCTGGCCAACTCCGGCTACCACATCGAACGCTTCCACCACGAGGTGGGCACCGGCGGCCAGCAGGAAATCAACTACCGCTTCAACACCCTCCTCCACGCGGCCGATGACCTGCAGTCCTTCAAGTACATCGTGAAGAACACCGCCTTCCAGAACGGCAAGACCGCCACCTTCATGCCCAAGCCCCTGGCCGGCGACAACGGCTCCGGCATGCACGCGCACCAGTCCCTGTGGAAGGACGGCGAGCCGCTCTTCCACGACGAGTCCGGCTACGCAGGCCTGTCCGACATCGCCCGCTACTACATCGGTGGCATCCTCCACCACGCCGGCGCCGTCCTGGCCTTCACCAACCCGACGCTCAACTCCTACCACCGCCTGGTCCCGGGCTTCGAGGCCCCGATCAACCTCGTGTACTCCCAGCGCAACCGCTCCGCCGCCGTGCGCATCCCGATCACCGGCTCCAACCCCAAGGCCAAGCGCATCGAGTTCCGCGCCCCGGACCCGTCCGGCAACCCCTACCTCGGCTTCGCCGCGATGATGCTCGCCGGCCTCGACGGCGTGAAGAACCGCATCGAGCCGCACGCTCCGGTGGACAAGGACCTCTACGAGCTCCCGCCGGAGGAGGCCGCCTCCATCCCGCAGGCCCCCACCTCCCTCGAGGCCTCCCTCGAGGCCCTGCAGGAGGACATGGACTTCCTCACCGAGGGCGACGTGTTCACCGAGGACCTCATCGACACCTACATCAAGCTCAAGTACGACAACGAGATCGCGCCGGCCCGTCTGCGCCCGACCCCGCTCGAGTTCGAGATGTACTACGACTGCTAGTACGTTCCGAAGTTTTGTGACCTGCACCGATATCTTCGGTGCAGGTCACAGTTTTTTCCAGCTCCCGTGTTCGATGAAGAACCAGGACATGTCAGCCCCTGCCGATAGCTTTCCTTTCAGTACCCGTTCCTGAAAGGAAGACTCCATGTCTGCTCCCCTCCCCCGTCCCCGTCCGACCCTGGCCAGCAAGGGCTGGATCTGGGCACTCGCCGTGCTGCTTTTTGCAGCGATTTGTCTGGGTGCCATGGTCGCCTGGGCGCAGCACAGGGAGGGAAGGATTGTGGCCGCGGCGACCGAGGCGTGTCAGGAATCGATCACGGAGTACGCGAAGTACCCGGGCGGCGTGTCCTTCCCCCATGACATGGAGTTCACCCCGGGCAAGACGGACCGTGAGATTCTGACGAGCGAGGGGACGGTCGACTTCCCCAACGGATGGGGCACCCCGGTCAGGCATGACTACACGTGCCTCGCCATCGTCAAAGGCCCCGACGACGTGATCCCCCTCGCTGTCGTCGAGGCCCGTGACCGGGATTAGCTTTTAGGCGTCGACGGCGACGGCGGTGCGCTCGAGGGCGTCGACAAGCTCGTCGGCGACGGCGTGGAGCATGTCGGCGCCGCGCTCACCCGGGGTGAAGACGTAGTCGGGGAAGAATTCGCCGAAGGCGAACTGGGCGTCGGCGGCGAGGTTGATCATGCCGACGCGCTCGGTGATGTCGCGCCAGTGCTTGACGGCGCCGCCACCGCCGCCACCGCCGTAGGCGAGGTAGCCGACCGGCTTGTTCTTCCACTCGATGTGGAGCTGGTCGTAGGCGTTCTTCATCATGGCCGGGACGGAGGCGTTGTGCTCGGCGGTGACGAAGAGGTAGCCGTCGAAGCCGGCGATGAGCTGGGACCAGGCAGTCGTCTTCGGATCCTCGTAGACGCCCTGGGCCATGCCCGGGAGGACCTCGGCGGTGAGCGGGTCGATGTCCTGCTCGAGGAGGTCGACGATCTCGTAGGTGTGGCCGTCGTTGCGGGCCTCGAGCTGCTCGAGGGCCCACTCGCCGATGGTGCGGGCGTAGCGGCCCTGGCGGACGGATCCGAGGAATACTGCGATCTTCATGAACTTTCCCTTTCGTTGGTGACGTGTCAACGTTAACGAATTGGTGACGTCTGCACAAGTCGCTGTGGCTGAGATCACCGGGACAGGGTTGAATAGACTTATGGATACCCGCAGCGCGAAGAACACCGCCAGCAAGGCCAACGAACACCCCGCCGTGACGATGATGGCCCGCGGCGGCTTCATCGTCATGGGCGTGCTCCACATCCTCATCGGCTGGATCGCCCTCCGCATCGCCACCGGTTCCGGCGGCGGCGAGGCCTCCAATTCCGGGGCCCTGGGCACCATCGCCGAGGCCCCCGGCGGGAAGATCCTGCTGTGGGTCGCGGTCGCCGCTCTCGCCGCCCTGGCCGTGTGGCGACTCACCCAGCTGTTCGTCGGCGAGGAGCTCAAGGACAAGGCCAAGGGCGGGGCGCTCTTCCTCGTCTTCACCTCCCTGGCGCTGACCACCGCCACCTTCGCCCGCGGCGGGCAGACCTCGGACGGCGACACCGCCACCGACGTCACCGCGCGCGTCCTCGAGCAGCCGTGGGGAGCGGCGCTGGTCATCATCGGCGGGCTCGTGGTGCTCGGCGTCGGCCTGTTCAGCATCTACAACGGCGCGACCAAGGGCTTCAAGGACGACCTCGAGGCCGGCGCCGGGGCCGGGAATGTCGGTACCGCCATCGTCGGCGCGGGAATGGCCGGTTACATCGCCCGCGGCATCGCCTTCGCCATCCTGGGGCTGCTCATCATCGTCGCCGGCTGGAAGTCCGACCCCTCGCAGGCCGCGGGCCTCGACGCCGCCCTGCGCACCCTCGGCGAACAGCCCTTCGGCTCGGTGCTACTCATCATCATCGGCGCCGGGCTGGCACTCTACGGCCTCTACTCCATCGCCCGCGCCCGCTACGTCAAGATGTAGCTAACACTCCTCGTGCGGGCTGTCGATGAACAGCCCGTCGTTCTCGTGCAGCTCGCCCAGGTTGTAGGCCTCCCGCAGATTCCCCTCGGTGAGAACCTGCGCGGGCGGCCCGGAAGCGACCACCCGCCCCGACATGAGGACCACGTGGTCCGCCGCGCGGGCCTCGGCCAGGTCGTGGGTGGTGAGCACGACGGTGCGCCCGCGGTGTGTCTCATCGTGGATGATGTCGTCGATGATGCGCGCGGAGACGATGTCGAGGCCGGTGAGGGGCTCGTCGAGAAGCAGCACGTCATGGTCCTGCGCCATGCCCTGCGCCACGTACACGCGCTGCCGCTGCCCGCCGGAGAGCTCCTCGAGGTGGCGTTTCTCCAGGTCATGGACGTTGAGTCGGTCCATGACCTCCTGCACCCGCTGCTTATCGACGCCCCGGAACCGCCCGAACCAGCCCGCCGACGGGTAGCGACCCATGCGGACCACCTCACGCACCGACAAAGGGACACCCTCCGGGAAGGCGACCGACTGCATGACATAGGAGATGCGGTGGCGCGGGTACGCCACCTCCAGCTGCCCGGCCTGCGGGGTGATGAGGCCGCCGATCGCGTGGAGCAGCGTCGATTTGCCCGACCCGTTGGGGCCGATGATCGCGGTCAGCTTCCCCAGCGGGATGGTGACGTCGGAGGGCTGGACCGCCACGATGCGTTCGTAGCCGAGCTGGAGGCCGCGGCCGACGGCGAGATCCGTGCTCATGCCGCCCTCCTGCCGAAACGTCGCCGGAGATACTGGGCCTCCATGATGAGCAGGAAGGCCGCGATGGGGACCAGCGCCATCGTCGCGGCGGCCGCGGTGCCCAGGTGGAAGGAGAGGATGAGGCCGATGACCACGGAGGCGGCGCCGATGAGCGCGGACACGGCGATCATCGTGGGGATGGACCGCGAGAGCAGCGCCGCAGTCGCCGGGGGCGCCACGAGCAGGCTGAACACGAGCATGGTGCCCACCGCCTGGAAACTGCCGATGACGCTGGTGGCGATGAGCACCAGCAGCAGCGCGTGCGTGAGCTTCGGACGCATGCCCAGGCTCTCCGCCTTCACCGGCGAAAAGGACAGGGCCATGAGCGGGCGGTAGAGCAGCAGGGATCCCGCGATGACGATGACCGCCAGCACCGCCTGCTGGCGGATCGCCTCCCAGGACACCCCCAGGGCATCGCCGAAGAGGATGCTGGTCAGCGAGCCGGAATAGGAATCCGAGCGGGAGATGATCACCACGCCGAGCGCCATCATGCCCACGAAGAGTAGCCCGATGGCGGTGTCCTCCTTGAGGTGCGTGTGCCGGTGGATCACCTCCACCGCGCCGACCATGACCGCCGCCGCGACGGCTGCACCGAGAATGGGATTGAAATCGAAGACGACGGCGGCGGCGATGCCCGGCAGCACTCCGTGCACGAAGGCGTCACCGAAAAAGCTCATGCCGCGGAGGACGAGCCATACGCCGACGGTGGCGCTCATCACCGCGGCGATGAGCCCGCCGATGAGCGCCCGTTGCTGGAAGCCCAGCAAGAAGGGATCGAGAAGCCAGTCAGTCACGGGGCAACTCTACTCAGCCGAGGGCCTCGACGATGAGGCGGGCGTTCTCCCGCATCATCCCCTGGTAGTCGGCGGCCGGGGAGTCCTGCGGACCGACGGAACCCTCGTAGAGGGACACCACCTTCACGTCCTCCCCCACCTCGGCGGCGAGCGCGTCGACCAGCGTCTGCTTGACGGCGGCGTTGGTGAAGATCACCGGCACGTTCTCCGCGCGCATGACCCCGGCCAGCGCGGCCAGGTCCTGGGAGGAGGGCTGCGCCTCGGTGGAGCCACCCGGGATGACCACGCCTGCGGAGTGGAAGTCATAGGCGCGGTTGAAGTAGCCGAAGGCCTCGTGATCGGTGACGATGGTCCGACGTTCCTCCGGAATGACCGACAGCGTGGTGCGGATCTCCTCGTCGAGGGCGCGCAGCTCGTTCGCGACCTGCGAGCCGCACTCCGCCCAGCGCTCGTCCCCGACGCGCTCGCCGATGAGTTCCGCGGCGGCGGCCATCCGGGAGACGTCGAGCCAGAAGTGCGGGTCGAGGTCGCCGTGCGCGTGCCCCTCGTGGCCGTGTTCGTCGTGCTCGTGCTCGTGATCCCCCCACGGCAGCGGGTCGATGTGCTCGGCGACGTGCAGCACCTCCGTGCCGTCGGCGGCGACCTGCTTGAGCGAGGCGTCGAGACCCCCTTCGAGCCCGAGCCCGTTGGCGATGACCAGGTCCGCCTTCACCATGTCCGCCACCTGGGCGGAGGAGGCGGCGAAGTCGTGCGGGTCGGCGTTGACGGGCATGAGGGTGGTGGCGGAGCCGCCGGCGCACTCCGCGATCTGGCCGGTGACCGAGCCGAGCGGGGTGGTGGTGACGACGATGGACGTGCCGTCGGCGGCGTCACTGTCCGTTCCGGTGTCGGAGCAGGCGGACAGGGCGAGTGCGGTGGCGGCGGCGAAGCCGAGGGCGAAACGAGCCCGCATGCGGGGCCTCCTGAAATCCTTATTGAAAAACTACTGAAAACTGTTCTCAATAATACCCTGCCGTCCGACACCCGGCACGTCACGGGGGTGGGCAGCCGCGCCGAGCAGTGCGATAATGACCGACATGAGCGACACAACTTTCCCGCCCTGCCCCGAGTGCGGCAGCGAGTACACCTATGAGATGGATCCCCTGCTCGTGTGCCCCGAGTGCGGCCATGAGTGGGACCCCAACGCCGCAGCCGCCGCCGACACAGACACAGGGCCGGTGATCAAGGACTCCGTGGGCAACATCCTGGCCGACGGCGACACCGTCACCGTGATCAAGACCCTCAAGGTCAAGGGTGCGAACCAGCCGATCAAGGCCGGCACCACCGTGCGCAACATCCGGCTGGTCGACGCCAGCGACGGCCATGACATCGACGCCCGCGTCGAGGGCTTCGGGCAGTTGAAGCTGAAGAGCTCCATCGTGAAGAAGATCTAACTGCCCGCAATCACGAGCGCTTCCGGTACCCCATCCGCGGGCGGAACCCGGCCGGGTGCTTCATCTGTGCCACGGCGTCGGCGATGACCATGCGGAAGCGCGGGTAGATCGGCGGGAGCTGCGCGACGGAGAACCACCCGACGTCGGTGGATTCCTCGTCGCCCACCGCGGGCTCGTCGGAGCCGACGACGCTCAGCCGCAGGGTGGTGTCCATGTAACTGGTGATGTCACCGTTGACGTGTTCCACCGGCCCGATGGCGCCGACGCCGAGGAGGGCCTCGACGCGGGCGTCGAGGAGCGTCTCTTCCTTGACCTCCCGCACGGCGGTGACCTGCGGATCCTCCCCCGGTTCGCAGATGCCGCACACGGGGGTCCATTCGCCGTTGTCGGAGCGGCGCACGAGGAGCACGGACGGCACCTCCCACAGCGGGGCGCCCGGGGGGACATCGCGGAGGACCACCGCGGTGACGGCCGGCAGCCACAGTTCCTCGGTGCCGATCTTCTCGCGCAGGCGGAGGATGAATTCGGGGGTGGGCACGCGGGTGCTCCTTTCTCAGAGGGTGGTGATGAGGTCGGCAATGTCATCCTGGCGGCGGTGCCGGAAACGCGCCACCGTGCGCCGCCGCGGGGCGCCGGAGGCGAGACCGAGGGCCTCGTTGAGGCGCTCCAGTGCGGCGGGATCCGCGGCGCTGATCCAGGTGTCCAGGCCCGTGACGTTGAGCACCTCCGCCAGGCCGGCGGCGTCGCGGCGGGGGGTGGCGCGCTGGACGTCGAAACGCCCGTCGGCACTGAACTGCAGCCAGATGCGCTCGCCCTCGCCGATGCCGGCGGCCTCGAGGAAGCGGCGGATGGTGCCGACCGTGGCCCCACTGCGCCCGTTGCTCACGGACTGCTCCCCCAGGTCGCTGGCCAGGGACTTCTTGTCCAGGACGGGGATGTCCAGGGCGACCGCCACCCCGCGGGGCACGCCGGAACCGGAGCCGCGGAGATGATCGGAGGTGACGGTGGTGAGCAGGTACAGATCGCCGCCGATGCGGTAGAGACCCGGGGTCTCATCGGGGTCGGCCTCGATCTCCTGGACCTCCGTGGCGCGGCTGACCAGCCCGTCGACGGTCTGGAAGTCCGCCGAGGACGCGTACAGCCGGATGGAGCTCTCGGCCACGCCGAGAGAGTCGGCCTCCTCGAGCAGGCGCAGCAGGGGCACCGGGCCTGTCTCGACGCGCTGGCCGATCCACTCCGCGAGCGTGGAGTACTCCTCCATGCCCCAGTCGGCCAGGGCCCAGCGGTCGCGGCCCACGCGGACGATGCGCGGATCGGCGCCCATGGCGTTGTAGAGGGAGCGCGGGTTGAGGTCGCCGAGCAGGTCCACCAGTTGCGGTCCGGCCAGCGGCTCCCCCTCGATGGCCAGGAGGGCGGCGGCCCGGTCCTGCGCCGAGCGGTTGCTGGTGAGCACGTGCTCGCCGTGGACGAGGACGTCCCCGGCCAGCCGCTCGGTGAGCAGGTGCTTATCGACGCCCAGGTTGTCCGCCACCGCCGCCAGCGACACGACCCCGAAGTCGTCGGCGAAATCCTCGAGCGCGCGGGTGAGGTCCTCGTCGAACCCGCTGCGCTGGAACCACTCGCCGCGCAGCTCCCAGGAGTCCGCCAGCCAGGCCAGGACCTCGAGCATGGTGTGCCCGGGGGTCGGACCTTCCTCTCCGAGGGCGGGCAGGTCGCGGTGGAGAGCGGAGACCGGCGCCAGCGCGCCGTAGCGGCGCGGCAGGGCGTCGAGCACGAGGTGGAGGGTGTCGTCCGGCTCGACGAGGCGGCGCTTGAGCTGGGTCTCCAACTGGCGGATGCGCTCGCGGGTGACGCCGTGGTTGGCGCCGAGCTCCTCCAGGGTGCGGGTACCCATGATGCGCTCGGCGAAGATGTCGCTGTCACGGACGTCGGTGCCGATGCGGCGAACGAGCTCGCCGCGCACGCGGCGGATGGCCTCCCCGGCGGGGTCGCGCCAGTAGGCGTCGGATGCCAGGGCGTCCAGCGCGCGGCGCACGGGGGCGGGCAACTCCTCATCGAAGGCGGGCGCGGTGCCGGTCAGGGCCAGCCATTCCGCGAGGGTGGGGAGCTCGCGCGGCGGGGCGTCGGCCTCGTCGTCAAGGTAGATGTCCTCCGTGGCGACCGTCAGGTAGTCACCCGCCGGGGCGTCGAGAGCCGAGTGCACGGCCGCGACGATGGTGCGGTGGACACGCAGCCGGCCGAAGCCGGGGACGTCCGCCAGTTGGGTGGCGGAGGCGTCGAGCGGGCGCGGGTAGAGGTTGAGCCAGCGGGAGACGATCGCCCCGGTGCGGGGCAGGGAATCCGGGACCTCCGCCGGGTCGAGGCGCGGGGAGAGCTCATGGAGCGGGACGGTGCGGTGGCGCTGCATCCAGGCCTGGGCGATGTCGTCCGGGCCGGAGGGCTGCACGCCGAGGGAGCTCAGCCACGGGAAGACGGCGTCGAAATCACGGGGTGCGGGCTCGGCGGTCTCCTCCACCGGGCTCAGGCCGTGGAGCATGCGGGCGAAGGTGGTCTCGTCGACGATGGGCACGTGGTAGTCGCGGGCCCGGCGGGCCTTGCCGCTCATGGAGTCCGGGTTGGCGGCCACGAGCACGGCGCTGCCGCGCGTGATGCCGCCGACGTCGAGCCCCGCCCGGCGGGCGCGTTCCTCCCAGGTGTCGCGCCCCAGGGCCAGGGCTCCGGTGAAGGTGACGCGGTCGCCGGGGCGCAGGCCCTGGTCCTCCGCCTCCCCGTGGACCGGTTCGGCGAGCAGCTCGTCGACGGAGCCGGGATCGACGGCCAGCTGCACGGCGACGTCGTGCAGATGCCGGCGTTCCTCGGCGGTGACCACCCCGTCCGACCAGGCCTCCACGGCCATCTGGCGGACGTAGTCGAGGTGGATGTCAAGGACCTCCGTACGGTGCAGGCCCAGTGTCTCGGCCTCGGCGACGAGCTGTTCGATCTCGGTGAGCGAGAGATGGTGGTCGAGCAGCGCCCCCCGCAGCAGGCGGCGGTAGCTGTCGACTTCGGCGACGCCGGTGGCGGGCACGTTCGCGGTGAGGCGTTCGAACCAGTGGCCCGTCTCGCTGCGCCCGCGCACGCGGAGGGTTTGCGCCGGCAGGTCGGGGCGCGGCCAAGGCAGTGGGTGGACCTGTTCGCCGCGGGCGCCGTGCTCAGTGACCAGGCAGCGGAAGAGGTCGGCAGTGGCGGCGGCATCGGCCACCGCGGCGTGGGGCAGCTCGTTGTGCAGCCCGACGGTGCGGAGGCAGTCCGCGAGCTTCTCCGGGGCGCCCGGCAGAAGTGTGCGCGACAGGACCCGGGTGCACAGGGACCACCCGGCGGCCGCGGGCAGGTCGATGTCGAGGCGGGCGAACTCGGCGGCGAGGAAGCGGGTGTCGAAGGAGGCGTTGTGGGCGACGAGGACGCGGTCGTCGAGAAGCTCCGCCAGCTCGGCGGCGATGCCCCCGAAACGCGGCGCGCCGACGAGGTCGGTGGCGGTGATGCCGTGGACGTGGGAGTTGGCGATGTCCCGGTCCGGCTGCACGAGGGTCTGCCAGGTGTCCTCGACGGCGAGGTGTTCGTCGAGAAGCACGACGCCGACCTCGATGACCCGGTCGGAGGAACCGAAGCCGGTGGTCTCGAGGTCGAGGACGGCGGTCTTGAATGCGAGGGTCACTGGTAGTCAGCCTCCGGTATCACCCGGTCCAGGACGGTCTGGATCGCGGGCATGGACGTGTAGGACATGGTCATCGGGCCGGCGGCGGGATCCTCGCAGCTCAGTTCCCGGGCGGCGTCGCGGGTGCCGGAGACGAGGCCGACGATGACGCGGCGGCCATCGAGATCCGCGTACACCGGGCCGCCGGAATCCCCCGCGCGGGCGCAGACGGCGGCGGTGGCGGCCACCGCGCGCAGCTCCTGCCCGTCATGGTCGGCGAGGATCTCCACGCCGGTCTGACTGATCGGCGGGCCACAGGTCTCCCCCGTGGTCATGCCGTACTTGCAGATCGTCTCCGGCAGCTCCCCGATGAGATCGGCCACGACCGTGGGGCCCGTCTGCTCCGGCGCGCTCATGGCGTACCAGGGGTTGGTGATCTCGATGAGGCCGACATCCAGCCGACTCGACTGCTCGTCATAGAGGTCCGAGTAGAGGAACTGCCCCACCGGTGCGGAGAAGTCCGCCATTTCCCCGTCCGCCGTGGGCCACACGTGATTGCCGGGGACACCGCAGTGGGAGGCCGTGACGGCGAAGGCCCGCTCCCCGGCCGTGAAACTGTAGGCGACCGTGCACTGCCCCACCTGGATCGTCTCGCCCGGCACGGGCAGCGTTCGGGTGATCATCACCGAGGTGCCCGGCGCCCAGGGGCTGGCCGCGGGCTGCCGGTACTCGGCCTCCACCTGGGCCGGGGCGGCGGCGATGATCTCCGCGATCGGCGTCGGATGCTGGCGCTGCTCAGTAACCGACCAGGCGATGGTCCCGGCCACCGCCGTGGTGCTCACCGCCGCCAGTCCCAGCCAGGCGGGGATTCTCACTGCTTATCGACGCCGTCGTCCTCGGCCTGCTCCGCCGCCGCCCGCGCCTTGATCATCTCGGCGAACTTCTCCGGATCGAAATCCTCGAAGTACTCCTGGCTCATCTTGAACTCCATGGCCATGGCGTCTACACCGCCGTGGTGCGGATGGAATCGGTGATGAACTGCTTGACCGTCTCCGCGTCGTTGGGGAGGTCGGTGACGTGGCGCTCGGCGTCGAGAATGCCGGCGAAACGCTCCGGGGTCTCCGGCGAGGTGCCCGTGGCCTCCTCGATGGTCTCGGCGAACTTCACCGGCAGGGCCGTCTCCAGGCAGACGATCGGGGTGTCCACCTGCGCGCGCCACTCGCGGGCGACCTTGACGCCGTCCGCGGTGTGCGGATCGAGCATGATGTGCAGGCGCTCCCACACATCCCGGATGGTGTCCAGGCGATCCTGGTGCGTGGAACGTCCGGAGAGGAAACCGAAGTCCGCAGCTGCGGACTCGAAGGCCGGGTCCGCGGCCAGGGAGAAGCCCTCGCCGCGGACGTCGACGCCGAAGTGCTGCGCGGTGCGCGCGGCGTCGCGGCCCAGCAGATCGAAGATGAAACGCTCGAAGTTGGAGGCTCGGGAGATATCCATCGACGGCGAGGACGTCGCCATCGTCTCCGCCGCGGGGCGCGGGCGGTAGTTGCCGGTGCGGAAGAATTCGTCGAGGACGTCATTCTCGTTGGTGGCCACGATGAGGCGGTCGATCGGCAGGCCCATCTGACGGGCGATGTGCCCGGCGCAGATGTCACCGAAGTTGCCGGTGGGCACCGAGAAGGACACCTTCTGGTCGTTGGAGTCCGTCACCCGGATCCACGAGGTGATGTAGTAGACGACCTGCGCCATGAGGCGCGCCCAGTTGATGGAGTTGACCGCGCCGATGCGGTTCTCGGCCTTGTAGGCGGCGTCCGCGGAGACGGCCTTGACCACGTCCTGGCAGTCGTCGAAGACACCGTCGAGCGCGATGTTGAAGATGTTGGGGTCCTGCAGGCCGAACATCTGCGCCTGCTGGAACGGCGTCATGCGCCCCGCCGGGGTGAGCATGAAAACGCGGATGCTCGCGCGGCCCCGCATGGCGTACTCCGCGGAGGAACCCGTGTCCCCGGAGGTGGCCCCGAGGATGTTGAGGGTCTCGCCGCGGCGGGCGAGCTCGTACTCGAAGAGCTCGCCGAGCAGCTGCATCGCCATGTCCTTGAAGGCCGCGGTCGGGCCCTCGGAGAGATGGCCGATGTAGAGGCCGTCCTCCAGCTCGGTGACGGGGACGATGTCCTCGTCGGCGAACTTCGGGAAGGTGTAGGCGCGGGCGGCGATGGCCTCGAGGTCCTCCGCCGGAATGTCGTCGACGAAGAGCTTGAGCACCTCCGCTGCCACCGCGGCGTAGCCCTTGTCGGCGAGCAGGACCCGCCAGGCGCTCAGCTGCTCGTCGCTGAGCTGCGGGTACTCGGCGGGCAGGTAGAGGCCGCCGTCCGGAGCCAGCCCACCGAGCAGGATGTCGGTGAAGCGGGCGGGAGTACGGGAGGAGTCGCGCGTCGAAATGTAATCCACGGTGAACACCTTACGTGTCCCCGCTGCGGGTGTGCCCGTCATCCCACCCACTCCTGTGGTCTGACCGGAGGGTATATGGTGTGATGCGTGACGCAATCGATACTGACCCCCCACCCTCGCGAGCAGGTGACCCGTAAAGCACTCATCGTCTGGGTAACCGCCGTGATGGTCTACGTCGTCGCCATCACGGGGCGCACCTCCTTCGGTGTCGCCTCCGTCGACGCGATCGACCGTTTCGGTGTCGACGCCTCCCGCATCGCGGTGTTCACCGCCGTCCAGATCGGTGTGTACGCCTTCGCGCAGATCCCGGTGGGCATGCTCATCGACAGGTTCGGGCCGCGCAGGCTCCTCGTCGTCGGAGCCATCATCATGGCGGCCGGGCAGGTGCTGCTCGGCTTCACCAGTTCCTACTGGGTGGCCATCGGCGCCCGCGTCCTCATCGGCGCCGGCGATGCCACGGCCTTCCTGTCGGTCATGCGCATCCTGCCGTACTGGTTCCCGCTGAAGAAGACGCCGCTGTTCACCCAGATGACCGCCGCGCTGGGGCAGATGGGTCAGTTCCTCTCCGCCGTCCCCTTCCTCGCACTGCTGCACGGTCCCGGCTGGACCACGGCGTTCCTCAGCCTGGGAGCCACCGGCCTGCTCATCGCCATCGCCGCCGGTGTCGCCGTCGCCGATTCCCCGGAGACGTGGGCCGCCTCGAAGGTGGCCCGCGACCCCGACCACGTCCGCGCGGCGCAGGCCCCGCCCGACAAGATGCCCATCGGGCGGCTGCTGCTCACCGTGTTCCGGGAACCCCTGTGCTGGCAGGGCTTCTTCAACCACTACGCCTCGATGATGCCGCAGATCGTGTTCACCCTGCTGTGGGGCGTGCCGCTCATGACCCTCGGCATGGGCCTGTCGGCCACGACCGTCGGCATGGTCCTGACCATCAACGTCCTTGCCTCGATGTGCGCCGGCCCCATCCTCGGCCCGATCTCCGCCCGCCTCGGCCACAACCGCGTCGTCGCCGCGATCGTCTTCGCCGGGTGCATCGGCTTCTCGTGGATCATCTTCTTCCTGCCGGAGGAGCCGCGGGGCGTGACCGCGATCATCCTGGTCAACATCGTCATGGCCCTGTTCACCCCGACCTCCAACTACGGTTTCGACGACATCCGCGAGGACCTCGACCGCCGCATCGTCGCCACCGCCACCGGCATGTCCAACATGGGCGGCTTCTTCGCCGGCATGTTCGCCGCCCAGGCCGTCGGCCTGCTCCTCGACCACTTCTCCCAGGGGGAGGCCTACACGTGGGCCGACTTCCGCGCCTCCTGGTGGGCGGTCACCCTCGTGTGGGCCTTCGGTTGGCTGGGTCTCATCACCTTCCGCACGGTCGTCGCCCGTCGCCGCAAGCGCCGCACGCGCACCGTCCGCATCGTGGAGAGCTCGGAGGGCTGATCCTCGGGGGGTATGCTGGCAGGGACATCTCCCCTGCTTATCGACGACAGTGAGCCTCCATGCAGCCCTCCCCCCGCCCGGCCCAGCGCCTGCGATCCGTGCTGGCCACCATCAGCGTCGGCTGCGGTGTCCTCTTCTTCCTCGTTTCCCTCACCATGGGCACGTGGCGGGACCCGATCGTCGGATTCTTCTTCGCCGTGGGCTTCGGGCTCCCGGGTGCCTGGTGGTTCTGGAAGGAAAAGGTCGACCGGGACAACGCCGCCCGCTACGCGGAGGCCGTGCGGCAGCACTCGTACTTTGAGGGCCTGCTCGGCTCCACCGACCCCGGCATCGTCGCAGGCATGGGCGAGCCCACTCCCCCGCAGCCGTCCCCGCGCCGTTGGGGGATGATCATCATCGCATGCCTGGCCGCCTTCATCATGGCGACCTGGTTTATCCCGCCCGTCGAGGTCACGCCCTGAATCGTCAGCCCAGGATGTAGCGGATCGTGCCCTGCGGATCCTCGAGGAACTCACGGGTGGCGATGACCGCCTCCGCCTCCTCGTAGACCGTCTCCTCGAGACCGTGGTCGGTAATGTCGACGATGGCGGCGTCCGGGATCGCCAGGATGATCGGGGAATGCGTGGCAATGATGAACTGCGCTCCCCGCTTCACCGCCTGATGGATCTCCGCGACGAGCGCCATCTGCCGGACGACCGACAGCCCGGACTCGGGCTCGTCGAAAATGTAGAGACCCGCCCCCTCGACATGGTCCCCGAGCACCGACATCACGGATTCGCCGTGCGACATCTCGTGCCTCAGCTCGCCGGCCTCGGCCTGCCGGTCATGGATGGTGACTGTGTCGTAGTGGGTCTCGGCGCGGAGAAAGTAGCCGCGCAGCGGGATGTCCCCGCCGCGCAGGTGAATCCAGCGGGACAGCGGGGAATGCGTCGGGTGGATGACGCCCCGGAACTCCCGGTCCCGCAGTGGCCCGCCTGCCGCGTCGAATCCGGCGGCGATGGCTATGGCCTCGACGAGGGTGGACTTCCCGGAGCCGTTGTCGCCGACGAAACACG
This sequence comes from Corynebacterium nasicanis, assembly GCF_042658165.1. Lineage (NCBI taxonomy): Bacteria > Bacillati > Actinomycetota > Actinomycetes > Mycobacteriales > Corynebacteriaceae > Corynebacterium > Corynebacterium nasicanis. The sequence continues at coordinate 390,175 of NZ_JBHSQE010000001.1, forward strand.
TCACCGGCGAGGTGAATTTCAGTGCCTCGAACTCCTCGAGGTGGCGCACCACGGGGAGCTGGCGGATGTAGGAGTCCTCGCGGATGGGCTCCACACGCACTGAATTGATGAACATATCTCCAATGCTAATGGGGAAGCATTCCGCCGGGAAACAATCATTCGGCCCGGCGCGGCGGCTCCTGGCGTCCGGTGAGGATGTCGATGACACTGCGGATCGCCGCGTCGCCGATCTGGCCACCCTGCCCACCCCAGTTCCCGGAGCTGAAGGGGCCACGGGGCGAATGCTCCGTGCGGGGGCGCTCGGGCCCGGACGCATCGACTACGCGGTCCGCGGTGCCCTCCGAGGTGACGATGAGAGTGGTGTCCTCCAGCTCAACCCGGACAGAATCCTCGACCCCGGCGGTGCGGGCGGCGTCGACGAGGGCGCGCAGATCGGCGAAGGTGGCGTCAGTGAGATCGATGGACAGGGACACGGCCATGGTGGCTCCTCATGAATTCGATGCGGTTTATCTGAACACGCCCCAGCGTAGGTGCTGTTCCCGGGCGTGTCACCACCCTTAGGGGAGGTGCCTCACCCCGCCTCAGGGTTCCAGTGCCGTCTCCCCCCAGAACACCTCGTCGACCACCTGGCGGGCCTTCCGGGTCAGCCGCAGGTAATGCTCGAGGAACCCCTGATAGTCCTCGGGATCCCAGCCGGCGGCACCCGCCACCTGTGCCAACGCAGGGCCCGGGCCCGGCAGCTGATCGGTGCGTCGGCCCTTCACCAGAACCAGGGCGTTGCGGGCGTTGGTGGCGCACAGCCACGCCTCCCGCAGGATGGCGACCTGCTCCGGAGGAATGATCTCCTCCTCCGCCACGACGTCGAGCACCTCGAGGGTCGAGGTGTTGTGCAGTCCCGGGTGCTCGTGGGCGTGCATCATCGTGAGCAGCTGCGCCGTCCACTCGATGTCCGTCAGCGCACCGCGCCCCAGTTTCGTGTGGGTCGTGCGGTCGGCGCCGCGCGGGAGACGTTCGTCGTCGATACGCGCCTTCATGCGGCGGATCTCCCGGATGTCGCTGGCCGACGCCCCCTGCTCCGGGTAGCGGAATCGGTCGATCATCTCGAGGAACCGGGTGCCCAGGTCCTCGTCGCCCGCGACGACCGTTGCGCGGAGCAGGGCCTGGATCTCCCACACCTCACCCCACTGCCGGTAGTAGCGCTCATAGGAATCGATGGTGCGCACCGCCGCCCCGGAGCGCCCCTCCGGGCGCAGCCCCAGGTCCACCTCCAGTGGCGGGTCGCCGGAGGGTTTCGCCAGGCGGGAGCGCATGCCGTCGCAGATGCCGATCGCCCATTTCACCGCGTCGGTGTCCTCGACTCCCTCCACGGGCTCGCACACGAACATGACATCGGCGTCGGAGCCGTAGCCGAGCTCGGCCCCACCGAGGCGGCCCATGCCGATGATCGCGATGCGGGCGGGCGGCTCCTCCAGGCCCTGCTGTTCGAGGCTCCAGCGGATCTCCGCGAGGAGGCTGGCCTGCAGCACGGCGACCCACACGAGGGAGAGCTCCATGCACACCTGGTCAACGGGCATGAAGTCGAGCAGATCCGCGGAGGCGATGCGCGCCAGTTCCACCCGCCGCAGGGAGCGGGCGACGGACACCGCACGATCCGGGTCCTTGTGGCGTTTCGAGGAGGCGACAAGCGCCTTGCACACCTGGTCAGGCGCCGGATCCATCACCTTCGGGCCAGCCGCCCCGTCGCCGAGCTGCTTGACGAAGTCCGGCGAGGAGATGATGAGGTCGGAGGTATAGGGCGAGGTGCCCAGAATGCGCATGAGCCGCTGCCCCACGACGCCTTCATCGCGCAGCATGCGGAGGAACCACACCCGGTTGTAGGCGGCGTCGGAAAGCTTCCGGTAGTTGAGCAGGCCGGCATCGGGATCGGCCGTTTCCGACAGCCACGTCATCAGCGTCGGAAGGAGCATGGCCTGCAGCTTCGCCTTGCGGGAGCCACCGGCGGCCAAGGCAGTGAGGTGCTCGAAAGCCCGCGCCGGATGTCGGTAGCCGAGCGCCGCCAGCTGCAGCTTCGCAGCCTCCGGGGAGAGTGTGATCTCGTCCACCGACAGGTTGACCACGGTGTGCAGCAGCGGGCGGTAGAAGAGCCGCTGGTGCAGGTCGGAGATGAGCAGGCGGATGACCCGCAGCTGCTTCTGCAGCTCGTCGACGGCCGTCTTCTTCCCGGAGGCACTGAACCCCGAGGTGGTGGCCAGCCAGGAGAGGTGCCGCTCATCGTCGTCAGCGGGCAGGGTATGGGTGCGCCGCAGCCGGTGCAGTTGCAGTCGGTGCTCGAGGAGGCGGAGAAACTCATAGGCCTCGATGAGCTGATGCCCGTCTTCACGCCCCACGTAACCGCCGCTGACCAGCGCTTCCAGGGCGTCGACGGTGGCCAGCACCCGCAGCGACTCGTCGGAGCGACCGTGCACCAGCTGCAGGAGCTGGATGGCGAACTCCACATCGCGCAGGCCACCCGTGCCCAGTTTGAGCTCGCGGTGACGCAGCGCCTCCGGGACGTTCTCCAGCACGCGGCGGCGCATCGCCTGTACGTCGTCGACAAAGGAATCACGTTGGGAGGCGGTCCACACCAGCGGGGCGAGGGCCTCGACATACGCGTGCCCGAGCGCGAGATCGCCGGTCATGGGGCGCGCCTTGAGCAGGGCCTGGAACTCCCACGTCTCCGCCCATCGCCGGTAGTAGGCGACATGGCTCTCCAGGGTGCGCACGAGCGCCCCCGAACGGCCCTCCGGCCGCAGGTTCGCGTCGACCTCGAAGAACGCCGTCGATCCGATCCGCATGAATTCCCCCGCCAGGCGCGTGGCCTTCGGGGTGACCGGCTCCGCGACGAAGATGACGTCGACATCCGAGATGTAGTTGAGCTCGCCCGCCCCGCACTTGCCCATCGCCAGCACGGCCAGGCGAGTGTCCACCTCCCCGTCCGCGCCGTACACCCCCGCCACCGCAAGCGCCAGAGCGGCGGTGAGCGCGGCGTCCGCCAGTGCTGTGAGCAGCAGTGTGACCGTAGTGAAAGGCAGGGCGGGCTGCTCCGGCACCTCACCCCGGCGCGCCTCGAAAGTCCCCGCAAGATCGTGGGCGGCGATCCGCATGATGAGGGTGCGGTAGGTGAGTTTGAGGGCCGTCACGGCCTCCGGACCGGTGACGCGGGCGCGGTAGGTACCGGGTGTCGACAAATCCGCGGTGGCGGTGTCTTCCGCGTCGTCGTCGGTAGCGCTGCTCTCCGCAGGAACGGCATCGATGCACCCGAGCATGGACCGCAGCAGCTCCGCCGGGCCGGGCGGTTCACCACTCAATTCCCGCCATAGGGCGGGGTTCGCCGCCAGATGGTCACCGAGGGCGGTCGACCCTCCAAGCAGCGCGAACAGCCGCACGCGCAGCGCCGGGTCCTGTCGGAGCTCGCGGTCGAGGTCGGCGCGCTCCTCCCCGAGTGCCGTCATGACCCTGATGAGGGTGTTGAGCGCCAGATCCGGGTCCCCCGCACCCGACAGGGCCCACAGCAGCTCGACAGAGTCGGGGTTGTCCCAGCCCAGCCACGCCAGGTCCGCGGCGGCGCGGGCACCCCCGAGGCGGAGAACTGCCGGGGACGGGACGATGCTTCGGGTCATGGTGCGATGCTCCTCAGGTGGCTAGTAATCCAGCGTGTTCCGCAGTTCCCAGGGCGTGATCTGCTCCTGGTAGTTGTGCCACTCATTCCATTTCGAACGCAGGAAATACTCGTAGACCTGCTCGCCGAGGATGTCGGCGACGAAATCCGACTTCTCCAGCACCCGCAGCGCCTGGTCGAGGGAGGAGGGCAGATCCTGGTAACCCATCGCCAGCCGCTCGCGTCGGGTGAGCGCCGAGATGTCATCCTCCGCCGGGTCCTCCAGTTCGTACTCCTCCCGGATGCCCTTGAGACCGGCCCCGAGGAGAACCGAGTACGCCAGGTAGGGGTTGCAGGCGGAGTCCAGGGACCGGACCTCCACGCGGCGGGAGTCCGCCTTCGCCAGCCGATAGGTAGGCACCCGGACCAGCGCCGAGCGGTTGGATACACCCCACGTCGCCGAGGTCGGGGCCTCATTGCCGAACACGATGCGCTTGTAGGAGTTCGGCCACTGGTTGGTCACCGCGGAGATCTCGGGGGCGTGCCGCAGAATGCCGGCGATGAAATGTTTCGCGGTCTGCGACAACGAGAATTCGTCGTCGGGGTCGTGGAAGGCGTTGGTGTCCCCCTCGAACAGGGAGATGTGCGAGTGCATCGCGGAACCCGCGTACTCCGTGAACGGCTTCGGCATGAACGTCGCCCGCACGCCATTCGACGCCGCCACCTGCTTGATCAGGTAGCGGAACGTCATGACGTTATCCGCCATGGTCAACGCGTCCGCGTGCCGCAGATCGATCTCCTGCTGCCCGGGTGCGGTCTCGTGGTGCGAGAACTCGGTGGCGATACCCATCGCGTCCAACGCCGTCATTGCTTCTCGACGAAAGCGTGGCGCCATGTTGTGCGTGGCCTGGTCGAAGTAACCGCCGTTGTCGGTCGGGATGATCTCTCCTGCTCCCCCGCCCTCACTGAACAGGTAGAACTCAACTTCCGGGGAGATCATGCAGGTGAAGCCCTCGTCGGCCGCCAGCTCGACCTGGCGGCGCAGGATCTGCCGCGGATCCGACCAGGAGGGCTGCCCGTCCGGCATGGTGATGTCGCAGAACATCCGTGCCGTCTGCAGCTCCGGACTGTCCGCGTCGAAAGGCAGGACCTGGAACGTGGAGGGGTCCGGCAGGGCGATGGTGTCGGACTCCGAGATGCGGGAGAAACCCTCGATGGAGGAGCCGTCGAAGCCGACCCCCTCCTCGAACGCACCTTCCAGTTCTGACGGACTCATCATGACGGACTTCAGGTACCCGAGAATGTCCGTGAACCACAGGCGGATGAAGCGGATGTCCCGTTCCTCCACTGCGCGCAGCACGAATTCCTGTTGACGATTCATGCCCCCAACTCTAATTGCGCCGCCGACATGACCGTCCCAGGCCCCCTCCCCACGCCCGTCCCGGGGGTGGCCAAATAGACCCGTTTTCCCAGCTCCTGCCGCTGTGCTCACCCTCTCGGGGGTGGCTATGTCAGGGGCGGATGATCTACTGCAGTCGAACACGCAATAGAACACCCATTCGCCAAGGAGTAATCCATGTCCGCTCACCTTCCGCCGCTCAGCTTCGACGACGCCCCCTCCTCCGCCCCCTCCTCCACCGACGCCTACCGCACCGCCCTGCAGACGCTCGTCATCGACCGGCTCGTTCATCTGGCACGCGAGGGCTGGACGCCGGACGACATCCGCCACGTTCTCGGCCACACGGTGGACCCCCATCTGCGTTTTGCCCTGCGCACGGCGACCATGGTCGCCCCCGACCGGGTGTCCGCCATCTGGACGAGGCAGTCACGGCCACCGGCACCACGCACGTCTCGCAGCACACCTCTCCCCGAGCTGGAATCGCTCTGGGATTCTCTGAGCAGCGACCTCCCACCACTGGGCGGAACGGCGGACCTCATCGACCTCGCCGCCCTGCAGAATGCGGAAGGTTCGCAGGCACTCAGCACCGAGCAGGTGAGGGCACGCAAGCGAATCAGTGGTCTGCTGAAGAAGGCGGAATCCACCACCTTCGCGCACGAGGCGGAGAGCCTGGTCGCCAAGGCTCAGCAGCTCCGGCAGCGCTACCGCATCGACAGCCTCGATCCGGATATCCCTGACGACATGGTCACCGCCCGACTCCATCTCAGCGCGCCCTGGGTGCGTTTCCAGCACCTTCTCCTGAGCAACATTGCCGTGTCCAACTCCTGCCGCGCGGTCCTCCTCGGAAACGTCGATATCTCCTCGCTCGTCGGACACCCCGACGATGTCCGGTACACGGCCGAGCTTTTCACCAGCCTCAATCGCCAGCGCGACTACTACATGCGTCACTCTCCCGGTGCTGCCGACGCTGCCCTCCGTGGCGAGACCGCCGCCTATCGCCGCTCCTTCCTGCAGACCTACGCCTACCGGATCGGTGATCTGCTCACGGAAGCCACCACTTCCACCACGGTCAGTACGGAAGAAGTGGCCAGCGCCCTGCCGGTCCTTGCCCGACGCAGCGCCCTTGCGGAGGACGCCTTCGCCCGGAACTTCCCCGGAAGTACCTCCCTGACCATGGGTCACCGCTTCCACGCTCCCGGCGCGACCGACGGCATCCACGCTGCCGAGCGCTCTCACCTGGGACCGGAGAGGACTGCCGTGGGCGGCGCTTGACAGCGGTAGATTGGAATCAACACATCACACCTCCCCGTTTTGAACCCCAGCCCCAGGAGGAATCCGCCATGTCCACCAGTACCTTTCTCGAAGTAGAGGCGAAATTCGCGGTACCCCGCACCGCAGTTGTCCCGGACCTCACCCGGTTGGAGGGCGTCGACTCCATCGCCTCGACCAAGACGCACCGCCTCACCGCGGTGTACTACGACACGGCCGATCTGCGGCTGACCCGGTCGAAGATCACCCTGCGCCGCCGCGAAGGTGGCGACGATGACGGCTGGCACCTCAAGCTGCCGGGTATCGGCGGAAGACTGGAGGTTCATGCCCCCCTGGGAGAGATGGTCAACGGGCGTTTCGAGGTTCCCGAGGACATTGTGGCGCAGGTCCGGGTGCTGGTCAGGCGGGAGGAGCTCAATCCCATTGCTCAGGTGGACAACGAGCGGGTCGAGTCCACGCTGGCTGCCGGGGACGGCACACCGGTCGCCGAGTTCTGCGACGACCACGTGTCCGCCTGGTCTCTCCTGCCGGGCGGTGCGCACAGCTCCTGGCGGGAGTGGGAGATCGAACTGAGCGGGGACTCCCCCGCCACTGCCATCGGCAACCCGCTGCTGCTCTCGGCCTCCCAGGTCTTCCTCAGTGCCGGAGCGCGCGTTTCCTCCTCCCCCTCCAAGCTCGCGATGGCCCTGGGTGACTCCGGCTCCTCCGCCCCGCAGCCCCCCTTCCTCATCACGGCGGATGTGGATCCCGAATCTCCGGCCGCTGCAGTGATCGCGGCGCTCAAGCTCAACCGCGACAAGCTCCATGCCTACGATCCGAAGGTCCGTCGTGACGAATGGGACTCGGTCCACCAGATGCGGGTGGCCACCCGTGAGCTGCGCAGCCATATGGAGACCTTCAACGGCATCCTCGGAGGTGAGGAACTGGAGTACATCGAGTCCGAACTCAAATTGCTCGCCGGCATGCTCGGCCACGCCCGAGATGCAGAGGTGGTCGAGGAGAGGTTCCTCCGCCTGCTCGACTCCGAGGATTCCGACGTCCTCGACGACACGACCCGCGAGCACCTGCGGATGGACATGGGGGAGGAATACCGGCGCGCCCACCGGAGGGTGATCGCCACCCTCAACTCCGACCGTTATCTCGATCTTCTCGACGCCGTCGACGCCCTGCTGGCTGACCCCCCGGTCGCCGGCGCCCACGCCTACCTGCCGCAACCGCAGGAAGAGGTGACGGATCCCGCCACCGAGGAAGAGGTCGCCGCCGATCTGGAGATGGGAGCTGAAGGCGGAGCGGGGCAGCCGACGATGGAGGTCTCCACCGATGGCGTCGATCCCGAGGAGGACACCTCCGAGGAAGAGACAGAGATGGTGGCCGAAGGCGGTCCCGTGGATACGGATCTGCCGGCGGAGGCTCAGGTCGGCTACGCCCAGACCCCCGAGGAAGTCGAGCAGATCCTCTCGGAACACCTCGAGGAGGCGTACCGGAAGCTGATGAAGCGGCACAAGAAGGCCGTGGACAACTGGGACAACCTGGAGCTGTCTCTCCATGAGCGGGAGGAGAACTTCCATGACATGCGCAAGTCCGCCAAGAAGCTGCGCTACGCCGCCGAAGCGGTGGGGGCGGCCACGTCACTGAAGACGAAGCGGCTCTATAACGCCTGCAAGGCCATGCAGTCCAGCCTCGGCGACTTCCAGGACGCCGTGACCTCCCGGGACAAGCTCGTGCACATGGCGCAGGCCGCCCGCCGTCGGGGGGAGGACACCTTCGGTTACGGCCTTCTCTACCAGCGTGAGCGTGCCCTCGGATTGCAGTCGCTCGAGGTGTACGCCGAGGAGGTGAAGGCCATCAAGGCCGCTTACGAAAGGCTCATGAAGTCCGTCAAGGACAACCGTAAGGAAGAACTCAAGAAGGCGGCGAAGGCCGCGAAGAAGAACAAGAAGTAGACACACACGAAGCGGCCCCGGCTCCCACGCACCATGGGAGTCGGGGCCGCAACGGCGGGGAGGCTACTTCTCCCCCTCCCAGGAGGCGGGCTCACCCCAGTCGTCCTCGGACTTGTCCTCCGCGTCGGCGGCAGCGTTACGGGCCGCGGCGATCTCGAGGGCACCGGCTGCTTCTTCGCGGGTGTCGTAGGGGCCCATGCGATCGTCCCAGGCTCCCTCCTTGCCCTGGGTGACCTCACCGGTCGACGGGTCGAAGTACCACTTCAGGTCATCGGGTTCCATGCTGTCCTCCTTGAGAATTGTCAGGTGATCTACTGAGCCCAGGCTACCCGTGCTCGGAGCCCGGAGTCGACGACTAAGGTGGGAAATGTCACGAATGTAAGGAGACACCGATCATGCCGATGTGGCCCGTCAACGAGGTGCCTGTAGCCCAGCGCGCGAGAATCGCCCACGAGGAACGGACCGGGCGGACGCCGTCCCAGGTGGCGCACGCCCCCGCGACCTGGCTCCTCATCGGTGAGCATGTGGACCATTCCGGGGGTGTGGTTCTGGCGGCGCTGGCGGAACCCGCCGTGGCGGTCGCATTGTCCGCGCGCGCGGACGATCTGGTGTCGGTCGTCATGCACGACACCACGGTCCAGGGCACCGAGGTGCTGAGCGACGAGGTGAGCATGGGGGTCATCGCCGAATTGGCGGCGGCCCGCCAGCCTGTCATCGACGACCGGGGCCGCCCGGCGGCTCCCCCCGCGAGCGAAGGCGGTCTGGCGGTGCAGCTCGCCGGTATCGTCTGGACCCTCATCAGCCGCCAGCTGCTCTCCCGCGACACGGGAGGTCTGGATGTCACGATCGTCAATGACATCCCGGACGGCGCCGGTCTCGGAGATGAGGCCGCGCGCGGTGTCGCTTTCGCGCTTGCGCTGCTCGGTAAGGAAGAAGACCTGGGCGAGGCGCCGGTGCGCGCCCGGATCGCCGAGGTCTGCACCCAGGCGGCCGAGATGTTCTCCCCCGTCCCTCCGCTGCGCGCCCGCTTCACGGCGGCCTTGCGCGGACAGTCGGACACGATCTCCGTCATCGATTACGCCGACGGCTCCGTCACGCAGGCCCCGCACCCGCAGTCGAGCAGCCTGGAGTTCTACGTCATCACCGTGGAGCGCGCCCGGGTGGACCGTTCGGAGGAGATCCTGCGGAGGCGGCGTTTCGTGGAGGAGGCCAGCCGCGCCTTCGGTACCGAATCCCTCCGACTGCTCCCCGACGCCTCCCAGCGCGTCATCGAGTGGCTGAGTGCGGTGCACAAGGTGCATGGTGAGGAGAACACCCCGGAGATCGGCGAGGCCGCCGCCTGGCTGAGCTTCGAGGACCGGGAGACCGTCCGCGCGCAGCGCGTGGCACGCGCTCTGCGGGCGCGCCGGACCGAGGAGATCTGGCCCCTGCTCGCGCAGTCGCAGTCCGGGCTGACCGGCCCTTATGGCCTGTTGGGCTCGGAGGCCATGGTCCAGCTGTGCATGGTCCGGGGAGCTCTGGCGGCGCGCGCCGCCTCCGCCGGCAACGTCGAGGCGGTCATCGCCGCCGTCGATGGCCGTCGGGCCCCGAACTTCACGCAGGATCTGTCCGCTGACGGGCTGGTGGTCATCCGGCTCGGGCGTGGCGCGGTCGCCGACCTGGCCGACAACTAAGGCCTATCGCGTAGCTCGGCCAGAGTCGCCCGCATGGTGGCCAGCAGAATCCGGAGGGTCCGCGGGTAAGTGTCCAGCCCCGCGAGACCGCCCACGACGTTGACGTTCGCGGTGATCGCGGGGTAATCCTCTGGCGACACAGTGCCGTAGATGTCCTTCCACCGGGAGATGTCGCGCTTGCGTTCCTCCTCGGGCAGCAGCTTTTTGGCCGAGTCCCAGCGGGCATAGGCGAGGAGCTGGGAAATGAACAGCTCGTAGAACATCACCGCGTGACCGGGCGGGAAGCCGGCATCCCGCAGCAGGGAGACGATGGCCTCGACCCCGGCGAGCTCCGGGTCCCCTCCGGTGATGCGGGTGGCGGCGATCTGCGCCGCAGCGGGGTTGTCCATGTAGACCGCATGGGCACTGAGCCCCCAGCGCTCGAGATCTTCGTACCAGACGCCTGTCGCGTGCCAGGTGCTGGTGCCCCGGGCGATCAGCTCGTCCGCCAGGGCGAGTTCCAGCTCATTCATGTTCCGGAAGTAGCGGTAGATGGCGGTGTGATCGGCTCCCAGCGCCCGCCCGAGGCGGCGGGTGGACAACCCCTCCTGGCCGCCCTCCCGCAAGAGCCGCAGGGCGGTGTCGACGATGGTCTTCTCGTCGAGGACGGCCCCCGACTGCGTCGTCCGGCGGCGCCGCCGCCGCTCCGGGGGCATGTCACGGCTGGTCATGGCGGGAACCTCCTTATGTCAACACCGTTGAAAGTTATGATACCGCCCACGTTAAATCACTCCTGAAGGTTCCACCACCCCCCACCTGAAGGAGAATCCACATGTTCGTTCACCCCGACGCCACCCGTTTCCTGGAGATCGTGGCCGACGCACCTCCGCTGGACACCCTCTCCGTCGAGCGCAACCGCGCGGACGTCGACGCCGCCGCGGAAATCTCCGGCCCCACCACCGCCTGCGAGCGCGTCTACGACACCACCATCGCCGGGGTTCCGGTGCGGGTCTACATTCCCGTCGAGCAGGATGCCGCGCAGCCGGCGTTCCTGTGGATCCACGGCGGCGGCTGGGTCACCGGCTCCCTCGACCTGGCCGACACCGCCGTGCGGGACATCGCCACCGCCGCCGGCGCGATCGGCATCAGCATCGATTACCGCCTGGCCCCCGAGCACCCCTTCCCCGCCGGACTGGAGGACTGCCTGGCAGTCGCACGCGCCGTGCTGTCCGGTCAGTCGGGCGTGAACGTCATCCCCGAGCAGGTGGCCATCGCCGGCGACAGCGCCGGCGGCAACCTCTCGGCGGTCGTCGCCCAGGAGCTCCGTGCGCACACCCCGGCGCTCACCCACCAGGTGCTCGTCTACCCGGTGACGGATGCCGCCTCGACCGACACGGAGTCCTACTCCACCTTTGCGGACGGCTACTACCTCACGCGCCGGAACATGCAGTACTTCATCGACACCTACGCCGGCGGCGCCGACCGCGAGGATCCGCGGATGTCCCCGCTGCGCAACCCCGATCTCACGGGTCTGCCCCCGGCCACCTTCATCCTGGCCTCCCACGACCCGCTGGTCGACGAGGGACGGGACTATGCCGCGGCGCTCCTCGAGCAAGGTATCCCGGCCACGGTCATCGAGTTCGCGGGCCAGGTCCACCCCTTCGTCTACCTGGCGGGGGTCATCGAGGACGGGGCCGTGGCGCGCCGGCTCATCGGCTCGCAGATCAGGGCCTCCTTCGACCGCGCCTAATCAGCCGGCCAGGCGAAGACGACGTCGCGGGTCTCCACGTCCGCGCGCACCAGAGACACCCGCGCGGTCGTGCCCTGCGGCGGAGCACCCACCGCTTCCGCCAGCACCGGCGGATCGGTGACGAATATCCGGGCGCGCTTGCGGGCGGCATCAGAGGTGAGGACGTCAGCGTCGAAATTGTGCCCGACCCACGGCGCCAGCACGGTCGCCTCGGTGAGGTCGAGGCACGCGCGGTCGACGTTGCTGGCCAACGCGGAGGTCTGTTCCATGATCGAGACCACCTCGTCCGCCCGGGAGGTGGCCCACGCCGGAACGGAGGTCCCGGCGCAGATCGCCAGGCAGTATTCCGTGGCGAAGCGGTCGATGAGACGTCGCAACGGCGCCGTGACGTGCGAGTAGTAGCCGCCGATGCCGGAGTGGACCTCCGGCTCGCCGCTGGCCAGGTTGACATATCCCGAGCCCCGGAGCAGCTTCTGCGCCTCCCGCATGACGGCCATGCCGCGGGCGTCGGTGGCGTCGACGGTCTGGAGGAATTCACCGATCTCGCGGTCGTCGGCAAGCTCGTACCCCAGCGCCCGGACCTCCGCGCGGAAGACCTCCTCCGCCTCCCTGGTCGCCGGGCCGAGGGTGCGCAGCAGTCCCGCCCCGTGCCGGACCATGAGCACGCCCGCGCACATGCCCGTGAGCAGGGAGATCTCCGAGTTCCAGTCCATGACCTCGTGGCGCGGCTCGACGATGAGCTCGAAGGTCCCGTCCTCGAGCGCGCGGACCCGCTGGGAGGGAAGGCGGAGGTTGATGGCGCGGCGGCGCAGGGCGGAGACCTCGCGCAACTGCCCCACCTCCGGAAGCAGCGCGATGGACGGGTGCATCCTGCCCGCGAGATAGTCCGCGTGCACGGAGTCATAGTCCAGGCGCGCCTGCGAGCGGGCGAGCACGCGCTCGACGTGGAAGTGCTCCACCTCCCCGGCCTCGTCGAGGTCGAAGGTCCACAGGACGGCGGGGCGGTCGACGTCAGGAAGCAGGGAGGCGGAGCCCTCCGACAGCTCCTCGGGGTGGAGCCGGGCGGGCTCATCCGGCAGGTAGATCGTCTGACCGCGGCGCAGGGATTCGGCTTCCAGGGCGCTGCCCGGGGCGACGAAGGCGGCGACGTCGGCGATGGCGTAGTGGACGCGGTAGCCGCCCGGGCGGTGTTCGATGTGCACCGCCTGGTCGAGGTCCATCGACCCGAGCGGATCGATGGTCACCAGCGGCACATCCCGGATGTCGCGGCGCTGGCCGGCGTAGCGGTCGGTGGCCGCTGCCGCCTCCGCATGCAGCTGCGCGGAGAAGTCGGTGGGAACCTCGAATTCCTCGGCGATTCCCCGGAAGTTGAGCGGCGCGGCGTAGAGCTTCATGGCGCCCCATTGTTCCACAACAATGGGCGCACACGGGGGCGTCGAGAAGCATGACGCAGCGCGAATGAGCCGGCCTATAAGCCGGATTCTGTGCCCGCGAGGGCGGTGATCATCCATCTGGGCAGGTCATCGCTGACCGCCTCAAGCAGCTACCTTCGGACTCGGGCGAGCAGCCCTCAAGCGTCCGATCCGGTCTGCGGCGTGGCAGACCATGATGCCTTGCTCCCGGTGGGGTTTACCTGGCCGGGACAGTCACCTGCCCCGCCGGTGCGCTCTTACCGCACCCTTTCACCCTTACCCGGCCGAAACCGGGCGGTCTACTTTCTGTTGCACTGGCCCGCGGGTCGCCCCGGGTTGCCGTTAGCAACCACCGTGCTCGGTGGAGTCCGGACTTTCCTCGACGCCCTCCTGCCCCGACAACGAGGTGGTGAGGTCGCCGCGATCACCCGGCCGACTCATTCGCGGTTCCCCACCTTACTCCGCGCCTCCCCTAACGGGAAGAGCGCAGGTGAGCGGTGTCGTTGAACACCCGCAGGCAGGAGCCGACGCGGGCGCCGGCGTCCCCGAAGAACTCCACGACGGACAGGGAGGCCAGGTCGAGGAACATCCGCGCCACCACGTGCGGCCCGGCGTCGATCGTCTGCCGGACAAAGGACTTGATCGGCGAGACATGGCTGACCACCAGCACGGTCTGGCCCTCGTAGCGCTGCTGCAGTTCACGGCGGGTGTTACGGATGCGGCTGTGCAGCTTCTGCAGGGATTCACCGCCCGGCGGGGCGATGCTGGGGTCGGCGAGCCACTCGTCGTGCTGCTGCGGATTCAGCGCGTGGGCCTCCTCGAAGGTCTTGCCCTCCCAGGCGCCGAAGTCCTGCTCGATGAGGGTGTCGATGATCTCCACCTCGAGGCCCAGCTCCTCCGCCACGGCCGCGGCCGTCTGCCGGCACCGGGTGAGCGGGGAGGAGACAATGACGTCGATGTCGCCGCGTTCCCGCAGCGCGCGGGCCGCCGCCCGCGCCTGTTCATGGCCCAAATCGGTGAGCTCCGGGTCGGAGTGCCCGGAGTACTGCTTCGCGGCGGACATCGCCGTCTGCCCGTGGCGCAGCAGGACGAAACGCGTCGGGCGGGACGTCGCCCCTGCCCAGTGGGCCGGGGAGCCCACCTGCGACCCCGCTGCAGAGGCCGGAGTGTCAGCCACAGTCTCCCCCACAATTCCGGGGTCAGCCCCGGCGGCGGCGGCGTCCATCGCCTGGTTGGACAGGGCGTCGGCAGCGGCGTTGCGGGCGCGGGGCACCCAGGTGTAGCTGACGGAGTCGAAGGATTCCGCGATCCGGCGGGCCTCGAGGGCCAGGGCCTGCATGTCGGGGTGCTTGATCTTCCAGCGCCCGCTCATCTGCTCGACGACGAGCTTGGAGTCCATGAACATCTCGACGCGGCGGGCGCCGAGGTCTCGGGCGGCCTCGAGTCCGCGCAACATGCCGTGGTATTCGGCGACGTTGTTCGTCGCCTTCTTGCCGACGACATAGACGATGTCACGCAGTACCGTGCGACCGTCCGCGGCGTAGACGACCGTGCCGGAACCGGCGACCCCCGGGTTTCCCCGCGAGCCGCCGTCGGCGTAGATGATCACATGCTCGGCAGTGGTCACTCGGCCTGCTTCCGGATGAGGTAGGTGCCGCATTCCGGGCAGCGCGGCATCTCATCGGCCGGGGCCCGGTTGATGCGCTGCTGGTCGAGCCCGGTGAGCACAATGTAGCAGCCGCCGCAGGTGCGGCCGTTGAAGTCCGCGGCCCCCACGTCGGATTCGTTCTTCTGGGCGTCGTAGGCGGCGACGACGCTCTCCGGCAGCTGGGCGCGCAGCGCGGCGATGTGCTCGACCGGGTCCGGGATGGCGGCGGCGGCCGCGTTGGCGGCCTCGGCGGCGCGGCGGGCAACCTCGAGCTGGCGGGCGAGTTCATCGCTCCGCGCACCGTGGTTGTCGCGGTTGTTGCGCAGGGCGTGGATCTGGTTGTGGCATTCGGTGAGCTCGCCCATGAGGTCGGCGATGCGGGACTTCGCGGAGTAGCGGTCGTGCTCGAGATCGCGGCGGCGCACGGGATCGGTCTCCGCGCTCAGCTGCGCCTTGTCGTCGGCGGCGCGCTTGCGCAGCTTGCGCTCGTCCTCCTGGATGCGCAGGATGTCCGCCTCCATGTCGTCGACGGCCATCTGCGCGGCCGCCGAGGCGTTGAGCATGCGCTGCTGTTCGGCGACGAGACGCTCCACCTCCTGCTGCTCCGGGGTGACGAAGGCCGTGTCGCCCACCACGTCGAGGGATCGTTCGGTGTTGGCCAGCTCCAGCAGGAGGATCTGCTGCGTGGGATCGAGTTTCATGTCTGTTCTTTCTACTCGCTTGCGTGGGCGGACAGGGTCCAGGGGTCGGTGCGCAGGTTGATGACACGCGTCTCGACGCCCGCCTTCTCCCCCACCATCTCAGCAGCCTGCGACGTCCAGGGGAATTCGCTGGCCCAGTGAGCGGTGTCGATGACGGGCGGGCCCCCGGCGCGCAGGTACTCGTCGACGGGGTGATGCCGCAGGTCAGAGGTGACGTAGACGTCCACCCCCAGCCCGCGGACAGCGTCGAGGAAGCTGTCGCCGGACCCGGAGCTGACGGCCACCCGCTGCACCATCGTCTCGGGATCGCCGGCGGCGCGCACGCCCCACTCGGTGACCGGGAGGGCGTCGGCGACCTGCTGGGTGAACTCCCGCAGGGTCATCGGCTGCGGTAGTTCGCCGATGCGCCCCAGCCCATAGGCCAGGTCCGCGTCGGTGGTGTCTGCCATCTCGAGGATGTCGAAGGCCGGCTCCTCATAGGGGTGGGCGGCCCGGAGGGCGTCGATAAGCGGGCGCCGGAGGCGGGCCGGGGCGATGAACTCGACGCGGACCTCGGCGGCGCGGAAGGTCTCGCCGATGGTGCCCTCGGTGGGGTCGGCGCCCTCCCCGGGCGTGAACTGCCCGGTGCCCTCGATGTCGAAGGAGCAGTCGCGGTAGTTGCCGATGTGCCCGGCGCCGGCGTCGAAAAGAGCCTTCTTCACGGTGTCGACGGACGCCGGCGGGATGTGGACCCCCCACTTGTCCATTGCGGCGCCGGATTTCGGCAGGATCGGACGGCCGGGTGTGATGCCGACGAGCTCGGCGAGGAGGTCGTTGACACCGGGGCGGGCGGAATCGGCGTTGGTGTGCGCCGCAAAGAGGGCCACCCCGCCGCGGATGAGGGTGTGGATGACCTTGCCCTTGGGCGTGTCGGCCGCGACGGAGGTCACGCCGCGCAGCAGCAGCGGGTGATGCACGACGAGCATCTGTGCGCCACTGCGCACCGCCTCCTCCGCCACCTCCTGTGTGCAGTCGAGGGCGAAGGCCACGGTGTCCACCTCGGCGGCGGGATCTCCGCAGATCAGCCCGACGGCGTCCCAGCTCTCGGCGAGTGACGGCGGGTAGGCGGACTCCAGGATCGACACGATTGAACCGACGGTACTCATGGCCCCCAAGTGTAGACGCCCGATTCTGTGGCACATTGGGGGCCGTGAGCATTCTTCTTCTCGACGTCGACGGCACACTCATCGATTCCCTCCCCGGCATCCGGGCGGGCTTCCTGCACACCCTCGACCAGCTCGGATGGCCGCACCCGGACGAGGAGTTCCAGCGGCGCATCGCGGGCCCGCCCATGGAGGTGACGCTGCGCTCGCTGGGCATGTCGCCCGCGCAGGCGCAGGCGGGCCTGCAGGTCTATCTCGACTACACCCGCCGGGGCGGCTGGGCGGATGCCACCAGTTTCCCGGGGATGCTCGACCTGGTGCACCGTTGGAAGGACGCCGGCCTGACGATCGCCACCGCCACCTCCAAGGGGGAGGGTTTCGCCCGGCTCATCCTCGAACGGGAGGGCTTCCTGCCGCACCTCGACTTCATCGGGGCGGCGCAGGAGGACGGGCCCCGCCGGAGTAAATCCGCCGTCATCGATCACGTTCTCTCCACGAACGGGTGGGCGGCGGACAGTCACGATATCCTCATGGTCGGCGACCGTTCCCACGACATCACGGGGGCTGCCGCGCACGGTATTGATACAGTGGCCGTCTCATGGGGTTACGGAACCCCCGAGGAGTGGGCCACCGCGGCCCACACCGCACACACTCCCCAGGCTCTGGAAGGGATCGTCCATGACTGGCTCGCCGCACGAGGATGAGCGCTACCACGTCGACTTCGTCTGCACCGGCAACATCTGCCGCTCCCCCATGGCTGAGGTGATCTTCCACGACGCCGTCGAGGCGGCGGGACTCGCCGACCGCGTGCGGGTGTCCTCCTGCGGTATCGGGGGCTGGCACGTGGGCAACGGCGCGGACCGCCGGGCCGTCGCCGAGCTACGCAGCGCCGGCCATGACGGTTCCGATCACGTCGCCTCCCAGATCGGCCCGGAGGATCTCGCGGCCGATCTCCTCATCGCCCTGGACACCGGCCACGTCGCGGAGCTCCTGGCCCGTGACGTCCCGGAGGAGCGGATCCGCCTGCTGCGCAGCTTCGACCCTGCGGCTCCCGAGCAGGCCTGCGTCGCCGATCCTTATTACGGCGGGCCCGAGGGCTTCGTCGAGACCCGTGAGCAGATCGAGGCCGCCGTCGCGGGCCTGCTGGCGCACGTCCGCGCGGCCGTGCAGGTGAGCACTCGGGCTCGGTAGGCTCGGTAGGCGCAGTAGACCCGGCCTGTACACTGAACTTTCGATGGATACGAACAGGCAGCGCTACGGACGTCGGCAAGCACCAGGCCGGAAGGGACTCCTCGTCTTCCTCCGGCCCGGCTGGATCATGATGCTGCTCATCATCATCGCGTTCTCCTACATCGCCTTCACCTTCCTCGCCCCCTGGCAGCTGGGCAAGGACGACGCCATCGTCCACCGCAACAACCAGATCGACGCCGCCTTCCGTACCGATCCCGTCCCCGCCACCGAGGTCTTCGGCGCGCAGGGCGAGATCACCCCGGACGAGGAATGGCGGCGCGTCACCCTGCAGGGCAGATACCTCACCGAGGATGAGGTGCTCCTGCGCATGCGCCCCGTCGACTCCTCCCCCGCCTTCCACGCACTCACCCCCTTCCGCCTCGATTCCGGTGAGACGTTCCTGGTCAACCGCGGTTTCACCGTCCCCATCGACGGCAACATCCCCGACATGACCGCCGCCCCCGCAGGCGAGGTCACCATCCACGGCCACGCCCGCCTCAACGAGATCGCGCCGACGAGCGCCCCCATGGAGGACCAGGGCTACCGCCAGGTCTACGGCATCCACACCCAGCAGATCTCCGAGGTCGTCGGCGTGCCACTCGCGCAGGACTACGTGCAGCTCTCCGCCGGCGAACCCGGCGAACTCAACGCCATCCCGGTCCCCAAACTCGACCGCGGTTCCCACCTGTCCTACGGCTTCCAGTGGATCGCCTTCGGCATCATGGCCCCGCTCGGCCTCGGTTATTTCATCTGGGCCGAACTCCGTGAACGTCGCCGGGTCCGCGACGAATCCCAGGAGCTTATCGACGCCCCACTCGACGCCCCCTCCGAGCCCGCCACCCGCCGCGAACGCTACGGCGATGCCCGCCCGGACCACTACGAACGCTTCGCCAAGCGCGAGCGCGACCGCTTCTGAACGTTCTCCCGGCAGAACCTTCCGCAGCACACTATGGTGGGGTCACACACCCCAACTAGTTTCCGCAGGAGACACCATGGGCTTTTGGAATCGCCTACTCGGTTCCGGCGCTGACCGGCTCGTTGACGCCCGCGCGGTCGGGGCGGCCCTGCCCCGTCGCTGGCGCACGCCCGAGCCCACCCAGCTGAGCTACGACCCCCGCGAAGCCGCCCAGGTGCTGCTGCTCGCGCTGGACAACGCCGCCTCCTTCGGACTGCACCCCTCCCGCGAGATCATCGTCGACGACATCGACTTCGACTACTACAACGGGCCCCAGGGATTCCGCCTCGAGCACCTCAGCGCGCTGCTGCGCCTCTCCGAGGACGACGGCACCCCGCTGTTCCCGCGTTCACTGGTCTTCGACCCCGAGTGCGTGATCTCCAACGACTCCTACGCCCTCTTCCTCTGGGAGGCCGCCGACGCGGCGGGCACCCGCGACCGTTTCACGCAGGTCCACTGCGACCTCCACTTCGGGCCGCACTTCACGGACAACCCGGTCGGCGAACTCTCCTACCTCAAGGGCGGGGACGCCGTGCACCTCGACGTCGCGGTGGAGGGCGAGTGGGCGGACCCCGACGTCATCCGCCACATCCTCGAGGACGCCTCCCCCGAGGGCCACCGCTGGGTCTCCACCGGTGACTACGCGGTCCACGTGTGGGTGCCCGAAGAGCACGCGGCCGACGTGGCCCGCATCTTCGCCGCCGAGGACACGGCCGCCGAGGCCCGCATCGCCGGGCGGCTCCACGAGCAGCGCTGAGGGTGTTTAAGCAGTAAGGTTCCCCGAAATACAGGCCGTATTTCGGGGAACCTTACTGCTTAACTACCTCACCGGTGGTGCGCTCTGACGGGCTCGAACCGCCGACCTACTGGGTGTAAACCAGTTGCTCTTCCAGCTGAGCTAAGAGCGCCTGACTCGCTGTACGGGTTGAGAAAGAGTATCACGGGCCGGATGAGCGCCCGCGATACGGGTCACTTCTGGCCGCGTGCCTCGAGGCAGGAGCCCTGCCAGGCGCCGAGGCGGGTGGAGGTGGTCTGGACCAGGCCCGCCAACTGGGCGGATTCGGAGATCTCGCCGGGGGCGATGGTGCCGGGCTTGCCGGCGCCGGGGGTGAGCAGCCAGATGCGGCCGTTCTCGGCGAGGGGGCGCAGGGAGTCGACGAGACCGTCGACGAGGTCCCCGTCCTCTTCGCGCCACCACAGGAGGACGACGTCGCAGAGTTCGTCGGTGTCGTCGTCGAGAAGCTCTTCTCCGATGGCGTCCTCGACGGCCTCCGAGATGGCCGTGTCAGAATCCTCGTCCCATCCGACTTCCTGGACAGTCATTCCCGACTCGACGCCGAGAATCTGTGCGTAGTCCTGGGCGTTCTTCTTCACTACGCCCGGAGCGTCCACCACGTCGTTCTTCCTCCTTGTTCTCGGCCGTTCCCCGTATGGGATCGGCCTTATACGGTTACTGCTAGGCAGGATACAAGGTGTGCTGCGGTTTTTCTTGATTTCCCCCCTCCCCCGTGCCGATCGTGCGGCGGAAAGCAATCGGGGGTACACGGTCCCGAATTAACAACATGTCGCTGTGATGGGCGACACAAGGTGATGACGTGGGGAAACGGGGCGTCGATAAGCGTGCCTGATAGACGGGCCAATCTTCGCAAAGTTTTCAAATGCCCCGAGGAACCTTGGCCAATGAAAACACGTATCCTGGAAACCGACATTCAGGCCCGTCCGGAACACCTAGCCGGCGGGCCCGATGCTCCATCTCACCATCACAAACCTGGAGGCTCACCATGGCAGATGACCTGAACGCGAACGGCGGCACAGGCAACTCCCACTACCCCGCGATCCGAGACGGCGTCGCGTCCTACCTCAACGACACCGATCCGGAGGAGACCCAGGAGTGGATGGATTCCCTCGACGGTCTGCTCGAGGAGAAGGACCCGGCCCGCGCGCGCTACCTCATGCTGCGCATGCTCGAGCGCGCCACCCTCAAGCGCGTTCCGCTGCCGAACCTGACCTCCACGGACTTCGTCAACACGATCCCCACCACGATGGAGCCGGAATTCCCGGGTGATGAGGAGATCGAGAAGCGTTTCCGCCGCTGGATGCGCTGGAACGCCGCCATCATGGTGCACCGCGCGCAGCGTCCGGGCATCGGCGTCGGTGGGCACATCTCCACCTACGCCTCCGCCGCCCCGCTCTACGAGGTCGGCTTCAACCACTTCTGGCGCGGCAAGGACCACCCGGGTGGCGGCGACCAGATCTTCTTCCAGGGCCACGCCTCCCCCGGCATCTACGCCCGCGCCTTCCTCGAGGGGCGTCTGAGCGAGGACGACCTCGACGGCTTCCGCCAGGAAGTCTCCCGCCCGCAGGGTGGTATCCCCTCCTACCCGCATCCGCACGGCATGCCGGACTTCTGGGAGTTCCCGACCGTCTCCATGGGCCTGGGCCCGATGGACGCGATCTACCAGGCGCGATTCAACCGCTACCTGCACAACCGCGGCATCAAGGACACCTCCGAGCAGCACGTGTGGGCCTTCCTCGGCGACGGCGAGATGGACGAGCCGGAGTCCCGCGGCCTCATCCAGCACGCGGCGCTGAACAACCTGGACAACCTCACCTTCGTGGTCAACTGCAACCTGCAGCGCCTCGACGGCCCGGTCCGCGGCAACACCCAGATCATCCAGGAGCTGGAGTCCTTCTTCCGCGGTGCCGGCTGGTCCGTGATCAAGGTCATCTGGGGCCGCGAGTGGGACGTCCTGCTGGAGAAGGACAAGGACGGCGCCCTGGTCAACGTCATGAACACCACGCCGGACGGTGACTACCAGACCTTCAAGGCCAACGACGGCGCCTACGTCCGTGAGCACTTCTTCGGCCGCGACGAGCGCACCGCCAAGCTCGTCGAGGACATGACCGACGAGGAGATCTGGGCCCTGCCCCGCGGTGGCCACGACTACCGCAAGGTCTACGCCGCCTACCAGCGCGCGCTGGAGACCAAGGACCGCCCGACGGTCATCCTCGCCTTCACCATCAAGGGCTACGGCCTGGGCCACAACTTCGAGGGCCGCAACGCCACGCACCAGATGAAGAAGCTGGCCGCGGAGGATCTCAAGAGCTTCCGCGACAAGCAGTCCATCCCGATCCCGGACGAGGTCCTCGAGGCCGATCCCTACCTGCCGCCGTACTACCACCCGGGCGAGGACGCCCCGGAGATCCAGTACATGAAGGAGCGTCGCGCGGAGCTGGGTGGGTACGTCCCGGAGCGTCGTCAGTCGTACACGCCGCTGCAGGTGCCGGACATCGAGAAGCTACGCAGCGTGCGCAAGGGCTCGGGCAAGCAGGAGGTCGCCTCCACGATGGCGCTCGTGCGTGCCTTCAAGGAGCTCATGCGCGACAAGGAGCTGGGTCGCCGCGTCGTGCCGATCATCCCGGACGAGGCCCGCACCTTCGGCCTCGACTCCTGGTTCCCCACCCTGAAGATCTACAACCCGCACGGCCAGAACTACGTGCCGGTGGACCACGACCTCATGCTCTCCTACCGGGAGGCCACCGACGGTCAGATCCTCCACGAGGGCATCAACGAGGCCGGCTCCGTCGCCTCCTTCATGGCCGCCGGTTCCTCCTACGCCACCCACGGCGAGGCGATGATCCCGCTGTACATCTTCTACTCGATGTTCGGCTTCCAGCGCACCGGCGACGGCATCTGGGCCGCCGCCGACCAGATGTGCCGTGGCTTCCTCATCGGCGCCACCGCCGGCCGCACCACCCTGACGGGTGAGGGCCTGCAGCACATGGACGGCCACTCGCAGATCCTGGCGTCGACGAACCCGGGCGTCGTCTCCTACGACCCGGCCTTCGCCTACGAGATCGCCCACCTGCTCCACGAGGGCATCGACCGCATGTACGGCCCCGACCGCGGCGAGAACGTCATCTACTACCTCACCGTGTACAACGAGCCGGTGCCGCAGCCGGCCGAGCCGGAGAACCTCGACGTCGAGGGCCTGCACAAGGGCATGTACCTGTTCTCCCGCGCCGAGGAACTCGAGGTCGACGGCGGCCCCGAGGCCTCCATCCTGGCCTCCGGTGTCGGCATGCAGTGGGCCCTCAAGGCCCAGCAGATGCTGGCCGAGGAGTACGGCGTCAAGGCCAACGTCTTCTCCGTCACCTCGTGGGTCGAGCTGGCCCGCGACGGCGCGGCGAAGAACAAGGAGCAGCTGCGCAACCCGGCCGCGGAGATCGAGGAGGCCTTCGCCACCCGACAGATGAAGAAGGTCTCCGGCGGCACCTTCGTCGCGGTGTCCGACTTCGCCACCGACCTGCAGGAGCAGATCCGCGCCTACGTGCCGGGCGAGTACATCGTCCTCGGCGCCGACGGCTTCGGCTTCTCCGACACCCGCCCGGCGGCACGTCGATACTTCAACATCGACGCCGAGTCCGTCGTCGTCGCCGTGCTCATGGGCCTGGCCCGCGAGGGCAAGCTCGACATCTCCGTGGCCCAGCAGGCCGCCGAGAAGTACCAGCTGGACGACCCCACCGTCGTGTAAGCCAGCAAGCGTCCAGGCCCTGCCCTCCGGCAGGGCCTTTTCGCTTTTCGACGCCCGCCCCCAGCCTGGGTATCGTTGACAGGGTGATGCACCGCGACAACCGACCGATCCCACCCCGTGATGACGAACGCGAGCAGCTGCAGGCCGACCTGACCCGGCTGGTCGGCGCGGGCCGGCTGTCCTTCGAGGACTTCGACCGGCTCAGTGACGTGGTGTGGTCGACGCAGGACGTCTCCGTGCTCCACCGCATCCGGGTGCAGCACCTGGGCGCGCCGCCGCCGCATCCCCAGCTGCCCAACACCCCGGTGCCCATGGCCCAGGCGGGCGCGTACCTGGCGCTGCCGGTGGAAAACCAGCCGGTGGTGTCGACGATGGGTGAGATCAAGCGCGTCGGGCAGTGGACCGTGCCCGAGATGTCGCGCTTCAAGCTCAACGGCTCCACCCTCAAGCTGGATCTGCGCCAGGCCCAGGCGGCCGCCCCGGTGTGCACCTTCGACATCACGGCCAACATGTCCGTCGTGGAGGTCATCGTCCCGCCGGGCGTCTACGTGGAGAATCGGCTCCGGGACACCCTGTCCACCGTCACCGTGGAGACCACCCAGCCCCACCCCAACGCCCCGCGGGTCATCCTCAGCGGCGTGGTGCGCGGCTCCACCGTCAAGGTGATCACGCGGCAGGCGCCGGACACGAACTCCCTGTGGAACAAGCTCTTCGGTGGCTAACCCTCCAGCTCGGCCCAGATCGCTTCGTTGGTCTCGGACCACAGGAGCTTGGCCCAGTCGCCGAAGGGGCGGTCGGTGAGCGCCACCATGGCGCGCCCGGTGCCGGGGGCGACCCACAGGTAGGTGCCGGACTGCCCGAAGTGGCCGAAGGTGTCCGCCGGCATGGAGGGCCCGGTCCAGTGGGGGTTCTTCTCGCCCTTGATCTCAAAACCCAGGCCCCACGGGCAGGGCTTCATCATGCCGTAGCCGGGGACGATGCCGTTGAGCTCGGGGAACTGGACGGTGGTGGCCTCTGCCATCGTCGAGGGATGCAGCAGGGTGGGGTGCATGAGCTCGAGGAGGAAGGTGATGAAGTCGTGGGCCGTGCCCTCGGCCTGCCAGCCGGCGGCGCCGAGCAGGCGGGTCCACTTCATGCCCAGCGGGTCGAGGACGCCCTCCTGCAGGTAGGCGGCGAAGCTCATGCCGGCGGCAGCGGAGACGGCGTCGGCGAGAATCTCGAAACCGTAGTTGGAGTAGATGCGGCGCTCCCCCACTCCGCGGATCCGGTCGCCCTCCTTAAAGCCGACGCCGCTGGCGTGGGCCAGGAGGTGGCGCACGGTGGAGCCCTCGGGGCCGAGCGGGGTGTCGAGGTCGAAGATCCCCTCCTCCATGGCCAGGAGGAAGCCGTAGGTGGACAACGGCTTGGTCACGCTCATGAGGTCGAAGACCTTGCCCAGGTCGCCGACCCGGTCGATGTCGTCGCCGTCGATCACCGCCGCCGCGTACGTGTCGACGGGCCAGTCCTTCACCAGTTCCAGAGCAGTCACGCCGCTCAGTCTATCTGTTTCAGAGTGCGGATCATGAGGCGGTCGATGGCGGCATTGAGCACCTCCGGCGCCTCGAGCGGCACCATGTGCCCGGCGTGCCGGGGGATCTGCAGCCATGCCTCGGGCCACACCTCGATGAGCCTTTCCGCCTGGGAGATCGGGGTGACATCGTCCTTGTCGCCGGCGATGACGTACCCCGGGATGCCCTGCAGGTGCTCGCCGGCCGCGAGTTCATCGTGTTCCTGCAGGTCCCCGAAGAATCCCACGAAGGTCTCCAGCGGGGTCTCGTGGATCATGGCGGCGTGGAATTCGATGATGCGGTAGTCCGTCTTGCGGTGGAACACGGTCACCGCCAGCGTCGGGGCCAGGATGAGCGCGGCCTGCTCCTTGAACTTGCGGGCCTCCTGCGGGGAGCTCTCCACCGCGTTGTACACCTGGTCGGCCACCGGGGAGGCGAGGATCTGCGGCAGGCCCTGGTCGGAGAGCGCCTCGATGGAGGTGGCCACCAGGACGATGCCGGCGATGTTGCCGCGCAGGATGTCCGGGCAGCGGCGCACCAGGTTGAGCACGACCAGCCCGCCGAGGGAGTGCCCCACGAGGATGAGCGGCCCCTCCGCCCCGCGCGCCCGTAGTACCGCCAGGGTGTCGTCGGCCGCGCCCTCGACGGTGCAGAGGGCGGGGTCGACTTTGCCGGTCTGGCCGTGGCCGCGGACGTCGAGAAGCAGGATCCGGGCGCCGGGCCACTTCTCCCGCAGGTGATTGACCTGCAGGTAGAAGGATTCGGCCGCGAGAGTGAAACCGTGCACGAAGACGATGGTCACCGCGGAATCGTGCGCGCGGACATCGCCGTACTCGTACCAGTGGACCAGGACGCCGTCGTTGTCGACGGTGCCGACCCTGTCCATGCCCGTCAGGCCCGGTTCGCGCGTCCCGGAATGCAGTTCGCCGAGCTTCAGGGCGAGTCGACGGCGGCCTCCCGGCGACAGCCGCATCACCCAGCTGCGGAGGAGCTGCGGAAGGTCATGTGGGGCGAAAGCCATACCTCCGAGACTACCGATGGCCCTTCCGCCCACTAGGATCGGTGCCATGACCACACCTGTCCCCTCCCCGGAACTCGCCCAGATCATCGAAGAAGCCTCCGGGGTCGAGCCGGAGGCGCTCACCCCGGACACGAAGCTCACGGACCTGGGCATCTCCTCCCTCGCGATGATCGAGATCGCGGTGCGGATCGAGGACACCTTCGGCGTGCGTCTCGACGACGCCACCATCTTCTCCCTCCCGACCGTCGGCGAGCTCGACGCCCACATCGAGGCCCACCGGTCTTAACGCGCCTGCATCGAGAAGTAGAACTCCCGCGCGCGGGGGGCTAAGGTGTGGACTCGTGAGGGCTGTCCCCTTGGCCCGCCACCCCCACAGGGGATTTCCCATGGTGTAACTGGTCACACGCTGGTCTTTTCCGGCTCTCGGGTTCGATTCCCGGTGGGAGAACGTGAGCACAAAGACAATCAGCACCCCCGTCCATTACGAGTCCGGCGACGTCCTCGATTCCATCGACTGGAACCGCATCCCGGACCAGACCGACCTGGATATCTGGAACCGCCTGACCACCAACTTCTGGCTGCCCGAGAAGGTCCCCGTGTCCAACGACATCCCGTCGTGGCGCAACATGACCGATGAGGAGCAGCTGGCCACCATGCGGGTGTTCACCGGGCTGACCTTCCTGGACACGATGCAGGGCACCGTCGGCGCCATGTCGATCCTGCCGGATGCGGTCACCCCGCACGAGGAGGCCGTGTACACGAACATCTCCTTCATGGAGTCCGTGCACGCCAAGAGCTACTCCAACATCTTCATGACGCTGGCCGACACCCCCGAGATCGACGCCGCCTTCCGCTGGTCCCGGGAGAATGAGAACCTGCAGTACAAGGGCCGCACCATCATCGAGCAGTACCAGACGGGCAGCCCGCAGCGGAAGAAGATCGCCTCGGTCATGCTCGAGTCCTTCCTCTTCTACTCCGGCTTCTACCTGCCGCTGCGCTTCGCCTCGATGGGCAAGATCACCAACTCCGCGGACATCATCCGCCTCATCATCCGCGACGAGGCCGTCCACGGCTACTACATCGGTTACAAGTTCCAGCAGGCCGCCAAGCAGCTGTCGGCCGAGGAGAACGAGGCGGACAAGGAGTTCGCCCTCGAGATGCTCCTCGACCTCTACGACAACGAGGCCCACTACACCCAGGACATCTACGATCCGATCGGGTGGACCGAGGACGTCAAGGCCTTCCTGCGATACAACGCCAACAAGGCCATGAACAACCTCGGCTACGAGGGCATCTTCCCGCCGGACTCCTGCCGCTTCAACGCCGGCGTGATGACCTCGCTGGACCCCTCCGCCAACGAGAACCACGACTTCTTCTCCGGCTCCGGGTCCTCCTACGTCATCGGCACCGCCGAGGAGACGACGGACGACGACTGGGACTTCTAGTCCCCCGCTTATCGACGCCGCGTGCGCCCCGTTCCCGGGCCCACGCGGCGTTCGTGCGTTCTCAGCCGGCTCAGCCGGCGAGGGCCAGCTCCGCGTCGAAGCAATAACGGTCCGCCAGATTATCGACGATCGCCCGCAACCTCTCGAACTCCTCCGGAGTGCCCGTGAGCACCTGCCGGCACGCCACATGCAGGCCGGGACCGCGCCCACCGGAACGCCGCCAGGGAGTGAACCAGTCAGAAGTGAGCGGATCCGCCCCCGGGATCTCCAGGGCGGAATCACGCGAGAGGCACAGAACCATGGCGGTCTCAATGCGGGGGCGCAGGGCCCGAGGCATGCCGGAGATGGTCAGGACCCCGGTGCGCGCGGTGAGGATCGCCGGGGCGCTCACGTCAGGGGTCTCCCACAGGTGGTCCGGTGCCTTCGAATCGGCGGCGCCCAACCATCGTGCGAGCGAAGGTGCAAGGGTGGTCATGTCGAAGATCCTTCGGCAGGAACGGCCACCGCCTGAGTCCGCGGTCGGCGGATCAGGCAGTGTCAGACGAGGGTCGTCTTCCCCAACGGCCTCGTGAAATCACCTTGCTGTAACACGAACCAGTGTCCATTTGGCTCGCTCGGCGGGCAACTCTAAACCCCCACTTCAACCCCCGTTTATTCAAGTTGAGGTTGAGGTTGAGCGGTGGGTGGACTTGTACCGGCGGTGGCGGTCAGTTCGCTTTTCGGGTGAGCGATCGACTTGCCTGGAGTTTGCCGCATCCAGGGATGCTGCTGGGACTGACTGAAGAGCTTGCCCATGCAAGGCCCCTAGGACGTCGACATTGCTTCCGCTTCACCGCGCATCTGCTGGGATGTCTCACCTTGGATGCGGTCCGCCATCGCGGCGGGGATTTTGAACTCGGCCGCCAGCTCGGCAAGCGTCGACGTACGTTCGTGGGCGGCGATCAGCGCCTGCGCCGTCGGATTACTTGGAGTCGATGTCCTTGCGGTCAGCCTCGGCCTTCTCGGCGTCGGTCATCTGGGCGCGCTCGAACTCTGCGACCTTCGCCTGGAGCTCGTCGCGCTCGGCCTGGAGGGACTGGCGCTTGTCACGCTCCTTCGCGAGATCAGCGAGAACAGCTCGCTTCGATCCACTCGCGTCTGGGTCCTCGCCGTCCTTGCCGTCGTCCTGACTCGCGTCGGTCGACGGGGTAGTGCCCTGCGCGGACTGCTCCCCGGCGCCATCTGGGCCGGGGTGGGGTCCGGCGTGGCCGGCGCGGAGCCGGTGTTCTCGTTCAGGCCTTCGATGAAACGCAGCCAGGGACGATTATTGTTCATGCGAGTTGATCCTCTCGATCAGTAGGTGGGCATAGAAAAACCCGCTACCGGGTCGGTAACGGGTGCGTCGCGGTCAGCGTCTAGGACGGGGTCCAGGGCTCGGCGGGAAGGGCGTTCTCCGGGCGAAACACAGTTTTTTCATCGTCCTTGTCAAAGCGTCGACATTCGTACGGCAGCTGTTGCAATACGCGAAGGATCTCATTTTGCAAAGCAAGTTCATCCCAGTCGACCGAGATGAACGTCTCCAGCTCGTCGACAGTTGACTTAGGCCCGTAATCTAGGGCTATACGCTGTCCGCGCGGTGTGATTAGCCAGTAGGTGAGCTCTTCAGACGCGACTACTTCGGCTTCGATGGAAGTGGCATCCAGCAGGAGGGGCAGCACGAGATCGATCGGAGCATCTGTGGCAGTCGCCAGTTTGTTACTCATATTCGAACCTCACCTCGTCTCCATTACGACCAATTACGATAACTTCCAATAACTTTCCAGTATACCTTGCCTTTGACAGCTTCAGGTCGTCTAGGACCTGACTGATGGGGCGGTCACTTTGGAGCAAGTCGATCACTAGCCGGGACGCCTGTAGTCGGCCGGTCTTCAGCTGGTTGTTGATCGTGTTGTTTCCGCTTCCTGTAGGCGTCTTGGCGTCGAAGAGATAACCATCAATCAAGGCGTCGGGCGACTTTTTGTCTGTCCGAGGCAGGATGACCACCTCATGGCCGTTCTCTGCGAGTCTCACGAACGTGGCCCACTCATGGAGGTGGGGTTTGTCCTTATGCTCTCCCTCGATCCGCCACAGACGGTCCGTCCACGTTCCACCTGCTGCGATCGCGAACGTCGTAAATACTTCGCTCGGGACTTTCGGACGGACTGCCATGGAGACCTGTTCGAACATTTCCGAGTCGTCAGCCACTCGAGCGACGGTCTGCTCGAGGTATCGGAGCGGCTCCGGCTCGGGCCCTCCCAGCGCCACCGGAGGCTTACCCGGGGGCGGCTTGATCGGCGGCACCCCCGAACTGCCACGCAGCGTAGCCAGCACTTCGTCTGCCTTCTCCCCCCGGCGCAACATCAAGGAGATACCCGTGACGGTAAAGCTGAGCAATGCGACGCTGCGGATCACCCTCCGTCTGGCGGATAATCTGCGGCACCGACAACCGATCAAACATCGGCTGGCCACGCAGAGAACCATCCTCGCCGAGGAAGTAGCGCATCGCCTGGCCCCGGTTGGTGGCCCCGGCACGGGTGAACCGATCCTCAACCGACGACATGCCCGACAGTGAGTTGATCAACTTCGCCGAACGACACATTATGGGGGACAGGTGTTCTAGCCCGTACCCTAATGCCCCTTATACCCTTTCGCCATTACTGCAGTTCAACGGCCGAAAATGGGCGAAACCCCAGACCAGTGACAGTCTGGGGTTTCGGTTCAGTGTGGGGCCAGCGGGGCTCGAACCCGCGACCTACGGATTATGAGTCCGCGGCTCTAACCGACTGAGCTATAGCCCCCGGACGGGGAGGTCCCCGTACTGAACTCCGTCAGTATAACTGGGCCGGTCCCGGACCCCGCAAAGGCATCCTTTTTCCGCGATGACCTGGCGATTTGGCACCTACGGCAAAGTCTCATATAGTTAAGTCTCGTTGCAGGGAAGCACACCAGCGGAACGGCAGCAGAACAAGTTAATCCGCCATAGCTCAGTTGGCAGAGCATTCGACTGTTAATCGAAGGGTCACTGGTTCGAGCCCAGTTGGCGGAGCAGATAGGACGGCCACCGGAATTCCGGTGGCCGTCCTTTTTTCACCCCTTGCCTTCCCGTGTGATCCAGGTTACGCTCCAGGTAATGCTTCACAGAGCCGGTTCCAGGAGCAGCGGAACCCGAATTGTGGAGAAGTGAATCCCGGGAGCGTCGTTTCTACGACACCTAACCCGGGATTTGCGCCGTGCGGGGGCGGCTCAGAAGAAGATCGCAGCCAGAACCGCCACGCAGGCGCTGAGCAGGACGGGGACCTCAGCCATGCCGACGCGCCGCGCGGTCCACGGCTCTCCCCGCCGCGCAGACCAGGGGATCCACACCGCCCGCCCCAGAGCCACCGCCATGGTGAGAACTGCAAGCCCACCCACCATCCAGCTCCCCGACCAGAGCGCCCACGCGAGCACGGCCAGCATCGCCAGGACGTGGTAGCCGATGGAGATGCGGAGATAGGTCGGGTTGTTGCGCTCCCGGATCATCGTCTTCACGAAGGGGATGGTCCCGGAGAAGTACAGTGCCAGAAACACCATGCTCAGCCAGATCATGGCGGGCACCGAATCGATGGCGCCCGCTCCCCCGCCGACCGCGGTGAGGGCGGGCAGGAGGAGCGCTGAGGCGAGGACCGTCGATACGCCGGACAACGCCGAGCGGGCCCGCCCGCGGAGGGTCTCCCCCACCGCGACCGCGACGAGCGGCGCGAAGGGCAGCGCCCACCAGAGCAGGTGCGGCTGCAGGAGCAGGGCCACGGCGATCCCGACCAGGGAGATGGATCCGTAGACATAGACGGGCGGGAGATAAGTGGCGCGGCGCTCCCGCGTGCGCGCCTTGGCCGCCAGCCCGAACGCGAAGAAGGCGAAATAGCCGAAGAACCAGGCGACGAGCACGGCCGGGAGGACGAGGAGGGGGCGGTGGGAGGGGGCGTCGATAAGCAGGTGGGCCCGGAGGCCGGCGACGAGGCCGAGGACCGCGGGGCTGATGAGCATCGCCCAGGCTCCGTGCTGGTTCGGCACCCACGGGGAGATGCCACGTCTGCGTCGCTGGACCGTGGTCGCCGTCATGGCCACCACGTTAGCATCAACCGAAAGTTTGATACGGAGACGGCCGGGGTATTATTCCGCCGGGCTCTCGACGTCCGCCTCCGCCCACAGACGTGCGAGGCACAGCGCGGCGAGGGCGAGCGCTGCCGAGGCATGACAGTTGAGCCTGATGCCCGGGCGCTCGCCGCTCATCTCCACCTCCACACTCCGTTGGTAATACGAAGATAGCGCAGCGGAGGGGGCGTGTCCGGAAAACGGTGATTACATTCATCTAACGCTATCTTTCGGGCCCGGCGCGCCCTCAGTGCAGGATGTCGAGCATCCCCCCGAAGCCGTCCACCCGCGCGTCCGGGCGAGAACTCTCCGCGTCGTCCGCCTCGGCGTGGAGCCCGAAGGGGCGCACCATCCGCACCGCCTGCCACCCCAGTTCCGTGGGTCCGACGAAGTCCTTGTGGGGGTTGTCCGCGATGTAGACACATTCAGCGCCGTGGACACCGAAGGCCTCCTCCAGGTGCCGGAAGGGCAGCAGCGAAGGCTTGTGCCAGGTGGGACCGTGTTCGCCGGTAACGACGAACTCGGTGACCCAACGATCCAGCCCCAGGGCCTCAATCTTGTTCCGCTGACTGGCAACCGGGCCGTCGGTGACCACCCCGAGGTGAAAGTCCCCGGCCACCTCGTCGAGGAAGGCCCGCGCGTCCGGG
Organism: Corynebacterium nasicanis; assembly: GCF_042658165.1. Taxonomy (NCBI): domain Bacteria; kingdom Bacillati; phylum Actinomycetota; class Actinomycetes; order Mycobacteriales; family Corynebacteriaceae; genus Corynebacterium; species Corynebacterium nasicanis. Next base: position 422,257 of record NZ_JBHSQE010000001.1, read on the forward strand.
CACAGGGTGATGTCCGGCCGGTGGTTTCGGTAGACGGCGACCAGGTCGGGGACGGAGGGACGGCGGTCGTCGGGCAGCATCGTCAGGACCTCGTCGAAAATGTTCCCGCGCCGCCCGGCCAGGAAGGACTCCCACGCATGATCGTAGAATCCGCCGAAGCCGAACTCCTGGTCCACGTAGTCGGAGACGGCCCGGAAGCCGCTGCGGACATAATCGCATTCCAGGTAGAGGGTGTCATCGACGTCGAGGACGATGAGGCGCGTCCTCACAGGTTCTCTCCCTGGTAGTCGGGGACGAACACGGCGTCGTCGAAACGCAGCATGAGCAGGTTCTCCTGCCAGGAGTCCACGGGCCCCTCAGAGCCGGAGATGAGCCGCCGGAAGAAGTCCGCGCCGGCGGCATCCGACAGCGGGTAGCCGCCGCCGACCCTGGCGTTGAGCTCGAGGACCCGGAAATCGCCGGTCTCCTCGTTGAGGAAGACCTGCACGTTGAGGACGCCGTAGGCCCCGGGGAGCGTCGCCGCGAACTCCCGGACGAACTCCTCCAGGGCGGGGTGACGCACCGTCACGCCCTTGGACACCTCGCCTCCCCGCACCTCGATCCTTTTGCGCGGCACGGCACCGAGGAACTCGCCGGTCCGCGACACCGCGAAATCGATGGTCACCTCGACGCCCTCGATCTGCTCCTGAATGATGTACTCCGGGCCGAGGCCCGCCAGATCCAGGTGCTCGGCGCTCACCGCCCGGTGGACCCCGATGGAGGAGGATCCCCCGCGCGGCTTGGCGACGACCGGCCCACCCAGCAGGTCCGGGGAGAAACCTTCCCTCTCGAACGTCCGGATGGCCGGAAAGCCGTTGGCCATGAGCCAGGAATTGAACTTCCACTTGTCGGAGGACAGCTCGACGACCGCGGGATCGGACACGAGAACATCCACACCGAGCGCGGCGAACCGTCCCTTGTGGCTGGCCAGGATCTCCAGTTCCGTGTCGATCGTGGGCACGACGGAATTCACCTGGTACGTCCGGCAGATGTCGAGCAGCCGTGGGATGAAATCAGGGTGCGCGATGCGGGGGACCAGCTCGAAGTGCTCCGCCAGGTGCCCCGCGGCCGAGAGCTGCGAGGCATCAGTGACGACGACGGTGGATTGACCCCCGTCGTCGATGTTCTGCAGGATCCTCAGCAACGCTCCCCTTCGGCCGCCGCTGGACAGCAGCCAAACATGCCCCTGATTCACGATCCATACTCCTCAACAGTTCAACGTGCGGGTCAGTCTACCAGCAGCGACCCTGCTCCCTGCGGCTGCTTTTCGACGTCCGCGGGCGCCCCCTTTCCCGGCCCCGGGTGGGCAACGGGTGGGCAACGGGTGGGCAACGGGTGGGCAACGCCCCCACGGCCGACAGGTAGGCTGGCCGGTGGAATTTTCTTGACGATCCCCGAAGGAGCCTCAACCCACATGATCCAGTTCGTCGTAGGAGCCGCAGCAGGCTACGTCCTGGGCACCAAGGCCGGCCGCAGGCGATTCGAGCAGATCAAGAAGGGCTACACCGCTGCCGTCAACTCTCCCGTGGCCAAGAAGGCTGTCGACGCCACCCGCAAGGCAGTGGCCGACAAGCTCGACCCGCAGCCGCGCATGCGCGAAGTGAAGAACCTGCGTACCGACAACCAGCAGGTGCTCGAGCCCGATCAGGACTAACAGGGGCGGGTGAACCAGAACTTGAGGTGACCGCCGATCTCCCGGGCGATGAGGATGCCGAGGATGTCCTTGTCCAGGGTCTCGACAGGCAGCACTGTCGCCCGAAGATCCGTGCACCGGTCCAGCACCAGCTGCACCCGCCGCGCGTGCGTCCGGCTGGTCACCGCGATGACCGACGACCATCCCTGCTCCTGCGCCAGTGTGGCGAAGGTCTGCCCCTCACCGGTGGTGGTCTCGGGCGTGGGGTCCATGCACCACACACCGCCCGGCGCGGCCGGCCGGTCCTCGCCTGCGCAGTGGGCGTAGCCGTAGATGTCCTTGCTGCCCTCCGGGTTGGACACGACGTAGTTGTCCGCCATGCCTTCCTCCACCAGCTGCGCCCCGAGTTCGTGGCGGCCGTCCCAGGAGCCGGCGATGACGAAGACGGCGTCGCTGTGCGTCACCTCGGGGCGCGGGGGAAAGATGAGCCACACCGGTACCAGCGCCAGCACCACGAGCAGGACGAGGGTGACGAGGCTGATGACACGCATCGCTCGGACCACGGACCTCGCCTCCCCCTTCGTCGTCTCGTCGGCACGTTCTCGTGCTCGAATATACGGGACGGCCGCGCCGGTCTACAGGGCCCGTCGCAGTTCCTCGACCATGCGCTCCCATCCGCCGCCGTGGACGGCGCCTCCGCTGAGCCGCTCGCGCTCCTGCCGGGAGGAGTTCCACGCCTTTTCCATCGCCGCCGCGAGGGAGGCTGCGTCCTGGGGGTCGAACCACGCGACGAGCGGGTATTCCTCCAGTGCCTCCCGGGCGTAGGCGAGGTCGGCGGCGACGATCCACACCCCCGCCTCGCGGGCCTCATAGAGCGGCAGCCCCAGGGACTCCACGAGGGAAGGGAACACCAGGATGGAGTCTCCGTGAAGCGCCAGTACCTCCTCGTGGCTCAGCCATCCCCGGAAGTCAAAGCGGGCGAAGTCCGCAGCGGCAGACTCCCCGATGAGTGTCCGCAGATCCTGCTCCTGGAGGGTGAGCGCCACCGGGCCCGCCACTCCCCTGTCCTGCAGCATCTGCACCGCCTCGTGCAGGACGCGGTGATTCTTGTAACTCGAGGCCGCGGCGGGGAAGAAGAAGCGGTTCTCCCGGACTGTCGGCCCATAAGGGAGATCCCCGCGGTCGGCCTGCTCGAAGCCGATGCTGCGCACGCGCGCGCCCGGGACGGCACTGCTCAGCTCCGCGGCCAACCACGACGTCTGGACGAAGGTGACCGCTGCCTTTCGGACGGCATGGAGGATGGGAAAGCGCAGGAGGTACTGCCGCCAGGCCAGCCCCCGCTCCCGGGGGTCGCGCCACGACAGGCGGTAATCGCGTTGGAACGGCAGGGCCTGCTGGACATACACCGCGAGGGGGAACCGGCCCCGTGCCAGGGTGTCGATGTTGTGCAGGGAGACAACCACATCGGGATGGAAGGACTGCACGGCCCGGCGGCCGACAGTCAGCTCCCCGCGCAGCCGCGACCTCCAGCCGCGGTAGTCCGGGCACGCCCGCACGATGCTCACCCGCTCCGTGGCCGCCGGGAGCTCCTGATCGGAGACGATGAACTGCCACTCGTTCCCGGTGTCTGCGGACACGGCATAGTCGACGAGGCTCTGCAGGACCGTCAGCCCTCCCCCACTGCGGGAGGCGATGCACATCACGGAGATCTTCATGAGGACTGCTCCTTCTTTTCAACGTGCTGGTCGGCACCCCGGAAAGCGCGGGCCGCGAACCAGACATAGATCAGCAGCTGCGCGAGCTGACCGCAGGCCAGCGCCCAGCCGGCGAATTCGGCGCCCCGCGTGGGCAGCCACAGCAGCGCCAGCGCCAGCGTGACCACCATGTTGATCACGCTCGTCCACAGCACCCCGCTGCGCATGCCGCCGGTGATGAGCACGGAGCGCAGGGCCGAGGCGATGTACTGCAGCGTGGCCCAGACGAACAGCGCGATGAGCACCACCTTGCCCTGGGCGAATTCCGCGCCGTAGAGCAGGCGCAGGATCGTGTCACCGAACAGCGCCGAGACCAGCAGGGAGAGCAGGCCGATGAGTCCCACCAGGGCGCAGATGCGGAAGGCGTTGTTCAGCGCGCGGCGTCCCTGCCCCGCGCGCCAGTAGGAGCTGAACCGGGGCATGAGGCCCTGGGTGACGCTGTCCACCACCGTGTTGGCCAGCACGATGACGTAGGACACGGCGGCGAACACACCGAGGGCCTCGACGCCGTTGTAGGACTCGATGAGGAAACGGGGGCCGTTCACCGTCAGGGAGCCGATGAAGAAGCCGAGGCCGATGGACCAGGAATCTCGGGTGAGCAGGAGCATCGCCTGCCGGGAGGAGCCCGCCGAGCGGGCCGTGCGCGGCAGCGTCAGGTGCCCCTGCGCAGCAGGGACGAGCAGGATCACGGCCGTCAACCAGATGGCCACGATGGCGCTGCCGCTGAAGAAGAGGGAGAGACTGAAGACGAGGGCGTAGAGGATTCCGCGCACCAGCTGGATTGCGGCGACCACGCCCATCGCCTCGAACCTCATGTGTTCGGTGAGGGAGACGTTGATCAGACCCTCGATGTTCTTCAGCACCGTCAGCCCGAGGACCATCGCGAAGGTCTCCCGGTCGGGGGCGAAGGCCAGGCCCAGGCCGATCGCCACGGGAGAGGCGAGCAGCTGCATGGCCACGCGCTGATACACGAAGGTGCGGTAACTCACCTGCTCCGGCGGGGAGGAGAGCTGGATCTGGCTGGTCCGCATGTCGGCGAAGAGGAAGATCGGGCTGGTCAGTGCCAGGGCCCAGGAGAAGCGACCGACCTCCGCCAGTGTGGCCCACTGGGCCAGGGCCACGAATGCCACGAACTGCGCCCCGAGGTAGGCGAGGTTGCCGAAGGTCAGGCGCAGCAGCTTGGCCTTGATTCCTCCCGCCATCAGCGCACCCGTCTCCGGCTCACCCGGGTCTCCCAGAACCACAGCCCGAGGAGCAGGGCCAGGGGAAAGAGCGTGCGTGCGGCCGCCGTCGACCAGCTCCCCCAGATGATGTTGAGGAGGGTGCCCGAGAGCATGGCGACGAGCATGAGGACGAGGAAGGTGGGGAACTGCGGCGCCCGGTCCAGCAGGGAGGCCAGCTTTCGGTCGAGCAGGCGGATGAACGCGATGAAGGCGAACAGGTACACCGGCGCCAGCCAGACGCCGAAGTTCCACACCGCTTCCCCGATGAACGTGCCCGCGTCACTGTGTTCCTTGGTGGCCGTCATCCACGGCTGGGTGAGTTCGACGATCTCGCGTCCGAAGCCCACGGGCTTGTCCGGCCAGATGGAGCGGGGCACGCCGGTGACGGCAGCGTTGAAGAGGGTCTTTCCCCAGGACAGTTCCACCTTTCCCTGGAGGATGGCCTCCACGATGGTGCCGGCGCTGTGGAAGGGGCCGACGACGGAGCCCACACCCTCTGATTCATCGACCAGTCCCCCCTTGCGCTGGGATTCCAGGTAGGCCAGCCGCTGGTTGACCAGGTACCACAGGATGGGGCCGGTGAGCAGCGCGGTGGCCAGCTTGGCGGTCCACGTGCCGGTGCGCAGGGAGACGACGACCACCAGCGACAGGCCGAGGACGGCGAGGTTGAGGCGTCCGAATCCGCCCAGGGACAGGCCGGTCTCCGCCAGGAACGCCGCCGCCACGACGGCCACACCCCGCAGCCGGGCGGGCATTCCGGAGGACCAGAACGTGACGATGGTGCCCGCGAGCATGGCCACCCAGGCGAAGCCGGCGGCGGAGATGTCCGCCCCGACGGCGTGGGCGCCCAGCGAGAGCACGAACATGACCACGGACAACCGGAACACGCGGGAGATGACCGCCGGGTTCTCCCCCAGCGTCCCGCTCCCGCTCGGCCGGGAGATCCGGGGCAGGCGGTCAGCGACGAGGAGCAGCCCCGCTTGAAAGAGGAACGCGAGCAGTACGACGATCGTCAGGCTGCGCGCGGTGTAGGCCTGGCCGCTGTTGTATAAGCCCAGGGCCCCGAAGCACGCGGGGAAGCCGATGAACATGAGTACGCCGTAGCTGGCCACGCTCGAGGCGGTCACCGTCTTCCGCCCGCACAGGAAGAAGCTGTAGAGGCTGAAGGCGCAGAGCACAGCGGCCGGGAGGAGGATGTCCGGCTTCTCGACGATCGGCTGCGCAAGCGCGAGCGCGGCAATCATGGCCAGCGTGAAGGCGATCGTGGCCAGCACCTGCCCGGAACCCCGGAACTCGGGCTCGGCGCCTACCTGCCCAGCCGATCGTGCGGTGGTGCGGGCCGTCATTTTCTGATGCCGGTGCGCTGAAAGTGTGAGTGCGCAGCGGAGCGGATGAAGGCCAGCACCCGGGCCGAGGTGTCGGTGATGGCGTAGTCGGCCGGCAGGACCGACTGCCTCCGCGACTCGAAGAGGGAGAGGGCGATCTCCACGGCGTCGAGAACATTGTCGCGGTCCAGCCCGGCGGCGATGATCGCGCCGGTGTCCTGGGATTCGGGGCGCTCGATGAAATCGCGCATGGTCACGGCCGGGAAATCGAGGATGCTCGACTCCTCGCTGATCGTGCCGCTGTCGGAGAGCACCAGCTTGGCGTCCTTCTGCAGCCGGATGTAGTCGTGGAATCCGAAGGGCGGATGGAACACGAAGCCCTCCTTCTCCTGCACACCGAGCGCCTCGAGGCGCTTCCGGGTGCGCGGGTGGGTGGAGACGAGGACGGGGAGATCGTACTTCTCGTGCAGGGCCGCGAGCGTCTCGATCGCCGCCTCCAGCCGCTCGGGCTTATCGACGTTCTCCTCCCGGTGCAGGCTGACGAGGAAATATCCCTGCGGGCGCAGGCCCTGCTTCTCCAGGGCATCGCTGGCGTCGATCTGCGCGGCGTTGTCCTGCAGGACCTCCCGCATCGGGGAGCCGGTGAGCAGGATCCGCGAGGAGTGAATGCCCTCGGCGAGGAGGTTCCGGCGGGCATGCTCGGTGTAGACCAGGTTGTAGTCGGACACGTGGTCCACCAGGCGGCGGTTGGTCTCCTCCGGCACGTTCTGATCGAAGGAGCGGTTGCCGGCCTCCATGTGGAATACCGGGATCTTCATGCGCTTGGCCATGAGCGCGGAGATGCAGCTGTTGGTGTCCCCGAGCACGAGGAAGGCGTCGGGGTTCTCCTCCTGCAGCACCTTCTCCGTCCCGGAGATGATGGTGCCGAGCGCGGAGCCCAGCGAGCTCGTGTCCGCCGCGAGGAAGTGGTCCGGTGAGCGGAGGCCGAGGTCCTCGAAGAAGACCTCGTTGAGTTCGTAGTCGTAGTTCTGCCCGGTGTGCACGAGGACGAGATCGGTGTGGGCGTCGAGAAGCTTGATCACAGAGGACAGGCGGATGATCTCCGGCCGGGTCCCCACGACGGTGACGATTTTCAGACGGGTCGACATGGTTACACAGCCTCCACAATGGTGTCCGGGTTGTCCGGGTCGAAATGGTCGTCGGTCCAGAAGTTGGTGAGCAGAATGTCGTCGCCGGTGTTCTCGATGCTGTGCGTCCACATCGTGGGCATGTCGATGGCCACGGGCTCGTCGCCGCTGACGTCGAAATGCCGCACCTCGTCGGTGAACATCTTGCGCAGGGAGATCCGGGCCCGCCCGGAGAGGACGAGGAAACGCTCCACCTTGCGTCGATGGTAGTGGCCTCCGCGCACCACGCCCGGCACCGTCGTGGAGAAGGAGAACTGCCCGGTCCCGCCGAAGGTGCGGATGATCTCCGTGAAGGACCCGCGCGGATCCGCGTGCTTGAGCAGCGGCATCTCGGGGCGCGCCAGGAACATGTACGAACGGTAGGTGTTGAAGAGGTCCCGGGTGAACTTCTCCGAGAGGTCGGGGATCTCGCCCGCGCGGTACACGCGGTCGATGTCCCGGAGCCGGGCCAACAGCCCGGAGACGGTCTCCTGCTGTTCAGGGGCGGTGTCGACGGTGTCGACGGTGCCGATGAGCAGGTCGGCGGCGTCCTGCGCGTGCAGGAGGGTCAGCTGCTTATCGACGTCCACGCTCGGCGCCTCCCCCGCCACCAGCAGGTGGCAGAAGGTGGCGGTGACCGCGTTGTAGAAGGGGCGGCCGTGCTCCCCGAAGAGATTGGGCAGCACGACGTCGACGAACTGCGCCCCGACGGACTCCGCCGCGGCCCGCAGGATGTCCCCGGCCTCCGCCTTCGCGGAACCGTACACGCTGCCGTTGCCCGCCTGGGTCGAGTTGGCGTAGACCACCACGGGCGGCGGGGTGGCAACAGTGGTGAGCGCCTCGGCCATCTGCCGGGCGAAGAGCAGGTTGCCCGCGCGGACCTCGTCCTCGGAGGCGCGGTTGACGCCGGCGAGGTGGATGAGACGCTCCGCGCCGTCGAGGGCCCGGCGGGCCTGCTCGACGTCGAAGTGTTCGCCGACGGGGAGCACGGCGACGTCGGCACCCTGCTCCTGCAGGGCGGCACGGGTGTGCCAGCCGAGGAAACCCCGGCCCCCGGTCAGTGCGACGCTGCTCATGACCGTGCCTCCACCAGCTGGCGCATCTCCGGCAGCTGCAGCAGGAGCTCCTTGGTTTCTGCGATGCTCAGCTGCTGCGTGGACAGCGACGTGTAATCCTCAGCCAGGGGCAGCTTGGAGGCCCCGGCGTCGAAGTAGAGCTCGTACTGGAGGGAACGGGCGTCGAGCGGGACGCGGAAATAGTCGCCCTCGTCGACGGCCTTGGCGATCTCCTCGCTGCTCAGCAGGGCCTCGTGCATCTTCTCGCCGTGGCGGGAGCCGATGACCTGGATCTCCGGGTCATCGTTGCCCAGCACGCTGGCCACCGCCCGCGCCAGGACCTCCACGGTCGCGCCGGGCGCCTTCTTCACGTAGATGTCCCCGGGGTTGGCGTGGAGGAACGCATACTCGACCAGCTCGACGGAATCGGCCAGCGACATGAGGAAACGCGTCATGTCCGGGTCCGTCAGGGTAAGCGGCTTCCCCTCCTGCAGCTGGCGGACGAACATGGGGATGACCGAGCCGCGGGAGTACATGACGTTGCCGTAGCGGGTCACCGACACCGTCATGTCCGAGTCGGGGAAGTTACGCGCGAACGCCTGGGCCGTCTTCTCCATGAGGGCCTTCGACATTCCCATCGCGTTGACCGGGTACACGGCCTTGTCGGTGCTCAGGCACACCAGGGAGCGCACCCCGGCCTCCGCCGAGGTCTTGATGACGTTGTCGCTGCCGACCACATTGGTCAGCACGGCCTGCTGCGGGAAGAACTCGCAGGACGGGACCTGCTTGAGGGCCGCGGCGTGGAAGACGAAATCGGCCCCGCGCACGGCCGGAGCCAGGCTCTGCGCGTCCCGGACATCGCCGAGGAAGAAGCGCAGACGCTCATCGTTGAAGCGGCGGCGCATCTCGTCCTGCTTCGCCTCGTCCCGGCTGAAGATGTTGATCTGCGCGGCACCCTTGTCCAGGAGGTTGCGGGCCATGGTGGATCCGAAGGACCCCGTACCACCGGTGATGGTGACCACCGTGTCATCGAATGAGCTCATCTACTTGTCCTTGTCGATCGAATCGGTGGGGTTGTACACGGTGCCTGCCGCGGCGGCGGCCAGCACGGCCTCCACCGCGTCCACGCCCGAGCGGCGGGAGAAGCGCTCGAGATAGACCTCCCGGGTGCGCCGCCGCAGGTCCCGGTACTCGGCCGGGTCCATGCTGTCCGCCGCGCGGAACACCCGCGCCAGGGCCTCCGGGTCCTCCCCGTCCGCGGTGAATCCTACGCCGAGGTCGTCGACCAGCATGCGCAGATCGCCCTGCACGGTGGTGATCACCGGCACCCCGTGGGCGATGGAGCCCTGGAACTTCGAGGGGATCGTCCCGCGGAAGACCTCCAGGTCACGGAGGGTGACCAGGGAGAAATCCGCCGCCTCGTAGATGGCGGGCATCTCCTCGCGGGGGACGGACCCCCGGAAGGTGACGTTCGTGCAGCCGAGTTCCTCCGCCAGCGCCTTGACCTTCTCGCGGGCGATGCCGTCGCCGACGAGGGTGACGTGGACGGAGGTGTCCTCCACGAGGTGGGCGGCCCGCACCACGGTCTCCAGGTCCTGCATGTCGCCGATGTTCCCTGCGAAGAGGATGGAGGTGGTCGCGGGATCCTTCTCCTTCTCCGCGGGGGCAGCGGAATCATCCGCCCAGTTGTAGATGAGCGAGGTCCGCGCGGCCGGGGAGCCCCGGCCGATGAGGGTGCGCACCATCGTCGGCGCGATGCCGATGACGGCGGCGGCGCGGTCATAGACCCGCCGCAGCCAGGGATTGAGCACCGTCCGGATGACGGGGCCGGCCGGGGACTGCGCGATCATCGAGGATTCGAGGATGGAGTCCGGCCACAGGTCCTGGACGTGCAGGACGTAGGGGGCGCCGCGGAATTTCCGCCACAGCCAGGGCCCCAGGGCCGGGGTCATCTGGGTCGCGTAGACGTAGATGACGTCGACGCCCCGGGCATAGCCGCGTGCCGACGCCGCCGTCAGCGCGAAGGACACGTAGTTGAGGATCCGCCGCGCGGGGTTGTCGGAGTGGTCGGCCAGCAGCGGCACCCGCAGCACCTGCACGTCACCGTGCTGCTCGCGGCTGCGCCAGCGCTGTCGGTAGCCCGGGAAGATCTTGCCCTCCGGGTAGTTGGGGAAGCCCGTGAGCACACGGACCTCATGGCCGCGCTCGGACAGTCCCTGGGCGATCTCGGCAGGGATCGCCGCGCCCTCCGGCGGGTAGTACTGCGTGAGAACGAGAATCTTCACCCTATTCTCCCTTCTTCCCGAGGTCCGCGAACGGGGTCATGGTGACGTGCCCTTCCTCGCTGATGCCACTGCGGCGCAGGACCGTCCCCAGGGTGTCCCGCAGAATTCGCAGGTCCAGCGCGAGGCTGCGGTTGTCCACGTACTCGACGTCGAGCTCGAAACGACGCTCCCACGGCACCTGGTTGCGGCCGCGGACCTGGGCCAGGCCGGTGACCCCGGGGCGCACCTCGTGGCGGCGGGCCTGCTCAGGTGAGTAGTGCTCCAGGTACTCGACGAGCAGGGGGCGGGGCCCGACCAGACTCATGTCGCCCTTGAGCACGTTCCACAGGGTGGGCAGTTCGTCGAGGCTGGTGGAACGCAAAAACTGCCCGAACGTGGTCAGCCGCTCCTCGTCCGTCTGCCGGTCCTCGCTCGGGGGCAGCATGGTGCGGAACTTCACCAGTTCGAAGACCTGGCCGTTCCGGCCCGGGCGGGGCTGCCGGAAGAGGACCGGGCTGCCCAGGCGCGCCCGGATGAGTCCCGCCACGAGGAGCTGCACGGGGGCGGAGACAACCAGGCCGACGGCGCTCACCGCGATGTCGGCCAGGCGCTTGGTGATGTCGAACAGCGCGCGACGGATGTTCATCGTGCCTCCAGGAAGCCGGTGACTGCATCTTGGATGCGGGCGATCTGCGCGGGCTCCAGGTTGGAGCCGCTGGGCAGCGAGAGTCCGTGGCGGAAGAGATGCTCGCCGGTGCCGTCGGTGAACACGCGGTGCCCGGCGTACACCGGCTGCAGGTGCATGGGCTTCCAGATGGGACGGGACTCGATGTTCGCCGCCTCCAGCGCCAGGCGCAGATCGTCTGCGGTGAAGCCCGCCGGGCCCGGATCCACGAGGATCGAGGACAGCCAGAAGTTGTCGCGGGTCTCTCCCCCGTCCACGCCGGAGGGCTCACCGAAGACGGACACGCCGGGGGTGTCGGCGAAGAGCTCCCGGTAGAAGGCCCGGTGCCCGCGGCGGCGCTCGATCATGTCGTCCAGGCGGGAGAGCTGGGCGCGGCCGAGGGCGGCGAGGATGTTTGACATGCGGTAGTTGTAGCCGACGTCGACATGCTCGTAGTGCACGACGGGCTGGCGGGCCTGGGTGGCCAGGTAGCGCACGTGGTCGGCGAAGTCCTCGTCGTCGGTGAGCAGCGCGCCGCCGCCGGAGGTGGTCATGATCTTGTTGCCGTTGAAGGACACCGCCGCGGCCTGGCCGAACGCCGCCGCGGACCGGCCATTGCGCACGGCCCCGAGGGATTCGGCGGCGTCGGAGAGGACGGCGGCGCCGTTGAGCTCCGCGAGGGCGTCGATACGCTCATGATCGACGACCTTGCCCAGCAGGTCGACCGGGACCACGGCCTTGACGTTGTCGATGGACGCGAAGGCCCGCTCCAGCAGGGCGGGGTCCATGTTGCCGGACTCGTCGGCGTCGATGAAGACGGGCTCGGCGCCGGTGTACATGATCGCGTTCGCCGTGGCGGCGAAGGTGAGCGAGGAGGTGAGGACCACATCACCCGGGCCCACGCCCAGGGTGAGCAGCCCGAGGTGCAGCGCCGCGGTGCCCGAGGACAGCGCGACGGCGCGGCGGCGACCGCAGTAGGCGGCGAGCTCCTCTTCGAAAGCGTTGACCTCGGGGCCCAGCGGGGCGACCCAACCGGAACGGATGGCGCGGACGAGGGCGGCCTCCTCCAGCTCCGTGACATCGGGCGACGACATGTAGATCTTGTCGGTGCTCATCGAGACGATTCCTTCGTGTTGTGGGGGGTCGTGCCGAGGCGGCGCATGAACGACTCCTTGTCCAGGTGGTCGGGTGCCAGGGTGTCCACGGACGTGTGGGAGATGAGGGGATGGAAGGGGCGGTCCTCGCTCTCCCCGGCACCGACCAGTTCCTCGTGCAGCTTCTCGCCGTCCCGGAGACCTGTGAAGACGATCTCGATGTCCTTCCCCGACATGGCGATCATGCGCTGCGCGACCTCGAGGATGCTCACGGGCTCGCCCATGTCGAGGATGAGCACCTCCCCCGAGCGGCCGATGCCGCCGGCCTGCAGCACGAGCTGGCAGGCCTCGGGGATGGTCATGAAGTAGCGCGTGGCGTCGGGGTGGGTCACCGTGAGGGGCTTGTCCTCGGCGATGAGGCGGATGAACGTCGGCAGCATGGACCCGCGGCTGCCGATGACGTTGCCGAAACGCACCGAGAGGTAGTTGCGGCCGGTGGTGTGGCCGAACCAGGCGGTGATCTTCTCCGCCACGCGCTTGGAGTGCCCGAGTGCGCTGGTGGGGTTCGCGGCCTTGTCGGTGGAGATGTTGATGAACGTCTCCACGCCGACGGCCTCCGCGGCCTGCAGGACGTGGAGGGTGCCCAGGACGTTGGACTTCCAGGCCTCGTCCGGATACTGCTCCAGCATGGGCAGGTGCTTGAGCGCCGCGGCGTGGAAGACCACCTCAGGCCGACGCGCGCGGAAGATGGCCTCGAGCGTGTCGGCCTCGCGGATGTCCGCCAGCACGACGGCGTTGGTGTCCAGCAGGCCGTTGCCGTGCACGCTGATGAGCGCCTGCTGCAGACCGGTCTCATCCCGGTCGAGCATGATGAGTTCGGCGGGCCCGTACTTGGCGATCTCGGTGCACAGCTGCGAGCCGATGGAGCCGCCGGCCCCGGTGACGAGCACGCGCTTGTCCATGAGATAGGACGCGATCTCGGAGACGTCCGTCTCCACCGGCTGGCGGCCGAGAAGATCCTCGATGGAGAGGTCACGCAGGTCACCGCCCTGCACGCCGCGCGCGACGACCTGGCCGATCGGCGGCATGACCTTGACGGAAAGCCGACCGCGCTTGGCCGCGTCCTGCACCCGGCGGAGCAGGGCGGCGTCCGCGGCGCCGATGGCCACGATGAGCACCGTGGCACCGGTCCTCCGGGCCGCCTCCTCGATGTCGGCGAAGGTGCCGACCACCTGCACCCCGTGGACGTTCCGGCGCGCGAGGTTCGGGTCATCGTCGATGACGCCGACGGGGCGGTACGGCGACGCGGGATCGGACATCATCCAGCGGATGAGGTTGCTGCCCACGTAACCGCCGCCGAGGATGAGGGCGGGCTCGGAGTCGGGGCCGGGCTGGCGCGCCCGGCTGACCAGGATGCGGGCGAGGAAACGCACGCCGAGCATCATCATGAGCGCGCCCGGGGTGGCGATGAGCATGACCCCCCGCGAGATCCCCCACGTGCCGCCGAAGATGAGGGAGACGATCCACAGGACGCTGCCCACCGCGGCGGTGGCGAGGAACACTCCCACCGTGTCCTCGAATCCGCCCGCCCGGAAGCGCATTCCCTTCCGGTAGAGGTTGAGGACGAGCCCGAACACCAGCTGCAGAGCGGCCGCCCCGACGAAGAAGCCGGCGTAGATGCTCCAGGAGATCTGGTCGACGGCGAACTCGTAGCGCAAAAGCGCCGCCAGCACGATGGCGATCATCCAGAGGAGGACGTCGATGAAGTAGAGGAACCTGCCGACCGGGAACTTCCGGAGGTACTTCTCCCCCAGGAGGCCGCGCGAGTGAGCCGTCATGCCGCACCACCGAGGGCGAGGGTCGTCAGCTCATCGCCGACCCACAGGAGGGTGGATTCCCCTGAGTTGGCCAGTGCGATGCGCCCCTCCGGGGCGCCCGTTTCGTGGCAGTCGGACGCCAGGACGGTGCCGACGTGGTCGATGGTGGTGAGCCGGATCCCACGGCAGGTGCCGTCCCCGGCCTGGGCCAGGATGAAGGCGTCTCCGGCCGTGGCCGCCGCGAGGACCTCGCCCGTGTCCGGGCGGCTCCAGCGCAGACCGCGGTCGACGGAAAGTGCCGGGGAACCGTCCCGGCAGGTGACGATGGCGTGGTAGCCGTTCGCGGACATTCCGGTGCCCTCACACGGCAGGGACTGCGGCCCCTCCGGTGCGCCGACGGTCTCCGGGTCGGCCGGGTTGAAGAACCAGGTGCCCTCGACCGGCAGCGGGCCGGTCCAGGTCGCGCCGCGGTCGACGGAGCGGTAGAGGCCCGGCGCGCAGTCCTCGTCGAGCGCGACGACCTCCAGGTGCGTGCGCCCGAGGGGCAGCAGCCGGAGGATCTGCGTGGCGCCTGCTGCCGCGGGGGAGACTTCCGGACCCCACTCGCGGCCACCGTCCAGGGAGATCTCGACGGAACCGGGCTCCGCGCAGGAGCCTCCGTCCGAGCGCATGGCAACGTCCCCGGCGAGGGCCAACAGGTCCTGGGACAAGGGCGGGGCGGGAGGTGCCTCGGTCGGGGTCACCTCCGGGACGGAGGTGGGGATGGCGGCCGGCCGTTCCGGCAGTCCCCCGTGTTCGCGTGCCGACGTCCCGGTGACGGCGAGGTAGGACAGCGCCACGGCCACCACTCCGAGGAGTGCGATGAGCAGCACGGGCAGCAGCAGGGAACGCTGTCCCCCACTGCGGGACTGTTTATGACGTGGAGACATGTGAATCCTCCTGAGCAACCCGCACGAGCAAGGCCACGACGGCGTCCACCGCGGCTTCGATGTCCGCCGCCGAGGTCTCGTGGACCGACAATTCCCGACGGTAGGGATCGACGACGTCGTCCTCCTCCGGATCGGCAGGCAGAGCGTGCATGCTGCGGCTGAGCGCCACGGCGCGCACGGCCGCGCGGAGTCGCTCAACCGGGGAGGCCGCGGCAGCCCGCAGTTCCTCCTCCAGGATGTCCTCCGGCAGGGCTGCGGCCAGCCGCGCGAACTCCCGGATGGTGAACACCCGACGCGTCACCGGCGGGTGGAGCTCCACCACGTGACGACGGTGCTCGCGTGACATCGCCAGCACCAGATCCGTTCCGGCGAGCAGCTGCTCGGTCGCCGCGCGGGCGCGGTGATCGGAGGTGTCCTCCACTCCGAAGGACTCCGCCACCGCACGGCTGACGTCGAACATCGGGGCGCCAGTGAGCGGATGCGTCCCCGCAGAATCGACCTCGATCTCCGGGATGTCCCGCAGCTGGGCCGCCAGCAGATACTTCGCCAGCGGCGAGCGGCAGATGTTTCCTGTGCAGATCGTGAGGATACGGAAGTTATCGCTCACTGGACTCGACCTCGGCACTAGATGTCAAGGCATGCTGCTCGGCAGCGAGCACCACGTCGTTGTTTTCGGCGGTGTCAGCGGTGTCGGCAGGCTCCTCGGTCGTCGAGAAGCTCGGGTCTCCGTAGGTGTAGGCGCCGTAGCCGTAACCGTAGAGACCGCTCTTCTTGGCGGGCATGCGGGTGGCCACGATGCCGTACACGTTGGCGCCCGCCGTCTCGAGCGAACGCAGGGCCTCCGCCAGTTCCGGCTTCTGCGAGGAACCGGTGGCCAGGACGACGAGCAACCCGGAGGCGAGCTTGCCCAGCACCGCGGCATCCGTCACCGCGAGGACCGGAGGGGCGTCGACGATGACGTAGTCGAACTCTTCGCGCAGCTGCTGAAGCAGCGCGTCCATGCGGTCGGAACCGAGGAGCTCACTGGGGTTGGGGGGAATTCGGCCGGCCGGCAGAACGTGGAACTGGTCGCGACCCCACCGCTGGAGCACATCGTCGAGCTCCGCGCGGCCGATGAGGACATCGGTGAGGCCGGCGCCTCCCTCGATCCCCAGGTACTTGCCGAAGACCGGCAGGCGGAGGTCGCCCTCCACCGCCACGACCCGCGCGCCGGTCTGCGCCAGGGCGAGGGCGAGGTTGAGCGAGGTCGTCGACTTACCTTCGCCGGGCTTGGCGGAGGTGACGGCGAACACCTTCCCTTTGGCGTCGGTGTTGAGGAACTGCAGGTTGGTGCGCAGCGTGCGGTAGGACTCCGCCTGCGGGCTGTTGGGCCGCGTCTGCACGACGAAGCGCTCGTTGCGCACGTTGGCATTGTCGACGATGTGCCCGAGGATCGGCTTCTGGGTGATGTTCTCGATGTCCTCGTGGGAGTAGATGCGCCTGTCGAGGACGCTGCGCAGCACCGCGATACCGAAACCGATGACCAGGCCGGCCAGCAGGCCGAGTGCCAGGTTGACCGGCACGTTCGGGCTGACCGGCTCCTCGGGCACCAGCCCCGTCTGGGTCGGGGTCAGGCTGACGAGGCTGCCTCCGTTGACCTCCGGTTCCAGCTGCGTGTGCACGACCTCCCGAAAGCTGGCGCCGACCGCGTTGACGATCTCGGCGGCCTGCTCGGCCGAGGGGCTGGTGGCCACGATGTTGATGAGGGCCGAATCCGCCGGCGAGGAAGCGGAGACGAACTTCGCCAGCTCCGCCCCCGACATGTCCAGGTTCAGTTCCTCGACCACCGGGTCGAGGACCACGCTGGAGGTGACCACGGCGACGTAGCTGTTGACGATCTGGCGCGAGTAGGTCGCACCCTGCACCAGGTCACCGGTGTTTCCGCCGTCGGAGCGCACCGAGACGTAGAGCTGGGTCCGAGACTGGTACTCCGGCGTGATGAGGAGGGACGCTCCGGCACCGGCGATGAGGCCGATGAGAGTGGACACCACCACGAGCACCCAATGTTTGCGGAGGATGAGTGCGTACTCGCGTAGTTCCATTGGCGGTGGGCCCTTCTGAGACAAATGACTATACCGGTGGGACACTATCAAAACGGGACGACGTCCGTCCCATCACGATCCCCACCTGGATCATCGCTTGCTCTCAGCATTTCGTAACGTCGGGCATCCCGCGTCACTCCCCCGGCAGCCCCCGGAATGCGCGTTCGTTGAGGTTTCGGCGCGCCTGCTCGAGGGCCACGAGGTCGGCGAAGAGGGAGTTGTAGGCCTGTTCGTCGTCGGAGGGGCGCATGCGCTGCAGCTGGCTCTTCAACTGCGCGATCTGGTTGCCCACCTCGGCCTCCTGGAGGCGGGAGAGCACGGAGTCGGCGTAGTCGCGCAGATGCTGGGCCTCGATGATGATCTCCTCGACGGCCAGTTCCGAGACGAGGTTGCGCCCCAGAAGGTCGGTCATCTCCCCCGCGACGGTGGCGATCCAGTCCACCCCGCTGTGTGCGGCGGCCACTCCCCCGGCGCGGCTCATCCCCTCGCGCACCAGGCGGTAGGCGGGGTGGGTGAAGGCGTCGGCACTGAGCCCGTCGAAGTAGGAGCCGGCCGTCTCCGGGTGCTGCAGGGCGAGCTTGAGCGATTCCCGCTGCGGCCACAGATAGGGGTCGCGCGGGTTGGGCATCGGCACGGCCGGGGTGTTCTGGACGGGCGTGGAAGTGGCGTCGTCGAAACGCACGGCGCGGCGCTTCTTCTCCTCCTTGGGTCGCCGGGCCTCGGCCCGCACCTGCTGGACGACCTCTTCGGTGTTCGCCCAGCCGACCCAGCCAGCAAGCTGCCGGGCGTATTCGGACTGCAGGACCGGGTCCTTGATGCCGGCGACGACGGGCACCGTGCGTCGCAACGCCTGGAGGCGGCCCTCAACCGTGTCGAGGTTGTGCTCGGCCAGCATCGACTCGACGACGAACTGGAACATGGGGATGCGGTCGGCGACGAGGTCGCGCACGGCGGCGTCGCCCCGCTCCAGGCGCAGATCGCACGGGTCCATCCCGGCGGGGGCGACGGAGACAAACGACTGGCCGGTGAACTTCTGATCCCCCTCGAAGGCGCGCATGGCGGCCTTCTGGCCCGCCTCGTCGCCGTCGAAGGTGTAGATGAGTTCGCCGCGGAAGTAGTTGTCGTCGAGCATGAGGCGGCGCAGGATCTGCAGGTGATCCTCGCCGAAGGCCGTGCCGCACGACGCGACGGCCGTGGTCACCCCGGCGGCGTGCATGGCCATGACGTCGGTGTAGCCCTCGACGACGACGGCCTGGTGCCCGGCGGCGATGTTCTTCTTCGCCACATCGAGCCCGAAGAGCACCTTCGACTTGTTGTACAGGAGGGTGTCGCGGGTGTTCATGTACTTGCCCATCTGGTCATCGTCGAAAAGCTTGCGGGCACCGAAGCCGATGACGTTGCCGGACAGATCCTTGATGGGCCACAGGAGGCGCCGGTGGAAGGCGTCGATGGGTCCCCGCTTGCCCATCTTCGACAGACCCGCGGCCTCGAGCTCCTTGAACTCGAAACCCTTGCGCAGCAGGAACTTGGTCAGGGTGTCCCAGCCCTCCGGGGCGTATCCGCACTCGAAGGCGTAGATGTGCTCCTGGGAGAAGCCGCGGTCGAGGAGAAACTCCCGGGCCTTCTGCGCCTGCGGGGTCTCCAGCTGCTCGCGGTAGAAGAGGTGGGCGGCCTTGTTGGCGTCGATAAGCCGCTTGCGCGTGCCCGGCTCCTCGCGCCGCGCGCCCGTGCTCCCGCCCTGGTAGTTGATCGTGTACCCGATCTGCTGGGCGACGGCCTCGACCGCCTCGGGGAAGGAGATGTGCTCCATCTCCATGAGGAAGGAGAACACGTCCCCGCCCTTGCCGGAGGAAAAGCAGTGGAAGTAGCCGCGGTTGGGGCGCACATGGAAAGAGGGGGTGCGCTCGTCCTTGAAGGGGCTCAGACCCTTGAGGGAATCGTGCCCGGCGGGCTTGAGCTGGACGTACTCGCCGACGATCTCCTCGATCTGGGCACGCTCGCGGATCGCCTGGATGTCACTGTCCGGAATACGCCCCTTAGCCATGGTGAACAGGGTACCGCGCCGGTCAAGTTAGAATCCGGGCGTGAAGAAGAACTCTGTCCTGGCGACCCTGGGCGCCGTCCTCCTCGCGGGTGCCGCCACGTTCTACGGCGTCAACATGGACCCCACCGCAGACCCCGCCACCGACGACCCCGATACGTGCGCAGTGGCGACCCTTCCCGACGAGGCCGCACCCGTCATCGACGACATCCTCTCCGGCGGCCCCTACGAGTACCCCGGCGAGGACGGCGGTCACTTCGGCAACTACGAGGGCCTGCTGCCACCGGAGAAGAACAGCTATTACCGCAGCTTCACCGTGGACACCCCGGGCATGCGCCACCGCGGCCCGAAGCGCATCGTCGTCGGCGGCGGCACGAAGACGGACCCGGAGGTCTGGTACTACTCCGAGGACCACTACGAGAGCTTCTGTCTCATCCCTGACGCGGAAGACTGACGCGGAAAAGTAGGGCCCTTAATAGCGCCCGTTGAGCGGGCGGCGTTGCTACTCTCAAGGTGACATTATCCGTGACACGCAAGGAGCTCCCCATGATCAAGTCCCGCCGCATCATCGCCGCCACCGCGGCCCTCACCTTCGCCGCCTCCGCGTTCCTCTCCCCTGTCGCCTCGGCGCAGGACCGGTGCAACAACGAGTGCGAGCGTCAGTCCTCCGAGGCAGCTGTGCCGCTGCTCGTCCTGGGTGGCCTGGCGCTGAGCAGCCACGGTCCGGTCGGCGATCAGCTGGCTGCCGTGAACACCCAGGTCCAGCAGTCGCTCGGTATCTTCAACAAGCAGCTGGCCGACACTGCCGCCCAGTTCGCCGGCCCGGTCGCCCACGTGGGTGGCGCACTGCTCGTCGGCAGCGCCATCGTCGGTTCCAGCCAGGACTCCGGGTGCCAGAACGAGTGCGGGCCCCGCTAGGACCCCTCTCCTACCCCAGATGCACAGCCAGTCCCGCCGAGCGCTTCGCCAGCCGCTCCAGGCGGGACTCTGTCATGGAGGCGATCTGATCGACGATGACGCGCTGCCGCGCCGCGTCCGAGGCCGCCTCCTCCCACCACGCCCGGTACATCGGATCGAGTGATCCGGGGGCCCCGGCGGTGAGGTAGTCGAAGACGCGGAAGATCCTCTCGCGCTGGCGGTCCTGCCGGTCGAGGTGGGTGGGCAGGTCCATGACGTAGAGCACGGCGATGGTCTTGAGCAGCGTCACCTCGGCCAGCGCCTGCGGCGGCACCACCAGCTCGCCGTGCTGACGGCCGAGCACCGGCTGCCCGGCCGTGGCACCGACGGTCGCGCCGACGTAGCGGCCCACCAGTTCCGAGGTCATCTTCTTCAGGTGCGCGTACCCGGCCAGGGTGTGGTCGAAGTCGACGGCGCGGTTGACCACGGCGAGCTGACGGAGGGAGTCGGCGGCGTCGAGAAGCATTTCGGGGGTGCCGCCGAAAGCACGGGCGCCCTTCTCTGCCAGCGCGGCCAGTTCCACGAGGTCCCACAGCACGTGGAGGGTGATGCGGCCGGAGACGATGCCGTCCTCGACATCGTGGACGGAATAGGCGATGTCATCAGCCCAGTCCATGGTCTGTGCCTCCATGGAGGGGCGCTCGTCGGTGTGACCGGCGCGCAGCCAGGCCAGCACCTCCGCGTCCTCGTCGTAGCAGCCGTACTTGCGGTTGATGCTCCCGTCCGGACTGGTGCGGGTGCGCGGGTACTTGCAGGCGGCGTCGAGCGCGGCGCGCGTGAGGTTGAGCCCGAAGCTCACCCCCTCCTCCGAGACGATCTTCGGCTCGAGGCGGGTGAGGATGCGCAGCGTCTGCGCATTGCCCTCGAAACCGCCGCAGTCCGCGGCCACCTCGTTGAGGGCGACCTCTCCGTTGTGCCCGTACGGCGGGTGCCCGATGTCGTGGGTGAGGCCGGCCATCTCGCAGAGATCCGGGTCCAGGCCCAGCCCCGCGCCGATCCCGCGGGAGATCTGCGCCACCTCGAGCGAGTGCGTCAGCCGCGTGCGTGGGGTGTCGCCGTCGCGGGGGCCGACGACCTGGGTCTTGTCGGCGAGGCGTCGCAACGCGGCGGAGTGCAGCACGCGCGCCCGGTCCCGGCCGAAATCCCCCCGGTGGTCGGGCCGCGAGTCGGCGAATTCACTGCCCTTGGGGGTCTCCGCGTACCGACGCTCGACGTCGGCCGCCGTATATTCGTACATCACTTCACTCTCCGGCCAGCGCATCATGACGCGCCCGACGTGAGGGCCGCAGACCGGCCTCCACCCCGCGCAACAGTGTTTCCAGCCTATCCGCCCAGTACCTGCCCAGGACGCGGGACACATCGACCACGAGCATCCCGCCGACCTCATGCACCAGCGTGCGCCACCACGCGGCCGCGGGCCAGCGCGTGGGACTGGTCTGCGTCGGCGAGGCCACCGCCTCCATCCCCGCCTGCCGCGCCAGGATCTCCGCGCGCAATGCGTGGTGGGGGTCGGTCACCACGATCACCCGCCCGGGTTCATGCTTATCGACGAGCCCCCGGTACGACCCCACCGTGTCATTGCCCTGCGCCACCTCGGTGACGGCGCCCGCGGGCACGCCCCTGTCCACGAGGTAGCTCCGGCCGACCTGCGCCTCGGTGAAACGGTCGCCGGGCAGTTTCCCGCCGAGGGTGTACACATGCCTCGCGGCACCCGCGTTCCACAAGGTGAGCGCATGGTCGAGCCGGGCAGCGAACTGGCGCGAGGGGGTGCCGTCGTACTGCGCCGTACCCAGCACCACGAGGCTGTCGGCCGGGGCGGGAGGACGGCGGCGTCGATAAGCGTGGAGGAGAATACGGATCACCCACCAAACGGTAGTCTGGGCGGCATGAAACGCATGCTGCCCCGCCCGAAGACCCTGGCCGCCGCCGCCGTGATCGGCGCCGCCGCGCTCATCGGTGGCGCCCCGCTGGCCCTGTCGGCGACCACCGTCCAGGCGCAGGCCCCGGCCACCTCGGTCGCCCCGGAGAACCTCACCACCCCGGTCACCGACTACTCCGGTGTGCTCGATGCCTCGCAGAGCGCGGACCTCACGGACAAGATCCAGCAGTACAAGATCGACTCCTACAAGACCATCTACGTGGTCTACCTGCCCAGCTTCGGCGGCCTGAGCCCCGAGGAGTGGACCGAGCAGGCGGTGACCGCGAACGGCGGCGACAACACCGTGATCATGGCCGTGGCCACCGCGGACCGCCAGTTCGGCATCAACGGCGGCAGGGAATGGCCGCAGTCGGAGGTCGACCGGATGGCGGACGCCGCGTTCCCGCACCTGGCCACCGACGACTGGTACGGGGCCGCCGACGCCGCCGTCACCGCCGCCGCCACCTCGGGCGAGATGTCCGGCGAGTCGCTGGCCTGGCTGGGAGGCGGCGCGGCCGCCGCCATCGCCGCGGGTGGTGGCATCTACACCTACTCCCGCAGGAAGCGGAAGCAGAACGAGGCGGCCGTCCTCGCGGATTCCCGCGCCATCGAGCCGAGCGACACCCGCCGCCTCTCCGCCCTGCCGATGGAGACCCTCGAGCAGCTCGCCCAGGAGGAGCTCATCTCCACGGACGAGTCCATCCGCCGCAGCCGCGAGGAGCTCGACCTGGCCATCGCCGAGTTCGGCCCCGAGCGCACGCGCTCCTTCACCAAGGCGATGAACCACTCGACCACCACCCTGCAGAAGGCCTTCGCCCTGCAGCAGCGCCTCAACGACTCCATCCCGGAGACCGAGGCCGAGCGCCGCTCGATGCTCGTGTCCATCATCTCCTCCTGCGGCCAGGCCGACGACGCCCTCGATGCCGAGGCCGAGGCCTTCCACGAGATGCGCAACCTGCTGGCCACCGCCGACCGCAAGATCGACGAGCTCACGCAGGCCACCGTCGACCTGCGCACCCGCCTGCCGCGTGCCGCGGAGCAGCTCGGCGGCCTGCGTTCCCGCTACGCCCCCGAGGTACTGGAATCCATCGACCACAACGTCGACCTGGCCGGCGCCGCCCTCGACGAGGCCGAGAAGTCCCTGGCCACCGCCCGCGAGCTAGAGGCCCGCCCGGCCGGTGAGCAGGCCGGTCTCGTCGACGCCATCCGCGATGCCGAGCACGCCATCGAGGTCGCCGACCGCATGCTCGGCGGCATCGAGCGTGCCGACGACAACATCGCCACCGCTCAGGCCCAGCTCGGCGACCTGCTGCAGGAGGTCGAGGACGAGATCCGCGAGGCCGGCGACCTCAAGCGCCGCGGCATCTCCGAGGGCGCGCGCGCCGACTGGCAGACACTCGACGAGGTCGTCGGCCGCGCCATCGGCATCGTCGATAAGGCCCGCTCGATCTCTTCGCAGGATCCCCTCGGTGCGTTCACCATGCTCACCGACATCGACGGCGAGCTGGACGAACAGCTCGACCGGGTCCGCGAGACCACCGCCGACCAGACCCGCCAGCTCCAGCTTCTCGACCAGCAGCTGCAGGCCTCCGGCGTGTCCATCCAGTCCGCCGAGGACTTCATCGCCTCCCGCGGCCGCGTGGTCAAGGCCGAGGCCCGCACCATGCTTGCCGACGCCAAGCGCCTCCAGGCCCAGGCCCTCCAGGTGCGTACCTCCGAGACCCGCCAGGCCACCGACTTCGCCCGCCGGGCGACAACCGCCGCCAAGCGCGCCCTCCAGCGCGCCCAGGCCGACTACAACGACTACCAGCGCCGCCAGCAGATGAACCACCGGGGCGGCGGATCGAACATGGGCGGAATCGTCACCGGCATGGTCATCGGCCAGATTCTCGGCGGCGGCGGCCGCGGAGGCGGATTCGGCGGTGGTTTCGGCGGCGGAGGAGGTTTCGGCGGCGGAGGCGGCGGCTTCCGCGGCGGCTCCTTCTAGGCCCACCCTGAAAAACTGACCTCGCCCCCGTTCGGGGTGGGCAATGTGACCGCACGGAAGTCACCTGCGTAATCTGGGTCGCATAAGCCACCGGCCCCCTCTGTCAACTTCGGTTGTCAAGGGGCCGGTTTTCATGTTCTCGGTTAAAATCCCGCCATGATGGACGTGAAGCCGTACCTAGACCATGGTGACCTCGTGGCGGGGCTCATAAACACGGGTTTGAGAATCACGGACGTTGACGCGGCCGCAGTCCTCCTGCAGAAGTACGGTTACCACCGACTGTCCGGATACCGTTATCTCTACCGGCAACGGCTCGCGCAAGAAGAAGTTTCGCGGGAATCCCGGCGGTTTCGCAGTAAAGAGCACGTACCAGGCTCGTCCCTTGACGACGTCGTCCAGTTGGCTGAATTCGATGTCCGACTTCGTTCCGTCATGGCGGAGGCCATCGAAGACTTTGAAGTTCGGCTCAGAACGGCAGTGGCACATGCGATCGCACGCAGGTCGGAACTTGGGCACCTGTTCGTCGAGCATCTCGACAAGGGACGCTGTTCCAAAGTTCCCCCCGGCAGGAGTCAGACGAGCCATGAGATCTTCCTCTCGCAGGTGCAGGAAGTAACAGAACTGGCCCACAGGCGAAACGACGACTTCGTGGTCCACCATCGTCAGGTCTACGGTCCCGATCTCCCGGTGTGGGCGGTTGTGGAGCATCTGACTTTCGGCACGCTCGTGTTCCTCCTGGACTACCTCAAGGACGAGGACAAGCGGTCGGTGGCCAACACTTTCGGGGTGCGGCACCCGGCCCAGTTCGTCAAGTGGGTCCGCGCCATCGGAGCACTCCGAAACGATGTCGCGCATGCTGTACGGCTCTTCAATAAACCACTGAAGAACCAGATTGCGATCCCCGGCAACGCCGCCAGCGAATGGCCCCTGCTGTGCAAGACGGCACGACATCTCGGGCGCGGCAAAAACCTCCCCGAGGCCCAACGCCCCTCTCGACGGGTGTATGCGCACGCTGCAGTTTTGGCCTACCTCCTCAGGATTCACCCAGCCGGGTCCTTGTGGTGGGACTCCTTCCGGCAGATCGTGGACGGATTCCCGGAACACCCGACCGTCGCGCTCTCCCCTGAAGAGAACATGGGCTTTCCCGCCGGGTGGAGAGACGACCCACTGTGGTGTCCCGACGATCTAGGCCCACCCTGAAAAGCTGACCTCGCCCACCTGGAGTTCGGAGAAACCCCAGGTGGGCGAATGTATTGATGTCAGCGAATCAGGCAGGCCCCGGTCAGACCCGCGGGCGACGCACCGGGGAGTCGACGAGGACGCAGCCCCAGGACAGGAACACGGCGTCGATGGGCGGCAGTGATTCGTAGCCGGGGCCGGCGTGGAGTTCGACCCGCCCGGAGATGAGGGGGCGCACGCGGGCCATGACACGTCCGCGGGCATCGTGGATGTGGCGTTCCTTGCGCCAGAGGCTGGTGCGGCGCAGAACGTACTCGCGGCCGGCGCAATCGGCGTGGAGGGTGCCCACGGTGAAACCGTTCTGGGCCAGGGTGAACACGCGGCCGTCGCCGATGGTGGCCCGGGCACGGAACTGGATGGGCCCGGGCTCGGATTCCACGAGCAGGCGCTCGGCGCGGAAGAAGATGACGTCGGAGCGGACGGTGGCGATGAGCTCGCGGTGGGCATCAAAAAGCTCGTTACCCTCCCAGCACCAGGGGGCGGGCGCCCGTTCCTCCATGACCATCCGGCTAGAAGAGGAAGGCCAGGATCGCGGCGAGGGTCATGAGCGCGAGGGTGGCGATGACCGCCGTCGAGGAGCGGCTCAGTCGCTGCTCGAGGAGGAGGCGGGCCATCCAGCTGAGACCGACGACGGCGTCGCGCGGCAGATCGGTCTCACCCTCGAACTCGAGGATGGCCTGGCGCACGCCGTTGTTGCCGCCGGAGAACTGGGCGACCTTGTTCCCGTTCTCGTCGTCGATGATCCAGTTGTTGGATGCCTCGTTGACGAGGACGAAACTGCGGGTCCCGATGTTCACCGGGATCGACTTGTCCTTCTTGAAGTTGGCCTCGGCGGTGAGGACGGGGACGTCGATAAGCGTGGCGGTGGCGCCGCTCGCGGCGTCGAAGACCAGGGTCCACGTCGCGCCGTCGACCTCCGCGGTGTCCTTCCCGAAGCGCGCCAGCACCTCCGGACCGCCCTCGGCGAGGAGGACGGGCCGGTCGACGTCGCTGCGGTCCCAGCTGGTGTAGTGCATGATCAGCAGCCCACGAGGCGGGTGGCCAGGTAGTCCTGCAGATCCTCGATCTTCACGCGCTCCTGCGCCATGGTGTCGCGCTCGCGGACGGTCACGGCGTTGTCCTCGAGGGTGTCGAAGTCGACGGTGACGCAGAACGGGGTGCCGATCTCGTCCTGACGACGGTAGCGGCGGCCGATGGCGCCCGAGGTGTCGTACTCCACGTTCCACAGCTGACGCAGCTGCGCGGCGATCTCCTCGGCCGGGCCGGACAGCTCCGGCTTCTTCGACAGCGGCAGGACGGCCACCTTCACCGGCGCCAGGCGACGGTCGAGCTTGAGCACGACGCGCTTATCGACGCCTCCCTTGGAGTTCGGGGCCTCGTCCTCGGTGTACGCATCGACGAGGAAGGCCATGAAGGCGCGACCCAGGCCGGCGGCCGGCTCGATGACGTAGGGGATCCAGCGCTCGCCGGATTCCTGGTCGAAGAAGGAGAGGTCCTCGCCGGAGCCCTCCGAATGCACCTTGAGGTCATAGTCGGTGCGGTTGGCGATGCCCTCCAGCTCGCCCCACTTCGAGCCCTGGAAGTTGTAGGCGTACTCGATGTCGACGGTGCGCTTGGAGTAGTGCGACAGGGCCTCCTGCGGGTGCTCGTAGAAGCGCAGGTTCTCCGGGTTGATGCCCAGGTCGACGTACCACTGCATGCGGGCGTCGATCCACTGCTGGTGCCATTCCTCATCGGTGCCCGGCTTGACGAAGAACTCCAGCTCCATCTGCTCGAACTCGCGGGTGCGGAAGATGAAGTTGCCCGGCGTGATCTCGTTGCGGAAGGACTTGCCGATGTTGGCGATGCCGAACGGCGGCTTCATGCGCGCGGAGGTCATGACGTTCTTGAAGTTGACGAAGATGCCCTGCGCGGTCTCCGGGCGGAGATAGTGCAGGCCCTCCTCATCGTCGACCGGGCCGAGGAAGGTCTTGAGCAGGCCGGAGAAGGGGCGCGGCTCGGTCCAGTTGCCGGGCTGGCCGGTCTCCGGATCGTTGATGTCGGCGAGGCCGTTGGCCGGCGGGTGGCCGTGCTTCTCCTCGTAGGCCTCCAGCAGGTGGTCGGCGCGGTAGCGCTTGTGGGTGTGCAGCGACTCCACCAGCGGGTCGGTGAAGACCTCGACGTGACCGGAGGTGACCCACACCTGACGCGGCTGGATGATGGACGTGTCCACGCCCACGACATCGGGGCGGGCGGTGACCATGTGACGCCACCACTGGCGCTTGATGTTCTCCTTGAGCTCGACACCGAGCGGACCGTAGTCCCATGCAGAGCGGGAACCGCCGTAGATCTCGCCGGCCTGGTAGACCAGTCCGCGACGCTTGCACAGGTTGACGACGGTATCGATGACGGACGCCATGTGGCTTCAGACTCCTCTGGTAGGGGATTTAAGTCGATCGTGATTGACAACGAGTGTAGCCGCCCCACCTTCCCCGGGGCCGTCGGGGGTTGGGCACGCCCCGCAGGCGGGTAATGGTCTCCGCAGAAACCACGCCAAACTCAACCCCGGGGGGTATTACTAGGTGATTCATTGCCAAATGTCTAGAGTGGTTGAGCATATGGGTATAATCGAGGAAACTGCACGCCGGACCATTCATGACGTGCATTCCGAACATAATTGACAACGCTATTGGTCTAGGACGGATCCCACCGTCACCCCTCAGGCCAGCCGGGCAGAAGAACTGGATGGGATGAACACTTACTCGGACACTGATCTCGACGCCGCCGAGGCGATCATCGGCGCACTGGATTCGCGCCTCCGCGTCCAGATCATCTGGCGATTGTCCATCCGGGATCACTTCGTCCACGAACTGGTGGACGGTCTGGGCAAGTCCCAGCCCCTCATCTCCCAGCACCTGCGCGTGCTCAAGCGCTCCGGCATCGTCGACTCCGAACGACGCGGGCGCGAGGTCATCTACCGCCTCGTCCTGCCCCAGGCTGCGGACATCATCACCTCCGCCGTGAAGCTGGGAATGCACGCGCGCGACCTGCAGCAGGCGGCCGTGGACACTGCGAACGGCAACGGGAACGTCGTCCAGATCGGCCACCACGGCACCCCGCGCGGCAGCGGCACGGCCGAGGATCCGGTGGGCCAGCTCGCCCACGCCCCGGCGGCCGCCGCCGGCACCACCCACGGTGCCGACACCATCCCGGACCCCTCCCCCACCCCGCCGGTGCCCACCACCTTCTCCTGAGAAACACCACAGGGAGACGTCCCCCCTGCTCGCGCTGCCTGAATCCTCGTCAGCGTACATAATGGGATGTGTACTCGATCCCGTTTCTCAGGAAGAGCCCGTCCATGACTCCCTCGTCCTCCGGCGTGCCGAAGCTCGGCGCCCGTAACACCCGACAGCGCACCGCGGTCATCAACGTCCTCTCCGAGATCGACACCTTCGCCTCCGCCAAGGAGATCCACCGGGAGCTGGAGGACCGCGCCCAGCAGGTCGGCCTGACCACGGTCTACCGCACACTGCAGTCCCTCGCCGAGATCCAGGCGGTCGACGTCCTCCACATGGCCACCGGAGAGACCCTCTACCGGCAGTGCGTGTCCCCCCACCATCACCATCACCTCGTGTGCACCGGCTGCGGACGCACCGAGGAGATCGACGGCGGGAGCGTTGAGACGTGGGCGCAGCAGGTCGCGCAGAAGCACGGCTTCCGGCTCACCGGCCATGACGCGGAGATCTACGGCCTGTGCCCCGAATGCGCCGCCCGGGCCGGGAGCGACTAGGAGATCACCGTGCCGAAGGCCACGCCCAGCAGATAGGTGATGCCGGCGGCGCCGAGGCCGATCGCCAGCTGACGCATCGCCCGCGACAGCGGCGGCTTCCCCGAGAGGACGCCGACGACGCCGCCGGTGAACATGAGCGCACACGAGACGAGCACCATAGCGATGACCGCGCCCATCACCGGGGAGGCCCCGAAGAGGTAGGGAAGGATCGGGATGAACGCGCCCCCGGCGAAGAAGAGGAAACTCGAGCCGGCGGCCGTCCACGGCGAACCGACGACCTCCCCCGGATCGGTCCACGTCTCCTGCTCCCCGGGGCTGTCCTCGCGGTCGAGGCCGATGGCCTGCTCCAGCGCCATGCGGGAGAACTCGGCGCGGGCCTTGGCCTGCGCCTCCTTGTCACTGAGGCCGCGCGCCCGGTAGACCAGCGCCAGCTCGTTCGCGTTGACGTCGAGCGAGGGCAGCAGGGTGTGCGCCTTGGGGTGCGGGGTGGAGGCCTCGAGCAGTTCCCGCTGGGAGGTCACCGACACGTACTCGCCGGCGGCCATGGACAGCGCCCCGGCGAGCAGGCCGGAGATGCCGGTGAGCAGGATCATGTTGGAGGAGACGCCGGAGCCCATGACGCCGACGACGAGCGCCAGGTTGGACACCAGGCCGTCGTTCGCCCCGAAGACGGCGGCACGGAATCCGCCCGACATCTTCTCTCGGCCGCGCGCGGCCAGACCCCGGACGACCTCGGCGTGGATGCGCTCGTCCGCGGCGATCTGCTCCGGCGCGTCCTCGTCCTTGATGTAGGGGCTGCGCGCCTCCGCCGACTGCATGAGCGCCAGGGTGAACACGGAGCCGAAACGCTTGGCCAAAAACCCCATGAAGCGGGTCCCCAGGTCGGGCTGCCGCGGGAAGCCGACGTACTCGCCGAGCTTGCCGCGCCAGAACTCCTCGTGGCGGGTCTCCGATTCCGCCAGCGCCAGGAGGATCTCGCGTTCCTCGCCGGACTTGCGGCGGGCGAGTTCCCGGTAGAGGGCGGCCTCGGCGCGCTCATTCGCCAGGTAGCGGCGCCACCTGGCGATCTGCGCCCGGGTCGGTTCCTCGTTGC
The DNA here is from genome assembly GCF_042658165.1 of Corynebacterium nasicanis. NCBI lineage: Bacteria > Bacillati > Actinomycetota > Actinomycetes > Mycobacteriales > Corynebacteriaceae > Corynebacterium > Corynebacterium nasicanis. Next base: position 452,305 of record NZ_JBHSQE010000001.1, read on the forward strand.
TGACCACCACTGTTGTTCCCACTCCTTTGAAGCCTTACTTCGTCCCGCCGAAGCGACGATCACGAGAAGCGTACTCCACGACGGCGTCGAAGAGATCCTGCTGCGTGAAATCCGGGAAGAGCTTGTCCTGGTAGACCATCTCCGCATACGCCGAGTGCCACGGCAGGAAATTGGAGGTCCGCTTCTCGCCCGAGGGGCGGAGGAAGAGATCGACGTCGGGCATGTCCGGCTCGTCGAGGAAGCGCGGGAAGGTCTGCTCGGTGATCTCCTCCGGGCGCAGCTGCCCGGCGGCGGCGCGGCGGGCGATCTCCCGTGCGGCGTCGACAAGCTCGGCGCGGCCGCCGTAGTTGACGCACATCGCCAGCGTCATGCGGGTGTTGTCCTTGGTCAGCTCCTCGGCGGCCTCCAGCTCGCGGATGACCGCCCGCCACAGGCGCGGACGCCGCCCCACCCAGCGCACGCGCACGCCCTTCTCATTCAGCACGTCGCGCTGGCGGCGCAGGACGTCCCGGTTGAAGCCCATGAGGAAGCGGACCTCATCCGCCGAGCGGCGCCAGTTCTCCGTGGAGAAGGCGTAGGCGGAGAGATACGGCACGCCGAGGGCGAGGCAGGCGTCGACGACATCCATGAGGACGGCCTCGCCGCGCTTGTGGCCCTCCGTGCGCTTGAGCCCGCGCTGCTGCGCCCAACGCCCGTTACCGTCCATCACCAGGGCGATGTGGGCGGGCAGGAACTCGGCGGGAATATCAGGTGGCGTGATCACGCAGACCATCCTACGTCTGGTCCATGACACCCAGACTGGTGACCTTCTGTTCCAGATGCCACTGCAGGTGCGCCCGGGTCAGCCGGTGCGCGACGGCGCTCAGGTGGTGGCCGTCGTGCTTATCGACGACCTCCAGCGCCGCCGGCCAGTGCGCATGATGGAGCAACCACATGAGACGCAGCGACTCCTCCGGCACCTCCGCCGCCCCCGGAGGACGGCACTGCACGCACGCCGCGCCACCGACCGCCGGATGGAAGGCGTGGTGTGGGCCGGGCGTGCCGCACTGGGCGCAGTCGAAGAGGCTGGGGGCCCAGCCGGCGTGCGCCATCGCCTGCAGCAGGAAGGCGTCGAGCACCACGGTGGGATGCGCGGTGGTCTGCATCCGCGCGAGCGTCTCGGTGAGGTGGTCGAAGAGCCAGGGATCCTCGTCCTGGGCGAGGCGTTCCGCCGTCTCCAGGGCCACGCAGGCGGCGGTGTAGCGCTCGTAGTTGTCGATGATCCCCGCCCCGTAGAACGCCACCGTGTCGGCGCCCGTGATCGACTCCAGGTTGCGGCCCGGATAGAGCTGGACGTCGATATCGACGAAATGCTGCAGCCGCGACCCGAAACGCGACTTCGCCCGGCGCACCCCCTTGGCCACCCCGCGCCGGATCCCGTGGTGCCGCGTCAGCAGCACGATGACGCGGTCCGCCTCGCCGAAATCATGGGTCCGCACCACGAGCGCCCGATCGCGGTACGGCTGCGCGCGCATCCTAGAAGCCCAGGCGACCCAGGGACTTCGGGTCGGACTGCCAGTTCTTCAGCACCTTGAGGCGCAGATCGAGGAAGACGTTCCGGCCGAGCAGCTTGATGATCTCCTGGCGGGAATTGTGGATGATCCGCCCGAATCGACGCCCGTCCCGGCCCTGGATGATTGCCTTCTGCCCCTCACGCTCCAGGTAGAGGATCGCGTGGATGGTCAGCTTGCCGTTGTCGTTGAGGATCTCATCCACCTCGACGGCCACCGAGTGCGGCAGCTCGTCCTTGAGGCCCGACAGCGCTGCCTCGCGGATGAGCTCGGAGATGCGCTTCTCCGTGTCATCGTCGGTGATGTGATCGTCGGGGTAGAACTTGGGGCCCTCGGGGAGCAGGGACGCGAGGACGTCGATAAGCAACTCGACCTGCGTGCCGTCCTTGGCGGAGACGGGGATGACCTCGGCGTCGCCCCCGAGCATCTCGTGCAGGGCCAGCAGCTGCGCGCCGACCTGATCCTTGGAGGCCTTGTCCAGCTTGGTCACGATGCCCACGATCGGCGTGTCCGGCACCACCTTGCGCAGGTTCTCCAGGATCCACCGGTCGCCCGGGCCGATCTTCTCGTCCGCCGGGACCGTGAGACCGATGAGGTCGACATCCGCGTAGGTGTCCTTGACGATCTCATTGAGCCGCTCACCCAGCAGCGTCCGCGGCTTGTGCAGACCCGGCGTATCGACGACCACGATCTGCGCATTCTCCCGGTGCACCAGACCCCGGATCGGGTGGCGCGTCGTCTCCGGCTGGTTGGCGGTGATGGCGATCTTCTCCCCCACCAACGCATTGGTGAGGGTCGACTTGCCCGTGTTCGGACGGCCGACGAAGCTGACGAAACCGGAACGGAAACCGTCCGGGGTGTCGGTGAATGAGCTGATGGGGACTCCTAGTGTTGTGTGACTTTCCAGGTTACCGGACCTGCGTGACCTCGAACTGCATCCGCGGATTCGCGTAGGCGTCCTGGGACTCGATGAGCAGCAGCTCGCGGGAATCGGCGCGGTAGGTGTTCTCCACGAGGTCGAAGACGGAGGAGGCGGTCTTCGCGAGGGATCCGGCGGCGTCCTTCGTGGAGACATAGTGGCCGGTGAAGAGAGCGGCGGTGACATCGCCGGAGCCGTTGCGCTTGAACGGCAGGTACGGGGTCTGCACGATCCAGGCACCGGCGTCAGTGACCGCCAGCATCTCGATGGTGCCCTCCGGGCGATCCGGGCGCTCCACCGAGGTGACCAGCACGGTCGACGGACCCATCTCGCGGGCGGCGTCGGCGGCGGCGAGAGTGGACTCCAGGTCGGAGGCCTCACGCCCGGTGAGGAAACCCAGCTCGAACTGGTTCGGGGTGATGATGTCCGCGACCGGCACCACGCGGTCCCGCAGCAGCGGCGGGATGAGATCGGAGACGTGGCAGCCGGACTTGGCGTTGCCCATCACCGGGTCGCAGGCGTAGATCGCATCCGGGTTGGCGGCCTTGACCTTGGCCACCGCCTCGATGATGACGTCCGCGATGTCCGCCCCACCCTGGTAACCCGAAAGAACCGCGTCGACCTGGCCGAGCACGCCGCGCTCCTCGATGCCGGTGATGATGTCCGCGACATCAGCCGCCGGAATGAGCGGGCCCCGCCAAGCCCCGTAACCCGTGTGGTTGGAGAAGTTGACGGTGTAGACCGGCCACACCTCGTGCCCCAGGCGCTGGAGCGGGAAGACGGCGGCGGAGTTGCCCACGTGACCGTAGGAAACCGAGGATTGGATGGAGAGGATGTTCACGGTGGTTATTCTGCTCCTTCGCCAGGTGAAAACACAATCGCCGGCGGGGCGCTGGACCGAGGTGTTGGCACGTGAACTTCTGGGGGTTCGGGCGTTTCCCCAGGTCGATGTGTGGGGCTGGTGGTGTTCACGTGCCAACGCAAGGAGGGGGCCTCCGGGGTGTTGGACCGAGGTGTTGGCACGTGAACTTCTGGGGGTTCGGGCGTTTCCCCAGGTCGATGTGTGAGGCTGGTGGGGTTCACGTGCCAACGCAAGGGGGGAAAGGGAGGAAAATTATTCCTCCTCATCCCTCTCGAGGACCTCCACCACCACCGAGCGCACGCGCATGCGGCCCCGCCGGTCGCGCCCGCCCTCGGCGGTGAGGCGCAGCCCGCAAGTCTCCACCGTGGAGTTGGGGAGGGGGACGCGTCCGATCTCGTAGCCGATGAGGCCGCCGACGGATTCGACCTGGTCCTGGATCTCCTCGGAGAACTCGATGTCGATGTCGTAGTCGTCGTCGATCTGGTCGCGCAGGTCCTCGAGAGAGAGGCGGGAGACGGCGCGGTAGGTGCGGTCCCCGATGAGTTCGATGGGGGTGACCTCGGCGGTGTCGTATTCGTCGGCGATCTCACCGACGATCTCCTCGAGGATGTCCTCCATGGTGATGAGCCCGGCGATGCCGCCGTACTCGTCGACGAGCATGGCCATGTGGATCTTGTCGCGCTGCATCTCGTGGAGCAGCTCGTCGAGGTTCTTGGAGTCGGGGACGAAGGTGGGCGGGCGCATGACCTCGGTGACGGCGACGGAGGCCCCGCCGTCGGTGAGGTGGTAGGTGTGCCGGACCAGGTCCTTGATGTAGGCGACGCCGAGGATGTCGTCGATGTTCTCGCCGACGACCGGCACCCGGGAGTGTCCGGAGCGCACGCAGAGGGTGGTGGCCTGGCCGGCGTGCTTGGATTCCTCGATCCAGATCATCTCGGTGCGGGGCACCATGACCTGGCGCGCCGTGGTGGAGGCGAGGTCGAAGACCGACTGGATCATGCGGCGTTCCTCGACCTCGACGATGCCGTGTTCCTGGGCGATGTCGACCATTTCGCGCAGCTCGACTTCGGTGGCGTAGGGGCCGTGGCGGAATCCGCTGCCGGGGGCGATGAGGTTGCCTACCCAGATGAGCACCTTCGCCACCGGTCCGAGGACGAAGGCGATGCCCTGAAGCACCACCGCCGAGCGCAGGGAGATGGAGTAGGGGTTCTTGCGTCCCATGGTGCGGGCGAAGACCCCGACCACCGCGTAGGTGATGAGGGAGACCGCGACGATGGCCAGCAGGATCGCCCACACCTCGGAGGCGAAGACGTCGCGGGCCAGGGCGGCGGCGAAGACGGCCGCGGTGGCGTCGAGCACGGTCTTGAGCAGGATGAGCAGGTTGATGTTGTCCGCGCGGTGGTCGATGACCTTGAGCAGGGCACGCGCTCCGGCGACCTCGTCCTTGACCATGCCCTCCACGCGGGCGCGGGAGATCGAGCTGACGGCGGATTCGACGGTGCCCACCAGGCCGGAAAGCGCCAGGGCCAGGACCGTGACGGCACTCAGCCAGACGGTGTCAACTTCCATCACTTGTCACCGGCGGGTTCGCCGATGGCCGGGATGCCGCCCCCGGGGACGATCTCGTCGAGGGCCAGGCGGTCGGCGGCGGAGGGGAAGGCCTGGGCACCGGTGGGCTTGGGCTGGTATTCGATGCCGCGGCGGGCGACGTCGTCGTACCAGTCGGCGAGAAGTTCGTTCTGCAGGGCGAACATCTCGCGCTCGTCGGCGGGCGTGGCGTGGTCGTAGCCGAGCAGGTGCAGGCAGCCGTGGACGGTGAGCAGCGCCAGTTCGTGGTCGAGGCCGTGGCCGGCGGCGGCCGCCTGCTTGGCGGCGAATTCGGGGCACAGCACGATGTCGCCGAGCAGGGCCGGGCCGGGGCCCTTCGAATCCGGGCGGGCGCCGAGGGCGGTGCCGGAACCCGGGGTGAGTTCGTCCATGGGGAAGGTCATGACGTCGGTGGGGCCGTCGAGGTCGAGCCAGCGCACGTGGAGCTCGGTGATCGTCTTGAGGTCGACGATGTGGATGGACGCCTCGGCGTCGGGGTGGATGTCCATTTCGCCGAGGGCGAAGGAGGCGACGTCGATGAGCATCTCCTCGTTGACGCCGGCGTGTCCGGATTCGTTGAAGACCTCGATGCTCACTGTTTCTCCTCGAAGGCGTCGTAGGCGTCGACGATGCGGCCGACGAGCGAGTGGCGGACCACGTCCTGGCTGGTCAGTTCCGCGAAGTGGATGCCCTCCACACCGCGGAGGATCTGGCGGACCAGCCGCAGGCCCGACTTCTGCCCGGTGGGCAGGTCGACCTGGGTGATGTCGCCGGTGACGATCATCTTGGATCCGAAGCCCAGGCGGGTGAGGAACATCTTCATCTGCGCCGGGGTGGTGTTCTGGGCTTCGTCGAGAATGACGAAGGCGTCGTTGAGGGTGCGGCCGCGCATGTAGGCCAGCGGGGCGACCTCGATGACCCCGGCGTCCATGAGCTTGGGGATCATCTCCGGGTCGAGCATGTCCCGCAGCGCGTCGTAGAGGGGGCGCAGGTAGGGGTCGATCTTGTCGCTGAGCGTGCCGGGCAGAAAGCCCAGCTTCTCCCCGGCCTCGACGGCGGGGCGGGTGAGGATGATGCGGGTGACCTGCTTGGACTGCAGGGCCTGCACCGCCTTCGCCACCGCCAGGTAGGTTTTGCCGGAACCGGCGGGGCCGACGCCGAAGACGATGGTGTGCTCGTCGATCGCGTCGACGTACTCCTTCTGCCCCAGCGTCTTCGCGCGGATCGTCCGTCCGCGGCGGGAGACGATGTCGCTGGCCAGGACCTCGGCGACGGACTGCGGGGCCTCGACCGTGACGATCGAGACCGCGTGCTTGACCGCGTCCGGGGAGATGACGTGCCCGCGGCGCGCGATGGACTCGAGCTCCTCGAGCACCTTCACCGCGCGGGCGACCTCGTGGTCGGGGCCGGTGAGGGTGACCAGGTGTCCGCGGGCGTGGAAGTCCGCGTCGATCTGGTTGTCCAGGACCCGCAGGTTCTCGTCATTGATGCCGAGCACCGACTGCGCGTACGCCGAATCGAGCTCGACCTTCCTCGTGATCACTTGTGCTGCCAAGGGCCTGCTTTCCTCTCGAAATCTAGGGGAAACTCTACCAGCGCCCGGTGAGCACGCCGATGGCCGACAGCGCCACCATCGCCGCGCTCGCCGTCCGCAGCACCTCGGGGCCGAGCCTGACGGTCTGCGCGCCGAGCTGTGCGAGTTCCTCCCGGCCGATTCCGCCTTCGGGGCCGACCAGGACGACGATCTCGTCGACGTCGAGGTCGATCTCGCGCAGCGGGGTGGCCGCTTCCTCGTGCAGCACCAGGGCGGTTCTCCCGGCGATGAACTCCGCCACCTGGGCGGTGGTCATGGGCTGGTGGATCTCCGGGATGCGCGTGCGCCGGGACTGCTTCGCGGCCGCGGTGGCCGCCGCCTCCCACTTCGCCACGCCCTTGGCCGCCTTCGGACCGACCCACTTGGCCACGCAGCGCTCCGCCTGCCAGGGCACGATGGCGTCCGCCCCGGCCTGCGTCGCCAGGTCGACGGCCAGCTCCGAGCGCTCGGCCTTCGGCAGCGCCTGCACCACGGTCACCCGGGGGCGGGCGGGCTTATCGACGCCCCACTCCACCACCTCGCCCATCAGCGCGTCCTTCCCGCGCGTGGCGGTGACGGTGACGGTGGCGTGGGTGCCGCGGCCGTCGATAAGCATGATCTGCTCGCCGACGGCGATGCGCTTGACGGACACCGCGTGGCGGCCCTCCGGGCCGTCGAGCGTGACTGTGCCCGCGCCCGTGAACGGCCCCGGGTGGACGAAGACCGGCAGACTCATCGGTTGCGGAACCTGCCCTTGAGGCGGGAGAAGAAGCCGGAGCCTTCCTCGCCCTCCCGGGTGACGGTGGCGGTTTCGGCGCGGTGCTCGCGGAGCTGCTCGAGGAGTTCGCGGGTGCGCTCGTCGAGGGCGGTGGGCACGACGACCTCGACATGGGCGATGAGGTCGCCGCGGCCCTCGGTGCGCAGCCGCGGCATGCCCTGCCCGGGCAGGTGCAGCTGCTCCAGCGGCTGGGTGCCGGCGGGGATGGTGATGGTGAGGTCCTGCCCCGCGAGGTCCTCGACGGTGGCGGAGGTGCCCAGGGCGGCGTCGACCGCCGGGACCCGGACGGTGAGGTGCAGGTTGTCGCCCTCCCGCTCGAAGACGGCGTGGGGGCGGGTGGCGATCTCCACGTAGAGGTCACCCGCCGGGCCACCTCCGTGGCCGACCTCGCCCTGGCCCGCCATGCGGATGCGCATACCGCTGGAGATGCCGGCGGGCACGTTGACCACCAGGTCACGGCGCTTCTTCATGCGGCCCTGACCGGAGCAGCGGGTGCAGGGGTCCTCGATGATCTCGCCGAAACCGTCACACGCCGGGCACGGGCGCGAGGTCATGATGTTGCCCAGGAAGGAGCGCTGCACCTCCTGCACCTCGCCCTGGCCGTGGCACTGGCCGCAGGTGACCGGGCGGGACTGCGATTCCGAGCCGGAACCCGCGCAGTGGTCGCACACGACGGCGGTGTCCACGGTGATGTCCTTCTTCACCCCCGCGAAGGCCTCCTCCAGGGTGATGGAGGCGCGCAGGAGGGCGTCGTTGCCCGGCTGCACGCGCGAACGCGGGCCGCGGGCTCCGCCCCCGCCGCCGAAGAAGGCCTCGAAGATGTCGCCGAAGCCACCGCCGCCGCCGAAGCCGCCCGGCATGCCGCCGCCCTGCTCCATCGGGTCCCCACCCATGTCCACGATGCGCCGCTTCTCCGGGTCCGTGAGCACCTCATGCGCCACCGACACCTCGCGGAACTTCTCGGCCGCCTCCTCCGTGTCGTTGACGTCCGGGTGGTACTTGCGGGCCAAACGGCGGTAGGCCTTCTTGATCTCCGCATCGGACGCGGACTTGTCGACGCCCAGAATTCCGTAATAATCACGAGCCACGATGAATTGCTTTCCTTAATACTTCTTTGACGTACGTGGGGATAACCGAATGAATGCTACTCGCCGGCCAGGACCCGGCTGACATACCGTGCAACGGCGGAGACCTTCTGGATTGTTCCCGGATAGTCCATGAACGTGGGCCCGACCACACCCAGCCCGCCGAGCGCGTGCCCGTCCGAGCCGTAGGCGGTGGCCACCACCGCGGCCTCGCGGAGGTCCTCGTCCTCGTTCTCCTCGCCGATGAGCACGTGCACGTTGCCCAGGTCAGGCACATTCGCCAGCAGCTTGAGCACGGTGACCTGCTCCTCCAGGGCCTCGATGACCCCGGGCAGCCCCGCCGCGCGCGTGAGGTTCGAGGTGCCGGCGAGGATGAGGCGGTCCGTCGGCTGCTCCACGAGCGTCTCGACGAGCCGGGTCGCCGCCCGCGTGAGCGCGTGCGCGATCTGCGGCGGCGGACGCTGTGTGAGCTCCGCCAGCGAGACGGTGCCCTCCGCGAGCGTGCGGTCCACCAACGCCCCGTTGAGCAGGTCGCGCAGCAGGAGCACGCCTGCGGGGTCGAGGGGCTCCTCCAGTTCCACGTTGCGCTGGTCCACCCGGCCCGTGTCCGTGATGAGCACCAGCAGCAGCCGGTTCGGGGCCAGCGAGACGACCTCGATGTGCTTGACCCGGGCCAGCTTGAGGTTGGGCAGCTGGATCACCGCCGCCTGCCGGGTGAGCTGGGCGAGCAGCGTCACCGACCGCCGCAGCACGTCCTCCAGGTCGACGCCGTCCTCGAGGAAGCTGAGGATCGCGCGCCGCTCCGGCCCCGACAGCGGCTTGAGATCGTGGATGTGGTCGACGAACTGCCGGTAGCCCTTCTCCGTGGGGATACGCCCCGAGCTCGCGTGCTGCTGGGCGATGTAGCCCTCGGATTCGAGCACCGCCATGTCGTTGCGGATCGTCGCGCTGGAGACCTGCAGCTGGTGCCGCTCCAGCAGCGCCTTCGACCCGACGGGCTCCTGGGAGGCGATGTAGTCGGCCACGATCGCCCGCAGCACCTCCTGCCGACGCCTCTCCGTCGCACTCACCATCTGGCACTCACCTCCCTTGATTGCCAACAGTGTATCGCGTCAGCCCTCCTCGGCCACCAGGATGTCCGTGATGATGCCGTCCGCCAGTAGACGCCCCGCGTCCGTCAACGCGACGTTCTCCCCGACGCGGCGCAGCAGGCCGCCGGCGACATGCTTATCGACGACCGCGTGTCCCCCCTCCGCAATCCAGGCCAGGGGGATGCCCTCCCGCAGGCGCAGGCCGAGCATGACGCGCTCGGTGTGCCGGTCCGCCGCGCTGAGGATCTCCTCTCCGCCGATGGGCAGCTGTCCCTCGGCCAGCATGCGCGCGTAGCGGGCCGGGTGCTTGACGTTGTGGAAGCGCCGGTCGCCGATGTGCGAGTGTGCTCCGGGGCCCGCCCCCCACCAGTCGCCGTCGCGCCAGTAGATCTCGTTGTGGCGGCACTCGCCCCCGGGCAGGGCCCAGTTGGACACCTCGTACCAGTGGAAACCGGCGTCCTCGAGGCGCGCGGCGATCATCTCGTAGCGGCGCGCGTACACGTCCTCGTCCGGGGCCGGGAGGTCGCCGCGGCGGACCTTGCGGGCCATCGCGGTGCCCTCCTCGACGATGAGCGAGTAGGCGGAGACGTGGTCCACCCCGGCGGAGAGGACGGCGTCGAGGGTGTCGCGGACGTCCTGGTCCGTCTCGGTCGGGGTGCCGTAGATCATGTCGAGGTTGACGTGCTCGAAGCCCGCGGCCTTCGCCTCCCGCGCGGCCTCCACGGCGCGCCCCGGCGTGTGCGTGCGGTCGAGGACCCGGAGCACCGCCGGGCTGGCGGACTGCATGCCGAGGGAGATGCGGGTGAACCCGGCGTCGAGAAGCTCGCTGAAGAAGGCCGGGGAGGTCGACTCCGGATTGGATTCGGTGGTGATCTCCGCGCCGGGCGCCAGCCCGAAATTCTCCTCGACCAGCGTGAGGATGCGGCGCAGTCCCTCCGCCCCGAGCAGCGAGGGGGTGCCCCCGCCGATGAAGACGGTGTCCGCCGGCGGACCCTCGGCCAGGGAGAGCTCGCGGGCGAGGGAATCGAGGTAGGCGACGGGCGCCATATCGAGCTCGCCCGGGGTGTAGGTGTTGAAGTCGCAGTAGCCGCAGCGCGTGCTGCAGAAGGGGACGTGGAGGTAGACGCCGAACATTCCAGCCAGATTAGCTGGCGGCACCCCGGCGGGCACGTTTGGCGGCGACGCGGGCGACGATGGCGTCGATACGCGCGCGCTCCGCAAGGAAGGCCGGCGGGTGGTTGCCCCGCATGGAGCGGGCGTGCGCGGGGTAGGCCTGGGCGACGGTGCGCAGCCAGCCCTCCACGGCAGCCGTGACATGCGTGCCCACGCGGGCGTAGAGGTGCGGCAGACTCACCGCGTCGAGGTTGCCGGCCACGAGGTCGGTCTGGGCGAGCACCCACTCGACGATCTCCTCGAGGTGCTCGACGACGAGCGCCGTGCGGGAATCGATCTCGGCGAAGGTGAAGAGTTCCTCGAGCGAGGCGGCGTCGAGAAGCTCGGGTTCCACCAGCTGGGAGGCCCCGGACGCGGAAGCGGAGAGCACCCCCGAGCGCAGGCCCGAGGTGAGCGCCTGGCGCAGGCCGAGGAGCTCGCCGATGAGGTGGCGGGAATCGCGCCGCGCATCGGCGAGGATCTCCTCGAACTCCGCGAGGCAGTCGACGGTGAGTTCCCCGTCCCAGTCGCGGATGGCCTGGAGGAGATGCTCGATGTACTCGGCGACCTCGTCGCCGATGTTGTAGATCTCCTGGGTGAGCTCGCGATGGCGCAGCTCGGCGGCGATCTTCTGCATCGTGGGCCACCCCCTGTCCGTTTCCTGAATCGAGCCTGACTCTAGGCGACGTTCCCACACGGGACGGGAGGACTCGCCGCAGGCTATTCTTGTCATTCATGAGCACCCCTGTTCGGCGGGTGGCCGACGCCCTCCGCTCCGATCTGTTGACCAGGTCGAACCTGCAGATTCTCGCCGGTGTGGCGGTGGTCGGCGTGCTCGGCGCCTTCGGCGGATTCCAGCCGGCCGCCAGCGAGGTGCCCCGGGTGGCGCTCGCCGACACCCCCTCCCCCGTCTCGGCGGGCCCCGTGGACATCGTCGTCCACGGCACCGGGCCCATCCACGACTTCTTCGGCGGGGAGATCCTCACCCTCAACCTGACGGTGACCAACACCGGCTCCCGCCCCGTCGACGCCTTCGCCCTCTCCGACATTCTCCGCTGGGAGGGACAGGAGCAGTCCACCTACACCACGACCCTGCGCACCGACTCCAACTCGGTGGGCATCCTCAACCCCGGGGTGCCGGTGGACATCAGCGTGCAGCTGCCGGAGGATGACCCGGATCCGGTGCTCGTCCTCAATTCGATGACGTGGCGGGTGAGCCGACTTGACGGTTCCGAGGGCTTCTTCGACCCGGCCCCCGTCATGGAGGTGGTCCTGTGAGGCGCCCCGCCCCGCCGAGCCCGCCGACTCCGCAGCAGGCGGCGTTGTTCGTGTTCATCCTCGTGGCCATCTCCCTGGGCACGTGGATCAGCGGCCTGTTCCCCGCCCCGGCCTCCGTCCTCGACCGCCCCTACCTGCGCACCGGCGCGGCCGAGCGGATCGGCACGGTGCACGTGACGGACCTGGCCGTGCACGAGGTCTACCGCGATCAGCCCACCCACGGCATCTTCCTCGTGGTGGAACTGGAGGCCCCGGAGGTGCCCGAGCCCATGACCCTCGACGCCACGCTCATCGACGGCGCGGATCGTTCCGTGCAGCGGCACTTCCAGAGCCGGTGCGGCCTCCAGCAGCCGGGCCTGCCCCTGCCCTGCCACCTGGCCTTCGAGATGGACCCCGCGGAGCTGGCGGGCGCGACCCTGCACATCGCCCGCGACAATGTCCTCGCCGAGCGCGAGTTCCTCGTCGTTGATCTGGGCATCGACGACACCCGCGCCGCGCAGCTGCTCGCTGATCCGCAGCAATCCGACTACTACGGGGAGGCCCTGTGAGCCATCGCGCCCGCACCCGGCACTGGTACATCGCCGTCGTTCCCGCCGTACTCTTCGCGCTGGCGGCCTCCTCCTTCCGCTACGTCGACGTCTACCGGCCCAACGCCCCCACCGAGCGCATCGCCGGAGCCGTGGGCGAGAGCCTCCACATCGAACAGACCGCCACGGTGGAGGGCGCGGACAATCTCATCGCCGCGGACGTCACCCTCACCAGCGCACAGCTCGTCCGCCGGGAGGACGTGCCGGAGATGTCCACCGGCGCCGACATCGACATCATCGCGGTCAACTTCGACTGGGCCGCCTCCCCGGACATCCCGCTGCGCACCTGCGACCTGCGGTTGATCAGCGAGGCGGGGAAGCGCTACCTGCCCTCGCCGCGCCTCAGCTCCGCGCTGGTCAACCCGCCCGCCGTGCTGCACAGCGTCAGCCACTGCGTCCCGGAGGACGCCCCGGGCCCACTCATGGCCATGGGCATCGAACTGGGCACCAGCGAATACGACGGTCCCCCGCGCCCGGAGACCTGGTCGACGACCGTCTACTTCGTCGTGCCCGGCGGCACCCAGCCGTCCGCGGTGGAGATGATCTGGCAGACGCCGGTCTACCTCGAGTTCACCGGCGTCTCGCTCGACTCCGCGCCGGTGTCGCTGCCCGCGGACGCCCGCAGCAGCCTGTCCAGCGCCGGGGCGATGAACACCACCGCCGCCACGAAGTAGACCATCCGCGCGGTGACCAGGATGTACGGGTCCACCGCCGCCGCCTCCCACATGCCCAGCGGCCCGATGAGCGCCCGCGCGAGATAGAGCACCCCCAGCTCCGTGCTCTTGGCCAGGGTGAACAGCAGACAGAACATCACCATGGGGCCCAGGCCCGCGGCGGCGATCCGGCCGAGCGAGGACAGCGTCGACTTCACCGGGCCGAGCAGCGGCTGCGCCGCCTCGTCCAGGGCCTTGCGGGCCTCCACCCGGAGTCGGCTGCTTGTCTCTGTATTGGTGGCCGTGCTGGCGGCCGCCTGCGAGGCCAGCTGCGCGCCGTAGATCGTGGCACCCAGGGTCAGCCAGGCGACGGGGATGATGATGACGTCATCGGCCCGCGACACGAGGGTCACCAGCCAGGTGAAGAACGCCCCCACCGGCCCCGCGATGTCGAGCGACCAGGCCCGCAGCGATTCCCAGGCGTCGACGAAGGGCGCCGCCACCGCGCGGGTGGCCACCCAGTCGCGCAGCCAGGTGATGCCCCCGGTGAGCACCACCGAGAACGTCACCATCCACAGGACCTCCAGGTAGGCGGACACCCCGGCCCAACCCACCGAGCGCTCCCCCAACGCGAAGACGCCGATGATCTTGCGCAGCACCAGCGCCAGGATGATGAGCGCGACGAGCACCCAGGTGATCTCGTAGTTCGAGCGCCCGAAATCCGCGGTGAAGATGTTGCGGGAGGTCTCCGAGATCGTGGCGTCGTGGATATAGGCGCGGGTGTCCTCCTTCAACAATCCGTTGGAGGAGTACACCGTGAGGAAGGGGATGAGCAGGCCACCGATGGTGAGCAGGCGTACCCGGGTGGATTCCTGGGCAGGGGAGGTCACCGCGCGGGAAATGTAGGGCAACGAGGGGCGCAGCACCCACAGGGCGGTGATGAGCGAGGTCATCACGGCGATGGGGGCCAGCGGGATGAGGAACACCGCCGCCAGTGAGGACCACCCGGAGACGATGACCGCCGCCCAGATGACCAGGGCGCGCACGCCCAACCCGAGCGCGATGACGGTGAGCAGGGCCGCCCAGTGGCGGGCCAGCAGCCGCAGCGCGTCGAGGGGGATGGCGGCGGTCCGGCGGACCGCCGAGGTCACGTAGTCCACGGCGGGAGTATAGCGCGGCGTCAGCGCTTGTACAGGTGGCTGATGGCGTCGGCGTAGCGCTGCGCGACGACGTTGCGCTTGACCTTCATCGTCGGGGTGAGCTCGTTCTCCTCCTCGGTGAGATCGCGGTCGAGGATGTAGAACTTCCGGATCCCCTCCGCCTGGGAGACCGAGGAATTGACGGAGTTGACGGCGTCCTGGATCTCCGCGCGCAGAGAGGGCTCCATGGCGAGGTCCTTGAGCGGGGTGTCCTCGTCGATGTTGTGGTTGAGCTTCCAGCGCTTGAGGGCGTCCTCGTCGAGGGTGACCAGCAGGCCGATGAAGGGCTTGCCGTCGCCGACGACCATCGCCTGGGAGATGAGCGGGTGGGCGCGCAGGGAATCCTCCATCGGGCCCGGGGAGACGTTCTTGCCGCCGGCGGTGACGATGAGGTCCTTCTTCCGGCCGGTGATGACCAGGTGGCCGGTCTCCAGCAGTTCTCCGAGGTCACCGGTGTTGTACCACTCGCCCTCCATGGATTCGGCGGTGGCCTCCTCGTTGTTCCAGTAGCCCTGGAAGAGGATCGGGCCCTTGACCAGGACTTCACCCTCGTCGTTGATCCGGATGGTCACGCCGCCGAGGGGGCGGCCGACGGTGCCGATCTTCTGGTCCTCGTAGTCGACGGTCGCGGCGGCGGCGGTCTCCGTGAGGCCGTAACCCTCGTAGACCGGCACGCCGATGCCGCGGAAGAAGTGCAGCAGGTCATGGCTCATCGCGGAACCGCCCGTGATGCAGTAGCGCACCGAATCGCCGATGGCGGCGCGGATCTTGGAGTAGACGAGCTTGTCGAACACCTTGCGCTTGGCCAGCAGCGCCCGCGAGGGCCCCTCCGGCGTGTCCAGCGCGCGGGAGTACTCGATGGCCGTCTTCTCGGCGCCGGCGAAGATGCGCTCCTTGAGCGGTCCGCCGTCGGCGGCGTTGGCGGCCGCGGAGTTGCGGACCTTCTCGAAGACGCGCGGGACGCCGAGGATGAGGTTCGGGCGGGAGCGGGCGAACTCGACCGAGAGGGTGGAGAAATCCGACCAGTGATTCTGGGTGGCGCCGCCGATGACCACGGCCAGGGACACGGCGCGGGAGAGCACGTGCGCCAGGGGCAGGAAGGTGAGGACACGGGTGCCGGGCACGGCGATGCCGCCGACCGGGTGGCTGAGGATGCCGCGCACCTCGGAGAGCCAGTTGCGGTGGGTGAGGCTGCAGCCCTTCGGCTGGCCGGTGGTGCCGGAGGTGTAGACCAGCGAGGCCAGGTCCTCGGTGGAGGTGTGGGCGATGCGGGAGTCGATCTCCTCGGAGGGGATCTCGCGGCCTTCGAAGCGGAGGGTGGCGATCGCCGAGGAGTTGATCTCCAGCACGCGGCGCAGGCGGGAGGGCGAACCCTGCAGGCGCGGGGAGCCGTCCTCACCGAGGACGAGGTGCGAGATGAGCTCACTGTGGTCGCGGGTCTCGGTGACGGCCAGCACCGCCCCGGAGTCCTCGATGATCCACTGCATCTGTGAGAGCGAGGAGGAGGGGTAGACGGGCACGCTCACTGCTCCGGCCGCCCAGATGGCGAAGTCCATCAGCGACCACTCGTAGCGGGTGTCGGAGATGAGCGCCACGCGGTCCCCCGGCTGCACGCCGGAGGCCACGAGGCCCTTGGCCACCTCGTAGACCTCGGCGACGAACTCCGCGGACGTGACGTTGACCCACTCGAAGTTGGCGGGGCGGGTGAACATCACGCCGTGCGGATAGCGGCGGGCCGTGTCGAGCATGGCAGTCAGGCAGGTTTCGCCGGGGGCGATCTCGTACTCGGCCGGGGTGTGGTACTCCTGCACGGGGGTGTCCTCTCGCATCGGGATCATGACTTTTTCCCCACCACGCTACCCCTGCCCCGCCACGCGATGTGGGCCACACCCCGCCACTTACAGCGGAACCGGCAGCGAAGTGGCAGGATGTCGGGTGTGACTTACCAGGACGTGCTGAGAGAACTCGCGGGCGCCCACGGCGTCGCCACGCGCTACACCGCCAGCGACGGCGAGGAGATCATCGTCACCGATGACACGCTGCTGAAGACACTGCGTGCTCTCGGCGTCGCCCTGGGCGCCGCGCCCTCGGCGGAGGATCTGGCGGCGGCCCTGGAGGCCCACCGGGTGGCCGAGTCGATCCGCCCCCTGCCGGCCAGTGTCGTCGCCGTCGCCGGTGATGCCCGGACCTTCAACGTGCACGTCCACGACGGCGCCCCCGCGGACGTCCGCATCCTCCTCGAGGACGGTTCCGAGCGGGCCGTGCACCAGGAGGAGAACTGGAACCCGCCGGTGACCGTCGCCGGGCAGGCCTGGGGCGAGGCAACCTTCCGCATCCCCGGAGATCTGCCGCTCGGTTGGCACCGCATCGAGCTGGTGTCAGGGGACGTCCGGCACGAGTGTGCGCTCATCATCACCCCGGCGCGCCTGTCCACCACCGACCGCTACGTGGAGGAGCCGGTCACCGGCGTCATGGCGCAGATGTACTCGGTGCGCTCCGAGGATTCCTGGGGGCTGGGCGATTTCCATGACATGGGCCTGCTGGCGGAGGTGCTGGCCAAGGAGGCGGGGGCCGATTTCCTGCTGGTCAACCCGATGCACGCGGCGGAGCCGCTGCCGCCGGCGGAGGATTCTCCCTACCTGCCGACCACCCGTCGCTTCATCAACCCCATCTACCTGCGCATCGAGGACATCCCCGAGATGCAGCAGCTCGACGCGGAGACCCGCGCCGACATCCTGGAACTCGCCGCCGAGCTGCGGGAGATGAACCGCTCCGCCGACATCATCGAGCGCAACCCCGTCTACCAGGCCAAGCTCGACGTCCTGCACGAGATGCACCACCGCGGCCGGACCCCGGAGCGCGAGGAGGCCTTCCGCGCCTACGTCGCCCGCGAGGGGCAGGGGCTCGTCGACTTCGCCGCGTGGTGCGCCCAGCGCGAGTACGAGCAGATCCACGATCAGCGGGCCCACGGCATCGCCCCGGGCATGGACGAGGCCGTCAACTTCTACATGTGGCTCCAGTTCCTCTGCGATGAGCAGCTGGCCGCGGCCCAGGCGCGGGCGAAGGGCGCCGGCATGAAGATCGGCATCATGGCCGACCTGGCCGTCGGCGTGCACCCCGGTGGCGCGGACGCCCACAACCTGGCCCCCTGGCTGGCCCCGGACATCTCCGTCGGCGCCCCGCCGGACGGTTACAACCAGCAGGGGCAGGACTGGTCCCAGCCGCCGTGGCACCCGGTGCGGCTCGCCGAGTCCGGCTACCTGCCGTGGCGCAACCTGCTGTCGACGGTGCTGCGGCACTCCGGTGGCATCCGCGTCGACCACGTTCTCGGCCTCTTCCGCCTCTTCGTCATGCCGCGCATGCAGCCGCCGACCACCGGTACCTACGTGCACTTCGATCATGAGGCGCTCGTCGGCATCCTGGCCCTGGAGGCCGAGCGGGCCGGGGCGGTCGTCGTCGGCGAGGATCTGGGCACCTTCGAGGCCTGGGTGCAGGATGTGCTGGCCGCCAAGGGTGTCATGGGCACCTCGATCCTGTGGTTCGAGGGTTCCCCCACCGTCGAGGGGCCGCGTCTGCAGCACGAGTACCGTCAGCTGGCGCTGAGCTCCGTGACCACGCACGATCTGCCGCCGACGGCAGGTTACCTGGCCGGCGAGCACATCGAGCTGCGCGAGCGCCTGGGCCTGTTCACCCGCGACGCCGCCGACGAGGACGCCGAGGACCTGGAGTGGCAGGCCGAGGTCCTCGACCGCATCCGGGAGACCGGCTCCTTCGCGGGCACGGAGCTGGCCGAGACCGAGTTCGCGGGCCTGGAGCGCGGGCAGCGCGGCAGCATCCCGGAGCTCATGGAGGGCATCCACCGCTTCATCGCCGGCACCCCCTCGGCGCTCACGTGCATTTCGCTGGTGGACATGGTCGGTGATGTCCGCGCCCAGAACCAGCCCGGCACCACCAAGGACCAGTACCCCAACTGGTGCATCCCGCTCTGTGACGCCGCGGGCACCCCGGTCCTCATCGAGGATCTGGCCGGGGTGGGGCTCTTCCACCGCATCGCGAAGGCGAGCGAGCGCTGAGAACGGGAGGATCGCTCCGGAACACCTCCCGCTGAGCGCGGGTGCGCAGGGGTTCCGGAGTGATCCTCCCGTCGTGTCTACAGCAGGGAGATCAGCCAGGCGATGAGGACGATCGCCAGGAGCACCCACAGCGACTGCGTGACCCGCGACTGCGGGTACTTGCGCTTGGCCTTGGGCAGCTTCTGGTCCTGTTTGCGCAGTTCCTCCGGGTTGGCCATGGTTCTCCTTCGTAGATGGGTGTCAGTTGTCGCCGCGGTCGCCGACGGCGGCCCGCCAGGCGCGCTCCCCCGCCAGCGAGACGGTGTCGACGAGGCGCACCAGCGCGACCGCCCCGATCGTCGCCAGCGGAACAGCGATGGCCATCACCAGGGGGATCTGCAACCACAGAGGGGCGCTGAGCAGAAACTGGGTGATGGCGTCCATGGGGGATCAATCTACCCCAGAGACACTCCGGCCAGTCCACGACGCTGCAGGAGCGGGGTGACGTCCTTGTCGCGGCCGCGGAGGCGTCGGAAAGCATCCGCGTAATCCAGCGAGGCGCCGCGGGAGAGGATGTGCGCGCGGAACTGCTCGCCGGCGCTGCGCCGGTCCGCCGCCTGCGTGAACCAGTCGAAGCCGTCGGCGTCGAGGGCCTCGGCCCACAGGTAGGAGTAGTAGCCGGCGGAGTAGCCGCCGCCGAAGATGTGGTTGAAGTAGGTGGAACGGTAGCGCGGCGCCAGTTCCTCCACGACGAGGCCGGCCGCGGCCAGCGCCCCGTCCTCGAAGTCGCTTATCGACGCCACCCCCGCCGCCTCCTCCGGCGTCAGCGAATGCCACGCCAGGTCGATGATCGCGGCGGCGAGGTACTCGGAGGTGGCGAAACCCTGCCCGAACTGGCGGGCGGCGATGACGGCGTCGAGAAGCTCCTGGGGAATGACCTCCCCGGTCTCGACGTGGCGGGCGTAATGGCGGGCGACCTGCGGGTCGAAGGCCCAGTTCTCGTTGATCTGGGAGGGGAACTCCACCCAGTCGCGGGGGACGTTGGTGCCGGCCAGGCTGGGGTAGCGCACCTGGGAGAGCAGCCCGTGGAGGGCGTGTCCGAACTCGTGGAAGAGGGTGGTCACCTGGTCGATGGTGAGCAACGGCTCGGAGCCGTCGACGGGGTGGGTGATGGACATGACGTTGACCACCACGGGGCGGCGCTCTGCCAGCTCGGACTGGCCGACGAAGGAACTCATCCACGCGCCGCCGCGCTTGGAGGGACGCGCCCGGTAATCGGTGAGCAGCAGCCCGAGGCTCGTGCCGTCGGCGTCGTAGACCTCCCACACGTCGACGCCCTCGGCGTATCCCGGCAGGTCAGGGCGGGTCGTGACCGTGATGCCGTAGAGGAGCTCGGCGGCGTGGAAGACGCCGTCGACGAGCACCTGCCGCAGCGGGAAGTACTTCGACAGCTCCTCCTCGTCAAGGGAATAGTCACGCTCGCGGACCTGGGCCTGCCAGTAGGGCCAGTCGGCGGCGGCCAGCTCGGTGTCGGCGAGCTCGCCGGCCACCTTGCGTTCCGCGGCGGCGTTGGCGGCCGCCGCCGGGGCCAGGTCGAAGAGCAGCTGGCGGGCGGCGGCCGCCGTGCCGGCGGTCTCCTCCGCGATGACGTAATCGGCGTGCGTGTGGAAGCCGAGCAACCGGGCCCGCTCCGCCCGCAGACGGACCTGCTCGAGGAGGTTGTCCCGGTTGGACTCGAGCCCGCGGCGCTGGGAGGCCGCGTAGAGACGCGCGCGGGCCTCCGGGTGTTCGAGGACGAGCTGGTCCGCCTGGACGGTGGGCAGCTCGAGGGGGATGAGCCACCCCTCCTGGCCGCTGTCGGCGGCGGCGGCGCGGGCGGCGTCGATACGCGCCTGGCTGAGGCCGGCGAGGTGGGCGGGGTCGTCGAAGAGCACGGCCAGCTCGCGGGTGTCGGCCAGCAGCTGGCGGCCGAACGACTCCGACAGCGTGCTCAGGCGCTGGTTGATCGCGGCGAGGCGCTGCTGACCCGGCGCGTCGAGGTCGGCGCCGCGGCGGGTGAAGCGGCGCAGCAGAAGTTCGTGCAGCCGCTGCGATTCGGTGTCCTCCGGCACCGGGACCGCGCGCAGCCGCTGGTAGAGGGCCTCGTTCTGGTAGATGGCATCGGAGTGGGCGGACAGGCGCGGAACGATCTCCGAGATCGCGGCGTCCATCTCGTCGGTCGCGTCGGTGCCCTGCAGGTTGAACAGCCAGGCGGTCACCCGTTCGAGCGTCGCGCCGGACAGTTCCAGCGCCTCGACGGTGTTCTCCCAGGTCGGGGCGTCCGGGTGGGTGGCGATGGCGGCGATCTCCGCGGCGTGCTCCTCCAGCGCCGGATCGATCGCTGCCACGGCGTGCTCCAGGCGGATCCGGGTGAAGTCCGGCAGTTCATGGGGCAGGTCGGAGGGGGTGAGCAAGGGATTCGAGGTCATGTCCGACGAGCCTAGTAGCGTAAGGCGCATGAGCGATCACGTGCGTGTGACCGTCACCTGCCCGGCCGGGAAGATCACCGGTGTCAGCGATGGCGACGTCAACTGGTTCCACTCCGTCCCCTACTCCCATATACCGGGACCTTTCGCGGACGCGGAGCGCCTCACACACAGCCAGGTTGTCGACGCCACCGTCTACCGCCCCTCGACCATCGCGCTGTCGATCGCCGCCCCGGCCGACGCCCGCGCGCTCGCGGACCTGCCCGTGGTGGTTTATATTCACGGCGGCCGCTTCGAGCACGGCACCCACGGGGACCGCCGCGCCGAGGGCGGCCCCAACGCCCGCGAGGGCATCATCACCGTCCACATCGGCTACCGGACGAAGCTGGAGGGTTTCGCCCGCTTCCACGACGACGAGCCCGACCACTTCCGCGGCATCGACGACTGCCAGCTGGGCCTCGAGTGGGTACAGCGCAACATCGAGGCCTTCGGCGGCAACCCCACCAACGTCACCCTCGTGGGGCAGTCCGCCGGGGCCACCGTCGCCCTGTGGCTCATGCGCCGGGACCATTACCGGGGTGCTTTCCGACGCGCCATCGCCCTGTCCCCGTGCTTCCCCCGGGAGAGCTTCGAGCGTCGGAAAGGCTCTCTGCGCATGGTGCTCGGCCGCCCACTCACCCGCGCCGCCCTCACCCGCCTCGCCGGGGAGAAACCGGAGCTCCTGGCCCGCGCCTACTCCCGATTCCGCTCGATCCACGGCCTCGACATGGCGCTCGGCCCCACCGGTTTCGACGGGGCGGAGCTCTCCGACATGCCCCTGCTGCTCAGCAGCACCCGCGACGAGCACTACGACATGCCTGCCGGCCGCCGAATCGACGCCCGCGGGTGGGGGCCGGCCGCCGTGCGCCTGCTGGCCCGGCGGATGGGGGTCCGCGGCTCCGTCGCCGACTATCTGCGCGCCGCCCGCGCGATTGACCCGGCGCGCCCGATGGGCAGGCTCATCGGGGACGCCGCCAACCGCCGCTGGGTCTCCCAGGCCGGCGATGAGGTGCCCGGGCCCGTGTGGATGGTCGAGTTCACCGCCGCCGACGGCCCCGCCCTGCACTGCGCCGAGATATCCCCCCTCTTCGGCGTGGAAGCTGAGTCCCCCACCCCGGTGCGGGAGCTCTTGGTGGACTTCGCACACGGCCGCACCCCCGACTGGCCGGAGTATGAGCGACACACCGGGCGCCAGGCCCGGGAGATCTGTCTCACGTCCGGGCGCGTAGATTTGAGGCAGGACCCTCTGAGAATGGTGAGGGAAGCTTTTGATCCGGAAGGGCGGGCATGATGGGTGACATTCAGGGGGCGGCACGGTTCGGGGACACGATCCCCGCCCTCTCCGAACTCACCCCGCTCACCTCCGCCCCGGTGCCGGGCGGGCACCACCTCATCCTCAGCTCCGGCACCCCAGACGATGACTCCATCTACCAGCGACTCGTCGACCCGGAGGGCGCACCGCTGGAGTGCGGAGCCAAGGAGACCGGGAGGTTTCTCTTCGAGAACCTGCACAGCGGGGACCCCATCGGCGCCGGAGTGTTCCTGGGCAGCCTCCCCGCCGGCCTGTCCTACGTCCGCCACTCCCGTACCCCCTACCGGTTGGACATCCTGCTCGGCAGCGAGAAAGACCCTGACCCCGGACACCCGACCCACATCCTCACCCTCTACCGCCACGTGTGGCCCGGGGTGCCCGTCGAGGTCGAGGCCCTGAGCACCATCACCGGCCGCTTCTCCCTGGAGCTCGTCGCCCACATCGAGTACCAGCACGAGGGCCGCACGTATGTCCTCGGGACCGTCCGGCGATTGCCCCGCGGGATCAACGCCCTCGAGTACACCAAGCGGGGCATCGCGGCGCACGTCGTCGCGCACTCCCAGGGCATCGACCTGGGTCAGACGCTGCGCTACATCCACGATTCCTTCCTCATGGCCTTCCCCTACGAATGGGCTCCGGCCGAGCACTGCATGGAACACCTCGAGCAACGCCTGGACACCTTCACCGAGACCGCACCCCGCCTGGCCGAGTACGCCCCCTGGATCCGCGAGTGGTACCGCAGCATCCGCGGCGACATGCTCGTCCACCGCCTGCACGGCAACGTCAACCTCAAGCAGATGTGGCTGGACGAGGAGGAACGCTGGGTCATCGGCGGCTGGTCCGGGGATGTCCGCCTCCCCATGGAGGAACGGGCCCGCCTCGGATCCCCGCTCGAGGACCTCGCCTCCCTCCACCGGTCGGTGTTCCGCGCCTGCGAGGGCAACAGCTCCTGGTGCCACCTGGCCATGGAGTCGATCTTCGAGGGCTACGGCGAGCCACTCCCGTCCACCTTGTTCTGCGCCTTCATCCTCGACCGGGCCTGCGAGGAGTTCGCCGAGGAGAGCTCCCAGCCTGCGGGCCACCCCGGGTTGATCACCGAGTTCCTCGACGATTTCCGCGAGACCATTCTCCCGCAGCGCGACACCCTCCCGGCCTCGGCGTTCCTGCGCTCAGCCCAGTAGCGCGTCGCGGAGCCGCTGATCCCCCAACTCCTCCACCAGCCACGGGCTGAATGCGAAGGGCGCGGCGTCGACCGCCGCGATGATCTCCTCCGGCCGACCCCAAGCCAGTGAATCTATTTCCTCCGGCCGGGGATCCGGCTGCTCCCCCGGCTGCAGCCGGGCGACGAACACCGGGCAGAATTCATTCTCGACGATCCCGCTCGAATCCACCGCCCGGTAGCGGAAGTCCGGCAGTACCACGGTGATATCGGCGACTGCCCCCTCCGCGAAACCGAGCTCCTCGACGCTGCGGCGGGCGACCGCTGCCTCATTGGTCTCCCCGGGGCCGGGATGCCCGCAGAAGCTGTTGGTCCACACGCCCGGCCACGTCTTCTTCGACAACGCCCGGCGCGTCATGAGCAGCCGCCCCTCCGCGTCGAGCAGATAGCAGGAGAAGGCGAAATGCAGAGGCGTGTCCGCAGTGTGGATGGTGGCCTTCGGCGCGGTACCGGTGGCCTCACCGTGTTCGTCGGCCAGGACCACCAGTTCAACGTCGTCAATCATGCCCCCACCCTACCTAACGGGTATTTGGCCAGGTCAACCGCGTGCCCATGCCCCGATCACGCCGGGCACCACCGCGGGGCGCTCACCGAGTAGCGCGGCGACGTTCACCTCCTCCTCCACCGCCGAGGTCACCGACTTCACCTTCGCCTGCTTGCCCGGCGCCTGCCCGGCCATCGGAGCGCCCATCATCGGCATCATGCCGCGCGTACCCGAGGCACCGCCGCTTTTCGACGCCCCTCCCGCCGCCACCCCTGCCCCGGGAGCGGCGTTGGCCACCGGTCCCGGAGCGGCCGAGATGCCGGAGCCGGGCATGCCGGTGCCAGAGGTTATGCCCCCGAGGCGTCCCGCCCCGGGCCCTGTCGCGAGGCCCGCGATCGGTGCCCCAACCATGCCCGACAGGCTCGGGCTGCGCCCGTGACCTGCGGCGCCGGTCCCCGTTTGGCCGAGCCCACCCGGTACACCGGCGGCCAGCATGGGTGGCATGAGGCCCGTGCCGGGGGTCGCAGCCGTAGGCGAGGCGCCCATCGCTCCGATGCTCGGCGGCGCGGTGAGCATCCCGGTCGACGCCGCTGCCGTCCCGACATCCGCCCCCTGCATGAGAGGTTGAAGCGGGGCTCCGTTGACTGCGGCCAGCTCATTCACCCCGGCCTGGACGGTTCCGAAGTCTCCGGTACCCAGCGCACGCTGGAGCGATGCCAACGCCTCCAAAGGAGCCCCGGCGGGACGCAGCCCGGAGGCATTGTGTTTCGCACCGTTGCCCTCGACCGGCCCCATCCCCAGGGCGACTTCGCCGCCGCCATCAGCGGACGGGTCCATGACCATGAGATTGCGGATCGGCGGCACGCCTGTCGCCACCGCCGGTGTGTAGCTGACCGGGAACGACTGCAGGAACGCCTGCTCCGCGGCCGCCCGCGCGACCGGATCCGGGATCGCATTGATCGCCGGCATCGCCAGCGCCACCGTCAGCGCACCCTGCTGCTGCACGATGTTCACCGCCTCCACCGACTGCGCCATGACGCTGGAGTTCGACGCGAAGGTCTCCCCCGCCCGGGCCACCTCCGCCACCTTGCCGATAGCCGTCTCAATGACCTCACCGTGATTGCGCGACCCGAGATCAGCGGCCACCGCCTCCAAATCACCCGCGATGGAGGCGACGTCTCCCGACATCCGATGCCACATCTGCGAGGCCTGCACCAGCTCCCCGATCCGCGTCGCCGAGAAATCCATGTTCAACTGATTGAGGGAGGCCGCCGGCGCGACGACCGGCGGGGTGAAGGAGAAACTCTCGAAACGCGGCTGAGGTCGCGGCGGGAAGCTCACCCCGTCATCCCCCACCACTCCGCCTTCATCCGCGATATCCATGCCGCGCGCCACCAGGGCATTCTGCCCCGTGAGTGCCTGATAGCTGGCGGCCAAGGCTCCACTCAGCCACTCCACCTGTTCCGCGTACGACTGCATCACTGTGATCGCCGACCCCGGCCCGCCGTTGATCACCCCACCGTGGTTGCCGCCGAGCTGGTCGAGTCCCGAGACGCCGGAGAAGCTGGCGTTCAAAGAGTTCTGGAGCGCCTTGCGAGCAACCTCGCGGGCGTTCTTGCCAATTGCTTCGAGCTTGTTGACTCCATCAGAAATGGAATCATGGTCGATAGAAATCTCCATTGCTTTCCCCCATGAGATTGAGAATCGTGTCGAACTTTTCTGTCGCGATTTCACAGAGAGCCGTGCGCTCCTGCTTGGTCGAAATCTCCGTGTACTGGACGACGAACCTCCCCCGGTTCGTGTGAATGGCGGCGCTGCACTCGTCCGGGAAATCCGCTCCCATGTGGTGTAGGTAGGTGTCCGAGTAGGCAGAACCCGCGCTGTCGCTCAGCAGCAAACTTCGTTCCTTGATGCGGTCTTTGGGAACTCTGTCTCCGGTCAATGAAAAATACCCTCGGACACTGTCGTCCAGGGGCAGAAAGGAACAACTGGCCGACAGGCCTCTGTCATAGCTAGGCTCCCCCACCGCTTCCCCCAGCCCCGCCGCCTCCAGCACCTCCGCCGGGATCTCGGTGCACGGATTGAACACCTGGAACTCCCCCGCGGGATCGAAGTCGCCGAGTTCGAGGACGGGCGCCGCTGGTGGTTGGGTGGTGGACGACGGCGGGGCGTCGATAAGCGTGTCGGTGGTGGTGGAGCAGGCGGCGAGGAGTCCGGCCCCGAAGATGGCGGGCAGGAGTCGGCGGGCGGGCATGAAATCCCCCTCAGGTGGTGGTCGAGGATGCGGAAGGTTTCCGCACCCGACACACTTAGACTCCGCAAACCGCCGAAAGGTTCCCTCCGGGAGGAAAATACTTTCCGGGGGCGCTTAGAAGTTGAGGTTGCCCTGCCAGTAGACGTTGCCCACCTGCAGTTTTGCGTCCCACAGGTTGCCGGGGCTGACGGTGAAGGCGTAGCGCAGGTTGGTGGAGGCGCCGGGGCCCAGCGGGAGGTCGAGGCCAAGGGGGAGGATGGTGTCGTCGTTGGGGATGGCCTCGGCGTCGGTCATCGATCCGCTGCCGGCGTTGTAGGACAGGGTCGGCTGCGGGATGGACGCGGGGGACAGCGGCTCGTCGTTGAGGTTGGTCACGAGCATGGTGATGACGCTGCCGCCGTTCTGCCCGTAGCTGACGCCCTGGTAGGTCCACTTGACTCCCAGGCCGGGGTCCTCGGTGGCTCCGCGCAGTGTTTCCGCCTCGATGGGATCGGTGGTGGTCGCCTGCGCCTCGGGAGTGGAGGAGGTGGTCACAGCGATGCTCTCCTCGGTGGAAGACCCCTCGCCACCTCCGCAGGCGACGAGAACAGCGGAGGACGCGAGGATCACCACGGTGGTGCGGAGTCGTGCCACGATTGTCTGCCTTTCGGACCGGCCTAAGATGTCTTGGGTAGCTCTCACATTCTAGCGAGCGACGCCGCCGCCTGGTGGAGCAACCCGGGATGCCTGTCCCGGCAACACTACAGATTGGGAGCACGTTGAACTCTCTCGCCCGCATCATCCGGAGCGCGTCCGCGCTGTGGCCCTACTACCTCGGTGTGGTGCTCATTTCCACGGCCGCGGCCGCGCTGGCTCTGGTGTCCCCGTTCATCCTCCGCGAGGCCACGGACACGATCGTCTCGGCGGTGCACGGGGATGTCCGGCCGGCCGATGTCACCATGACGCTGCTGTGGCTCGCGGTGGCCTTGTTGGCGGCCGATGTCCTGGGCACGGTGATGACGAACATCGGCGGCTACATCGGTGACGTCATGGCCATGCGCATGCGTCAGATCCTGTCGACGCGCTACTACGCGAAGCTGCTGGCGCTGCCGCAGCGCTACTTCGACAATCAGGTCACCGGCACGGTCATCGCCCGGCTGGACCGTTCGATCACGTCGATCACGCAGTTCCTGCAGTCCTTCTCCAACAGCTTCTTCCCCATGCTCATCCAGGTGGTGGCGGTGCTGGCGATCACGGCGTGGTACTACTGGCCGCTCACCATTCTCCTGGCGCTGCTCTTCCCGGTGTACATGTGGCTGACCACGTTGACGTCGCGCCGCTGGCAGAAGCTCGAGGGCCAGAAGAACGAGCAGATCGACCTGGCCAACGGCCGTTTCGCGGAGGTCATCGGCCAGGTGAAGGTGGTGAAGTCCTTCGTCTCCGAGGTGCGCGAGCTCGCCGATTTCGGCTCCCGCTACGGCCGGACGGTGGAGATCACGCGCCCGCAGTCGCGCTGGTGGCATTCCATGGACACGGCGCGCGGGGCGGCGCTCAACCTCATCTTCTTCGGCATCTACCTGGTGCTCTTCTTCCGCACCCTCAACGGCCAGTTCTCGCTCGGTGACATGGTCATGCTCATCCAGCTGGTGAACATGGCGAAGCAGCCGGTGCACATGATGAGCTGGATCGTCGACGCCGCGCAGCGCGCGATCGCCGGGTCGAAGGACTACTTCAAGGTCATGGAGGAGGAGTTCGAGCCGACCGCCAACGCCGAACTCATCGCGGCGACGGAGGCCTCGGGTGTGCCCGTCCTCGATCTCACGCCGACGCAGCCGCTGGAATCCCGCGCCCCCGTCATCCGTTTCGACGACGTCACCTTCGCCTACACCGCGGGCGATCCCGTCATCCGGGACGTGTCCTTCGAGGCCCGGGAGGGCGAGAAGATCGCGCTCGTCGGCGAGTCCGGCGGCGGCAAGTCGACGCTGGTCAACCTGCTGCTCGGCCTCTACCAGGTCGAGGAGGGACGCCTGCAGGTGTGCGGGCGGGATGTCCGCGAGCTCACGGCGGCGGAGCTGCGCGCCAGTGTCGGCGTCGTGTTCCAGGAGGCCTCGCTATTCTCGGGCACGGTGCGGGAGAACATCGCCTACGGCCGTCCCGGCGCGACCGAGGAGGAGATCATCGCGGTCGCCCGCCGCGCCAACGCCCACGACTTCATCATGCGCTTCCCCGACGGCTACGACACCGTCATCGGCGAGCGCGGCCTCCGCCTCTCGGGCGGCCAGAAACAGCGCGTTGCCGTCGCCCGCGCCATGCTCAAGGACGCGCCGATCCTGCTTCTCGACGAAGCGACCTCCGCCCTCGACACCAAGGCCGAGCGCGCGGTCCAGGCGGGCCTGGATGAACTGATGAAGGACCGCACGACCCTCATCATCGCGCACCGGCTGTCGACGATCGCGAACGTGGACACCATCGTCACCCTCCGCGAGGGAGTGGTCGATGAAATAGGTTCACCGGACGAGCTGGCCTCCTCCGGCGGCATCTACGCCGAACTCCTGCAGCTCACGGCCTCGTCCTCGGCGGCGGACCGGGCCCGCCTGAAGAAGTACGGGCTCGTCGTCGACGGTGCCGAGGAGGAAGAGGACTAATCTGTCTGGCATGCAGTTTCCCACCCTCGACCAGCTCAAGGACCGTCGCACCCGGAAGTGGACGGTCTACGACGATGACGTCCTCCCCCTGTGGATCGCGGAGAGTGATTTCCTCACCTGCCCGCCCGTGAAGCAGGCCATCGCCGACGCCGTGGAGCGCGAGTCCTTCGGCTATTCCCCGGCGTCCTCCGACCTGCCGGAGGCGGTGGCGGACTTCTACGCCGCCCGCTACGGCTGGCGTCCGGACCCCGCGATGGTGGTCCCGGTGCCCGACGTGGTGCGCGGTCTGGCGCTGGCCATCGAGCATCTCACCCGCCCGGGCTCGGGCGTCATCGTGCCGGTGCCGGCCTACCCGCCCTTCCTCGAACTTCCGGAGGCCACGGGCCGGGCCATGCACCACATTGACGCTGTCGGGGGGATCGACCTCGGGGACGTCGAGAAGCAGTTTGCTGAGGGCGCGGGGTCCATCCTCCTGTGCGCCCCGAACAACCCGCTGGGTTACACCCTCGACGCCGATTTCCTGAGTGAATTGTGTGCGCTGGCGGAGCGCTACGAGGCCCGGGTGCTCGTCGACGAGATCCACGCCCCGCTCGTCCTCGACGGGTCGCATGTGTGCGCGGCCGCGCTGAACCCGCGCGTGTGCGTCACGGTGACGGCCACCTCCAAGGCGTGGAACATCGCGGGCCTCAAGTGCGCGCAGATCATCTTCTCCAACCCGGAGGACCTGCGGACGTGGCACTCGCTGACGGGCGTGGCCAAGGACGGCACCTCCACCCTGGGCATCTGGGCGGCCATCGCCTGCTACCGCGAGGGCGGGGACTTCCTCGACGAGCAGGTCGCCTACCTGCGGGAAACCCGCGACTGGCTGGTCGAGGAACTGCCCGCGCGCATTCCCGGTCTCAAGGTGAGCAACCCGGCGGCGACGTACCTCATGTGGCTGGATTTCTCCGGCACCGCCATCGGTGACCACGAGCGTCCCGCCATCTGGCTCCGGGAGCACGCCCGGGTGGCCTTCAACGACGGCCTCTACTTCGGGCCGGGCGGTCTGCATCACGCGCGTCTCAACTTCGCCACCTCACGGGAGATCCTCGAGGAGGCCGTCGAACGGCTCGCCTCTGCACTGAATCTGTGAATTCCCTAACCTGGACAGCATGACCGAAGAGCGATACGACGATCCCCCCGTTTCGACCACCGGCCCCCAGGGCCCCGGGCTGTCCATGGGCCCGCTGGGCGTCGGGCCGGAACCCGAGAAGAATCCCGAGCGTCCGAAGACCGACGCCGAGGGCTACCTCCTCGAGCCGGAGTCCGAGGAGTTCGAGACCCCCACCCCGGCCCCCGGCGACGCCCCCTGGGAACGCCCGGAACCGGAGTGGTACAAGGAGGCCGTCTTCTACGAGGTGCTCGTGCGCGCCTTCTACGACCCGGAGGGCACCGGGTCGGGCAGCCTGCGTGGCGTCACCGAGAAGCTCGACTACCTGCAGTGGCTCGGCGTGGACTGCCTGTGGCTGCCGCCCTTCTACGATTCCCCGCTGCGCGACGGCGGCTACGACATCGCCAACTTCCGTGAGGTACTGCCGGAGTTCGGCACCGTCGATGATTTCGTCGAGCTCATGGACGAGGCCCACAAGCGCGGCATCCGTGTCATCACCGACCTGGTGATGAACCACACCTCCGACCAGCACGCGTGGTTCCAGGAGTCCCGCCGCGACCCGGACGGCCCCTACGGGGATTTCTACGTGTGGCGCGACGACGACACCGAGTACGCGGACGCGCGCATCATCTTCATCGACACCGAGGAGTCCAACTGGACCTACGACCCGGTGCGCAAGCAGTACTTCTGGCACCGCTTCTTCTCCCACCAGCCGGACCTCAACTACGACCACCCGCCGGTACGCGCCGCCATGCTCGACGTCATGCGCTTCTGGCTGGACCTGGGCCTCGACGGATTCCGCCTCGACGCCGTCCCCTACCTCTACGAGCGGGAGGGCACGAACTGCGAGAACCTGGCGGAGACCCACGAATTCCTCAAGCAGGTTCGCGGGGTCATCGAGGACGAGTACCCGGGCCGCGTGCTGCTCGCCGAGGCCAACCAGCTGCCCGATGACGTGGTCGAGTACTTCGGCGAGCCGGAGGTCGGCGACGAGTGCCACATGGCCTTCCACTTCCCGGTCATGCCGCGCATCTTCATGGGCGTGCACAAGCAGTCGCGCACCCCGATCTCGGAGATCCTGGCGGACACCCCGCCGATCCCGTCGACCGCGCAGTGGGGCATCTTCCTGCGCAACCATGACGAGCTCACCCTCGAGATGGTCACCGACGAGGAACGCGCGTACATGTACAAGCACTTCGCGCGGGAGCCGCGGATGCGCGCCAACGTGGGCATCCGCCGCCGTCTCGCACCCCTGCTCGGCGGCGACCGCAACAAGCTGGAGCTCGTACACGGCCTGCTGCTCTCGCTGCCGGGGTCGCCGGTGCTCTACTACGGCGACGAGATCGGCATGGGCGACAACATCTGGCTCTACGATCGCGACGGCGTGCGCACCCCCATGCAGTGGTCGAACGACCGCAACGGTGGTTTCTCCAAGGCGGAGCCGGAGCGCCTCTACCTGCCGGCGATCCAGAACGACCAGTACGGCTACCAGACGGTCAACGTCGAGAACGCCATGAAGCGGGACAATTCCCTGCTGCACTGGGTCCGCAGCCAGATCAAGGTGCGCCAGCAGTACCGCGCCTTCGGCCTGGGCACCTACCGGGAGGTCGACTCGGAGAACGAGGCCGTGCTCACCTTCCTGCGCGAGCACAAGGACGAGGCGATCCTGTGCGTGAACAACCTCTCCGACCGCCCGCAGGCCGTGTCGCTCGACCTCTCGGAGTTCTCCGGGGTCATCCCCCGGGAGCTCTCCGGCGGCGAGTCCTTCCCGCCCATCCGGCAGTACCCGTGGGTGGTCACGCTCGCCCCGCACGCGTACTTCTGGTTCGACATCTCGAAGGAGTGACCATGGATCTGGCCCACATGCTTGCCGACGCCCGCTTCTACGGCGCCAAGTCAGAGCCCATCGACCGCGTGGACATCGTCTCCGAGACGCCGGCCGGTGAGGCCCGCCTGCTCATCCTCCGCGTCAACGGACGGCACCTCTACCAGGTGCTTGTCGACGCCGAGGGCCGCGACATCCTCTCCGAATCACCGGAGCTCTACCTGCAGGCCCACGGCCTGCCACAGGGCGAGACCCGGGCCATCGACGGGGAGCAGTCCAACACCTCGCTCATCGTCGACGGGCAGATGGTCAAGGTCTTCCGGCACCTGGAGCCGGGCCTCAACCCGGATGTCGAGCTGCTCTCGCAGATCGCGGACTGCCCCCACGTTGCGCCCGTGCGCCACTGGGTGACCGCCACCATCGACGACGCGGAACACACCTTGGCAATGGTGCAGGATTTCGTCCCCGACGCCGACGACGGCTGGCGCTACGCCCTTGGCTTCGCCTCGCTCGACGCCTCCTTCGGGGCGGAGGCCTCCCTGCTCGGGGAGGCGACGAGGGCTGTCCATGAGGCCCTGGCCGGGGCGTTCCCGGTGAGCGCGGATGCCCCGTCTTTCCGCCGCT
Organism: Corynebacterium nasicanis; assembly: GCF_042658165.1. Taxonomy (NCBI): domain Bacteria; kingdom Bacillati; phylum Actinomycetota; class Actinomycetes; order Mycobacteriales; family Corynebacteriaceae; genus Corynebacterium; species Corynebacterium nasicanis. The sequence continues at coordinate 484,667 of NZ_JBHSQE010000001.1, forward strand.
CCCTCGACGAGCTCGTCGGGCGTGCCCAGGTGCTGGAGGAGTTCTCGGGCGCGGCGCGCGCGTTCTACGCGGATCTTGACGACGAGGTGGATGTCCAGCGCGTCCATGGTGATCTGCACCTGGGGCAGGTGCTGCGCACGGCGGACACCTACATCCTCATCGACTTCGAGGGGGAGCCGGCGCGGCCGCTCGCGGAGCGGCGGCGACCCGACTCGCCTCTGCGCGATGTCGCCGGCATCCTGCGCTCCCTCGACTACGCCGCGCACGTCGCGGGCGCCGACCCCGCGTGGGCGGACGCCGCGGGGGCGGCCTTCCTCGAGGGCTACGGCATCGAGCGGACCCCGCTTCTCGACGCCTACGTCCTCGACAAAGCCCTCTACGAGGTGGTCTACGAGTCGGACAACCGACCCGACTGGGTGGACATCCCCCTCCGGGCGGTCCGGCGCCTCCTGGAGTCGCCTCAGTAGGATGGGGCCGTGTCCCCTACTCTGTCCCTCATTGACTTCTGCCACATCTACCCGGGCGAGACGGCGCGGGACTCCATGCGCCGCTCCGTCGACATGGCGCAGCGCGCGGAGCGGCTCGGCTTCCACCGCATCTGGTACGCCGAGCACCACAACATGCCGCACATCGCGTCGTCCGCCCCGGCCGTGCTCATCGCCCACGTCGGCGCGCACACCGAGTCCATCCGGCTCGGTTCCGGCGGGGTGATGCTGCCCAACCACTCCCCCTACGTCATCGCCGAGCAGTACGGCACCCTCGCGGAGCTCTACCCCGACCGCATCGACCTCGGATTGGGACGCGCACCCGGCACGGACCAGAACACCCTGGGGCGGGCGCTGCGCCGCAGCCCCAATGCGGCGGAGCATTTCCCGCAGGACATCATGGAGCTCGAGGGCTACCTCGCGGGCCACTCGCGCATCCCCGGCGTGGACGCCATCCCGGGCCGGGGCACGAACGTCCCGCTCTACATCCTCGGATCCTCCCTCTACGGCGCCAGCCTCGCCGCCCAGCTGGGGCTGCCCTACGCCTTCGCCTCCCACTTCGCCCCGACACACCTGGAACAGGCGGTGGCAACCTACCGGGAGAACTTCCGCCCCTCGGAGAAACTGGCCGAACCCTATGTCATCGCGGCCGTCAACGTCGTCGCCTCCGACACCACCGCCGACGCGCTCCGGCAGCTCGAGGGTATCTACCGGCAGCGCGTACGGGCGATGGCCGGGCGCGGGCGCCCTCTCAGCGACGACCAGCTCGACCGGATCATCGAGTCACCGCAGGGGCGGCAGATCATCGACATGCTGCGCTACACGGCCGTGGGCAACGGCGAGCAGGTGCGCGACTACCTCGACGGATTCACCCGGAGCGCCGGGGCCGACGAGCTGATGATCTCGCTGCAGGGCACCTCCACCGCCGAGACGAACCGCAGCATGGAGATCCTCGCCGCAGCGTCACAGTGACCCCAGCTTATCGACGCCCACCCCACTCACCCTCCGCCCGACCAGGTCCAGGAGCTCATTGGGCAGGTAGTTCGCGCCGGCAGGGAAGGACACCGTGTACGGGTCGACGGCACGGGAGGGCACCCGCTCGATGACGTGCTCGGGCAGGAGCACCATCCGGGCCACTCCGCCGTGGGTGTAGAGCTGCACCCGGTTCAGCCGGGAAAGCGGGAAGCGGATGCCGGTGGCCGGGAGGGTGACGTGGTCGTCGATAAGCAGGACGGGACGCGAACGGCGCCACAGGCGGACGACCAGCATGAACACCGCTGCGGCGATACCGACGCCGGGGGCGGCGGTGGCGACAAGAAAGAGCTCCGGCCAGGCCGAATAGCGGCCGGCGACAAGGAGACCGGCGAGCAGGGGCCCCAGGAGAACCAGGAACACCCCGCACACCACCACCGCCCGGCTGGTGGCCAGGTGACGGGCGGAGGAACGCAGTCGGAGGGTGTCCATGATGGTGGCGATGCTACCCAAGCAGCAGTGTCACCACGACCAGGACAGGCAGCGACACGAGAGTCGAGACCACACCGACATCACGGGCGAGCACCTCATTGGTGCGGAACCGCAGGGCGTAGGTGAGGACATTCTGGGCCGTCGGCAACGCCCCGAGCACGACGAGCGCGAACAACGCCGCACCCGTCAAGCCGAACATCTGCGCGGCCACAAGGCCCGCGATCACCGGATGGACGAGGTTCTTCAAAGCCACCGCCAGCAGGACATCCCCACTGAGACGGACGCGGGTGCCCACCAGGGACATCCCGAACACGAGCAGCGCCACGGGCACCGCGGCACCCGCCAGCAGGGACACCGGTTGGCTGAGCAGCCCCGGCACCGGCAGGCGCAGGTACCCGACGAGCAGACCGGCCAGGGCCGCCAGCAGCATCGGATTGCGCAGTGCGCCCACGATGTTGCGCACCAGGTGTGCCTGCCGGGACCGGTGCAGCAGGTCCAGTGTGGTGAGTGTGACGGGCGCGTAGAAGGCGACCTGGAAGAGGATGACGGGGATGACGACGGCGGCGTCGTCAAGAATGTAGACAGCCAGCGGGATGCCGAGGTTGCCCGCGTTGGCATACGAGGACGCCAGCATGCCGACGAGACTGTCCGCGGCGTTTCTCCCCCGGAGCCGGAAGAGCAGGAAGCCGAGTAGACCGGTGAGCACCGCCGAGCCCGCGATGACGAGGAAATTCTCCGAGAACAACGTGCGCGGGTCCGTGCGCAGCAGAATGTCGAAGAGCAGGGCGGGCGTGGCCACCAGGTACACGAGGTTCGCCAACACGCGTCGGGCGCCCGGCCCCAGCGCCTCGGTGCGGCCGAGCAGCCAGCCGACGGCGATGACCGCCACCACGACACCGAATCCGGCCAGTACATCCATCACGAAGAATCACCCTATTGCACTCAGGTCATTGCAATATCGCTACAGTCGGCTAATGTCAGGGCATATTCCGCGTTAGTTGAAGCGGAAAGGTAACCAGCTCATCTCACCGACCCACAAGGATTACGACACTATGGCGTCGCAGCACTACCAGAAGATCGCGGCTCACATCCGTGAAGCGATCAACAACGGCCAGCTCAACACGGGCGACGAGCTCCCGTCCGAGGCGGAGCTGTGCGAGCAGTTCGGCTCCTCCCGCGGACCCGTCCGACAGGCCATGATGCTGCTACGCACCGAGGGCATGATCTCCACCGGCCGGGGACGCCGCTCCACGGTCCTGGCACGCTCCGAGAGCGGCTCCTTCGACTCCTCCGTCTCCATCACCGCCTGGCTCCGCGCCCACGGACAGCAGCCGGGACAGGAGACCCTCCTGCTCGCCCGCCAGCCGGCCGACGAGGTCACCGCCGGCCACCTCCGGCTCGAACCGGGAACGCATGTGATCACCCTGCGCCGCCTGCGTACGGCCGACGGAACCCCCCTCGCCCTGGAGACGATCTTTTTTCCCGTCGACATCGGACGTCATATCCTTGACCTCGACACCGACCGGGACTCGGTGTACACACACCTCGCGCAGCGGGACATCACCGTGGACAACCTCACCCGCTGCGTGAGCGCGACCATCGCCACCCCGGAGCAGGCGGAGATCCTGGGCAGCGCCGTCGGCGACCCGCTCCTGCGCGTGCGCAAGGCCGCCTCCGACCAGTACGGCCAGCTCATCTCCTACTCCGACGATTTCTTCGTCTCCGAGAACCTCACCCTCAGCCTCAACGCCGTGCGGGGCACGCCCTCCCCGGCGCGCTTCACGCCCCTGGAGTAACAGTAACGATGATCGGGGGCTGAAATCGACTAACGTCGCAGGCATGACAGTTCGTCGTGCTCTCGGCACGCTCGCCCTTGTGGCGGGATTCGCGGTCACGGCCTGCTCCGCGGGTTCCACCGCCACACAGGTCGGTCGCGTCGCCGGGGAGGAGTCCCTGGTGCTGGGCACCACCGGCGTGCCCGCTTCCCTCGACTTCACGACGACGGGCGGCGCCGCCATCCCGCAGGCCCTCATGGCCAACGTCTACGAGGGCCTCGTGCGTATCGACGCCTCGGGGACCATCGTCCCCCTCCTCGCCACCTCGTGGGACGTTTCGGAGGACGCCACCATTTACACCTTCCACCTGCGCGAAGGCGTCACGTTCTCGGACGGGACGCCCTTTGACGCCCGGACCGCCGAGTTCTCGATCAACTATGTGCGCGACTCCTGGACCAACGGTCTCAAGGCGCAGATGGACGTCGTCGCGGACGTGCAGGTCCTCGGCGACCACACCCTGCAGGTGACTCTCGAGCGCCCCTCCCACCACTGGCTGTGGTCGATGGGGACGTTGACGGGGGCGATGATGGCACCGGGGGGCGTCGATAAGCTCGCGACCCGGCCGCTGGGGACCGGCCCCTATCGCGTCGAAAGATTCGCCGTCGGCGAGTCCATCACCTTCGCCGCGCGTGCGGATTACTGGGGCGAGGCGGCGAAACAGAATGCGGCGATCCGCTACTTCTCCGACGCTACCTCCGCCGTTAATGCCCTGCGCTCCGGCGATATCGACCTCGTGTGGGCGATGCAGGCCCCCGAACTCCTGGACACGCTGCCGGAGGACTACACCGTCGAGGTGGGTACCACCAACGGTGAGGTGCTGGTCTCGATGAACAACCGTCGCGCCCCCTTCGACGACCCCACCATCCGGCAGGCCGTGCTCCACGCCGTGGACCGGGAGGCCGTCAACCAGGTCGTGTGGGAGGGGCTGGCCGCCGACACCGGCGGCGCGCCCGTACCGCCCACTGACCCGTGGTTCACCGGCACCGACTTCGCCCCCTTCGATCCGGACCGGGCCCGCGAGCTTCTCGACGGCCGCACCCCCGAGATCACCATCTCCCTGCCGTCCCTGCCATACGCGCAGAATATCTCGGAACTGCTGTATTCGCAGCTGCGTGACGTCGGGTTCCGGGTCCACCTGGAGACGGTGGAGTTCCCCGCCGTGTGGCTGGCAGAGGTGATGACGGCGAAGAACTACGACATGTCGATCATCGCCCACGTGGAGGCCCGCGACATACCGGCACTGTTCGGCAACCCAAACTACTACCTCGGCTACGACGATGAGCAGGTTCGCGCAGACCTCCTGGCCGCCGACACCGCGGTCACCGTCGAGGAACAGGTCGCACACATGGAGTCGGCCGTCGCGACGATCATGTCCGACGCCGGCGCGCTCACCGTGTTCAATTTGCCCAACATCGTCGTCACGGCCCCTGGGGTCACCGGAGTGTCCCCCACCGTGGTCACCGATGCCCTGGCCCTGGCCGGAATGGAGAAACAGTGATTGCGCGCGTGCTCCTCAGGTTCCTCGTGTCCCTGTTTCTCGCCTCGGTGGTGATCTTCCTCCTGCTGCGCCTCGTTCCCGGCGACCCGGCGCGCGTGGCACTGGGGGTGACCGCCACCGACGAGGCGGTGGCGGCTCTGGCCAAACAGCTGGGCACCGACCGCCCCCTCATCGTGCAGTACCTCGACTGGGTCGGCGGGTTGCTCACCGGTAACTTCGGCACCTCGCTGGCGTCGCGACAGGACATCACCCCGCTCATCATCGACCGGGCGCAGGTCTCCCTCCTCCTCTGCGGGATGGCGATGGTGCTCTCGCTGCTCATCGCCCTGCCCCTGGGTATGTGGGCCGCGCGGCGCGATGACCGCGTCGTCTCGGCCGCCGCCCAGGTCGGGGTGGCCATCCCTTCTTTCCTCACCGGCATCCTGCTCGTCACTGTCTTCGCTGTCCACCTGGGGTGGGTGCCGGCCAACGGCTGGATCCCGCCCGGCGTGGACTTCGGCGGATTTCTGCAGCGCGTCATCCTGCCGGTGGTGGCGTTGACGCTGGTGCAGGCGGCGATCCTCACCCGCTACGTGCGTTCCGCGGTCCTTGAGGTGCTGGACCGTGAGTTCATCCGCACGGCGCGGAGCACGGGCGCGTCGATGAGCGAGGCGTTGTGGCGCCACGGGCTCCGGAACGCTGCCCTGCCGGTGTTGACCGTGGCGGGGCTCCAACTGACCAGCCTCATCGTCGGCGCCGTGGTCATCGAACGCGTCTTCCTCATCCCGGGACTCGGGTCCATGCTGTTGGATTCGGTGGCCCGCCGGGACTTGACCGTGGTGCAGACGATCGTCATGCTGCTCGTCGTGTTTACGCTGACGGTCAACCTCATCGTGGACGTCACCTACCGGCTCATCGACCCGCGGATCAGGAGGAGCGCATGAAAAGGTTGCCTGTCTCCGGATGGATCGGGGCGGTCATCGTCACGATCACGGTGCTGCTCGCCCTCATCTCGCTGGTGTGGACCCCCTACGATCCGGTCCACGCCCTGCCCGCCGAACGCCTGCTGGGGTCCTCTACCGAACACCTCATGGGCACCGACCGTTACGGCCGCGACGTGTTCTCCCGCATCATGGCGGGCGCGCAGATCACCCTCTTCGTCGGCCTGGTCGCCGTGGGGATCTCCGCCTTGTGCGGCGTCCCCCTCGGCATTCTGGCGGGCATGCGCCGGGGCTGGGCGGAGACGTTCATCATGCGCGGCATGGACCTCATGCTCGCCTTCCCTGCCCTGCTGCTGGCCATCATCGCCGGGGCGGCCTTCGGAGCCGCGACACTCACCGCCATGATCGCGATCGGCATCGCCGGCATTCCGGGATTCGCCCGTGTGGCCCGCGCCGGGACCTTGCAGGTGATGACACAGGACTACATCGCCTCCGCACGCGTCTCCCGGGTCCCCGGCCTGGTCATTGCCCACCGGCACGTGCTGCCGAACATTGCCGGGGTGATCATCGTGCAGGCCTCCGTGGCCTTCGCACTGGCGATCCTCGCCGAGGCCGCGCTCAGTTTCCTCGGCCTGGGCACCTCCCCGCCCGACCCGTCCTGGGGGCGGATGCTGCAGTCCGCACAGGCCTCCCTGGGCTCTGCCCCACAGCTCGCACTGTGGCCGGGCCTCGCGATCGCGCTCACGGTGCTGGGATTCAACCTTCTCGGCGACGGCCTGCGCGACGTACTCGACCCTTCCAGGAGCCGACGATGACCATTCTCTCCGTGACCGGCCTCCACGTCGGCGAGGGTCTGCTCCGCGACATCACCTTCACCGTCGGACGAGGCGAACGCGTCGGGCTCATCGGCGAGTCCGGCTCCGGCAAATCACTCACCGCCCTGTCCATCATGGGCCTTTTGCCCCGCGGCCTGGACGCCTCCGGGTCGGTGGTACTCAACGGCCAGGAACTCATCGGGCTCAGCGACCGCCGGCTGCGCCCCCTGCGCGGCAAGGTGGTGTCCATGGTGTTCCAGGAACCCATGACCGCGCTGGATCCCCTCATGACGGTCGGACGGCAGGTCGCTGAGGCAGCCGGACGATCCGAGGTTACCGACCTCTTCGAACGGGTCTCACTCGATCCCGCGCGCATGAACGCCTACCCACACGAACTCTCCGGCGGACAGCGCCAGCGCGTGCTCATTGCGATGGCCATCGCGCAGGAGCCGGACCTGCTCATCTGCGACGAACCGACGACGGCCCTGGATGTCACCGTCCAGGATCAGGTACTTGACCTGCTGGATCATCTCGTCGACGAGCTCGGGATGTCCTTGTTGTTCATCACCCATGATCTTGGCGTGATCAACCGGATGTGCCGCCGCGTACTCGTCATGTCTGGTGGCGAAATCGTCGAGGAAGGCACCACCGAGCAGGTGCTGCGCGCCCCGGAACACCCGTACACACAGCGCCTTGTCGCGGCGTCCCTGCCTGGCGAACCTGCCGAAGTCCGGGAGGTCGGCGAGCCGGTGATCACCCTGGAGAACGTCACCCGCACGTTCGGCTCGACGCGGGCCCTCGATGACGTGTCGCTGGTGGTGCGCCGCGGAGAGCGTCTCGGTGTAGTCGGTGGTTCCGGCTCCGGCAAGACCACACTGCTGAGGCTGGTCGCGGGCCTTGATGTCCCCGACAGTGGCCGCGTGCTTGTCGACGCCGGCGTCCAGGTCATTTTCCAGGACCCCCGCAGCTCACTCAACCCGCGCCTGCGGATCGGCCGTTCCGTCGCCGAGGGCGGCGGCGACCACGCCCGCGTTCTCGAGGTCCTCACCGAGGTCGGGCTGCCTGTGGACGCCGCCGAGCGCTATCCCCATCAGTTCTCCGGCGGGCAACGTCAGCGCATCTCCATCGCCCGTGCAGTGGCCGGGAAACCCGAGATCCTGCTCGCCGACGAGCCCGTCTCCGCCCTCGATGTCTCCGTTCGCGCCCAGGTCCTCGAGCTTCTCGACGAACTGGTCGACGAGTACGGCCTCACCATGCTCTTCATTTCCCATGACCTCTCGGTCGTGCGGGAAGTGTGTTCGACAGTGGCAGTCATGTACCAGGGGCAGATTGTGGAGCACGGTCCCACCGAGGAGATCTGGACGAATCCCCAGCACGAATACACACAATCTCTCTTGGCAGCCATTCCGCAGATGTGATCGACCGGAACCCTTGCACAATTCGATCACTTGTTCTACGGTGAGGCGTGAAGGGGGAAATAACATGTTCACACTGACGATAGATCCTGCACTGGAAAAGGGGCGCAACTCCACCTCGGAGAGGGAGGGGCTCAACCTGCTCCGTCCGGCGGCCTACTTCTCCGTCTCCGACCGCCACGACAAAGCCGCCATCCGAGGCACTCGCGCCCGGCAGGAGGACCACGCCATGTGGCAGGAGGAGCTGCCCGACGATGACAAAGACGACCGACTTACTATCGCCCGCCTGCGCCGATCAACTGGCCGAGGTGACCGTTACGTCACGTCCGCCGTCTCCGCTCACCGGCGTCTGCGACAACTGCCGAAGTTGAAGCGGCTCCAGGAGCGCCACTATCACCTCGATCTCGCCCGCCTGAAGTTGATCGATTCCGTTCTGAACAAGATCGATGGCAGTAACGACGACCACATCGCGATCGTTGATGATGAGATCACGGCCTACCTCACACCCACCCGCGCCAACCAGGACCTGCCCACCCCGGGGCAACTCGACAAGAAGCTCAACGCCATCATCCAGCCCTTCGATACCTCGGAGCCCGAACAGTGTGATCCCCTCCCCGACCGGAAGGACCGCTTCACAGTCGGATACGACGGGGACCGCTCCCACGTCTCCCTGGAAACCGACGCGAAGACGGGCAAGGAGATCGAGGAACGGGTCCGCGCCTACGCAAGCTCCCACAACGTGAGCCAGACCGAGGCCCTCAGCGCTCTCCTCAGTGGGGAGGAAGAGTCGAAATCCACGACCGACTCCCCACACGCGTACGACACCCCAGACAGCCCGACCCCAGAGACGAGGAATAGCCACCGCACACCGTCGACCACCGATGACCTCAACTCCCCGTCCGCAACCATGCAAGACAGGGCCCGACGCCGCAGTCTTCGGTTGGGCAGGCATGCCGCCCCAGACAGATTTCGCCGGGGAGCCGTCTCGCTGAGTCGACGCCTGCTGCGAGGCAGAGTGTGACGCTTCAGCGAGGCAATCAGCTACGACACCGCATCATCCCCGCCGAAGGCCACCCGACCGAGCCCGCCGTTCTCAGCCCGCTAACCCAGCCGCACGCTTTCGAGGATCTCGTATCGGGGACCTCCCGACCGTCCCTCTCCAAGACGGGACTCCATGAGGACCAGCTCATCACACACAAACTCCGGCCCCTCATAGACCAGGAGCGCATGCACCAGGTCGCCGACAAGCCAGCGTTCCTGCGTCCGGGCGACCGTCAGGTGGGGTTTCTGCGTCTGCACCGGCTCCTCAATGACAGCGTCCGCCATGAGCGACTTGAGGGGGCGGACATCGCCTCCCACGCCCATCCACAGAGTCCGGTGCCCGAAGGAGCCGGCGCCGTGGAGCCGCAGAGACAGCGGCGCCGCAGAGTTGGCCGCAGTGGCGAGGTGCGCCAGCAAGTCGGAATGATCGTTGGGCATCTGACCGTAGAAGGCCAGTGTGATGTGCCAGTTGTCCGGGTCCGTCCACCGCATGTCGCGGGTCGTGGACTCCCGGATCGGGCGGAGCGCATGGACGAGGTGCTCGCGCGCCTCGCGGGAAATGAGCAGTGCGGAGAAAAGTCGTTTCATGGTTTCAGAGGATTCGGCGACACTTACGGGCCGGGCGACGTGGAGGGGAGGTCGGAAATCTCCAGGAGCCGGTCGACGAGCTCGGTGGCGTCATTGGGGTGATATTCAGCGGGTCGGTTACGGATGGGACGGCAGGTGTCAATGACCTCCCGCCAACGCTGCGGGATGCCATCGATCCCGTGGACACCACCGAGGAAGGCGCCGACGATGGCGGCATTGGTGTCGGTATCGCCACCTCTGCCGATGGTGCGGACCAGGGCCTCTTCGAAAGTGTCCCCTCGCTCCACCTCGTGGACGGTGAGAGAGAAGGCATGTCGGACCCACCCCTGCTGGGTGTACATGTCTCCGGGCACCTCGTCGTGGAGGTCGGTCCGGGAGAAGACGGGAGCGGAACCATCGTGGATGACCTTGGCCAACGCTCCGGTCCAGACGGCATTGACGTCGAGACAGTAGGAGTTCGGGTGCGTGAGTGCGGCGTCGGTGCGCGCCAGGGAGGCGGCACGGGCCGGGTCTGCGTGATAAGCGATCGCCACCGGGGAGATCCGCATGAGGGCGCCGTTGGCCTGCGAGTTCTCGTTGTACTGGCCGCGCAGTGCGCTGCTAATCGTGGCCCCGATATCGAAGGGATGGGACTGGTTCCATCGGTGGTAGGAGTCGAGCACGTCGGCGCGATCGTAGCCACCGTTGCGGACGAGGGAACGTGCGAGGGCGAGCGCCATCTCAGAATCGTCGGTGGGCTGCCCCGCAGCGATGCTGTGGGTGCCGCCGTCCGCCATGTCGCGGACCCCGTCGGGGTAGGCGGCTGCGATCTCGCCCGGGCGTTGGAATTCGACGAGGGCTCCGAGGTTGTCTCCGATGAGCTGGCCGTACCAGGCACCGAGGGCGCGGTCGCGAATGGTCATGCCAGGAAGTCTACGTGTGTGCCCACACAACAGAAATCATTCTGTGACCTGGGGCACTTGACGCACCTCGGGAGCGGGCATAGCCTGAGTGAAACGCCAGCTGCAATCGATTGCAATGATGGCAGGAAGGAGACGACGCCATGGCCCGACCCACGCTCAAAGATGTCGCGGCGGCCGCCGGTGTCTCCGTCTCCACCGCCTCCCGCGCCCTGGCCGACAACCCGGTCATCGCCGCCGGCACCCGGCAGCGGGTGCGCGCCCGCGCCCGGGAGCTCAACTACCTCCCCAACGCCCAGGCCCGCGCCCTGCGCAGCGCCAGGACCGGCATCCTCGGCCTCACTATCCCCAGCCTGGTCAACCCCTTCTTCGCCACCATGGCCCACGCCATCCAGCAGGCCTCGGCCCGCCGCGGATTCTCCACCATCATCTCCTCCACCTCCGAGGACCCGGCCCAGCTCACGCGCTCGCTGGACACCCTCGCCGCGCAACAGGTGGACGGCATCTTGGCCGTCCCCTACTCCGGCTCCGACGACACCTTCAGCCGTCTGACCATGCCCGTTGTCCTCGTCGACCGCGAGCTCCCTGATACCGGACTCCCCACCGTCGCCTCCGATCCGGCCCCGGGCATGGAGGCCGCCGTCGACCATCTTCTCGACCGTGGCCACCGCCACCTCGGCTACCTCTCCGGCCCGATGAGCACTTCCACCGGCGTGCGGCGACTCGCCGCCTTCGAGGCGGCGTGCGGGAGGTGGGGCGTCGAAAAGCAAGAGGTCTACCACGGCGGTTTCGACCGTTCCGACGGCCACCAGGGCACGCTTGACCTGCTCGATCGCGGGGTCGAGGCGATCATCGCCGGCGACACGATGATGTCGGTGGGCGCTCTCGAGGCCTGCCACGCCCGGCGCGTGAAGATCGGCCGCGAGCTGGCGCTCATCGGCTTCGACGACAACCCCACCATGCGACTGCAGGCCACCCCGGTCAGTGTCATCGACCAAAACGTCGAGGACCTGGGAACCAGGGCACTGAACCTGCTGCTCGACCTCGTCTCGGGGACGTCCCCGCCGACGTCGATCTCGACCCCCACCACACTCATCATCCGCCCATCCAGCAATTTCACCCGAAGGAGGTGACCCCGTGACCGATGCGCTGCTGACGCTGGAGAAGGTCTCCAAGTCTTTCGGCCCCATCAACGTCATCGACGAGGTGAGCGTTTCCGTGTACCCGGGCCGGGTAACGGCCCTGCTCGGGGAGAACGGCGCGGGCAAATCGACGCTCATCAAGATGATGTCGGGCGTGTACCAGCCGGACTCCGGCACGATCATCGTCGACGGTCAGCCCACGAGCCTGCCCACCACCAAGGCCGCGGAGGCCCTGGGCATCGCCACCATCCACCAGGAACTGAACCTGGTACCCACCATGTCCGTCGCCGAGAACGTCATGCTCGGACGCACCCCGGAGAAATTCGGCCTGGTCAACTACCCCGAACTGCGCCGTCGCGCACAGGCGGCGCTCGACATCATCGGTGTCAACGTCGACCTGGACACTCCGGTCGGCGAACTCGGTATCGCGCGGCAGCAGCTGGTCGAGATCGCCAAGGCGCTGTCCATGGACGCCCGTCTGCTCATCCTCGATGAGCCCACCGCCGCCCTCACCGGCCACGAGATCGACCAGCTGTTCACCGTGGTCGACGACCTCAAGTCGAAGGGCGTGGGCATGGTCTTCATCTCGCACCACCTCGACGAGATCGCGCGTATCGCCGATACCGTCTCTGTCCTGCGCGACGGCCAATTCGTCGCCGAGGTCCCCGCCGACACCCCGGAGGAGGAACTCGTCCGCCTCATGGTCGGCCGTGACATCGACGATCAGTTCCCGCGCGTCGTCCCGGAGCTGGGGGACGTGCTGCTCGAGGTCGACGGACTCACCGCCGCCGGCCGTTTCCAGGACGTCTCCTTCCAGGTCCGCGCCGGCGAGGTGGTCGGCGTCGCCGGCCTCGTCGGGGCGGGGCGCACGGAGGTCGTCCGCGCCATCGCCGGAGCCGATCCCGTCGACTCCGGCACCGTCCGCATCGCCGGTAAGGACCTGCGCCACCACGACATCGCCGAGGCCATCCGGCGCGGCGTCGGCCACGTGCCGGAGGACCGCAAGGCGCAGGGCCTGGTGCTCGGCGCCAACGTCGGCGACAATCTCGGCCTGGCCACGCTGCGTTCCACCGCGCGTTTCGGCATCGCCGACCGACGTGGCCAGCGCCGCCGCGCCGCCGAGGTCGCCGAGAAGCTGCGCATCCGCATGGCCGGACTCGACCAGGACATCCGCAACCTCTCCGGCGGCAACCAGCAGAAGGCCGTCTTCGGCCGCTGGGTCCTCGCCGGCTCGCAGGTGCTGCTGCTGGACGAACCCACCCGCGGCGTCGACGTCGGCGCCAAGGTGGAGATCTACAACATCATCAACGAGCTCACCGCCGCCGGCGGGGCCGTGCTCATGGTCTCCAGTGAACTGCCCGAGGTCCTGGGCATGTCGGACCGGGTGCTCGTCATGTCCGGCGGACGCCTCGCCGGTGAACTGCCCAACACCGCCACCCAGGACGAGGTGATGGCGCTCGCGGTCTCCCAGATCGACGATTCGCTCACGTCCGAGGCACTCGACCAACTCGACCACAAGGAGTCCCGATGACCACCGGCCGCAAGGTGCTCAACTGGGTGATGAACAACGGCGCCCTGGTGGGACTCGTCGTCCTGTGCATCGCCCTGTTCGCCGCCACCCCCCACTTCCTCACCGTCAACAACGTCCTCAACATCGGCATCCAGGCCGCGACCGTCGCCATCCTCGCGTTCGGCATGACCTTCGTCATCGTCACTGCGGGCATCGACCTCTCGGTCGGCGCAGTCGCCGCCCTCGGCGCCATGGTGTCCGCCTGGTTCTGGGTGGATGCGGGTCTGCCCGGCTGGCTCACCCTGCTGGCGGGCCTGCTCACCGGCCTGCTCGCCGGCGCGATCAGCGGCATCGCCACGGCCTACGGCAAGTTGCCCGCCTTCATCGCCACCCTGGCGATGATGTCCATCGCCCGCGGCGCCACCCTCGTCATCTCGCAGGGCTCGCCGATGGCCACCGCCCCGACCGTCAACTGGCTGGGACGCACTGTGGCGGGAGTCCCCATCCCCATCGTGATGATGGTCATCGCCGGGTTCGTCTGCTGGTTCATCCTCTCCCGCACCGTCCTGGGCCGCTCGATGTACGCCATCGGCGGCAACGTGGAGGCCGCCCGCCTCTCCGGCCTGCCGGTGAAGAAGATCCTGGTCACCGTCTACGCCCTGTCGGGCCTGTTCGCCGGACTGGCGGGCCTCGTCATGGCCGGCCGCCTGTCCTCGGCGCAGCCGCAGGCCGGTGTCGGCTACGAGCTCGACGCCATCGCGGCCGTCGTCATCGGAGGCGCCTCCCTTGCCGGTGGTACCGGCAAGGCGACCGGCACACTCATCGGCGCCATCCTGCTGGCCGTCATCCGTAACGGCCTCAACCTCCTCAACGTCTCCTCCTTCTGGCAGCAGATCGTCATCGGCCTGGTCATCGCCCTGGCCGTCGGCTTCGATGTGCTGCGCAAGAAGACCACCACCTAACAACCCCTCCCCCGAAAGGAACATCATGTCCATCGCACGCAAGTCCCTCGCCATCGTCACCTCCGTCACCCTCGCCCTCGGCCTGGCCGCCTGTAACCGCGATTCCGCCGGAGACGGCTCCGTCACCCTGGCGCTGTCGACCCAGACCAACCCCTTCTTCGTGCAGCTGCGCGACGGAGCGCAGGCCAAGGCCGATGAGCTGGGCATCACCCTCAACATCCAGGACGCTTCGGATGATGCGTCCACCCAGATCAACCAGCTCAACAACGCCGCCAGCTCCGGCGCGGACGTCGTCATCGTCAACCCGACGGATTCCGACGCCGTCGTGCCCGCCGTCGAGGCCCTCAACAAGGCGGACATCCCCGTCATCGCCGTCGACCGTTCCTCCAACGGCGGCGAGGTCGCGTCCTTCATCGCCTCCGACAACGTGGCCGGCGGCAAGCAGGCGGCGGACGCTCTGGCCGCCGCGATCGGCGAGGAGGGCGACGTCATCGTCCTGCAGGGTATCGCCGGTTCCTCCGCCTCCCGTGACCGCGGGAAGGGCTTCAGCGACGGCATCGCCGCCTACCCGAACATCAACGTGGTGGCCACGCAGACTGCCGGCTTCGACCGAACCAAGGGTCTCGACGTCGCCTCCAACCTGCTCCAGGCCCACCCGAACGTCAAGGCGATCTTCGCCGAGAACGACGAGATGGCCCTCGGCGCCCTCGAGGCCCTGGGCGCCCGCGCCGGCGACAGCGTCAAGGTCGTCGGTTTCGACGGCACCGCCGACGGTCTCAAGGCGGTCAAGGACGGCCGCATGGTCGCCACCATCGCCCAGCAGCCGGGCGAGCTCGGCGCCCAGGCCGTGGAGCAGGCGAAAAAGATCCTCGACGACCAGGCCCCGGAGAAGGAGGTCCCGGTCGAGGTCGTCACCGTCACCCGCGAGAATGTCGGTGACTTCGAGTGAGCGAGCCCGCTGAGGTCGTCGTCGTCGGCTCCCTCAACGCCGACCTGAGCGTCCGCGTGGCCCGCCACCCGCACCCCGGGGAGACCCTCCTGGGATCGGGCGGCGTGGTCACCGCGGGCGGCAAGGGCGCCAACCAGGCGGTCGCCGCCGCGCTGCAGGGCGCGCAGGTCGCGATGGTCGGAGCCGTCGGCGATGATCCCTACGCCGCTCCCGCCACGGCAGTGCTGCGGACCTCCGGGGTCGACCTCACGGCCGTGGCGACGGTGCCCGGTACCACCGGCCTGGCGGTCATCACCGTCGACGATGCGGGCGAGAACACCATCGTCGTCGTCCCCGGCGCCAACGCCACCGTCGACGCCGCCTACGTCCGTTCACACGCCGCTCTCATCGCTTCCGCGCAGGTCCTGCTCCTGCAGGGCGAGATCCCCGCCGATGGTTTCGCCGCCGCCGTGGACCTCGCCGGGGGCCGCGTCGTGGTGAATCTGGCTCCGGTGATCGAGGTGGACGTCGATAAGCTCCTCCGGGCCGATCCCCTGCTGGCCAACGAGCATGAGGCCGGGCTCGTCCTCGACATGCTCGGGGCCGGCATCGCGTCCGGGGATCCGGAGGACCTCGTGTCCGCGCTCATCGACGCCGGCTTCCCCTCCGTCGTCCTCACCCTCGGCGCCGCGGGCGCCCTGGTGGGCTACGGGGCGACACGCACGCCCATTCCGACGCCGCGGGTCACGCCCGTGGACACCGTCGGCGCGGGCGACGCTTTCGCGGGTGCCCTGGTCGCCCGGCTCGTCGCCGGGGACAACCTGGTCACCGCCGCCGAGCACGCCGCCCGGGTGGGAGCTTTCGCCACCCTCGGCGCGGGAGCCCAGACCTCCTACCCCGGCCCCACCGATGTGCTCCCGGAGGTCTCCGATGCGTAAGTCAGGAATCCTCCACGCCGAGCTGGCCGCCCGGATCAACCGGCTCGGGCACACCGACACCGTCGTCATCGCGGACTGCGGCCTGCCCGTCCCGGCGGGCGTCCCGGTGGTGGATCTGGCGCTGGTCTTCGGCATCCCCCGCTTCGCGGACGTACTTGCGGCCTACCTCTCCGAGGTCGTCGTCGAGGAAGTCACGCTCGCGGCGGAGACTCCGGAGCAGGTGCGATCGCTGCTGCCGGACGTCCCACAGACGGAGGTCAGCCACGAGGATCTCAAACGCCTCGTCGCCGACGCGTCATTCGTGGTGCGTACCGGTGAGACGACCCCTTATGCGAACGTCATCCTCCACAGTGGGGTGCCTTTCTAGCGGAAATGGTGGCACCAGACACAGCCTCCCGATAGAGTGATCTGCAACACAATTACTCTATAGGGAGGCTGTATGACGCCCACTGCCCGAGCCCAAGAATGGTTGCGGAAGCTGGAGGAAGCGACCGCGACCCCGTCCGCGGACATCCTGCGGGAAATCTTCGAGCCGGACTCATTCTGGCGTGACCTCACCGCGATTAGCTGGAACATCACCACGGCCGAGGGAATCGACGAAATCGTCAACATGGTGGAGGAAACTCACCCAGCTAGTCACTTGTCCAACTTTGTGGTGAGCGAGGAGCCCGCCGATGAGGGAAACGGAGTGAGTCGTGTGTCTTTCACGTTCGACTCCGCAAACTTCCACGGCAAGGGCATCGTCCGACTCCGCGACGGTCGCGCCTGGACCCTGCTCACTTCTGCGCAGGAACTGATCGAGTATCCGGAGCCGAAGGGTCGACGCCGCGCGATGGGAGCGGAACACGGCGAAAAGACTGATACCCGTAACTGGCTGGACAGGAGGTCCGACCGCCAGGCGACCCTCGGATCGACCGAACAACCGTATGTCCTCATTGTCGGCGGTGGCCAAGGGGGCATTGCCCTCGGTGCTCGTCTGAAGCGGCTCGGAGTCCCCACTCTCATCGTGGACAAGGCCGACCGTCCCGGGGATCAATGGCGCTCGCGATACTACTCCCTCTGCTTGCATGATCCAGTCTGGTACGACCACCTCCCCTATCTTCCGTTCCCTGACGACTGGCCGGTCTTCACTCCGAAGGACAAGATGGGTGACTGGCTCGAGCACTACGTCGGCATCATGGACCTCGACTACTGGACGAACTCTGAGTGTGTGCAGGCGTCCTACGACCAGAACTCGGCGACCTGGACAGTAGAAGTGAAGCGGGATGGAGAGGTAGTCACTTTGCAGCCGTCCCACCTGGTACTCGCCACAGGAATGTCGGGTGTTCCAAATCGACCTCACCTCCCAGGCGAAGAGAAATTCCGGGGAGAGATCCGCCACTCCTCCGAGCACCCCGGCGGAGAAGGTGACAAGGGAAAGAACGTCATCATCCTGGGCGCCAACAACTCAGCCCACGACATCGCGGCCGATCTCTACGAAAACGGCGCCTATCCTGTGATGATCCAACGCTCGTCCACTCACATTGTGAAGTCGGATTCCCTGATGCGAGAAGTTTTCGGCCCACTGTATTCCGAGGATGCAGTCGAAGCAGGCATCGATGTTGACACTGCCGACCTGCTCTTCGCATCGTGGCCGTACCGACTCCTGCCCGACGTTCAAAGGCCCGTGTTCGAGAAGATCCGCGAAGACGACCGTGAATTCTATGACAAATTGAGTAGCGCTGGATTCCTTCTCGATTTCGGCGACGATGACTCGGGCCTGTTCCTCAAGTATCTTCGTCGTGGTTCGGGTTACTACATCGACGTGGGTGCCTCGGAGCTCGTCGCCGATGGAAAGATACCGGTGCGATCAGGAGTCAGCATTGACCACGTCACCGACAACTCGGTGGTCCTCACCGACGGCACGGAACTGCCAGCCGATGTGATTGTCCTCGCCACCGGTTACGGTTCCATGAACGGTTGGGCTGCCCAGCTCATCAGCCCAGAGGTCGCAAATGAGGTCGGCCGCTGCTGGGGCTTGGGGTCTGACACCACCAAGGATCCGGGCCCATGGGAGGGAGAGCTGCGGAACATGTGGAAGCCAACACAGGTTGAGGGCCTGTGGTTCCACGGCGGGAACCTCCACCAATCTCGCCACTACTCTCGCTACCTCGCCCTGCAATTGAAGGCACGCTACGAGGGAATGGACACTCCCGTCTACGCCCTCGCTTCCGTTCACCACACGGGTTAAGAAATCAGCGAAGGACCGGGTGCACACCGCACCCGGTCCTTTTCTTGTGCCACTATCCCCCGTACACCTGGGTGAGGATACCCGGGTGGAGGACTCTTTCCTCGGAGACCTCGAAGACTCCGAGTTCCGTGGCGAGTCGATCGAATTCCGTGACTTCTGTCGTGGACAGACTCACATGCTCACGATTGCCCTGCATTCGCACCTCCGGTCGACGTGTTACGCCATACTGTAGCCCGTCTAGGAGACGGACACCTTATCTTCAACATCCGTGGCGGTTTTTTGTTCCTCATCCAGCGGGAAGCGACGGGCGATCGAGGCGTAGACGGCCCCGGTGATGTTGTGCAGGACGGCGGCGACGGCACCCGGCAGGGCCGCCTCGGGGCTGAAGAACTTCGCGGACATGCCCGATGCCAGGCCGGCGGACTGGGTGCCCACCTCCACCGCCATGGTGCGGTTGTTGGACTCGGGCAGGCGGAAGAGCTTGCCGGTGAGGTAGCCGAGCACGTAGCCGAAGATGTTGTGCAGCAGGACGGCGACGAAGACGATCATGCCGACGGCGGCGAGACGCTCGGTGTTGTTGGCCACCGTGGGGAAGACGACGCCGCCGATGCCGAGGATCGAGATCCACGGCAGAACCGGGGAGATCAGGCCGATCCACTTGTCCAGGAAGTAGCGCAGGACGAGGCCGCCGATGACGGGCAGGAGGACGGTCTGCACGAGGGTGAGCGCCATGCCGGCGCCGTCGACCTCGGTGCGCTGGTTGGCCAGCGCCAGCATGAGCATGGGGGTGACGATGGGCGAGAGCAGCGTCGATACGGAGGTCATCGCCACGGACAGGGCGACATCGCCCTTGGCCAGGAAAGTGATGACGTTGGAGGACGTGCCGCCCGGCACCGAGCCGAGCATGAGCAGGCCGACGGCCAGGGCCTCGTTGAGCCCGAGCATGCGGGCGACGATAATCGCCGCGGCCGGCATGATGACGAACTGGGCGACCACGCCCAGCAGGATGGCCCAGGGACGGCGGGCGATCTCCTGGAAGTCGGGGATCGTCAAGGTCAGGCCCATGCCGAACATGATGATCATGAGGAAGTACGTGATGTACTGCGACCACGGCTGGAACGGCGCCGGGAAGAGGAAGGCCAGCGCGGTGCCGAGGAGAATGAACAGGGGGAAGGCGGTCACCGCGATGGCGGCGGAACGGTCCTCGCGGGAGCGGAACACGGCAGACATGAGTCCTCCAGTGACAATCGTGACTTTGAGGTGAGGTCTCCCGTCAGCAGCTTGTGACCGATGCCAGAAGATATGTAGATATGTCGCGGCGGGTATGCGCTGAAGACACTATAAGAAACTCATGATCGCACCATGTCCATGAGGTGCCGGAGAATGCGGGCTCCGTCGACCCGCAGCCCGTTGTGCTGGTACTCGGCCGTCTCCCAGACGCGCAGGTCGCGGAAGTGGGCCGCGGTGTCGAGGGAGAGCTCGCGGGGGACGAAGATGTCGTCGCGGTAGACGGCCGCCGCGCACACGGCGCTCGCCTCCCCCAGCGCCGCCGCGTCGTACTGCTCCTCCCAGTCGTGCCCCGCCAGCTCCTCCGCAGCCGACCGGAAGGCATGGAGGGCGGGGTCCTCCTCGAAAAGCCACGGGTAGATGTGCTCACCGGTGAGGTAGAAGGGCTCAGCAGAGCGTGGATCGAGATGTTCGCCGAAGCCCTCGCTTTCTGCGCGGACGCGGTGCGCCGCCCACGCAGGCGCCCCGGGGTAGATCGTCTCGTGGATCGCGGCACAGAGAGGGGCCGACTCAAAGGAGAGCATCCCGGACAGGGAGGCCAATGTGTCGCCACGGAGGCGCTTCTCGCCGCGGAGGTGGTGGAAGGGGGCGTCGAGAAGCACGGCGAGTGTCTCGAAACCCGCGCCGCGACCCAACTCGATGCCGATGGTGCGGAAGCGCCGGGAGCTCAGGCGCTCACCCGTGGGCAGGCGCTCGTCGGAGTTGTCCAGGTGGTGGCAGATCTCGCGGATGCGGCTCTCGGCGAAGGGTACGACGTCGTAGAAGCGCTGGTGGCGGGCAGCGAGCTTGGCGTAGGTGGCGCGGTAGACCTCATCGGCAGCCCCGAATCCCGGCAGCCCGCCGGTGATGTAGGCGTAGCGGATGGCGTCCGGGTGCTGCGAGAGATAGGTGGTGATGCAGAAACCGCCGAAGGACTGCCCGAGCACGTCCCAGCGCTCGATGCCCAGCTGCACACGGAAGGCCTCGGCGTCGGCGACGATGTCGCTGGCGCGGAGGCGGGAGAGGTGGGCGGCGTCGAGAAGCGCGAGATCGCCGTGGCGATCGAGACGGGTGGAACGCCCGGTTCCGCGCTGGTCGAGGAGGAACACGCGGTAGTGACCCAACGCCTCCCGGAGCCAGCCATCGAGGGGCACATGTCCGGGATAGCCGGGGCCGCCCTGGAGGAAGAGCAGCGGGGGCAGCGTGTCGTCGGTGGAGAGTTCGCGGCAGAACACCTCGATGGTCTCGCCGGGCACCCAGGGGGCGCGGAGGGTGTGGTCGCGGACAGTGACGGAGCCGTACATTCCACCTACTTTAGAGGGTATGGATGATCTCCTCACCGCCGGCCGGCTGTGCATGAGCCCCGCCGGAGCCCACCTGACCAGCGCCGACACCGACCTGGGAGAGTTGTTCTACCTCTCGTCGACCACCGGGTTCCCCATCCGGGGCGGCATCCCGATCATCGCCCCGGCCTTCGCCGACCTCTTGCCGAACCAGCCCCGCCACGGCTTCGCGCGTACGTCCGACTGGCGGGTGACCACCGACGGCCGGGGTTTTTCCGCGACGCTCGTCAACGAAGGGCTGCACTTCGACCTCGCGGTACAGGAGCTCAGCGAAGGTGTGCGCCTCAGCCTCAGCCTCAGCGTGCGCAATGAATCCGGCTCCCCCCGCACCGTGCAGCTCGGCTTCCACCCCTATTTCCGGGTCGGTCACGTGGAGAAGGTCAGCGTCCACGGCCTGGAAGGCGTGGACGCTGTCGATCGGGTCAGCGCCGCCGCGAGTGCGCAGGAAGGCGCGGTGACGGTCACCGGACCTTACGACCGCATCTTCCGCGCGTCCCGCACCGCAGTTATCGACGACCCGGAACTGGGCCGCCGGATCACCGTGACGGCCGAGGGCGCCGACTCCACCGTCGTGTGGAACCCCGGCGCGGAGGCCGCGGCGTCCATGGCGGACGTCGGCGCGGGCGAGTGGGCGGACTTCCTCTGCGTGGAGCCCGCCTTGCTCGGTGCTGACCTGCAGGGCATCGAGCTTGCCGACGGCGCGTCGCGCGAGCTCGCCATGACGGTCACCGTCGAGAAGCTCTAAGCCGAAGCGGGTGGGCGTCAGCCCTTCCGGATGGTGATCTGCCAGGAGGCGTCGCCGGTGGCGTGGAAGTCGGTGACGTCGTGGCCGTTGTTCGCGGCCCACTGCGGGATGGTCTCGGTGCCCTGGGTGCAGTCGAAGTCGATGACCAGCTCTTCCCCGGTGTCGAGGGTGCCCAGGACGTCCCGGGTCTCGATGAGCGGGAAGGGGCACACGGCACCCATCTGGTCGAGGGCGTAGCGCCCCTCCTCCAGCTGGCGGGCCTTGGCGACACGCGGAGCGGTCTGCAGAGCGACGGCGCCGGTGGCGACCTGGAAGGTCGGGGCCGGGGTGAGGACCCGGTCCTCGGCGGAGCGGACGGGGGCGGCGGCCGGCTTGAGCCAGATCTTCGCGCCGACGCCGACGCCGAGGGCGATGAACAGCAGGGCGATCCAGCCCTGGTAGCTGAACAGTGCCGTCTGGACCATGCCGTTGCCGACGGTGCAGCCGCCGGCCAGTGCGGCGCCGACACCCATCATGGTGCCGCCGACGATGGCGCGGGTGGCGGTGGTGGCGTCCGGGACACGCAGGCGGAACTCGCCGGTGGCCTTGGCTGCGGCGAAGGCGCCGATGAACAGGCCGAGGACGAGCATGACTCCCCAGTCGATGCGCTCGAGGTCACCGGTGGTGATGAAGGTGGCCAGGTTCGCGGTGGGGGTGGTGATGCCCAGGCCGGAGTTGCGGCCGGCGGCGGCGGAGAGCGGCCAGGCGATGACGCCGATGAGTCCGACGAGCGCACCGGCGGTGTAGAGGTGCAGGGGGCGCTTCCAGAAGGGCACGTCGAGCGTGGCGGCCTTCTTCTCCGTGGCCAGGTAGTGGCGGGCGGCCAGGGCGGTGCCGATGGCCAGCGGGATGGCGAAGAACCAGGCGGAGACACCGAAGGTGGCGGGCAGGGTGGTCAACTCGGTGTCGACGGACTTCATGCCGACGTTGAGCCAGCTGAGCGCGCCGGTGTTCATGGCGGCGGCGGAGAGCGCGTAGAAGACCAGCGCGAACCACGAGCCGATGAGTCCCTCCGCGGAGCGGAACCAGGTGCCGGAGGCGCAGCCGCCGGCGAGGATGATGCCCAGGCCGAAGACGAAGCCGCCGACGATGACGGCGAGGGGCGCGAAGGTGTTGTAGCTGGGGGTGATGACGCCCAGGCTGGTCAGCGCCGCGATGCCGAGGGCGTGCACGGAGATGACGATGAACAGCGCCACCGTGGTGCGCCAGGTCTTCTGGAGGAAGATGTCGCGGAGCATGCCCGTGACACAGAACCGTCCGCGTTGCATGACGATGCCGAGGACTGCGCCCACGGCCAGACCGGTGAGGATCATGGATCCGCCTTTCATGTGATGATTTCCTTAGACAGCAAGGTACATCATGCCGAACCGGTCTGTCTAGTCAGGATGTACCGGCCAGTACCGTTCCGCCAGGGACTATCCTGATTTCCATGATGGAGACACCCCCGCCGCGTCCCAGCGCCTGGCAGCTGTTCACGGCCTTCCACGCGCCGGGCCCCCGCTGGCCCGGCGCGCTGCGGGCGGGACTGGCGATGGGACTGCCGGGAACGGTGGCCCTGCTTCTCGGTTTCGAGGCGGAGCTGTTGCTCATCGCCGCCGGATCCTTCACCGTCATCCACGGCGAGGGCTACGCCTACCGCGCCCGCTGGCGGGTCCTGCTCACCGCCGGCGCCCTCTTCGCGACGGGCGCGGTCGCCGGTTCCTTCGTCGGCACGGTCGTGTGGGGCCAGATCGAGGCCGGTGCCACCCGCTGGTGGCTGCTGCTCACCGTCGCCTTCGCCACCACCATCGCGGGCACCGGAGTGTTCATCGCCAACGCACTCCGCCTGCCACCGCCCGGCCCGTGGTTCATCCTCCTCGTCACCGGCGCCTCGACGATGACGTACCGCCTGGGGCTCAACCCGGTGGAGGTCGGGGCGTGGGCGCTGGTGGGTGTGGGCAGCTCGCTCCTGGTGAGCATGACCCCCGCCCTGTTCAACCCGCGCGGCCCGGAGACGCGCGCCGTCGCCGTGCTCGAGGAGTCGGTGGCGGACATGCAGGGCGAGGTCAGCGTCGAGAAGCTCCACCAGGCGCAGACCGCCCTCACCCACGCCTGGTTCACCCTCGCCGACGCCGGCGCCATCTACGCGGGGCGCATCAACGACACCTCGGGGCTCGCCGAACGCACCCTCGCCGCGCAGGCCCGGCTCGTCGGCACGGACAACCGGGCGGTGGACGAGCTCTCCGATGCGAAGAACTACATCGACGTCGACCGGGTGAAGGTGCCGCACACGCGGCCGTCGATAAGCTACCGCCTGTACCGGTCCGTCCATCCGCACAGCCACGCCATGATGACGGCCACGCGCGTCGTGCTGGCCTGCCTCGGGGCCGGGGTGCTGTCCATCGCGCTGGGTTTCAACCGGCCGGACTGGGCGATCGTGTCCGCGCTGCTCATCCTGCAGTGGGGGCCGGACAAGGTGCCCGGGACCATCCGCGGGGTCCACCGCCTGCTCGGTTCCGTCCTCGGCGTCTGCCTCTTCGGCGCCCTCTATCTTCTCGACGTCCACGCGTGGACCCTCATGCTCGCCCTGTCGGTGTGCCTGTTCTTCTCCGAGATCTTCGTGGTGCGCAACTACGCGGTCGCCGTCATCTTCACCACGCCCGTCGCCCTCATGCTCGGCGGTGGACTGACCCAACCCCTGGGCCAGACGATGCGGGAGCGGGTCATCGAGATTCTCTTCTCCGTCGTCTTCGCCCTCGTCCTCCTGTGGCTCTACCGTCCGAACGCCGAGCCCGCCCACCATCTGCGGCTGCAGGAACGCTGCCGCCGCACCATGGAATCGCTCCTCGGCGCCCTGCTCACCGGCACCCCCGACGAAGCGCTGGAACAACGCCGCGACCTGCAGTACGAGCTGCTCAGCGAGCGCCGCGCCGCCCAGTCCCTGGCCCGCAACAACCCGCAGACCGCCCACGAGCGTTGGGCCGAGCACCTCGCCCTGCAACGCGCCGGCTACGCCCTGCTCGACTGGTGCGCCGCCGAGCCGGACACCCGGCTCCCGCTGGGCGACATCCAGTCCCTGGCGGAGAGAATCGAGCACCATGCCTGAGCCGCTGCCCACCAGCCCGCGCTTCTGGGACCTGTTCCTCGCCAGCCCCTCCCCCGGCCGGCGGTGGCCCGGCGCGCTCCGGGCGGCCCTGGCGTTGGCGATCCCCGGCAGCATCGCACTCCTGCTCGGCTACGACGCCGAGATGCTGCTCATCGCGGCCGGCGGATTCACCGTCATCTACGGCGAGGGGCACCCCACCCGCACCCGCTGGCGCGTCCTCACGCTGGCCGCCCTCCTCCTGGTCTCCGGCTCGGTGGCCGGCGCCTTCGTCGGTTCCGTCGTGTGGGCGCAGGACAACCACTGGTGGCTGCTGCTCACCGCCCTGTTCATCGCCAGCGCGGCCGCGCTCGGCGCCTTCGTGCAGAACGCACTGCGACTACCCCCGCCGGGCTGCTTCTTCATCATCATGGTCACCGGCGGTGCCACCATGGTCGCCCGCCTCGGGCTCGACCCGCTCGAGGTCGGCGCCTGGGCGAGCGTCGGCGCGCTGAGCGGCTTCTTCCTTGGCCTGCTCCCCCGCCGCACCCCGGAGATCGACGCCGTGCGCGCCCTGGAGAAGGCGGTCACGGACTTCGCCGCCGGGGAGCCCAGCGTCGCCCGGCTCCATCAGGCCCGCACCCTGCTCACGCAGGCGTGGGACACGCTGGCCGACGCCGGGGCCATCCGCGCCGGACGCATCATCGACAACTCCCGCGCCGACCTCGTCACCCGCACCCTTGCCGCCCACCGGAAGCTCGCGGCCCTCAACTCGCCGGAACTCGACCCGGGTATGGCGCGGACGGTGATCCCGCACACGCGGGCGTCGATAAGCTACCGCCTCTACCGCTCCCTCCACGCCCACAGCCACGCGACGGTGACGGCGCTGCGCGTCTTCGCCGCCGCGCTCGGCGCCGGGGCGCTGGGCATCATCCTCGGTTTCGACCGTCCCGACTGGGCGATCGTCTCGGCCCTGCTCATCCTGCAGTGGGGGCCGGACCGGCTGCCCGGCACCATCCGTGGCCTGCACCGACTGCTCGGTTCCTTCCTGGGGATCGGCCTGTTCGCGCTGCTCTACCTCGCGGACCTCAACGTGTGGGGGCTGCTGCTCGCCCTGGCGGTGTGCCAGTTCTGTGCCGAGATCTTCGTGGTGCGCAACTACATGCTGTGCGTCCTCGTCACCACCCCGCTGGCGCTCATGATGGGCAACGCCTTGGCCCTGCCACTGGGCGAGACGATCGCCGCGCGCACCATCGAGGTGCTGCTCTCGGTCGTCTTCGCCCTCGCCCTCCTGTGGATCGCCCCGCGCGACGCCGCGCAGCACGCGCGCCTCATGGAGGACACCCGCGAGACCCTGCACACCCTGCTGGGCACCCTGCTGACCGCCACCCCCGACCAGGCGCTCCCCCAGCGCCGTGATCTCCAGTTCGAGCTGCTCAGCGAGCGTCGCGCCGCGCAGTCCCTCGCACTCAACCACCCCGCCGTAGCCTCCGCGCGCTGGGCGGAGCACCTGGCCCTGCAGGCCACCGGTTACGCACTGCTCGACCGCTGTCAGGCGCAGCCGGACACGCGGCTGCCGCTCGGTGACATCCAGGCCGTCGCCGAACGCCTCAGCTGAACAGCACCCGCTGCACCTCCGCCTGCCGGACGGGCTGCAGCCCCCAGGCGTCCTGCCCGACGTCGACCAGACCCGGCCCCGTGTCCGGGTCCCGCGAATGCAGGTGACCATGGACGATGAACTCGGAGTGCAGGCGCACCTCATCGTGGCGGGAGGGCATCCCCGGATGATCCATGCCCGGGCGCGGGAAGTGGTTGAGATAGACGGTGCGCCCCTCCCACTTGAGCTTCTGATAGGCCTGCACCGAATGGAACACGTCGAGGAACATCCGCTGCGTCTTGTGCGCGGAACGGTGGATCGGATGGCACGAGTCGTGGTTGCCCGGGGTCAGATGCATCTCCAGGTGCGCGCCATGCACCTTGAGCAGCTGCAACGCGCGCCGCTCCTCCTCCGAGGAGCCCCGGGAGAGATCGCCGAGGATCCACAGGCGGTCGCCCTTCGGCAGGTCGCGGATCCCCTCCAGCACCGCCTCGTCGTGCTTATCGACGTCATCGAAGCCCCGCAGCCGGGCCACGAAACTGTGCCCCAGGTGGAGGTCGGAGGTGAGCCAGACGTTCACAGCTGCTCCATTGCCTGTGTGAACACCTCGACCGGCTGTGCCCCGGATACCGCCAGTTTCCCGTCGAAGACGAAGAAGGGCACTCCCTGGACGCCGATCTGCCGGGCCAGAGCGATGTCCTCGTCCACCTCCGCGGCAAAGACGGTCTCGTCGGCGAGGATCTCGCGGGCGTCGAGCCCCACCTCAGCGGCGAGGGCGCGCAGCTGCGCGTGGTCCGCGATGTTGCCCCCTTCCGTGAAGTAGGCGCGCTTGACCCGTTCATCCCACTCGGCGCCCCGGCCGTTCTCGCGGGCCAGGATGCCGATACGGTGGGCGTCCCGCGTGTTCACCATCTGCGATTCCCGCCAGTTGAACTCCAGCCCGACCTCGGCGGCGCGGGCGGCGAGGCCGTCGTTCATGGCCACCACCTGCTCCTCGCTCATCCCCTTGACGCGGGTGAGGTACTCCAGCGCCGGGCCCGTCGACTCCTGCGGGGCGTCGGGGTCGAGCTGGAAACTCCGCCACACGATCTCCACGTCCTCCCGGCCCGCGAGCTCCAGCGCCCGGGCCAGGTGCCGCTCACCCAGCGTGCAGAAGGGGCAGACATAGTCGGACCAGATGTCGATTCTCATGATCCCAACGTTAGCCATCCCTCACGCGGTGCGCGTCGAGGGGCGGGGTGAGCTTCTCGACGCCCCGCCCGCGCCCGGCATGTGGGAGGCACACTTTCAGCCTGTCAGTACATCCGCGGCTTGCCCTGCGCCACAGGAACTCCAATAATAAGGATTCCCTGATGTCAGAAGGCCTGGAAACAGGCTGAGGAAAGGTAGACACCTGTGTCGCCCCAGCCCGATCCCAGAGCCCGCTCGTTGTCACCGCAGTACCCGCACGACCTCCACCCCGGCCTCGTGCGGGGCATCGACGTCGACGACCAACGCAACCGCTTCGGACTCGACCGGACCGTCTTCACCGTCACCGCCGTGGCAGTGGTCTCCTTCATCGTCTGGGGCGTCCTGGCCCCGGAGTCGGTGTCGACAGCCTCGGCCACGGCCTTCGACTGGGCGATCGTCAACGCCGGATGGCTTCTCAACATCGCCATGACGCTCGGCCTGGTGGTCATGCTCTACATCGGCTTTTCCCGCCTGGGCCGCATCCGGCTGGGCACCGACGACGCCGAGCCCGAGTACAGCCGCTTCTCCTGGGTGGCCATGATGTTCGGCGCCGGCATCGGCGTGGGCATCTTCTTCTACGGCCCTTCCGAACCGCTCGCCTATTTCCTGTCCCCGCCGCCGCACACCGTGGAGGCGGGGACCGCGGCGGCCGTCCACCAGGCCGTCGCCCAGGCACATTTCCACTGGGGGCTCACTCCGTGGGCCATGTACTCCCTGGTCGGAGGTGCCATCGCCTACTCCTCGTATCGACGCGGCCGCGTCCCCCTCATCTCCTCGGTATTCAAACCGCTCTTCGGCTCCCGCAGTACCGATGGGATCGTCGGCAAGATCATTGACATGGCGGCGATCATCGCCACGCTCTTCGGCACGGCCGCCACCCTGGGGTTGTCTGCAGTGCAGATCGGGCAGGGGGTGGAGATCGTCTCCGGAGCCGGGCCGCTGAGCAACAGTGCACTGCTCATCATCATTGCGATCCTGTCGGTGGGCTTCATCGTCTCGGCGGTGTCAGGCGTGGCGCGGGGCATCCGTTGGCTGTCGAACATCAACATCACCCTCACCCTCGGGCTCGTGGCCTTCGTCTTCCTGTTCGGCCCCACCCTGTTCCTTTTCAACCTCATCCCCTCCGGCGTCGCCGTCTACCTCGACGAGTTCCTGCCGATGGTCTCGAAGTCCCTGTCCTGGGGTGCGGAGACGGTGGAGTTCCAGGGCTGGTGGACGTCCTTCTATTGGGCATGGTGGATTGCGTGGACCCCGTTCGTCGGGATGTTCATCGCGAAAATCTCCCGCGGCCGCACTCTGCGCGAGTTTGTCCTGGTCACCATGGTGGCGCCGACGGCAATCCTCATCCTGGCGTTCACCGTCTTCGGCGGTACCGCCGTGCGCCTGAGCCAGGAGGGCGTCGTGGGTTTCGACGGCTCCGCCTCACCGCAGCAGGTGCTCTTCGACATGTTCGATCACCTGCCGTTGGCGCAGGTCACTCCGTTCCTCCTCATGGGCGTGCTGGCGATCTTCTTCGTCACCTCCGCCGACTCCGCGTCAATCGTCATGGGCACGATGTCCTCGCGCGGTAAGCCCTCCCCGGGCAAGCCCATCGTCGTGTTCTGGGGACTGTGCATGATGGGCGTCGCGGTGGTCATGCTGCTGGCCGGCGGCGCGACAACGCTCACCGCCCTGCAGAATCTCACCATCCTCATCGCCTTGCCGTTCTCGGTGGTCCTGCTGGCGATGATGGTGGCCTTCATCAAGGATCTACGCACTGATCCGGCCGCGATCCGCCGCACCTACGCCCGCACGGCTGTCGAGAATGCGGTGGTCCGCGGGCTCGAGGAGCACGGGGACGATTTCGAGCTCACCGTCGCCCCTGCCCCGGACGGGCGCGGCGCGGGTGCGGACTTCGACTCGACCTCGGAGAAAGTCACGGAGTGGTACCAACGCACCGACGAAGACGGCAACGCGGTCGACTACGACTACGAGACCGGCGAATGGGCCGACGGCTGGACCGACGATCAGCCGACGGAGTCTCCGGGCTGACAGATCGCGAGCTTGTCGACGATCTCCCGCGGTACCCCGTCCTTCGCCACACGGTCCTGCAGGAAGCAGGACCGGGTCATCCCGCTGCTGGTGGTGCCGTCGCCGACATACTCAACCCATTCCCCACCGATGTTGCGGGTTACCCACACATTGCCTGACTGGCTGCGCCCCACGTAGGCCCATTCCTCGTCGCAGTACATGACGGTGATGGGTATGTCGTCGGCGAACATGCCCGGCGCGCACATGTCGACCGCAGGTGATGCGGGCTCCGGGGAGGAGGTGGGGGTATGGGCAACCGGGGTGGTGGGTTCAGGGGTTGATTCCGCCACCACGGTGGTCATGGTCACGACAGTCGGCTCTTCCGGTGCCTGTCCTCCGCAGGCGACGAGCAGGGCCGTGGATGCGATGACGAGGAAACGTCGATAGTGAGCGCTCATGAGTCTCAGACTAGAAGCGCCGCGCCACTCGCGACCGCTTTTCGGGGAACACTCCCCGACACAAAGGGGTAACGGCACCTTCACAATCCTTTACTCCTTCACACATCTCACCTAGCCTGTGACCTAGGTAACAGATATGGAAGGAGGGGGCGTCATGGACCTCAAACTTCAGGCCCGCACCGTGCAGTTCACCGTCGAACTCGTCCGCGCCATGCCCCACCTGAGCGTCAGCCAGGCCGTGTCGGCCGCCATGCAGATGTCGGAGTCCATGGAGCTGCCACGGGTGGAGGATTTCGGTTCCCTCATCACCCTGGTCAACGGTCTCCAGCTGCGCCCCGCCTTCGAATGGGAACTCTTCGGCTACGAGCCCACTGAGCATGCACTGCCGATCCGCCTCGAAGTCCCCCACGAACCGGGGCGTGACCAGCGCATCCACTTCGAGGACCACTACCTGTCCACCCACACCCGGCGCGTCCACCCCCCGGGCGTCCATCTGCCGGACTACCGGGACGCGGTCGGCGGCTGGCGCAAGCGCCTCGGCTACGCCACCCGCCCCTCCCTCGAATACACCGCTTTCACCTCCGCGGCCGCCAACCGGAAGATCCCGCTGCGCCGCGTCGAGATGCTGGGCAACCTGTGGAAGATCGGGGCCGTCGCCACGTGGGAGAACGACCGTGACGGCGAGACCTCCTGGTGCCACGTCGGCCAGCACCCGCTGCCGGGTGAAACTCCGCACCCGGAGATGACCGAGCATGACGCCTGGTACCGCCTGCGCATCCATCCGGAGATCGGGCGCGACGTCATCGTCGAGATCGCCCGCTGCCTGGCGGAGATCCACCTGGGGTACGTCGAGAAGCTGTGGGGCACGCCCCCGAGCGAGGGCGCCCAGCGGGGGCCGGAGTCGGAGGCCGCCGCCTACATCGCCCTGGAGCGTCTGTGGATTCCGCAGCGCAGCCGACGCACCGACTGGTTCAAGCGCTACACCGCCGGGGAGCCGATGCCGGCGGAGTTCCGCTGGAACGCAGTGTTCCGCGCCGCCGAGCAGGTGGAGGACCTGCTGCGTGGCGACACCTCCCCGGTCACCGCCTATGCTGGAGGACAGTAGGTCTCAACCCCTTATTTAAGGAGCGGTGGTGCAGAAGTACACCGCCGGTGAGCAGAATCTGGCGGTGAGCTTCGCGTTCATCGCCGGTTTCGTGGACTCCATCGGCTTCCTCTTCCTCGGCGGCGTGTTCCTGTCCTTCATGTCAGGCAATACGACGCGTATCGCCACTGCCGCCGTCGACGGCAACCCCGATCTCGCCTGGCTGGCAGGCTCGGCCGTGGTCTTCTTCCTCCTCGGGGTCATGGAGGGCGCCCTGGTCCGCCGGTTGGCGAAACAGCGCGTGCGACCGGACCAGGTCCGCGAGGTGGTCATGGTCAACATGTGCGTCCTGTTCACCCTCGCCGCCGTGGCCGTGCTCCTCGGCGCGCCGCGTACCGCCATCATCATCGCCTCCCTGGGCATCGGTTCGATGAACTCGATCTTCGAGCGGGAGGGCGAGGTGTCCATCCCGCTCACCTACATGACGGGCACGCTGGTGAAGATGGGGCAGCGCTTCGTCGACGCCTTCTTCGGGGGTACCCACGCGGCGTGGCTGGGGCACCTCAAGATGTGGGGCGGGCTCACCCTCGGAGCCTTCACCGGCGCGCTCGTCTACCGCTGGTGGGACATCCATTCGCTCATTGCGGTGGCGCTGCTCACGTGGGCGATCACCGGGTTCGCGCTGTTGTGGCGGATGTGGGGGCGTCGGCACGCGGTCGGATCTGTGGTGAGAGTGTCTGTAGATCCCTTCTGAGTCTGCTGGGACGGTAGTGTCATAAGCATGAACCGTCGACCCCTCCTCGCCCTGACCACGGCCGCCGCGCTCACCCTCCCCCTCGCCCCTGCCGCCCTTGCCATGGACGGCATGGATGGCTCTGCCCGTGAGGCCGCCTTCAGCTCCTTCGAAGACCCCGCCTCCTCCGGCTCCTCCCTCGACGCCGCGCTCAGCTCCCTCTCGCTCGTCGGCTCCTCGGAATGGGAGCTGCCGGCAGTGTGGCGCGACGTCGACTCGCGCTACCCCCTGCCCACCGACGACTCGATCACCCAGGTCAAGCTTATCGACGTCGCCGTCGAATCCGAGCGCCGCGAGCGCTGGACCGTCGCCTCCCCGGCCATGAAGCGCAACGTGGAGGTGCAGATCTGGCGCGCCGCCGACCGGAGCGTTCCCGCCCCGATGCTCTACATGCTCGACGGCATCGACGCGCCCCTGCCCAGCGGCTGGTTCGCCCCCGGCACCGTGCCCGCGGTCTTCGCCGAGGAGAACGTCACCCTCGTCATGCCCACCCAGGCGATCGCCTCGAACTACTCCGACTGGGTCAACGAGGATCCGGCCCTCGGCCGACACATGTGGGAGACCTTCATCGCCGAGGAACTGGCCCCGCTGCTGGAAAACCCCGCCCACGGGCTCAACTTCAACGGCAAGCGCGGCATCGGCGGGCTGTCCATGGGCGCCAACGGGGCCGTCCACCTGGCCAATGCCCGCCCGGACCTCTTCGACGGCGTCTTCGGCATCTCCGGCTGCTACTCGCCCATGAGCCGGGTCGGGCGCCAGATGGCCAGCTTCGTGGTCACCTCCCGTGGTGGCACCCTGGAGAACATGTGGGGCCCCTACGGCTCCCCGGAGTGGCGCCGACATGACACCACCCTCCACCCCGAAGGCCTGCGCCATCAGGCCGTCTACCTCTCCACCGGCAACGGCAACGCCTCCCCTGCGGAACGCGCCTTCTACGCTGATCACGATGCGGATACCGCGGCCGTCGGCGCGCTGCTGGAACGCGGCGTGCTCGACTGCACCCGGGAGCTCGACGACTCCCTGACCAAGGCAGGCATAAACCACCACAAGGTCCACTACAAGAACTCGGGCTCCCACAACTGGGTCCAGTTCAACGAGGAGCTGCAGCCGGCCTGGGAGCACATCCGTCCGGCGCTCGACGTTATTCCGGCGGCGTCCTAAGGGTGTGGCTGGGGGTTTCGCCGAAGCGGCGTCGATAAGCGGAGGAGAAGCGCCCCAGGTGGGCGACACCCCAGGTCAGGGCGATATCCGTCACGGTGACGCCGCTGGCGGGGTCCGCGGCGGCCAGTTCCTCATGGATGACCGAGAGCCGGATACCCCGCAGGTACTCCACCGGCCCGACGCCGTACTGCGCGCGGAAATCCCCCTGCAGGGTGCGCACGCCACAGCCGGCGACCTGCGCGATCTCCCCCACCGTCCACGGCCGGGCGGGATCTGATTCGAGGGCGTCGACGGCCCGGCGGAGGCGCACCGGGGAGGCGCTGGGCCCGGCGGGCGCGTGTTCGGCCAACACCAGCGCCAGCCCGGAGGCCAACGCCGCGGCGAGATTGCGGCGGAACAGGGGGTTGCCCGTCAAATGCCCCTCCCCGGCGATGACGCTCTGGCAGATGTCCTGCCACTCGCGGCCCGCGCCGGTGCTGAGGTCGACGACGGTCGGGGTGCTGGCGGTGGTCACGCCCGCCAACTCCAACTGGTTGCGCAGGTAGTCCGCGCCCATGCGGACGCCGAGCATGGTCACCTCCGCGCCCCACTGCGGGAAGGAAACGGGTGTGTCCGGCGGGCACACCACCGCCTGCCCCACCGCAGCCTGCCCGGGACCCCGCGAGCTGCGCACGCCCAGCCGGCCGCGCAGCGGGATGTTCACCGCGAAGGCGTCCGGGTGCTCCGTCTCCACGGTCACCGCCGCGCCCCAGTTGAGGCGGACGAGGGAGACCTCGCCGAGGTTGCGGCAGACCAGCCCGCACTCGCGGAGCAGCACCTGGGACTCCATGGTCACCGTGTGCGGGAAATAGTGCTCCTCCGTGACGCGGGACAGTTCCCGGAAGGACCGCGGTTTCGTGTCGCAGTCGCTCACGTTTCCACTCCTTAAGCTGCATCGTTTCGCTAAGCGGACAACCGTGCGCACAATGGATTTCCATGGTGATAGGGGCCGCCTACTGTCTTGATTGTGATCCCGATCATAGACACAGTCGACACGGAAAGGACACCCCCATGAATAAAACTGAGCCGCCACCCCCGTCCATTGCCGAGGGAAAGAAGCTGCGCAACATCTTCGGCCAGTTCGCCAGCGGGGTCACCGTGGTCACCACCACCTCCGCGGACGGCACCCCGCACGGCGCCACGGTCACCGCCTTCACGTCGATCTCGCTGGAGCCGCGCCTGTGCCAGGTCACCCTCACCCGCACCTCCAAGGCGTGCTCCATCCTCGCCGACAACACCTTCGCGGTGAACATCCTCGCCGCCGACCAGGACGACATCGCCCTCCACTTCGCGGGCCGCCCCCGCGAGGAACCGATCCGTTGGGGCGAGCACGACATCGCCCCCTCCCTGTGCGGCAACCTCGCCACCCTGTGGTGCCGGCCGTGGGCCCGCGTCGACGCCGGCGACCACATCATCTTCCTCGGCGAGATCGTCGACGCCGAGATCACCGAGGACCGCGACCCCCTCCTCTTCTTCCGCTCCACCTTCCACGACATCGGCCCCACCTCCCACGACGGCCTGTGGACCCACAGCGGAGACGACCCCCTCACCGGCTGGTTCGGCGCGAACGCCGACCTGCGACCCCTCACCTAGGAGAACCACCATGAGCATCTTCGACGGCACCACCAACCCCGCGGCCGACCATCCCGCCAACCAGAAGCAGAACTACGCCTCCCGCCCCATGACGGGCGACGAGTACATCGAGTCTCTTCGCGACGGTCGCGAGGTCTGGCTCCACGGCGACCGCGTCAAGGACGTCACCACCCACCCCGCCTTCCGCAACTCCATCCGCATGGTCGCCCGACTGTATGACGCCATGCACGTCGGCGAGCACGTCGACAAGCTCACCGTCCCCACCGACACCGGCAATGGCGGTGTCACGATGCCCTTCTTCAAGGCCCCCACCAGCACCGACGACCTGCTGCGCGAACGTGACGCCATCGCCACCTGGGCGAAGCTCACCTACGGCTGGATGGGCCGCAGCCCCGACTACAAGGCCTCCTTCCTGGGCACCCTCCACGCCAACCGCGACCTCTACGAGCCCTTCGGCGACAACGCCGAGCGCTGGTACCGCGAATCCCAGGAGAAGGTCCTCTACTGGAACCACGCCATCATCAACCCGCCCGTCGACCGCCAGCTCCCGCCCGA
This sequence comes from Corynebacterium nasicanis, assembly GCF_042658165.1. Taxonomy (NCBI): domain Bacteria; kingdom Bacillati; phylum Actinomycetota; class Actinomycetes; order Mycobacteriales; family Corynebacteriaceae; genus Corynebacterium; species Corynebacterium nasicanis. The sequence goes on from NZ_JBHSQE010000001.1 coordinate 520,311, forward strand.
CGAGGTCGGCGACGTGTACATGAAGGTGGAGAAGGAGACCGACGCCGGCCTCATCGTCTCCGGCGCCAAGGTCGTCGCCACCGGCTCCGCCATCACGAACTACAACTTCATCGCCCACTACGGACTGCCCATCAAGAAGAAGCAGTTCGCCCTCATCTGCACCGTCCCCATGGACGCCCCCGGCATCAAACTCATCTCCCGCGCCTCCTACGCGCAGAACGCCGCCGTCACCGGCACCCCCTTCGACTACCCGTTGTCCTCTCGCATGGACGAGAACGACGCCATCTTCATCTTCGACAAGGTCCTCGTCCCCTGGGAGAACGTCTTCATGTACGGGGATGTGGAGAAGATCAACGCCTTCTTCCCCCAGTCGGGCTTCCTCCCCCGCTTCACCTTCCAGGGCTGCACCCGCCTGGCCGTCAAGCTCGACTTCATCGCCGGCCTGCTCATGAAGGCCCTCGACGCCACCGGCTCCGGCGGCTTCCGCGGCGTGGAGACCCGCGTCGGCGAGGTCCTCGGCTGGCGCAACCTCTTCTGGTCACTGAGCGAATCCATGGCCCGCGACCCCGAGGAATGGAAGAACGGCACCCTCCTGCCCAAGCTCGAGTACGGCCTGACCTACCGCATGTTCATGATCCAGGGCTACCCGCGCATCAAGGAGATCATCGAGCAGGACGTCGCCTCCGGCCTCATCTACCTGCCGAGTTCCTCCGTCGACTTCCAGACCCCCGAGATCCGCCCCTACCTGGACAAGTACGTCCGCGGCTCCGACGGCATCACCGCCGTCGACCGCGTCAAGGTGATGAAGGCCCTGTGGGACTCCATCGGCTCCGAGTTCGGCGGACGACACGAACTCTACGAGCGCAACTACTCCGGCAACCACGAGAACGTCAAGCGTGAACTGCTGCTCGCCGCCAACAACCGTGGTTCGGCCGCCGAGATGCGCGGCTTCGCCGAACAGTTCATGTCCGAGTACGACCTCGACGGCTGGACCGTCCCCGACCTCATCTCCGGAGCGGACGTTTACGCCTACGGCAAGTAGAAAAAGCTGCTTATCGACGCCCCGTGTCACCGGGGCGTCGATAAGCAGCTTCTTTTTAGTCGCCGTCCGTCGACAGCGCGGCGACGAAGGCTTCCTGCGGCACGGAGACAGAACCGATGTTCTTCATGCGCTTCTTGCCGGCCTTCTGCTTCTCCAGGAGCTTGCGCTTTCGGGAGATGTCGCCGCCGTAGCACTTGGCCAGAACGTCCTTGCGCAGGGCGCGGATGTTCTCACGCGCGATGACCTTCGAGCCGATGGCGGCCTGGACGGGCACCTCGAACTGCTGACGCGGGATGAGCTCCTTGAGCTTCACCGTCATCTTGTTGCCGTACCACTGGGCGTTGTCCCTGTGGACGATCGCCGAGAAGGCGTCAACAGGCTCACCCTGCAGCAGAATGTCCACCTTGACCAGGTCCGCCGTCTGCTCGCCGTCCTCCTCGTAGTTGAGGGAGGCATAACCCTTGGTGCGGGACTTGAGCATGTCGAAGAAGTCGAAGATGATCTCACCGAGCGGCATGCGGTAGCGCAGCTCGACGCGGTCCTCGGACAGGTAGTCCATGTTCTTCATCTCACCGCGCTTGGACTGGCACAGCTCCATGGTGGAGCCGACGAACTCGCTGGGCACGATGATGGTGACGTTGACCATCGGCTCGTAGATCTCCTGCAGCTTGCCGCCCGGCCAGTCCGAGGGGTTGTGCACGTGGTGCTCGGTGCCGTCCTCCGCGATGACGCGGTAGTCCACCGACGGGGAGGTGGAGATGAGATCGAGGTCGAACTCGCGCTCCAGGCGGTCGCGGGTGATCTCCATGTGCAGCAGGCCGAGGAAGCCACAGCGGAAACCGAAGCCCAGGGCCACGGAGGTCTCCGGCTCCCAGGTGAGGGAGGCGTCGTTAAGCTGCAGCTTCTCCAGGGCCTCGCGCAGCGCCGGGAAATCGGCCTGGGAGATGGGGAACAGCCCCGAGTAGACCATCGGCTTCGGCTCGGCGTAGCCCTGCAGCGCCTCGGTGGCGCCCTTCTCCGCCCAGGTCACGGTGTCGCCGACCTTCGACTGACGCACGTCCTTCACACCGGTGATGAGGTAGCCGACCTCACCCGGGCCCAGGCCCGCGCACTTCTTCGGCGTCGGTGAAACGATACCGATCTCCAGGAGCTCATGGTGCGCGCCGGTGGACATCATCTTCAGGCGCTGGCGCGGGGTGAGCTTGCCGTCCATCATGCGGATGTAGGTGACCACGCCGCGGTAGGTGTCGTAGACGGAGTCGAAGATCATGGCGCGGGCGGGGGCGTCGGCACCGTGCGCGGAGGTCGGGGCCGGAATGAGCTCGACGACCTTGTCCAGCAGCTCCGGGACGCCCTGCCCGGTCTTACCGGACACGCGCAGCACGTCCTCCGGCTCACAGCCGATGATGTTGGCCACCTCGAGGGCGTACTTGTCCGGGTCCGCCGCCGGCAGGTCGATCTTGTTGAGGACCGGGATGATCTCCAGATTCTTGTCCATCGCCATGTAGAGGTTCGCCAGCGTCTGGGCTTCGATGCCCTGCGCGGCGTCGACCAGCAGGATCGCGCCCTCACACGCCTCAAGCGCTCGGGAGACCTCGTAGGTGAAGTCGACGTGGCCCGGGGTGTCGATCATCTGCATGACGATCTCCTGCCCCGCGTACTCACCCGTCTGCGGAACCCACGGCAGGCGCACGTTCTGCGCCTTGATGGTGATGCCACGCTCGCGCTCGATATCCATGTTGTCGAGGTACTGGTCACGCATGTCGCGGGCCTCGACGACGTTGGAGAGCTGCAGGATGCGGTCAGCCAGCGTCGACTTACCGTGGTCGATGTGGGCGATAATGCAGAAATTACGGATCCGGGCCGGATCGGTGAACGTCTGCTCCGCGAAGTTCTTCGGCATGTGAGGTGGGGCTTCCCTTCTGGTATGACTCCCCCACTCTACCGAACGCGCCCCCAATACTTAAGTGACCTGGATTCCCGACCGACACCCGCACTACACTGGTACGACAAAGAACCACCCGGGAGGAAACATGGGCAGCAACGGCAACGGTCGCGGCATCCACCACCCCGCGCTGCCCCGCCCCTCCCTCCTCGACCGCCTCCGCCAGGCCCTCATCGGACCAACGCACTCCCCCCTGGATTCCGGCCTGACCCGCATCAACGAACGCCTGGGGCTGCAGACCGACTTCCGCCCCGAAGTTGTCCGCGCCGCCGCCTCCGCCATCCGCGTCGAAGCCACCGAGCGCATGAGCCGCAACATCTACTACGCGCCCGACATGGACGGCCAGGCCGAACCCGGCGAGGTCGTGTGGATCTGGGCCCCCTCCGACGGCCCCGACATGCCACCGCGCGAACGCGCCATGCTTGTCGTCGGCCGCGACCGACACACCATCCTCGGCCTGCTCATCTCCCCCAATCCGCAGCACGCCGGGGCCGAATCCTGGCTCGACATCGGCGCCGGCGAATGGGATGCCTCCGGCCGCCAGTGCTGGATCCGCCTGGACCGCGTCCTCGAGGTCTCCGAGCAGGGCGTGCGCCGCCAGGGGGCGCTGTTCCCGCAGCGCCGTTTCGAGCGCATCGCCAACCGCCTGCGCAGCACCTATCGCTGGGGATAGGTATTTGGGTTCGCGCTGGTCGGGCTGGTAAGGTGCTGACCTGTTATTCACTTCCGGGCGCGCCGGTCGGGACGGACAGGACCTTGGGTCCGTTCTTCGAACACCGACGCCGAGTGATCACTGCAGGTCAGGCGATCACGGGACATGTCCGCTGGTGGGTTACCGACACCATTTTTCTTCGAGACCAAGAGGTATCTTTCATGGCAAACATCAAGTCCCAGATGAAGCGCAATCTCACCAACGAGAAGGCACGCGTCCGCAACCAGGCTGTCCGCTCCGCCGTCCGCACCGAGATCCGCAAGTTCCGCGAGACCATCGAGGCCGGCGACAAGGCTGCTGCCGAGGCTCAGCTGCGCACCGCTTGCCGCGCACTGGACAAGGCTGTGACCAAGGGCGTGTTCCACCGCAACAACGCCGCCAACAAGAAGTCCTCCATGGCCCTGGCTTTCAACAAGCTCGGCTAAGGCACTTCCTGTCGTTTCTGAGAGAACCGGTTCCCCGCGGGGAGCCGGTTTTTTCGTGCCCGGGTGAGTAACGGTTCGTGTGAGGCTGCGACATGGTGTCGGCGTCCTGGGGAAACGCAGACCAGATCAGGCCCCACACGAACGGTTGCTACGCCTGCAGGTCCTCCACCCCGTTGAACACCAACACAATTCCGGCGACGATGAAGAAAAGGCCGGAGATGATGTCGATCATCGGGCCCGCTCGCAGCAGCTTGCGGCGCATCGCCGGGGTGGACACGAGCAGCGCCATGCCCATCTGAAGGATGATCGCCGAAATCGACAACATCGCCACCACGCCGATCGCCAGTCCCACCGAGGGGGAGGCCGGCAGCAGCGGGGCGATGAGCGCGGAGAGGAACATCACGATCTTCGGGTTGGAGAGGTTGGTCGTCAGGCCGTGGAGGAAGGCGTGACGCAGGCGTCCGAGCCGGGCGGCGGCCTCCTCCAGGTCACCGGGCGGGTTCTTGCGCTCGCTCAATCCCCCGGACACCATGCCGTAGCCCATCCACACCAGCCAGGCACCGCCGATGAGCTGCAGAAATCCCAGCAGCGCCGGGAAAGCATTGAGCAGGGCCGCGAACCCGAGGACGGTGAGGGTGCACCAGAACAACACCCCGACCTGGATACCCAGCACGGTTGCCACGGCATGGCGCCGCGAGCGGATCGCCGTGCGGGTGATCAGCAGGATGTCAGGGCCTGGGGAGGCGGCCCCGGCGATGTTGAGGACGAGCAGCGCAGCCCACTGCGCCAGGCTCACTCCGAGGCGCCGAGCTTGACCAGTGCGTCGTGCATCTGGAACAGCCGGGCGGTCTCCACGGCAGAGGGGGCACCGGCGTGAGGGTCGGCACCCGCCGCGACGAGGACATCGACGACCTCGTCGTACTTCTTGAACACGGCACCCGCCAGGGGCGTCTGGCCGCGGTTGTTCTGCTTTTCCACGTCCGCCCCGCGCTCCACGAGGGCCCGCACGATAGTCACGTGGCCTGCGTAGGCGGCCAGCATGAGCAGGGTGTTGCCGTCCTGGTTGGCCAGGTCCGGGCTGACCCCGTTGTCGAGGTACTCGATCAGGGCCTCATCGCCGTTACGGGCCATGTCGAACAGTCGCGTAGCGAGCTCGCGCACGTCATCAGGAATCTCGGTCATGTACTGACTTTAACCCGCGAGTTCCGAGACGCGCCGCACGGCGTGCTCGATGGCAAACTCCGGATCGCCGCCCTGGCCCTTGACCTCGGCGTCGAGTTCCGCCATGAGGATCACGGCCCGGGAGACGTTGTCCCCGGTCCAGCGGCGGGCCACCTTGGCGGTCTTCTCCGCGATCCACGGGGACATCCCCACCTGGCCCGCGAGAGCCTGGTAGTTGGTGGTCCGGGTGGAATACAGCCGCGCAATGCCGGCCACCTTCATGCTCAGCGCCGTAGCGAGTGCGACGGGGTGCATGCCCAGCTGCAGGGCCCGTCGGCAGCTGGCTACCGCGCGGGCGGTCTGCCCGGTGACGGCCAGATCGGCGATATCGAAGCCGGAGACCTCGGCGACCCCTTCGTAGTAGGCGCGCACGGTCTCGACCGTGACGTCCCCGTCCGTGTCCGCCACCAACTGCGAGACCGCCGAGGCGAGTTCACGGAGATCGGAACCGACGCCCTCCAGCAGCGCGTGGATCACATCCGGGGTGGGGCGCACCCCGTGGGCCCGGAACTCATTGGTCACCCAACCGGGGCGGTCCTTCGGCTTGAGCGGGGCCGCCTCGTGCACCTCGGCGAGCTTCTTGTACTTCGCCACCATGGCCTTCTGCCGTCCGCCGCCGGTGTGGTGGATGATGACGGTGATCCCCGGGGCCGGGTTCCGGCAGGTCTCCAGGAGCAGCTCGTTCGGCTCCTTGCCCGCCACCTCGGTGTGGGTGATGATGACCGCCCGGTCCTCGCCGAAGAGCGAGGGCGAGGTGGCGTCGATAAGCTCCGGCCCGCTGACCTCGTTGGCGCGCATGACGGTGAGTTCGAGGTCAGGGGCGGTCGCGCGCAGTTGATCGAGGATCGAGCGGCGGATGCGTTCGCCGATGAAATCCTCTTCGCCGAGGATGAGATGCACGGGCGCGACAGACATGCTGCCCATCCTAGAACCTCCCGTCCCGGGCATGTTGGGAGCCGTCGGTGTGGAGGGTGACCGGGCCGTCGCGCTCCGGAAAGAGCACGGGCACGCCCTCGCGCGTGATCGTCGGGCGGGTCGCGGGGCTGCCGCTGGGATCGCGGACGATGATCACCTGGGTACCCGGCGGGGCGGTGTCGACCTCCTCCACCTCCCGGACGACGTGCACCTGCAGACTCTCCACCGGGACCTCCGGCGGCAGGCGGGTGAAGTCGGCGTTCCACGCCCACCACGCCAGCAACAGCGCCAGCGTCACTGCCGGTCGCCCACCCACGATGCCCGCGATGATCCACCCGTAGACGATGAGCACCCACATCGGTTCGGCGGGGATGGTGGAGATCGGCAGTCCCGCGCACCAGTCGGCGACGCTGTGGATCCACCAGGTGCAGGGCTCGAGGAGCTTGAGGGGCAGCCAGGCGAGCAGGCCGGGCAGAAGAGAGAGTCCGGCGGCAATGAGCCCGAGCACGGTCACGGGCGCGACGGCCGGCGCGACGAGGACGTTGGCCAGCACGGAGACGATGGAGACCTCGCCCGCCATGAGTGCGATGATCGGCAGGGTGACGATGTCCGCGCTGATCGCCACGGCCAGCGCCCGCACGACGATTTCCGGCAGTCCCGTGCGGGCCAGCGGGCGGAACAGGAGAGGGTGCAGGGCGATGATCCCGGCGGTGGCGGCCACGGAGAGGGCGAAGCCGTAGGACACCGCGAGATCGGAATCCCAGAAACACAGCGCGATGACCGCCAGGCACAGCCCGTGGATGGGTTCCAGCCGGGTCGAACCGACCACCGCCAAGAGCCCCACGAGGCCCGTCACTGCGGCCCGCAGAACCGAGGGTTCCGTGCCGACCAGACCGACGAAGCCGAGCAGCGCACCGGTGGCCGCCGCCACCTGGATCCGCGGCCCCAGGGTGAGCAGGCGGCAGGTGATCACGGCGAAGGAGGTCACGATGGCCACGTTCGCCCCGGAAACGGCCGAGAGGTGGGAGAGCCCGGTGTCGATGTAGAGCTGTGTCTCCGCCTCCAACTGCGCTCCCACATCGCCGAGCACCATCCCCGGCACCAGGCCCCGGGAGGACTCCCCCACTGTTTCCGCGACGCTCTCCCGGAAGGCCTCCCGAACGCTCAGGGCCACGGCGTCCATGCCCTGCGGCGCGACCACCTCGCGGAGCTCCCCGTTGCCCACCACCTCCCCGACCCCGGCGCGCCCCGCCTCCGACCAGCTGGCCTGCACCAGGACGTGTGTCCCGGTGGCCGGAGCATCCTCGGTGAACACGGTCAGCGGGGTGGGGTGCCCCGGCAGCGCCACCCGCACGTACTCCGCCCCGGAGGCCACCACCCGGCCCACCGCCTCCTCGGGCGCCGACCACCCCGCGGCGAGCCGACGCCGCCACCACACGAGGACCGCCGCCACCGCACCCAGCACCCCGGTGAGCACCGCCTGCCCGGTCTGGCGGAACCACAGCAATGCCAGCGGGAGCAGGAGGAGGGGGAAGGCGGGGATCTCCTGGAGCAGCGCCAGGGTCACCGCCCACACCAGCAGTGCCCCGGGCACCAATCGCAGTTCGCTCACAGCGTGACCTGGTCGCGGAGGGCCTCCATCTTGGCGGGGCCGATGCCCTTGACCTGGAGGAGATCGTCCACGGCACCGAAGGCACCGTTGGCTTCGCGGTGCGCGACGATGGCCGCGGCGGTGGCCGGCCCAACGCCCGGCAACGCGAGCAGTTCCGTGGCGGAGGCGGAGTTGAGGGAGACTCCGCTGCTCCCCGCCACCTCGGCGGGGGCGGCGCCTGCCGCGGGGACCACCAGCTGCTGGCCGTCGGTGAGTTTCTGGGCAAGGTTGAGGGAGACGAGGTCGGCGTCGGGAAGCGGGGTGACCTGCTGCAACGCATCGTGGACGCGGGAGCCGGGGGCGAGGGTGAGCAGGCCCGGCTCGGTGACCGCCCCGACCACGGAGACCACCAGCTCCTCCGCAGGCTGCTCGGACGGGCCGACGGCGGGCAGATCCACGGGCACCGGCTCGGGGGCGCGGGACTGGAAGGCCAGCCCGCCGGCGACGAGAACACAGACGATGAGCGCCGCCAGAACGGCGTGCCGGACGGTGACCTGGAGGCGCGGGGTGGGGTAGGAGACGTCGAGAAGCGTCTCTTCCCCGGTGGGCCGGGTGAGGTCCTTCAGGCGATCAAGCGGGCTCATGCCCCTCACGCTAGGGCCCGTGCCACCCCGTGGACAGCGCTACCGCCCGGACCTGTGGACAACCCCGTTGAGCTGTCACCTAACTGGGGACAACATCCTCCGGACGTGACATGAACACCGCCGACACGCCCACGGCCCCCACGCCGGTGTGCACCGCGAGGGTGGCCTCCATGGGCAGGGCCATGAGGCTGGAACCGGCGGGCAGGACCTCGTCGAGCATGTTCTCCAGGTGCGCGGCGGAATCGGCGGCGTCGTTGTGCTGGATGGCCACGAACACGGGGCGGCCCTCGGCGCGCTCGATGACCAGTTCCACCAGACGGGTGAAGGCCTTCTCCTGGGTGCGGGTCTTGCCCACCAGCTCGAGTCGGCCCCCCGTGATCGACATGATCGGCTTCGTCGCCAGCAGTGTCGCGGACAGGGCCGTGCCGGTGGAGATGCGACCGGAACGGCGGATGTCCTCGATCCCGTGGAGGTAGACCCACGTCGCGGCGCGCCCCAGGGTGTCCACGGCGATGTCGTGGCAGGTCTGCAGGTCAGCGCCCTCAGAGGCGAGCTTGGCGGCGGTCATCGCCGCGGCCCCGACGGCCATGCCGACGGAACCGGTCTCGATCACCTTCACCTGCTCCTCGGGGAACACCGCCGCCGCCTGCACGGCCGCCGACCAGGTGGAGGACAGCTCCTTGGCCAGGTGGAGGGCGAGCACGCCGTCGTCGCCGCCGCGCTCGAGCTGGCGGGCATAGGCCGCGACGAGCTCGAGGGGGGACAGACCGGCCGTGGAGGCGTTCTCGCCGTCGGCCATGACGTGCAGGTCGACGACGGTGATGCCGAGTTCCTCGACGACGTCGGAAGGAAGCCCGGCGGAAGAATCAGTGACGATACGTACCGGCATCTATCCCATGTTCCATCCGTCGAGGTACCACTGGGCGTCGGCCACCGTGTCGGGCGTGAACACCGGCGCGCCGACCTGCGTGCCGCCGTTGCCGGACTCCACGCCGTGCGAGACATCGTCGAGGGCGTCGCGGCTGCCCGGCTGGTAACGCGGGCGGGCCGTGAGCTCGGAGCGGCGCGTGTTCTTCAGACCCGAGAGCATGGGGTACATCCCCACCTCGAGGTCGAGGAGGCTGGAGGTCACCGCCGAGATGGTGCCGCCGTGCGCCACGATGAGCACGGCGTTGCCGTCCCAGTCGCCGTAGTCACGCATGAGCTCGTCGATGACGGGGCGGGCGCGGCCCGCCACCTGCACGCGGGACTCGCCGCCGGGCGGCGCCCAGGTGGCGTCGTGGCGCCAGGCCGCGCGGGCCCCGGGCAGCTCCTCATCCACCTCGGCGGAGGTGCGGGACTGCCACTCCCCCAGGTGGGTCTCCCGCAGGCGCTCGTCCCGCTCGACCTCCAGGCCGAGCTGCTCGGCGATGATCGTCGCTGTGTCTAAGGCCCGGGAAAGGTCGGAGGAGATGATACGGGTGATGGGCTCGCCGGCCAGCGCCTGCCCGGCGCGCGCCGCCTGTTCCCGACCCAGGTCAGACAGGTGGGTATCCAGCTGCCCCTGCATGCGACGGGTCGCGTTGTAGTCGGTCTGACCGTGACGGATGAGAATCAGGCGGCGTGTCATGAGGTCAGTACTCCTCGTCGATGTCGCCCGGCGCCTCGGCGGCCAGCGGGATGTCCTCGATGGACTGTACGGCGCGGGTGTCCACGTCATCCTCGGTCCAGGAACCCGGGCGCTCCGGCGCCTCCAGGCCCTCGATCTCGATGAGCGGGCAGTCGCGGTAGAGACGGTCGAGTCCGTAGAACTCGCGCTCGGCGTCGCGCTGGATGTGGACGACCAGCCCGCCGTAGTCGAGCAACACCCAGCGGTTCTCGCGGTTGCCCTCGCGGCGCTTCGGCTCGACGCCCGCCTTGGTGAGCTCATCCTCGACCTCTTCGACGATGGCGCCGACCTGGCGCTCGTTGTCCGCCGAGGCCACGACGAAGACATCGGTGATGGCCATGACGTCGGAGACGTCGAGGACCGCGATGTCACGGGCCAGCTTCTCATCGGCGGCGAGTGCCGCGATGGTGGCCAGGCGGCGGGATTCGTCAGAAACAGTCACAGAGATCCTTCACAGTGTTGATGCACAAAATCAGATATAAGTTTCCCACGGAGTGGGCACTTTTCCTAGTTTACGCACAGGACCGGCCACCGGTGTCAGTACAGATCATTCTTCGCGATGTACTGCACCACCCCGTCCGGCACCAGATACCAGACCGGACGCCCCTCGGACGCGCGACGACGAACGTCCGTGGACGAGATCGCCATCGCGGGGACGTCGATAAGATGCACGCGCTCCTGCCGGGCCTCGGGCAGCATCTCCTCGGTGAGTTCGTAGCCGGGCCGCGTGACGCCGACGAATTCGGCGAGGTCGAACATCTTGTCCCAGTCGCGCCACGTGAGGATCGACTGCAGGGCGTCCGCGCCCGTGATGAAGAACAGGTCCGCGTCGGGGTACTGCTTCTGCAGGTCAGTGAGCGTATCGACGGTGTACGTGTCACCCCCGCGGTCAATGTCCACGCGCGAAACGTGGAAACGGGGGTTGGAGGCCGTGGCGATGACCGTCATGAGGTAACGGTCCTCCGCCGGGGAGACCTTCTTGTCCGCCTTCTGCCAGGGCTGGCCCGTGGGGACGAAAATCACCCGGTCCAGGCGAAATCGGTCCGCGACCTCGCTGGCCGCGACGAGGTGCCCGTGGTGGATCGGGTCGAAGGTGCCACCCATGACACCGATGCGCTCTGTCATGGACGCGAAGTATAACCCCTGATCCAGCCCGCGAAGGTGTCCGCCACCTGCGCATCGTTCTCGGTGGGGGCATCCATGTAGTACTGCGTGTGCACCCCGCCGCCGCCGGAGAGCGCCTTGTTGGCCGCGCTCGATGTCAGATCACAGGCGAAATCATCCGTGTTGCAGTAGTTGAGGCGTTGGCTGTCCGTTGCGTTCGCCGCCGGCATGCTCGACATCATCCCGCCCCCGCGGGCCGGTTGCCCCACGACGGGCCCCTCCCCCTGCCGGAGCAGCGGATTGCCCATGTAGAGCGACGCCACCAGCTGGCCCCGCTCCGCGAGCGCCTGCTCCTGGGCACTCAGCACTGCCGCGCCCTGCGAATAGCCGACGAGAATGTAGCCCGGCGCACATCCGGTCCGCTCCTCCCAGGCGTCAACGAAGCCAAGCGCATTATCGACGCCCCCGCGCAGGCTCGCCTCAAAGCCCGTCGCCGCCCGGTGCGCGATGACGTGCGCCGGGTTCTCTGCCAGCAAGGCGCCCACCCGGCCCAGCATCTCGGGCAGCGCGATCTCCTCGTCCTCCCGCGCCAGGGCCGGCAACGGCAGCTCCGCGGCATAGGTCTGGGCATCGAGGGCGACGACGGGGACATCGCGGAGCAGGCCCGGATGGCGGGATTCAGCTGTATGGAGGAAAGCGCGGATGGTGCGCTCCTCGTAGCCGTTGGAGACCCAGGGGGATCCCGGCGAGTACACCGTGGGCGCGAGCTCCTCGTTCTGGTCGCTACCGCGCGCGGCGAGAACCGCCACCGCGGGGCAGTCCTGCGCCCCGGCCAGGGCCGAGGGTGCATGCAGAAGGGCCGCTCCCACCATGACAGCCCCCACTGCACTGCCTGCCAATTTCCTGAATGCCCGCATGGAGATGAAGCATAGCCGGGAAACTACGGCCTCGTCTGCCCCGTTCCCTGCAGGATCCACTTGGTCGATGTGAGCTCCGGCAGTGCCATGGGACCGCGCGCATGCAGCTTCTGGGTGGAGATACCGATCTCCGCGCCCATGCCGTACTGCTCGCCGTCGGTGAAGGCGGTGGAGGCGTTGACCATCACGGCTGCGGCGTCGACCTCGTCGGCGAACTTCTGCGCCGTGGCGATGTTCGACGTGGAGATCGCCTCGGTGTGGCCCGTGGTCCAGCGGGCGATGTGCGCGATGGCCCCCTCGACACCGTCAACGACCTTCGCTGCGATGTCCATGGAGAGGTACTCCTCACCCCAGTCGGTCTCGTCGGCCTGGACGATGTCCTGCGCGCCGAAGGCCTCCAGCTCGGCGACGTCACCGTGGACGGTGACGCCGGCCTCCTGCAGCGCCTCGATGATGCGGAGCTGGGCGGCCTTGTCGAGGGCGGCGTCGATAAGCACCGTCTCGGTGGCGTTGCACACCGAGCAGCGGCGGGTCTTGCCGTTGAGCAGCATGGCGATACCCTGCTCGAGATCGCCCTCGGCGTCGATGTAGAAGTGGCAGTTGCCGGTGCCGGTCTCGATGGCCGGGACGGTGGCGTTGGTGACGACCGTCTCGATGAGCCGGGCGCCGCCGCGCGGGATGACCACGTCGACCAGGCCGCGCGCGGTGATGAGGTCCTGCACGGAATCATGAGATTCGCAGGGCAGCAGCTGCACGGCTTCGCGCGGCAGGTCGTGCGCGGCGAGGACATCCTGGAGTATCTCCACGAGCTTGGCGTTGGAATGCTTGGCGGTGCGTGAACCACGTAGCAGCGGCACATTGCCCGACTTCAGGGCCAGACCGAAGGCGTCGACAGTGACGTTCGGGCGGGCCTCGTAGACCATGCCCATGACACCGAGGGGGACGCGGATCTGTCGCATCTGGATGCCGTTGGGCATGACACCACCGGTGAGCACCTCGCCGACCGGATCCTGCAGGCCAGCGACCTGCCGCAGCCCTCCGGCGATACCCTCGATGCGCGCGGCGTCCAGGGACAGACGGTCAATGAGTGCCTCAGTGAGGCCCTCGGCGCGGCCCGAATCAATGTCCTGCTGGTTCGCGGCGATGATGTCATCCGTCTGCGCGATGAGGGCATCGGCAGCCGCGTGGAGAATCTCGTTTTTCTTCGCCGACGGCAGCTGCGCCAGAACCGGGGCGACAGCCTTGGCCGCACGGGCCTTGGTCAGTACTTCTTCACGTTCAGTGGCGCGGGTGTCAGTCATGGGTAACGAGTGTAGCGAAATTCGCTTCTCGACGCCCGCCTGTTTCTTCGCAAACTTTTTCGACACTGGGGTTGACGCGGAAACCTGCAGGCGGTAGATTCGCACATGACAGCGAAACATTCAGGGGTAGGAAGAAAGGTCTTCGGGGGGAGGTTCAGCAGTGGACACCAAGGTCGCAACCCAACAGGCAGTGGCACAGGTTCGGGCGGGACTATCCGCCCTTTCCAAGGTCATGGAAGACCCGAGTTCGCTCGCCTTCGACGATATCGCAGACTCTTTCGAGGAGCTCGAGTCCGTCATCGCGGGGAAGGCGTCACTGGATGCTGCCTTCGCCTTCGCGGCCGAGCGCGCCGACGCCGGCCGGCGCGTCGGTTCCACCCGCGTACTGGAATACCTCACCCGCAGACTCGGTCTGTCGAAGCGCGAGGCCCTCGACCGGCTGCGTTCCGGCCGCTCGCTCTTCGCCCCGCCGCCCCCACCGCCGCCGCCCCCACCGCCGGAGCCGGAGGAGAGCGAGGAACAGCGCCGTGCCCGTGAGGAGCAGGAGCGCCGTGCCGCTGAGGAAGCGGAGAGGCGACGCCTCGCCCAGGAGGAGGCCCGTCGCAGGGCCGCCGCCCGCTCCGCCGAACAGCTGCGCATCATTGAGGCCGAACTGGCCAACCTCAATGAGGGTTCCTCCCCTTCCCGGGAGGAGATCCACTGTGAGGCGATCCGGGAGGCGGAGCACCGCAGCCCCGAGGATCTGCGTGACTGGCTGCGCCATCGTGTGGCGAAAGCCAACCGTGCCGGTGCCCGCGACCCGCTTGCCGCTTACCGGAAGCGCTCCATCTCCCTCGGGCAGCCCGATGCCGACGGCGGGCGCCGTCTCTCCGGCTACCTCCCCGCCGCGGATGCGGCCTTGATCGCCGCCGTGATGGCCGCGGGAGAGAAGGCCGGCGCAAACCTGCCGCCGGACACCCTGGAGACCCGCACCCTCAGTCAGCGTCGCGTGGACCAGCTGATCAAGGTCCTGCAGAACCACGCCGCCCTCAACCAGACGACCTCGCGCTTCGGAGTCGGCTCCGTACTCATCTCGCTCACCGCGGAGGATCTCGAGGATCTCTCCGCCGACTCGCAGTTCAGCACCAACACCGGCGACACCCTCACCCCGGTCGACCTGCTCCGGCTGGGCGCCGCCCAGTACGACGTCATGGTCCTCCACGACACCGACGGCCAACCCCTCACCCTGGGCAGAGGAAAACGCCTGGCCAGCTTCTGGCAACGTATTGCGCTGGCCGCGGCGGAAGGGGTGTGCACCTGCGGCAACTGCACCACCGCGGGCATCCACCTGGACATCCACCACCTCCGAGCATGGGAGGACGGTGGCACCACCGACATAGGCAACCTCGCCGGGACGTGTCGTCCGCACCATGGGGACAACGACGACACCCGCAGACGTGGCCACCTCGTCCGCTGTCCCAGCACGGGCCGGGTCGGCTGGAGGGCCGGGCCCGGGCAACCCATCGAGTTCAATGAGACCCACGCCCATCAAAGGTCGAACGGCGCGCGTATCCGTGCCCGGAAGCAGGCTGCGTCCTGATGCGCCTAGTAACCCGTCTCCAGGTTCACCTCGTTCGGCATGCGCTCCCCTGCCTCGAAGGCGGCGGCGTTGTCGATGACCAACCGACCAGTCCTCTCCTGGATGATCGTGTACGTGTTCGCCGTGTGCGGGGTGATCATGCACGTCTCGATGTCCCACAGGGGATGGTCATCGGGCAGGGGCTCCGGGTCGGTGACATCAAGTGCCGCTCCCGCGATGGTGCCCGAGCGCAGGGCGTCGACGAGATCGTCGGTGTGGATCAGCGGGCCGCGGGCGACGTTGACCACCACGGCGCTCGGCTTCATCTGCTCGAACACGTCCCTGTTGATCATGTGCCGGGTCTCCGGGGTGAGTGGGGCGAGCACCACCACGACATCCGCCCGGCCCCACACCTGATCGGCGTCGGCGATGGCGTAGGACTCGTCGGCACCGTCAATCGTGCGCCCCGAGCGGGTGACGGCAATGATCTTCACCCCGAAGACGGAGAGCATCTCGATGAGTTTCACCGCGATACGCCCGGCGCCGATGATGGCGACCGTCTTGTTGTCGAACAGCCACTGCTTGCGCTTGTCCACCTCCCGCCGCACCGACCACGTCCCGGCCAGGGTGATCAACTTGTGCATGTGCATCTGGGCCAGCAGGAGGGCGATGGTCGACTCCGCGACGGTGTCGTCATACAGCCCGGAGGCGCAGGCCCACCGGACCCCTCCGGGGCGGATGAGCCCGGCCTCATGGAGCGCGTCGATGCCGGCGAAGGTGGCCTGGACGTAGCGGATGTTCGCGGGCAGCGGATCGGGGAACTTGTCGGGACCGCCGTTGAACACGAGGAAATCCGCGTCCTCGAGGTCGGGGACGAATGTGTGACCGGCGGCCTCGATCTCGGCGATGGCGTCCGGCCACTCCTGGGGCTGGAAGGCGAACTTCATGTGCCCACGCTACCGAAACTCAGTAGCCGCGCGTGATGTCCACCTCAGTCGGCATTCGCTCCCCCGCCGCCAGCGCCGCCATGTTGGCGATGATCTGCGGGGCGATCATGCGCTGCGCCATCCGACCGGTCGCCGCGATGTGCGGGGTGATGGTGCAGTTGGGCAGGCGCCACAACGGATGGTCTTCCGGCAGAGGTTCCGGATCCGTGACGTCGAGGGCGGCGCCGGCGATCTGCTCCGACTGGAGCGCCGCGACCAGGTCCTCCGTGACGATGAGCTCTCCCCGCCCCACGTTGACGATCACCGCATGCGACTGCATCCGGGCCAACACCGCGGCGTCGACCATACCGACGGTCTCCTCCGTGAGGGGCGCCGCCAGCACGAAGGCGTCGGCCTCGGCCCACACATGGGAGGCGTCCGCCTGGGCGAAGGTCTCATCAGCCCCCGTGACCTTCCTCCCGGAGCGGTTGACCGCCACCACGGTCACGCCGAAGGGCCGCAGCATGGGGATGAGTGCCTCCGCGGTGCCCCCGGCGCCGATGATGGCGATTGTGGGGGCGTCGATGAGCCAGCCCTGTGCGGCGTCGATGAGCCCGCGGGCCCGGAACGACCCGGCCAGGGTGGCGGTCTTGACGTGGTGCAGCTGGGACAACAGCAGGGTCAGTGCGATCTCGGCCACCGGGCGGCCGTACACCCCGGCGGCATTCGCCCAGCGCACCCCGGGACGCAGGTCCCCCGCCTCGAGCAGGCGGTCGACCCCGGAGAACACGAACTGGATCGCCTTGATCCCGGTGGGCAGCGGATCCGGCAGAGGGCCGCCGGTGTAGATGAGGAACTCCGCCTCGTCCACCGGCACGTGGGTGTGCCCCGCGGCCGCGACCTCGGCGATCACCCCCGGCCACTCGCCGGGCGTCATGGAGAACTTCATCTACAGGCGCGACGCGTAGTTCGACAGGTAGTCCGCGTGGACGACGGGGCGCCGCTGGCCCTCCGGGAGTTCATCGGTGTGCTTGCCCAGCATGCCGACGAGCTGCTCGGAGTCGTAGGCGACCTCGCCGCGGCCGATGACCTGGCCGTCGGGGCCGATGATGTCGACGATCTCCCCGGCGTGGAACTCACCCTCGACCGCGGTGATGCCCACCGCGAGCAGGGAGGTGCCGCCCGCGGTGACGGCCTTGACGGCGCCGTCGTCGAGTCGCAGGGTACCGCCGGTGTCCGCGGCATAGAGCGCCCAGAACTTCCAGGCGGAGAGGCGGCCCTCGCGGGGGTGGAAGACGGTGCCCACGGAGGCGTCGTCGAGCGCGGGACCGATGTTGTCGGCGGAGGTGAGCAGGACGGGCACACCACCGCGGGAGGCGAGGCGCGCCGCGGAGACCTTGGAGGCCATGCCGCCGGTGCCCACCAGACCGCCGTCACCGGCGACGACGCCCTTGAGGTCCTTGCCTGTGCGCACCTCGGAGATGAAGCGGGCGTCAGGCTCGGCGGGGTTGCGGTCGTAGAGGCCGTCGACGTCCGACAGCAGCACCAGGGCATCCGCGCTGGTGAGGTGCGCCACGATGGCGGAGAGGCGGTCGTTGTCGCCGAAGCGCATCTCGGAGGTGGCGACGGTGTCGTTCTCGTTGACGATGGGGATGGCACGCAGCTGGCGCAGGCGGTCGATGGTGCGCTGGGCGTTGCGGGCGCGGTCGCGGCGGCCGGCGTCGGAGGCGGTGAGCAGCACCTGTCCGATGGTGCGGTGGTAGCGGGCGAAGGAGCGCCCCCACTCGTGGGCGAGATGCACCTGGCCCACGGCGGCGGCGGCCTGCTTGGTCGCCAGATCGGTGGGGCGCTGCGTCAGTCCGAGCGGGCCCATGCCGGCGGCGACGGCTCCGGAGGACACGACGATGATGTCGGAACGGACCATGCGGGCCTGGAGGGCGTCGACGATGTGGTTGATCTTGTTCGGGTCGACGGTGAAATCGTCGTTGGTCAGCGAGGAGGATCCGATCTTGACCACCACGCGTTTGGCCTCGGTGATGTGCGAACGCATCGACGATTCGTGGCCGAACGCGGGACCCTCCTCCAGGGAATCGGCCGGGGCCGGGAACTCGACGTCGTCGTCATGATTCCGGTACGGGGACAGGGGCAGTCCGTGGGAAGGCGTCGTCATGATCAACCAGCCTACCGAACCGCCCGGAGGCTAGCCCTCCCAGCGTTCGCGGGACGCTTCCTCGCCGTCTCCGTAATCGAATTCGTCGATGAGGCCACGGCGGGCCTGGGAGGCGCGCTTGCGCTCGGCCGCCGAGGTGCGTTCCGTGGACATGAGGCGGGCGTCCTGGCCGCGGCCGGCGACGGTCGGATCGACGCCGGACCCGGTGAGGGGCTCCCAGTCGAAGGTCACGTCGCCGATGGTCACCTGAGCGCCCTCGCGGGCCCCGGCCTTTCGCAGCGCATCCTCCACGCCGATCTTGGCCAGGCGGTCCGCCAGGTAGCCGACGGCCTCGTCGTTCTCGAAGTCCGTCTGGTTGATCCACCGTTCGATCTTCGCGCCGCGCACGATGAAGGCACCCTCGAACTCCGGGTCGTCCTCGACACGGAACTCGGGCTCACCCTTGCGGCGGGCGTCGACGGCCTGCGGGCGGATGATGGTGTGCTCGGTATCCACGGCCACCTTCGGGCGCCGGCGGCGATCCTTCTTCACGGTCTCCAGCAGGTGGTACTTCAGCGGGTCCAGGCCCTGGTGCGCCACGGCGGAGACAATGAAGACGGGCCAGCCGAACTTCTCCTCCAGGTCCTCCTTGAGGAACTCCGCGAGCTCCAGGGCCTCCGGCACGTCCGCCTTGTTGAGCACGACGACGCGCGGGCGGTCCTTGAGGTCGCCGAGGCCGAGGTCCTCGTCGAGGACGGACTGGTAGGCCGCCAGCTCCGCCTCGAGGGCCTCGATGTCGGAGATGGGGTCACGCCCGGGGTCCATGGTGGCGGTGTCCACCACGTGCACGAGGACGGAGGTGCGCTCGATGTGGCGCAGGAAGTCCAAGCCCAGGCCCTTGCCCTCGGAGGCCCCCGGGATGAGGCCCGGGACATCCGCCATCGTGAAGGACTCGTGGCCGACGTTGACCACCCCCAGGTTGGGGGCGAGGGTGGTGAAGGGATAGTCGGCGATCTTCGGCTTCGCGGCCGAGAGCACGGAGATGAGCGAGGACTTGCCGGCCGAGGGGAAGCCCACCAGGCCGACATCGGCCATGGTCTTCAGCTCGAGGACGAGGTCGTGCTGCTCGCCTTCCTCGCCCTTGAGGGCGAAGCCCGGTGCTTTTCGACGATGCGACGCCAGCGCCGCATTACCCAGCCCTCCGACGCCACCCTCGGCGGCGATGAAGCGGGTCCCCGGCACCGTGAGGTCCGCGAGGAACTCCCCGCCCTCCGTCATGACGACCGTGCCCACCGGCACCTCGAGCACGAGGTCCTCGCCCCGCGCGCCGTGGCGGTGGCGGCCGGCCCCGTTGGCGCCGCGCGGCGCCTTGAGGTGGGGGCGGAAGTGGAAGTCCATGAGCGTGTGCACCTGGGGGGACACCTCGAGGATGATGTCACCGCCGTGCCCGCCGTTGCCGCCGTCGGGTCCGCCGAGCGGCTTGAACTTCTCGCGGTGGACGGAGACGCAGCCGTGGCCGCCGTCGCCGGCGCTCAGATGCAGGACAACGCGGTCTACGAAGCGGGACATGGGTTTCCTCCTGGAGGTGGGGTTACTGTCCCAGACTAGGGGACGGGGTGAAGTTCACTCCGGAACCCGAGCGCGGACCCGTGTCCACGGCCGTGTTGCGGTGCGATCCTCACCGGGGGAAAGCACGGAGCCCGCCGCTCCCCTGGTACGGGTGCGACGGGCTCCGGGACATTCGACTTAGGCGTCGACGGTCACAGCTTCGTTCTCGACGATGTTGACCATGCGACGGTTGCGCTTGATGCCGAACTCGACGGCACCGGCCTTGAGGGCGAAGAGAGTGTCGTCGCCACCGCGACCGACGTTCTCGCCCGGGTGGAACTTGGTGCCGCGCTGACGGACCAGGATCTCACCGGCCTTGACCTGCTGGCCACCGAAACGCTTCACGCCGAGGCGCTTGGCCTCGGAGTCGCGGCCGTTGCTGGAGCTGGATGCACCCTTCTTGGTTGCCATTGGTTACCCTCCTTGGCTTACTTGATACCGGTGACCTTGATGACCGTCAGCGGCTGACGGTGACCCTGGCGCTTCTTGTAGCCGGTCTTGTTCTTGTACTTGAGAATGTCGATCTTCGGGCCCTTGGTGTGCTCGACGATCTCCGCAGCGACGCTCACCTTGGCGAGGTCCTCGGACTTGGAAGTGACGTTGGCACCGTCGACGAGCAGAACCGGGGTGAGAGCCACGGACGCGCCCTGCTCACCCTCGATCTTCTCGACCTTGACGAGGTCGCCTTCGGCAACCTTGTACTGCTTGCCGCCGGTCTTGACGATCGCGTACATAGAGGGTTACCCCTTATCTAAACTCGGGTCAGGCCCGCCGACCGCGCACCTGAATGGACGTATTTCACTTGCGTTCCGGGGCAGCAGCGCACCTGACCTGCTAAGATCTGGCGGCGCAATATCCCCGAAACAGCGACTGTCAAAGACTACCCCGTCGGGGCGCCAAAAGACAAACCACCACTAACGGCTGCTGCTCCGACGCGTCGCCCGGCGGCGGCCTCGGCCCCGCTTATCGACGCCGCGCTCCTCCTCCACAGCCGTCTCCCGCACCGTCGGCTCCACCGCGGGAGTGGTCGTGCGACGCACGGCCCGACGGCGGCCGCGGCTGCGGCTCACCGGTGTGACCTCGACGGCGGCCGGCTCCGGCGCGGGATGCTCGGAGACCTTGATCATGGTCTCCTCCGCCTGCGCGACGGGACCGCTGGGCACGGAGCCCGGGAAGTCCTCGCGCTGCGGGCGGTGGTCCGAACGGGAGTTGCCGCGGGTGCGGCGACGGCGACGCGGGGAGGCGTCGAAGGCGGCGACGGCGTCCTGGAAGCTGCGCTCCGGCACGTAGTCGGCGCCGGTGGGCTCATCCGGGTCCTCGGCGCCCGCGTGGTCGAGGGCGGCGGAGACGATGGACTCGATCTCGGAGACCGAATCCGACTCCACCTCGCGCCCGCGGCTGGTGCCGCGGCGGCCGCGGCGGGAACGGCGGCGTCGAGAAGCGGTGTCGTCCTCGGTGACGACCACGGCGGCGGCGAGCTCCTCGATGTCGGAGGTCTCCTCCTCCGGCTCCTCGCGCTTCATGGCGCGGGCGGCGGGGTGCTCCTGCGGCCGCTTGCGGGAGGTCTCGTCGATCTCCACCGGTTCCTCGACGGGGTCCTCGTGGAGGATGATCCCGCGGCCCTCGCAGTGCTCACACTCGGTGGAGAAGGTCTCCAGCAGGCCGGTGCCCAGGCGCTTGCGGGTCATCTGGACGAGGCCGAGGGAGGTGACCTCGGAGACCTGGTGGCGCGTGCGGTCGCGGCCGAGGGCCTCCTTGAGGCGGCGCAGGACGAGTTCCTGGTTCTCGGGCAGGACCATGTCGATGAAGTCGACGACGATCATGCCGCCGAGGTCGCGCAGGCGCATCTGGCGGACGATCTCCTCGGCCGCTTCGAGGTTGTTGCGGGTGACGGTCTCCTCGAGGTTGCCGCCGGAGCCGGTGAACTTGCCGGTGTTGACGTCGACGACGGTCATCGCCTCGGTGCGGTCGATGACGAGGGAACCGCCGGAGGGCAGCCACACCTTCCGGTTGAGGGCCTTCTGCAGCTGCTCATCGACGCGGAAACGCGCGAAGGCGTCGAGGCCCTCGTGCTCGGTGCGGCGGTACTTCTCCAGCCGGTCGAGCAGGTCGGGGGCGACGGACTGGACGTAGGCGTGGACGGTGTTCCAGGCGCGGTCGCCGTCGACGATGAGCGAGGTGAAGTCCTCGTTGAAGAGGTCGCGGACGACCTTGACCAGCATGTCCGGCTCTTCGTACATGGTGACGGGCTTGGAACCGCGGGAGTTGATCTCCTTGTCCGCGCGGGCCTGGATGTCCTCCCACAGGCGGTGCAGGCGATCGACGTCCGCGGCGATGGCCTCCTCCGGCACGTTCTCCGCGGCGGTGCGGATGATGGCCCCACCCTGCCCCGGCACGACGCGGGCCAGGATCTCCTTGAGGCGCTTGCGCTCGGGCCCGGGCAGCTTGCGGGAGATACCGGCACTGCGGCCGCCGGGCACGTAGACGAGGTAGCGGCCGGCGAGGGAGATCTGGGTGGTCAGGCGGGCACCCTTGTGTCCGACGGGATCCTTGCTCACCTGGACGAGCACCTGGTCACCGGACTTCAGCGCCTGCTCGATGCGGCGGCTGCGGCCGCCGAGGCCGGCGGACTTCCAGTCGACCTCACCGGCGTAGAGCACGCCGTTGCGGCCCTTGCCGATGTCGATGAACGCCGCCTCCATACTCGGCAGGACGTTCTGCACGCGGCCGAGGTAGATGTTGCCGATCATCGAGGCCTGCGCCTCGGACGTGACGAAGTGCTCGACGAGCAGGTCATCCTCGAGGACGCCGACCTGCGTCACCACACCGGGGTGATCGTGGCGCTGACGCTCGCGCACCACCATGGTGCGGGCGACGGACTCGCGGCGCGCCAGGAACTCGGCCTGGGTGACGATGTGCTTCTTACGACGCCCCTCCTCGCGCAGCTCCGCACGGCGGCGGCGCTGCGATTCCAGGCGCGTGGATCCCTTGAGGGCGACGGGCTCCTCGGGGAGATCCTCTTCCTCCTCGACGTCGTCCTCGACCAAGGGCGATTCGGCCACCTCGGTCACCTCGGCGACCTCCTCCTCTGCCCCCCGGCCCCGGCCGGCGCCGCGGCGGCCGCGACGGCGACGTCGAGAAGCAGCGGGTTCCTCCTCGTCCTCGGTTTCCTCCTTCTCCTCGTCGCCCGGGGCGATGAAGAGGGGAACGAAGAGGTCGACGGCAGTCTCCTCGGTCGGCTTGGGGGTGATCTCCGGGACGATGTCCTCCAACAGATCCTCCTCCGGCTGCTCCTGGAGCAGCTCCGCGAGGTCCGCCTCGACCTTCTCCTCGATCTGGGAGATCTCGTTGGCGACATTCTTGCGCACCCGGGTGCGGATGACCTCCTCATCCGGGGCCGGCGGCTGCAGCGCCGCCTTGACCTGCTCCACCTCCTCGACGGTGAGGGTGGACTGGGCGACCTTCTTCAGGTCGAGCCCCGCGAGGACCTCGATGATCTCCTTGGAGGTCTTGCCCAGCTCCTTGGCCAGGGCGTGGACGCGGACCTTCGGCGCCTCGTCGGTGGTGGTCCGGCGCACGGCGCGCCGCTTCTTCTTGGGGTCGGTGGAATCAGCCACTGATGCTCCTTGAGTTGTGATCGGCCCACCACCCGGGCGCTGGCGAGGGTTCCTCGCCGCCGCCGCACAGGGGTCGGCCGCAAAATTTTTTGTCGGTCGTTGGTATTCAGTTGTGGAATACTGCGGGTTCTACCCGCGCTCCATTGTGGCACACCCCGCGCGCCCGGTCAGGTAGCCGGTCCCGCGGACGGAAAAAGCCGCCCCCACCGTGACGGTGGGAGCGGCTTTCTCAGGTGAACGCTTAGAGGTTCGGGAACCAGATGTTGATCTCGCGCTCGGCGGACTCGGAGGAGTCGGAGCCGTGGACGACGTTCTCGCCGACGGTGAGGGCGAAGTCGCCGCGGATGGTGCCCGGGGTGGCCTTGGAGACCGGGTCGGTGCCACCGGCCAGCTGACGCCATGCCTCGATGGCGCGCTCGCCCTCGACGATGCCGGCGACGAGCGGAGCGGAGGTGATGAACTCGACGAGCTCACCGAAGAAGGGCTTGTCGGAGTGCTCCGCGTAGTGCTGCTCGGCGGTCGCGCGGTCGGTGACGCGCAGGTCGAGGGCGACGAGCTTGAGGCCCTTGCGCTCGATGCGGGCGATGATCTCGCCGACGTGGCCGTTGGCGACGCCGTCCGGCTTGATGAGGATGAGAGTGCGTTCAGTCATGGTTGAACACTCTACCGGAGCCCAGCTCATCGAGCTGGCCGACACCCGGTTCTGCGCGCCGCGGGACCCGCGGAACTCGCCGCGCCCCGCGGGCGATCCGCCTCAGCGCAGGCCCTGCACCGCCGCCCGCGCCTGTTCCGGGGTGGCGTCGCGGAACCACAGCTGCACCTGGCGCACGGCCGCGCCCTCGTCGCCGCGGTCGAGCATGTCCCGCAGGGTGGCGCGCTGCTTATCGTCGAGGTCGACGGGGACGATGCGCCGGTTCTCGGCGGTCGCCTTCAGTCCGAGGACGAGGAACACGCCGGCGGCCAGCACGGCGAGGACGGCGGCGACGTCCGAGACGTCGAAAAGCTTGAGGGCGAGGGCGGCGACGCACAGGGCGGCGGCGAGTCCGAGGAAGAGGGCGCGCATGGGCCACATCCTAACTCCCGCCCCGATTGGGTATACGTCAACAAATTCGCTGGTATAGTGAACTCATGTCCGTCACCGACCCGCATCCGGAGGAACTCCTCCTTTCTCCCGACGCCCCGCACTGCGCCGACGGCGCCCGCGTCGAGATCATCACCTCCCGCCCCGTCCCCCTCGGCGGGCCCCGCGCCATGACCGTCAACCGCACCCTGCCGCAGAAGCAACGCAGCCTCATCGGCGCCTGGTGCTTCCTCGACCATTACGGCCCCGACGACGTCTCCGCCACCGGCGGCATGGACGTCGCCCCCCACCCGCACACCGGCCTGCAGACCGTGTCGTGGCTCTTCGAGGGCACCATCACCCACCACGATTCGGCCGACAACCACGCCGTCGTCCGCCCCGGCGAGGTCAACCTCATGACCGCCGGCGCCGGCATCTGCCACTCGGAGGTGACCACCCAGGCCACCACCACCCTCCACGGCGTGCAGCTGTGGACCGCGCTGCCCGACGCCGACCGCCACGGCCCCCGCCGCTTCGACCACTACGCCCCCGAGCCCGTGCTTCTCGACGGCGCCCGCGCCCTCGTCTTCCTCGGTTCCCTGCTCGGTTCCACCTCGCCCGTCGAGACGTTCACGCCGATGGTCGGGGCGGAGATCAGGTTGGAGCCGGGCGCGTCGCTGAGCATGGACGTCGACCCGACCTTCGAGCACGGCCTGCTCGTCGACACCGGCGACATCGACCTCGAAGGCACCCCCGTCGCCCCCACTGAACTCGCCTACACCGGCGTCGGCGAGACCCTCCTGCGGATCCGCAACAACGGCTCCACCGAAGCCCGCCTGCTGCTCATCGGCGGCGAGCCCTTCGGCGAGGAGATCATCATGTGGTGGAACTTCATCGGCCGCACCTACGACGAGATCGAGCAGTACCGCACCGAATGGCAGGACCAGGGCGAGCGCTTCGGCATCACCGAGGGCTACATCGGCCGCGATCCCGCCGGCCTCACGTGGCTGCCCGCGCCCGAACTGCCCAACGCCTCCATGCGGCCGCGCCGCAACCCCGCCCCCATCGCCCGCCCCGAGAAGAGGATCTAGATGATCACCCACGACGAACGCTCCCACCAGTTCATCATCAGCGTCGACGACACCCCCGCCGGCTCCACCCATTACCGCGACCGCGACGGGGAACGACTCTTCTTCCACACCGAGGTGGCCCCCGAATTCGGGGGACGCGGCCTGGGCGGGGAGCTCGTGTCCGGGGCCCTGGAGGCCACCGACCTGCCCGTCGTCGCCATCTGCCCCTACGTCCGGAGCTGGCTGGAGAAGAACGAGCACGACTACACCTGGCGTCTGCCCACCCCTGCCGACATCATGTGGCTGCAGAAGGAGCTCCGATGACCCGCAAGCCCCCCTACCTGGACAAGTTCTACCCGGAGATCTACAAGTCGCTCACCCAGGTGTCGTCGAAGCTGTCCATGCTCTACCCGGATGTCGACCTGCCGCGCTCCCTCATCGAGCTGGTCGCCGTCCGCGTCAGTCAGATCAACGGCTGCGGCACGTGCCTGTCGATCCACATGCCCGCCGCCCGGAAGGCCGGCATCCCCGACAACAAGCTCGACGCCCTGCCCGCCTGGCGGATGGTCTCCGAGTTCACGGAGAAGGAGCGCGCTGCCCTCGAGCTCGCCGAGACGCTGACGCTGCTGCCCCCGGGCCAGGACAACTCCCGCGCGGCCCTGCCCGCCTGCGAGATCTTCGCCGAGGAACAGGTCGCGGCGCTGGAGTGGTCGATCGTCATGATCAACGCCTTCAACCGCGTGTCCATCGCGTCGGGGCACCCGCTGCTGTCGCGGAAGAAGTGACATTCGCACCGCGACCGGTCCGGGTCGGTTGCGGTGCGATCCTCACATCCCCAGGGCGTGCGGCTGAGTCCACGCCGAATGCCAGCGGTCGATGAGCGACACCGACCGGGGACGGCCCTCGATCACCGCCACGATGCAGTCCACCACCTCCCCAGGTGCAGATCGATGCAGGCGTCCGAGAAGCTGAGGTGCCGGTAGCCGCGTGAGGTGGCGTCATTGGCCTTCCAGTAGTCCTTGATCAGGGCGCTGATACTCCGGTGATACTGGTAGCCGTTGATCTCCACCACCACGCGGTGCTTCTCGTTGACCTCGTCGCAGAAGTAGTTCCCGAGCAGCTTGTTCTGCTCAAAGGGGTAGCCGAGCTCGCGCAGCCGCCGGAACAGTCTCCGCTCGGTCTCCGAGTCCGCGCCTATCGACGCCTCCTCGATCAGCGCCCGCAGCTTCCCCGGGACCTTCGGCCACTCCCCCAGTTCCTTCTCCTGCGGCAGGTCACAGGCGGCCCGGAGTGCCGTGGCCACCCGGAAGCCCCCCACCTCGTCGAAGGGGCGCCGCTGCGCCCGGATCACCGTCACCAGCGGGCCGGAGGTGAATCCCCGGATCCTCGGGACCAGCACGCTCACCGGGGTGCTGATTTGTCTGCGAGTCCGCACCCCGGGAACACCAGGTCGGGTCGTTGATGGAGCAGTGCCCGGAGCAGGTGCTCCCTGCGGGAAGGGCGGGTGGAGTAAAGGCCGCTGACCACCCGGTGCAGCGTCCCCGCCCGCACGAGGCGGGTGAGCTGGTTGGCGCTCACCCCGGCGTCCCGGAGCTCGCGGGTGGTGAAGTACGGCTTTTCTGCGGGCAGTGTCGTCATGGAAGGCCCCCCTTTCCCCCTCTTAGACTGCCGCGGGGCCTTCGGGGTTCCCGGACACCGGGAGAATCACACCGCGACCCCCTCCCGCAGTACTAGCGGGAGGGGGTCGCGGAGTGAAAGTCACCGGAACTACAGGTGCTGGGTGGTCAGCCAGCCGCGCTTCATGCGCTCGATGAGGGTGGAGCGCAGGTGCAGCAGGTACCACCACACGATGATGAAGATGATCGCCACCATCACCGCCGAGTAATGCACGAAGAAGCCACCCACCAGCAGGATCGCCTGGAGCGCCAGGTTCACCGGCAGCGCCCAGGAGAAGCGCTGCAGGAACGCCATGAGCACGTGTGCCACCCCGAGGGCGGTGATGAACACCCAGTTGAAGGTGGTCCAGTGGACGCCGTCGTCGACCTTGAGGATGACCGTGAGGATGAGCAGGATCGTGATCGCCTCGAGGATGAGCGTGCCGGCCATGACGCCGCGGATGCCCTTCATCGGGTCCTTCTCCGGGGTGTGCCCGGGGCCGAGGGGGCTGACCTCGGGCTGGTCTGCGTTGCTCATGCGGGGTCCTTTCCGAACAGGGTGCGGGCCTCGCCCGCGGTGACCACCGAACCGGTGATGACGACACCGGCGCCGGACTGGATGTCGGCGTCCTCGGCGAGTTCCACCGCCAGCTCGTAGGCGCCGGTGAGGTTCTCGTCGACGTGGACGCGTTCCTCGCCGAAGATGTCGCGGGCGTAGTCGGCCAGCTCGTAGGCGTCGAGCGCCCGCGGCGAGGAGTTGCGCGTGATGACAACCTCGGAGAGGTAGGGCTCCAGGGCGATGAGGATCCCGCGCGCGTCCTTGTCGTCGAGGACCCCGACCACGCCGATGAGGCGCTGGAAGTCGAAGTCCCGGGAGAGCGCCTCGCCGAGGGCGGCGGCGCCGTGGGGATTGTGGGCGGCGTCGATGAAGGTGGTGGGCGAGGTGCGCACGCGCTCCAGGCGGCCGGGGGACTGCACCTGCGCGAAGCCGGCGCGCACGGTCTCCAGGTCCAGGGGCCGCCCGGCGCCGGCGCCGAAGAAGGCCTCCACCGCGGCCAGGGCGACGGCGGCGTTGCGGGCCTGGTGCTCGCCGGACAGCGGCAGGAAGATGTCGTCGTATTCGCCGCCCAGGCCGCGCAGCGTGAGCTGCTGGCCGCCGACGGCGACGACGGCCGACACCACCCCGAACTCGGCGCCCGCGCGGGCTACCGCGGCGTCGACCTCCACGGCGCGTTCCAGGATGACCTGCATGGCGGCGGGGTCCTGTTCGGCGACGACAGCGACGTTGTCCGGCGGGGTGAGCAGGTCATCGGTGTCCCAGCGGGATTTGATAATGCCGGCCTTCTCCGCCGCGATCTCCTCGATCGTGTCGCCGAGGTAGTCGGTGTGGTCCATGCCGACCGGCATGATGACGGCGACATCCGACTGGATGACGTTGGTGGCGTCCCACGTGCCGCCCATGCCGACCTCGACGACGGCGACGTCGACGGGGGCGTCGGCAAACGCGGCGTAGGCCATGGCGGTGAGGACCTCGAACTTGGAGAGGCGGCCGACGCGCTCGTCGACAAGCTCGACATAGGGCTGGATCTCCCGCCAGATGCGCACGTAGTCGCGCGGATGCAGGGGCGTGCCGTCGATGGCGATGCGCTCGGTGACCAGCTGCAGGTGGGGGCTGGTGGTGCGGCCTGTGCGGCGGTGGAAGGCGCGCAGGAGGGACTCGATCATGCGCACCGTCGACGTCTTGCCGTTGGTGCCGGAGACGTGGACCGCGGGGAAGGAGTTCTGCGGGGAGCCGAGAAGATCCATGAGCATGTCGATCCGCTCGAGGGAGGGGTCGATCTTCGTCTCGGGCCAGCGGGTGTCCAGCTCGGCCTCGACCTCCGCCAGGGCGGCGAGGTCGGCGGCGGTGATCTCCACCGGGGCGGGCGTGACGACGTCGCCGAGGTCGATGTTGAGCTTGAGCCCCTGCTCCGTCACTTCGACGGCGTCCTGCAGGTCCTCCAGGTCCTCGTCGTCGGCGGCGTTGTTGAGGATCTCTTCTTCGCGGTTCACTGCAGGGCCTCCAGACGGGCGGTGATGCGCTCGACCTCTTCCTGGGCGAGCTGCTGGCGGGCGCGGATCTTGCTCACGACCGCCTCCGGGGCCTTGGCCAGGAAGGCCTCGTTGCCGAGCTTCCGGGCGGTGCCCTCGAGTTCCTTGTGCGCGGCGGCGAGATCCTTCTCCAGGCGCTTGCGCTCGGCGGCGACGTCGACGGTGCCGGAGGTGTCCAGCGCCACGGTGACGGTGGCCTGCGAGAGGCGCAGCTCGATGGAGGCGGACTCCTGGAAACCCTCCTCCGGGACGGTGACGCGCGCCAGGGAGCGGACGAGGTCCTCCTGGGCGGCGAGGTCGGCGGCGGCGAAGTCGAGGGAGGCGGGCACCGGCTGGGAGGGCTTGACGCCCTGGTCGGAGCGGAAGCGGCGGATCTCGGTGATGAGCTTCTCGGCGTCGGCGATGCGACGCACGGCGGTCTCGTCGGTGGCCGCGCCGCCGTTGGTGTCCGCGGCGGTGGGCCACGGGGCGGTGACCAGGGTGTCCTTCTCCGTCAGGGCCTTCCACAGCACCTCCGTGACGAAGGGCATGGCCGGGTGCAGCAGTCGCAGGACGACGTCGAGGACGCGGCCGAGGACCAGCTGGGTGTTCTCGCCCTGGCGGGTGCTGCCCTCGCGCGGGATCTGCGTCTTGGCGATCTCCAGGTACCAGTCACACACCTCGTCCCACGCGTAGTGGTAGAGCTCCTCGTTGGCCTTGGCGAACTGGTAGTCGTCGAGGAAGCCGTCGACGCTGGCGCGGACCTCCTCGAGGCGGTCGAGGATCCAGCGGTCGGCGTCGGTGAGCTCCTCGCGCGGCGGCAGCCCCCCCACTTCGGCGCCGTTGAGCAGCGCGAACTTGGTGGCGTTGAAGAGCTTGGTGGCGAAGTTGCGGGAGGACTGCGCGGCATCCTCGCCGACGGGCAGGTCGACGCCGGGGTTGGCGCCGCGGGCCAGGGTGAAGCGCAGGGCGTCGGCGCCGTACTCGCGGACCCAGTCCATGGGGTCGATGCCGTTGCCCAGGGACTTCGACATCTTGCGGCCGTTCTCGTCGCGGACGAGGCCGTGGAGGAAGAGGTCGGTGAAGGGGACCTGCGGGCGGCCTTCCGCACCCGCGCCGAGGATCTCCGGGGTGATCTTCGCGGCGAAGGTGCCGAACATCATCATCCGCGCCACCCAGAAGAAGAGGATGTCGTAGGCGGTGACCAGCACGGAGGTCGGGTAGAACTTGGCCAGTTCCGGGGTCTTCTCCGGCCAGCCCATCGTGGAGAACGGCCACAGGGCGGAGGAGAACCAGGTGTCCAGGACGTCCGGGTCCTGGGTGTATCCCTCGGGAGCCTGCTCGTCGGGGCCGACGCAGACGATCTCCCCGTCCGGTCCGTACCAGATGGGGATGCGGTGGCCCCACCACAGCTGACGGGAGATGGTCCAGTCGTGCATGTTGTCCACCCACTCGAAGTAGCGGGGTTCCATGCTCTTGGGGTGGACCTGGGTGTCGCCGGAGCGGATGGCGTCACCGGCCATCTGTGCCAGCTCATCGACCTTGACGAACCACTGCAGCGACAGGCGCGGCTCGATGGCCTCGCCGGAACGCTCGGAGTGGCCGACGGAGTGCAGGTAGGGGCGCTTCTCGGCGACGATGCGGCCCTCTTCTGCCAGCGCCTCGCGCACGGCGACGCGCGCTTCCTCGCGGGTGAGGCCGTCGAAACGGGTGCCGGTGTCGCAGATGCGGCCGGTGGTGTCCATGATCGTCGGCATGTCGAGGTCGTGGCGCAGGCCGAGGGCGTAGTCGTTGGGGTCGTGCGCCGGGGTGATCTTCACCGCGCCGGAGCCGAACTCGGGGTCGACGTAGTCGTCGGCGACGACGAGGAGCGAGAGGTCGGAGCGGAAGGGGTGCGGCAGGGTCCGGCCCACCAGGTGCGCGTACCGGGCGTCGTCCGGGTGGACGGCGACGGCGACGTCGCCGAGCATGGTCTCCATGCGGGTGGTGGCCACGACGATGTGCGGCTCGTCGTCGTTCATCGAGCCGTAGCGGAAGGAGACGAGTTCGCCCTCGACGTCCTTGTGCACGACCTCGATGTCGGAGACGGCGGTCTCAAGCACCGGGGACCAGTTGACCAGGCGGTTGGCGCGGTAGATGAGGCCGCGGTCGTAGAGCTCCTTGAAGATGGTCTGCACCGCGCGCGACAGCCCCTCGTCGAGAGTGAAGCGTTCGCGGGACCAGTCGACGGAGTCGCCGATGGCGCGCATCTGCCCGGCGATGGCGCCGCCGTACTCCTCCTTCCACTCCCAGACCTTGGCGATGAACTCCTCGCGCCCGTAGTCGTAGCGGTCCTTGCCCTCGGTCTCCTTGAGCATGGTCTCCACCTTGGTCTGGGTGGCGATACCCGCGTGATCCATACCCGGCAGCCACAGCACCTCATAGCCCTGCATGCGCTTGCGGCGGGCGAGCGCATCCATGAGGGTGTGGTCGAGCGCGTGGCCCATGTGGAGCTGCCCGGTGACGTTCGGCGGCGGGAGGACGATGGAGTACGCCGGCTTCTCGCTCTCCGGGTCGGCCGTGAAATGTCCGGCGTCGACCCAGCCCTGGTACAGCTCGGCCTCCACCGACTGCGGATCCCAGGACTTCGGCAGTGCGTCTGCTCGGTTCTTAGCCATCAGTTCTCTTCCCCTTGATCTGGTCGGTCACTCGCACAATCATAGCGCCCGACGATCGGGGCTTGACCCTCACGTGACGTCATGGTTCATGCTGGTGCCATGAGAATCTCCGAGGTCGCCCGCGCCGCCGGTTGCTCGGTCCGCGCCGTGCGTCACTACCACGCCTCCGGGGCGCTCCCGGAGCCCCCGCGCACCGCGGGCGGCTACCGAGACTACGGTCTCGCGGACCTGGCGGCGCTGCTGCGCGTGCGCGCGCTCGTCGACGCCGGCATCACCCTCGCCGACATCCGTTCCGACTCCGCCTCGCTTATCGACGCCGCCCTCCACCGCATCGACTCCCAACTCACCGTCCTACGCGCGCAACGCGCCCGCCTGCTGGCCCTGCAGGCCGGGGAGCTGGGCCTGCCCGCCGACCTGCGCTCCGGGATCCGCGAGCTGCTCGGCGACACCCCGCACGCCCGGATGGAGATCGACGCCTACGACCTCATGGGCCTGTCCGGGGTGGCGGGCACCGAGACGTGGCAGGTTCTGCGGCGCAACCTGCGCGATCCGGCCCGGAGCGCCGACACCCTGCGCTTCCGGGACCTGTGGGAACAGCTCGGGGACCTGGCGCCCGCGGAGGCGGACGACATCATCGCCGAGCTGCGGGTCCTCCGCGGCCTCAGCGACGGCATCCTGCCCACCCTCACCCCGGGCGACGCTCCCCTCACCGTCCGCGACTTTCCCACCCGCGGTGCCCAGGCCCGGGCCCTGTCGGTGTTGGCGGGTGCGTCGTGAAGTGCGTGCTGCCTGTCGCGGTGCTCGCCGTCGCGCTTCTCGACGCCTGGCTCTGGTGGACCGGCCGTCTCTCCGGCGTCGGCGCCATCGTGGCCTTTCTGGCGGTGGAGGCCGCGCTCGCCGGGGCCTACGTGTGGTCGTCGCTGCGGCGGGGGATCCGTCCGCTGCCCGTGCGGATTCTCCTGCACGAGGTCCACGCCCTCGCCGACCTGTGGCGCCTCCTCCGGGGCCGGGTGATCGTGCCCGCGGGCGCGGTGGCGCTGCCGGCGCGAGCGCGGTGGTGGCACCTGCCGGCGATGTTCACGGTAGCGATCCTCATCGAGATCATCATCATCGAGGTACTCGTCCCCTGGCCCTGGCTGCGACTGCTGCTGCTCCTCGGCTCCCTCTACTCGATCCCGCTGCTGTGGGGTTACCTCGCCGGACGGGTGGTCCATCCGCACTACGTGGGCGAGGACCTCGTCCTGCGGGAGGGAAGGACGGAACTGCTGCGCGTTCCCGCCGCCGACATCGCTGCGGTGCGGGCGGTGCGGGGTTTCGCGGCGGAGCGGGAGGGCCTGGTCCTGGGCGGCCCCGACGGGACGAACGTGGAGATCCGCCTACGCGACGGCCGCTGCGTGGCGCTGTGGCTCGATGAGGGTGCGGACGCCCTCCTAGACTGGAACGGGTGAACTCCGACTCCCGTCGCCTCCTCGCCGCCGGACTGCCCGCCGCGGTGTCGTGGCGTGACCGCCTGCGCCGCCTGCCCCAACGTGCCGCCGTCTGGGCCAGCCTGCCGCTCGTCATCGCCATCCCCGACGCCGTCATGATCAAGAAGCTGGAGCAGGAGGACCTCGAGGCCCTGCACAAGGCCGCCGACGACGGCCTCATCCTCGACGATCTCCTCCTCCCCCTGCTGGCCAACGTGGCGGCCCTGCTGCTGCTGGTCCTCGTCCTGCGCCTGGTCCTGCGTTTCCTGCCGGAGAAGGTCGCCTTCGGGGTGGGAGCCGCGTTCATCATCCTGGCGGCGGTGGTGCCGGCAGCGTTGGGCTACCTGTGGTGGATCGCCCCCCTGTGGGTACTCACGGTGCTGCTGTTCACGGTGACCGGCTGGGCCCACCTGCTGGCCTGGACGTCGCTGCGCGCGGTGCGGGAGATCCCGGAATCACTCACCCGCAGCCTGTTCTATCTGCCGCTGCTGCTGGTGGCGTTCCTGTTCTTCTTCTTCAACTCCAACCTGTGGCAGCTGGCGCAGGCGTGGAACATCAACCAGGCGCTCATGGTCGCCTTCGTGCTGTGGGCGATCGGCGGGGTGGTGTGCACCGCCACCGTGACCCAGCACGTGCGCGAGGCCCTGGCCGACGTCGACGAGGCCCAGCCCCTGCCCGTACGCCTCAACGTCCGGTGGAACGCCGCGAGCGTGCACCTGGCCCAGGCGAGCATCTTCGGGCTCGTCGTCTTCGCCTGCTTCCTCGGCTTCGGGCTGCTGGCGGTGCCGCCGGCCACCATCGGCACGTGGACCGGGGTGCCGGCGGTGCTCATCAAGCTGGGGCCACTGTCCGTCTCCGGGGCGCTGGTGAAGGTGAGCTGGGTGCTCGGCGGCTTCGCCAGCCTCTACATGGCCACCACCGCCGCCGGCGACCGCGAGCGCCGCGAAGAGCACCTCGGGCCCGTCATGGCGGAGATCACCGGGGCGCTGCAGACGTCAGGGGGCCAGGCAGGCGAGCGGAATGACCCACACCCCGTTCGGTAGTTGCGCCACAGGGCCAGTCGGAATGATGATCACCAGGGCCGATGGCGGACGCTCCACCTTCTCCGCGGTCGCCAACAATCGCTCAGCAGCGGTTTCCACTTGCAGGTGTGACAATTTGATTTCGACCCCCACCCAGGATCCGTCTGGGTTCTCGACGACGGCATCGATCTCGTCGCGGCCTTTGGTGTCCCGAAAGTGGTACACACCGCGTGCCCGATTCGCCTGAGCCACCACTCTGAGATCGTGAATAGCCTGCGATTCGAAAAGTATCCCCAGGGTTTCCAGATCAGTAAGTAACCGATCCGGGGTTGCTCCCAACAGCGAAGCCGCCAGCGACGGGTCCGCCAGATGCCGCTTGGGCATCTGCGCGAGCG
Organism: Corynebacterium nasicanis; assembly: GCF_042658165.1. Taxonomy (NCBI): domain Bacteria; kingdom Bacillati; phylum Actinomycetota; class Actinomycetes; order Mycobacteriales; family Corynebacteriaceae; genus Corynebacterium; species Corynebacterium nasicanis. The sequence goes on from NZ_JBHSQE010000001.1 coordinate 555,029, forward strand.
CTGTTCGGGATCGGAGCTGTGTGGCCCACGCTGGCTGATCCTCCACGAGGAACAGCCGGGAAGCGAAGTCGTGCAATGCATCAACGGTCCCCGGTGCGGGCTCGGCGCCTGATAGTTCGCCAATGCGACGACGGATCGCAGCGCCCGTCGCGGGTTGCGCGACCAGACCTGCATAGGCTTGCAGGAACGACAGAAAGCGGCGCGGATCCCGGCGCAGACCTCCGATCTCCGGATAATCATGCTCCGCCATCTCTTGGAGATAGGATGCGACTTCATCGGCGGCATCGAGAGGGGCCAGCCCGTGAAAACCCGGCCAACCTCCGGCGACGATCCACTCCGCGTAGTCCGCGACGGTGGCCTCGGTACCGGGAGCAGGTTCGAGTGTTCCCTCGAGCACACGCGCCCACGAGGCCCGGTGGCCGTCGTTTCGCTCTGAGATTGTCATGGTTCGCATGGTGAGTGAGCGCATGCGACCGGCTCCCGGGTGGCGAAGAGCATCTGTGGCGGGGGTTGCGGAGCCGGTGAGGATGAACTGCCCTTTTCCCTGACGGTCATCCACCGCGTGCCGAACGGCATTCCATACTTCGGGCACAGCCTGCCACTCATCGATGAGGCGCGGAGTCTCTCCCTCCAGAATGCTGACCGGATTGATCCGAGCCAGGGTGATATCGGGTCCGTGGACGTCCAATCGAACCTCCGACGCAGCGATCTGCCGAGCTGTCGCGGTCTTGCCGCAGGCACGTGGTCCTTTGATGAAGACCGCTCCGGACACCCGCAGGGCACGCTCCAGCTCGGCATCGACGATGCGCGGTATATAGGTCGCCATGACCTGCATAATATGTGAAATGTGCGGATTTCTCCACACCTCAGGTGCGGATTTCTCCACACCTCAGGTGGTGATTACTCCCCCACCGACACCGTCGCGGTGACCTCGAAACCATCGGCCGGGCACTGGATGCTGATCGACGCAATCCCGTTCGGATCGATCCGCACCGTCTCGATGACCTCGGGGCCGTCCTCCCGGCGCTCGACGGGGACGGTGGCCAGGTCGGCGTCGGCAAGCGAGCGGAGCGCCGGGTCGAAGGGGACGACCACCTCGGCGAGCAGGGTGAGATCGCCGGGCTGCGCGGAGTCGGCCTCGAGCGCGGAGTATTCCACGTAGCGGAACCAGCCGACGTTGTGGGCGGCCCGGTAGCGCCGGGTGATCGTGATGGTGGCGTCGGATGCGGCCTGCGCCTCCGGTCCGACGAGGGAGTCGAAGCTCACGGCGGCCCCGGCGTCGCGCTCGCGGAACACCCCGATGCCGCGGGAGAGGCGGTCGCGGAGGAGGTAGGCGGAATCCGGGTCGGCGGCGATCGCCAGGCCGACGGCGGTGGAGGCGGTGGGCAGCGGGGAACGGTGGACGCGGCGGCCGAATCGTTCGCGCAGCATGCGGGGCACGAGCGGCAGGGCGCTGGCGCCGCCGACGAGGTAGACGCCGGCAATGTCGGTGTCGGTGAGCGACTCCTCGGCGCCGATGAGCGGGGTCATGGCCTCCAGCGTCTGCTCGACCAGTCCGGTGACGGAGGTGTAGTACTCGGGCACGGGGACGATGACGTCGTCGTCGCCGAGCTCCATGATGATGCGGCGCGACTGCGGCTTGAGCTGCTCCTTGGCGGTGCGGGCTTCGTCGAGAAGCTTCTGGCGGGCGCGGCGCCCGAAGACGTCGTCGGCGCGTCCGGCGGTGGCCAGGGCCAGGTCCGCGAGGGCGGCGTCGAAGTCGTCGCCGCCGAGGCGGGAGATGCCGAGGGAGGTCTCGACGACGTGCTCGGGGCCGTCGATACGCATGAGGGTGACATCGAAGGTGCCGCCACCCAGGTCGTAGACGATGACGCTGGAACGCCGCGCCGTGAGCGTGCGGGCGTGGCGGTGCGTGTACTCGAAGGCCGCGGCCGAGGGCTCATTGACCATGCCGAGGACGTCGGCGCCGGCGCGTCGGAAAGCATCGAGGGTGAGCAGCCGCTGGGCGGAACGGGCGTTGGCGGGCACGCCGAGGACGATCTCGATCGGCTCCTCGCCGGCGTGCGCGCGCAGCTGCTTGACGACGCCGTCCGCGAACGTCGCCATCACCTCCCCGAGCGGGCGCTCCTGACTGCCCATGGGCACCGGGGTGTCCGCGGTGACCGTCCCCGAGCTGAGCAGCCGCTTGAAGGAGCGGGTGACCGTCGGGGTGTCCGCGGCCAGTGCCTCCCATCCCCCGACCAGGCGATCGCCGTCGAGGGCGACCACCGAGGGGATGTACTCCCGTGGGTCGCCGTCAGTGTCGGCGACATTGACCACGGGATAGTTCCCGCGGTCGACGGCCGCAATGACGGTGCGGGTGGTACCGAAATCAATCCCGAAGCGCATGCCCCAGAACACTACCGGGATTGAGCGCCAACGCTACTTGAGCAGGTCAGCGACCGCGTCGCGCTCGGCCTTGAGCTCGGCGACGTTGCGGGCGATCATCTCGCGCTGGAAGTCGTTGAGCTCCAGACCCTGGACAATCTCCCACTGTCCGTTGCGGGAGATCGTCGGCAGGCCGGCGACGAGACCCTCGTCGATGCCGTAGGAACCGTCGGAGGGCAGCGCGGCGGAGGCCCACTGCTCGGTGCCCTGCACCCAGTCACGCATGTGGTCGATGGCGGCGGAGGCGGCGGAGGCGGCGGAGGACTTGCCGCGGACCTCGATGATCTCGGCGCCGCGCTTGGCCACGCGCGGGATGAACTCGTTGACGTACCAGTCATGGTCGATCTTGTCGATGACCGGCTCTCCCTTGACCGTGGCGTACGTGATGTCCGGGAACTGGGTGGCGGAGTGGTTGCCCCACACGACGACATTCTCGAAGTCCGTGGTCAGCACGCCGAGCTTCTCGGCCAGCTGGGACAGGGCGCGGGAGTGGTCCAGGCGCATGAGGGCGGTGAAGCGCTCGGCCGGGACATCCGGGGCGTTGCGCTGGGCGATGAGCGCGTTGGTGTTGGCCGGGTTGCCCACCACGAGTACGCGGACATCGTCGGCGGCGTGGTCGTTGATGGCCTTGCCCTGCGGGGCGAAGATGCCGCCGTTGTTCTTGAGCAGGTCTCCGCGCTCCTCGCCCGCCCCGCGCGGCTTGGCGCCGACAAGGAAGGCGGCGTTGGCGCCGTCGAAGGCGGTCTCGGCCTTATCGGTGATGGTGATGTTGCGCAGCAGCGGGAACGCGGAGTCATTGAGCTCCATAGCCACGCCCTCGGCGCCGCGGACGGCGTCCGGGATCTCCAGGAGGGTCAGCTCAATCGGGGTCTCCGGGCCGTAGACGTCTCCGGCGGCCAGACGCCACAGGAGGGAGTAGGCGATGTTTCCGGCGGCACCGGTGACGGCGATCTTCACGGGATTCTGGGACATGGATAGGGTTCCTTTCGTGCGAGGGGCACCAACGTCGCCGAGTCTAGCCGCTCGGCCCGCGCTCGGCAGTCACCCCCGGATAGGCGTACCCGACCGCGCGAAGCGGTTGTTTCCGCAGGACACCGGCCCCGATCCCGGGTGCCCCCTCCCCATCCGCCGCGCAGCCGTCACGGTCAGACCACTCTTCAGGCACGATGGTGGACAGCGCACCATCCCGCGCCTCCCCCAAGATCTGCCGAACCGTGTCCCGGAGGGCCCACCCAGCCATGTATGACGACGACCTGACCCCTCTCGACGACGCCACCTCCCTCGAGGCGGTCGTCGACGTCGCCATCGGCCAGTTCGCGGAGCAGGGGTTCCAGGAGACGCGGCTGGAATCGATCGCCCGGCAGTCGGGCATGTCGAAGCGGATGATCCACTATCATTTCGGCGACAAGAAGGGGCTCTACCTGCGCTGCCTCACGGAGGCCGCGCGGCGGATCCAGCCCCCGGCCGAGGAGCTCATCAGCGACACCCTCGTGCCCGTCGAGGGGGTGACGCAGGTGGTCGACGCCGTGTACCTCACGATGATCCGCCACCCCGAGTCCCTGCGCCTCCTGCAGCACGAGGGTCTCAACCGTGTGCTCAATCTCACCGGGGTGGCCACGCTCATCCCCGGCACCCAGGTCTCGCTGCAGCTGGACAAGCTGCTCATGCAGGGGCAGGACATGGGGGCCTTCCGTCCGGGGATCGGCGCCGAGGACATCTTCTTCCTCATCTCCTCCCTCGCCTTCACCCGGGTGATCAACCGGGACCTCATGATCAACCTCATCGACGTGGACACGTGCAGCGAGGACAACACGGACGGGCTGCACCGCCTGGCCGTCGATTCGGTGCTGGCGCTGCTGACGGCGCACATCCCCGATTCGGGGCACGACAGCTACCTCACCGCCGACCGTCTGGACGAGGGTTCGCGCTCGGGGTTGGGGATCTACGATCTCGGCGGACACTCGGACCCGCTCGAATAAAAACACCTTAAGCTGGCCTTTCACCTCCAAAGGTTGATACCCCCCGGGGTATATGGCATGGTAGTGTCACACCCACACGGATATTTATTCAACCCAGGAGTGACCACCATGCTGCTCGAACGTTTCTATGACGAGGACCTTGCCCAGGCCAGCTACTTCATCGGCTGCCAGGCCCAGAACACCGCCGTCGTCGTCGACGCCCGCCGCGACATCACCGACTACCTCGACCTCGCCGCCCACCACGGGATGCGCATCGTCGCGGTCACCGAGACCCACATCCATGCCGACTACCTCTCCGGCACCCGCGAGCTGGCCGCCGCCACCGGCGCCACCATCTACCTCTCCGGCGAGGGCGGCGAGGACTGGAGCTACGGCTTCGCCGGCGAGCTGCTCCACGACCGGGACACCATCCAGATCGGCAACATCACCATCGAGGCCCGCCACACCCCCGGCCACACGCCGGAGCACCTCTCCTTCCTCATCACCGACGGCGCCTTCGCCGACTCCCCCGGCTACATGCTCTCCGGAGACTTCGTCTTCTCCGGCGACCTCGGCCGGCCGGACCTGCTGGATGAGGCCGCGGGGGGCGTCGATACGCGTTTCGGCGGCGCACGCGACATCTTCCGCAGCCTCCGCGAGGTCTTCCTCGAGCTGCCCGACCACGTCCAGGTCTACCCGGCCCACGGCGCCGGCTCGGCCTGTGGCAAGGCCCTCGGCGCGCTGCCCTCGACCACCGTCGGCTACGAGCGCCACTACGCCTGGTGGGCCCACTACCTCCGCGACGACGATGAGCAGGGCTTCGTCGACGACCTCCTCGCGGGGCAGCCCGACGCCCACGCCTACTTCGGGCGGATGAAGCGCCAGAACAAGGCCGGCCCCGCTGTCCTCGGCTACCCGCTTCCCGAGCTGCCGGAGGTTCCGGCCGCCGAGCTGGCCGGGCGCATCGAATCGGGTGCGGCGATCGTCGTTGACACCCGCCACCACAGCGAGGTCCACGCGGGCACCGTCGCCGGCGCCGTCAACGTCCCCGGCCTGGCCAAGGCCGCCACCTACGGATCCTGGGTCTACGACCCGGAGACCGACACCGCCGACCTCATCGTCCTCGCCGCCGACGCCGCGGAGGCCGCCGACTACCGCGACCACTTCATCCGCGTCGGCATCGACGAGATCACCGGCTTCGTCACCGATTTCGAGGGACTGCCGCAGGTCACCCCCGAGGTCCTCGCCCAGGACCAGCTTCTCGACGCCGCCCCGACCATGCTCCTCGACCTCCGCAACAAGACCGAGCACGCCGACGGCCACATCCCCGGTTCCCACCAGCTCTCCGGCGGACGCGTCCTGTGGAACCTCGACGAGCTGCCCGATCCGGCGGACTCGACGATCGTCTCCTACTGCCAGTCCGGGGTCCGCAACTCCGTCGCCGCCTCCGCGCTGCGCCGCAAGGGCTACCACGTCCAGGAACTCGAGGGCTCCTACCTCGGCTACCTCGACCACCTCACCAAGAACTAAGCCGTGGCTCTGGTTCTCGTCCTCGCCGTCTTCATCGGGCTCTCCCTGGGCCTGCTGGGCGGCGGCGGATCAATCCTCACCGTCCCGCTGCTCACCTACGTGGCGGGCATGGAACCGAAGGAGGCCATCGCCGCCTCGCTCTTCGTGGTCGGCGCGACCTCCGCGGTGTCCGTGCTCAGCCACGCCCGCCTGGGCAACGTGCAGTGGCGCACCGGTCTCATCTTCGGAGCTTCCTCGATGGCGGGCGCCTTCCTCGGCGGCCTGCTCGGCGGGCGGATCCCCGGGGTGATCCTCATGGTGGCCTTCGCCGTCATGATGATCGCCACCGCCCTGGCCATGCTCCGCGGGCGGAAGGAGCGGCAGTCGGATGGGGTGCGGGCGCTGCCGCTGGGCAAGATCCTGCTCGAGGGCCTGGTCGTCGGCCTCGTCACCGGCCTCGTCGGCGCGGGCGGCGGCTTCCTCGTCGTCCCGGCCCTCGCCCTGCTCGGGGGGCTGAGCATGCCGGTCGCCGTGGGCACGTCCCTGCTGGTCATCGCCATGAAGTCCTTCGCCGGGCTGGCCGGCTACCTGACCACCGTGACGCTGGACTGGCCGGTCGTGCTCTCGGTCACCGGTGTCGCGTTGGTGGGCGCGCTCCTCGGCGCGCGGCTCACCAGAGTCGTCCCGGAGAAGGCCCTGCGCAAGGGCTTCGGCGTCTTCGTCCTGGTGATGGGTGTGTTCGTGCTCTCGCAGGAGCTGCCGGCGCTGTTCTGAGCTGGGTGGCGACGCCCGCCGGGCTGACCTCAACCCGCGGGATCAGTGCCGTCCTGCGGAAACGCCGAGCCGATGTCAGCTCGGCGGGAGCTACGCCGTCTCCTGCTGCTCCCCCTCGAGCACCAGCTCCGGTTCGGCCTCGCCGCGGACGACATCGGCGGTGATGAGGACCTCGGCGACGTCGTCACGATCGGGAATGTCGTACATGACCGGCACGAGGAGCTCCTCCATGATGGCGCGCAGGCCGCGGGCTCCGGTGCCGCGCTCGAGGGCGAGCTCGGCGATGACCTCCAGGGAGTCCGGGGAGAAGCTGAGCTGGACCTCGTCCATCTCGAAGAGGCGCTGGTACTGCTTGACCAGGGAGTTCTTCGGTTCCGTGAGCACCTGCACGAGGGATTCGCGGTCGAGGTTGTCCACGGTGGCCACGATGGGCAGGCGGCCGATGAACTCGGGGATGAGGCCGAACTTCACCAGATCCTCGGGGCGGACCTGCGCAAAGAGGTCGGTCTTCTCGCGGTCGGTGGCGGACTCGATCTCCGCACCGAAGCCGAGGCCCTTCTTGCCCACGCGCTCCTGGATGACCTTCTCCAGTCCGGCGAAGGCACCGGCGACGATGAAGAGGATGTTGGAAGTGTCGAGCTGGATGAACTCCTGGTTGGGGTGCTTGCGCCCACCCTGCGGCGGGATGGAGGCAGTGGTGCCCTCGAGGATCTTCAGCAGGGCCTGCTGGACGCCCTCGCCGGAGACGTCGCGGGTGATCGACGGGTTGTCGGACTTACGGGAGATCTTGTCCACCTCGTCGACGTAGATGATGCCGCGCTGGGCGCGGGAGACGTCGAAGTCGGCGGCCTGCAGGAGCTTGAGCAGGATGTTCTCCACGTCCTCGCCGACGTAGCCGGCCTCGGTGAGGGAGGTGGCGTCGGCAATGGCGAAGGGCACGTCGAGCATGCGGGCCAGCGTCTGCGCGAGGTAGGTCTTGCCGGAGCCGGTGGGACCGAGCAGGAGGATGTTGGACTTCGCGATCTCCACGTCGTCCTTCTTACGTCGCGCGGTCGTCGACGCCGTGTCCTCGGTCCGGATGCGCTTGTAGTGGTTGTACACCGCGACGGCGAGGATGCGCTTGGCCTTGTCCTGCCCGATGACGTACTTGTCCAGGAAGGAGGAGATCTCGGAGGGGCGCGGGAGCTTGTCCTCCTTGGCCTCGGCGGCCTGGGCGGCGCCGAGCTCTTCCTCGATGATCTCGTTGCACAGCTCGATGCACTCGTCGCAGATGTACACTCCGCCGCCGGCGATGAGCTTCTTCACCTGCTTCTGGCTCTTTCCGCAGAAGGAGCACTTGAGCAGGTCGGCGCTTTCTTGCATGCGTGCCATGAGGGTATCTATCTCGCTTTGCTCTTCGCGGACTTCGGACAGGTTCCCCACCACTGTAGTCGGCGGGTCAAACTACGGCCGAGCGCCACGAGGCCGATGCTTATCGACGCCCCATGACGCCCCGCGTTGCCCAATGGCAGGGCCCGCCTCCCCGGAGGCGGGGAAACGGGCCTGGTGTCAGATTTTCAGGAGCGGCACCCCTCGACCGGGGAGAAACCCCAGGTCGCCCGAGAGCGGGCCCCCGGGAAATCCTGAAAGTCTTACAGTCCCTCTGCGACCTCGAAGGGGGCGTCGGTAACTGCGCGGACGGACTCGACGGTCTCGCCCTCGGCGCACTGCACGAGGGTGAGGCCCTCGACAGCGTCGACAGTGAAGACGGCGTAGTTGGTGACGATCATGTCGACACACTTCGCGCCGGTGAGCGGGAGCACGCACGCGGGCAGGACCTTGGAGTCGCCCTTCTTGGTGGTGTGGTCCATCATGACGATGATCTGCTGGGCGCCGTGGACGAGGTCCATCGCGCCGCCCATGCCCTTGACCATCTTGCCGGGGATCATCCAGTTGGCCAGGTCGCCGAACTGGGAGACCTCCATGGCGCCGAGGACGGCGACGTCGACCGCGCGGGAGCGGATCATGGCGAAGGAGTCGGAGGAGGAGAAGTAGGAGCCACCCTCGGTGATGGTGATGGTCTCCTTGCCGGCGTTGATGAGCTCGGGGTCGAGCTCATCCTCGGTCGGGTACGGGCCGACGCCGAGGATGCCGTTCTCGGAGTGGAGCACCACCTCGAGGCCTTCCGGCAGGTAGCCGGGGATGAGGGTGGGCATGCCGATGCCCAGGTTGACGTACTGGCCGTTCTCGAGCTCTTCCGCGACGCGGGCGGCCATCTGTTCCTTGGTCCAGGTCATTACTGGGTCACCGTCCTGTTTTCGATTCCGGTCTCCTGCGGGCCCACCTCGACGACGCGGTGGACGAAGATACCGGGGAGGTCGACGTCCTCGGGGTCGATGACGTCGACAAGCTGCTCCACCTGCGCGATGGTCACCTTGCCGGACATGGCGGCGTCCGGGTTGAAGTTCATGGCCGTCTTGTTGAAGACGAGGTTGCCGTAGCGGTCGCCCTTGTGCGCGTGCACGAGGGCGTAGTCCGCGCGGATGGACTCCTCGAGGACGTAGAGCTGGCCGCCGAACTCGCGGGTCTCCTTCGGCTTGGACACGACGGCGACGGTGCCGTCGGCGTTGTAACGCTGGGGCAGGCCGCCCTCGGCGACCTGGGTGCCCACGCCGGCGGTGGTGTAGAAGGCGGGGATGCCGGCACCGCCGGCGCGCATGCGCTCGGCGAGGGTGCCCTGCGGGGTGAATTCGACGGTGAGCTCACCGGCGAGGTACTGGCGGGCGTACTCCTTGTTGGATCCCAGGTAGGAGCCGATGGACTTGGAGATGCGCTTGTCTGCCAGCAGGAGGCCGAGGCCGAAGCCGTCGGTGCCGAGGTTGTTGGAGACGATGGTCAGGTCGGTCGCGCCCTGCTCGCGGAGGGCGTCGATAAGGCGGGCGGGGATGCCGACCAGTCCGAATCCGCCGACGGCGATGGTCGCGCCGTCGGGGATGTCGGCGACGGCCGCATCAGTGGAGGGGAGGGTCTTGTCAAGCATGGCCCAGACTGTACACTGGTGTTCAGATAATGCACAAGGGTTCTCACAGCGAACCTGTTTCCCGAACAGAAAGGAGTCGAACGTGGCCACACCGGACACCCCCAACGTCCAGTCGCTCGTCCGGGGCCTCGCCGTCATCCGGACGTTCAACGCCGACCGGCCCCGCCAGACCCTCGCCCAGGTCGCCGACGCCACCGGCCTGGCCCGCGCCACCGCCCGGCGTTTCCTGCACACGCTCGTGACCGTGGGTTATGCGGGCACCGACGGCACCGATTTCTGGCTCACCCCGCGCGTCCTGGAGCTCGGCTACAGCTACATGTCCGGGCTCGGGCTGCCCGCCATCGCGCAGCCGCGCCTGGAGGAACTCTCCCGCCACATCGGCGAGTCCTCCTCCCTGTCGGTGCTCGACGGCCCGGACGTCGTCTACGTCAACCGCGTCCCGGTGCGGCGGATCATGACGGTGTCCATCACCATCGGCACCCGCTTCCCCGCCTACGCCACGTCCATGGGCCGGGTCATCCTCGCGGGCATGCCCGCCGACGAGCTCGAGGGTTACCTGGACAAGGTCGAGTTCCAGGCGTTCACGCCGTCGACGATCACCGACTCCGCCACCCTGCGGGCCGAACTGGTCCGCATCCGCGAGCAGGGTTTCGCCATCGTCGATCAGGAGCTGGAGCCCGGCCTGCGCTCCCTGGCGGCCCCCGTCCATTCCCCGGCGGGCCGGGTGGTGGCCGCGGTCAACGTCTCGACGCAGACCGTCGTCCACGACCTCGAGGAGCTGCACGATCGCTTCCTCCCCGCGCTCATCGACACCGCTGAACTCATCTCCGCCGATCTGGCGGCCACCGAACTCTTCTAAGGTTAAGGACCCCCACATGACTGAGAACAACCCCACCGACATCGTCATCTGCACCCCCCTGCGCACCGCCGTCGGCGGTTACGGCGGGCAGTTCACCTCCGTGCCGGTGCAGGAGCTGGCCGCCACCGTCGTCCGCGCCGTCATGGAGCGCTCCGGCCTCCAGCCGGAGGACGTCGACGACCTCATCCTCGGCCAGGCCTCCCCCAACGGTGCCGCCCCGGCCCTCGGCCGCGTCGTCGCGCTCGACGCCGGCCTCGGTGAAACCGTCCCGGGCATGCAGCTCGACCGTCGGTGCGGTTCCGGCCTGCAGGCCGTGGTCACCGCCGCCGCGCACGTGGCCACGGGTGCGGCCGACCTCATCATCGCCGGTGGAGCCGAGTCCATGTCGCGCACCGAGTACACCGTCGACGCCGACGTCCGCTGGGGCAAGAAGGGCGGCAACATGGTCTTCCGCGACCGCCTCGCCGAGGCCCGCGAGACCGCCGGCGGCAAGAACCACCCGATCCCGGGCGGCATGATCGAGACCGCCGAGAACCTCCGCGAGGAGTACTCCATCACCCGCGAGGCCCAGGACGAGATGGCCGTCGAGTCCCACAAGCGGGCCGTCGCCGCCCAGCAGCAGGGCCTGTTCGCCGAGGAGATCGTGCCGGTGACCATCCCGCAGCGCAAGGGTGAGCCGCTGGTCATCGACACCGACGAGCACCCGCGCCCCGGCACCAACCTGGAGAAGCTGTCCACCCTGCGCCCCATCCTGGGCCGCCAGTTCGCCGAGGCCACCGTCACCGCCGGCAACGCCTCCGGGCAGAACGACGGTGCCGCCGCGATGATCGTCACCACCCGCGCCAGGGCCGAGGAGCTGGGGCTGACGCCCGCGGTCGTGCTCCGCGGCTGGGCCGTCGCCGGCGTCGCCCCGGAGACCATGGGCATCGGCCCGGTCCCGGCCACCAAGAAGGTGCTCGACCGCCTCGGCCTCACGCTGGATGACATGGACCTCATCGAGCTCAACGAGGCCTTCGCCGCCCAGGCCCTCTCCGTGCTCAACGAGTGGGGCATCCCCGCCGACGACCCGCGCCTCAACCCGCTCGGCTCCGGCATCTCGCTCGGCCACCCGGTCGGTGCCACCGGCGCCCGCATGCTCGTCACCGCCTCCTACCAGCTCGCGCGTACCGACGCCCAGACCGCCCTGGTCACCATGTGCATCGGCGGCGGCCAGGGACTGGCGGCCGTGATCGAGAAGGTGGAGGCTTAAACCATGATCCTGCACTCCGTCTCCTACGGCCCCTCCTCCGATTCCGAGCCGATCGTCTTCCTCGGCTCCATCGCCTCGACCACCGACATGTGGCTCCCGCAGCTCGACGAGCTGTCCAAGACCCGCCGCGTCATCGCCCTCGACCACCGCGGGCACGGCCTGTCCCCGGACCCGGACGTCGAGCCCGGTTCGACCACCTTTGACGATCTGGCCGACGATGTCCTGTCGACGCTGGATTCGCTCGGTATCGATAGGTTCCAGGTCGTCGGCCTTTCGCTGGGCGGCGCCGTCGCGCAGTACCTGGCGCTGACCTCCCCGCGCGTCACCCGCGCCGGTTTCCTGTGCACCGCCGCGTATTTCGGGGGCCCCGAAAAGTGGAACCCGCGCGCCGAGCTCACCCGCGCGCAGGGCCTCGAGCCGATGGCCGACGGTGTCATCGACTTCTGGCTGACGGCCGATTTCCAGGAGGCACACCCCGCGACCACCGCCCGCTACCGTCGCATGGTGACCTCCACCCGCGGCTCCGGCTACGCCTCCTGCTCCGACGCCCTCGCCCACTGGGACATCCGCGATCGCCTCGCCGAGATCACCGTCCCGGTGCTCACCCTGGCCGCCACGGACGACCAGTCGACCCCGCCTTCCGCGCTCAAGGCCATCGCCGAGGGCGTGTTCGGTTCGGTGGAGTACGTCGAGGTCACCCCCGGCGCCCACGTGCCGACCATCGAGGTGCCCGAGCAGGTCACCAAGGCCCTGGTCGACTTCTTCGGCTAAACCGCCGCTTATCGACGCCGCCGTCTCCCCGCTTCACGGGGAGGCGGCGGTGTTGTCATGTGGGGATGGTGAAGGAATCGCGGTCGCCAACGAGTAGGGAAGCACTGGGATAGCCTGTCTGCGTGCACACCGATCTGGTTGCCTATGTCGACGAATCCTCGGCCCGTCGATCCGCCACTCGGCAGGAGTACATGGTCTGCGCCACCCTCGTCGGCTCCGCGGAGGCCGCAGCGGTTCGGAAGCACCTTCTTCCCCTACGGTTACCCGGCCAGATCAAACTGCACTGGACTGATGAAAGCAGGATCAGGCGTAAGAAAATCACCAGCGCCGTTGCCGACATCGACTTCATGCAGGTGATCATTTCCCACTCCAGTGGGACCAGTCGGAAAACCGAGCGCTTCCGGCGGAAATGCTTCGAACAACTCTATTTCGAACTCTCCAACGTGGGGGTCACCGAGGTCGTCGTAGAGAGCAGGCAGGAAGTACAGAACAAGCGAGACATTGCCCATGTCGTTGCGCTCCAGACGCAGGGGCAGTGCCCGGACATTCGGGTGCGCCACGAGCGTGGTGGGGATAATCCCCTGTTGTGGCTCCCTGACGTCGTCCTCGGTGCCTACAATTCCACCTTTCTGGGTGAAACCCAGTACTGGGAAAAGCTCCAGGACAAGGTGGTCCTTCACCGCTTTACGCCGGATTCTCTCCGGGAATAAGCGTAGACCCTGGGTCCAGCCGTCCGGCTGGGGTCCCAGGGTCTACTTCCAAACCTGTCGTAACAGGCGGCGATGATGTGAGGATAGCACGCTCGTCCTCGTCCTGCCTCGCCCCATTTCAGCTGTCCGTCCCACGCCTGCTCCAGCCTCCACCTTCAAAAAGGGTGGCTCGGGCACAATAGAGCGCATGTCGTCGATCATGGATGCCCTGTCCGCACTGCGTGAGAACCCCACCCACGGAAACCACGGGTTGTCGTTCGAGAAGTTGATGATCAACTACTTCAAGCTGGATCCCACACTGTCGGCGGAATATGACGAGGTTTACGGCTGGAACGACTGGCCGTACCGCGAACAGTTCCCGGACACCGGCATCGACCTGGTGGCGCGCCGCTCCGAAGACGGTAGGTGGACCGCCATCCAGTGCAAGTTCTACGCACCCACGACCTATCTGCAGAAGAGTCACCTGGACTCCTTCTTTGAGCGCTCGGGCCGGGAATTCACCACGGAGAACGGCAAGGAAACTTTCGCCAACCGCATCATCATCTCCACCACGGACAAGTGGAGCAAGAACGCAGAGGAGATGCTGGATAACCAGCCCATCCCGGTCAGCCGCATCGGCGTAGGCAATCTCGACAGCTCCCCCATCAACTGGGATATCGCATACCCCAACTCCGAACTGACGATCAACCTTGAGCTCAAGGAAACCTTCGAACCGCGTCTGCACCAGCAGACCGCGATCTCCAAGGTGATCGAGGGTTTTGAGACCCACGACCGCGGCAAGCTCATCATGGCGTGCGGCACCGGTAAGACTTTCACTGCGCTGCGTCTGGCAGAGCAGATTGCCAAGAACAATGCACCGGTCACAGCCAAGACAGAAGACCAAAAAGTAAAGCAAGGAAGTGCCCGCGTCCTCTTCCTCGTCCCGTCCATCTCCCTGCTCTCCCAGACTCTGCGTGAGTGGACCGCTCAGGCCCGCCTAGATCTCCGCGCCTACGCGGTCTGCTCCGACTCCAAGGTGTCCAAAGCCGCCGAGGACATCGCCACCTATGACCTCGAGGTTCCGGTCTCCACCAACGGCTCCGATATTGCTTCCCGCCTCGAGCACCGCAAGCGCGCAGCTGGCCTCACCGTCGTGTTTTCCACCTACCAGTCGCTGCCCGCGATCCATGATGCTCAAGCTGCCGGGCTCCCCGAATTCGACCTCGTCATCTGCGACGAGGCCCACCGCACCACCGGCGTCACTCTCGCCGACGAGGACGCGTCCAACTTCGTCCGCGTCCACGACGCCAAGTACATCAAGGCAGCCAAGCGCCTCTATATGACCGCCACTCCGCGGCTTTTCGACGACTCCGTCAAGGGCAAAGCTGCCGAGCACTCGGCCGAGCTGGCCTCCATGGATGATGAGGGGGTCTATGGCCCGGAGTTCCACCGCCTCGGCTTCGGCGAGGCCGTGGAGAAGGGCCTGCTCACGGACTACAAGGTGCTGGTCATGACCGTCGACGAGCAGCTCGCCTCTGACACCATGGCTCGCTTCACCCCGCAGCCCGGCCAAGAACTGACGCTGGATCTGGCCTCAGCCATGATCGGCACGTGGACTGCCCTAGCGAAGCGCTCCGGAAAGGAGCAGGGCACCAAGGCAGGATTCGAGGAGGGCGCCGCCCCCATGCAGCGCACCGTGGCCTTCGCACGTGACATCAAGACATCAAAGAAGATCTCCGAGTCCTTCCCCTCGCTCATTTCCACCTTCACGGACACACTGCGCGAGAAAGCAGCCACCAACGACATTTCGCTCCTTAACATCGACCTCGAAGTCGGCGCCCACCATGTCGACGGCGGAATGAACGCCATGGAACGCAGCTCCCATCTCACGTGGTTGGAGTCCCCGCTCCCCGAGGACAAGACGCGCATCCTCACCAACGCTCGCTGCCTTTCCGAAGGCGTGGACGTCCCGGCTCTCGACGCCGTCGTCTTCTTCAATCCGCGCAACTCCATGGTCGACGTCGTGCAGTCCGTTGGCCGCGTCATGCGCAAATCCGAGGGCAAGGACTACGGCTACATCATCCTCCCCGTCGCCGTCCCACCCGGTGTCGCACCGTCGCAGGCGCTCAATGACAACGTCCGCTTCAAGGTCGTGTGGCAGATCCTCAACGCCCTACGTGCCCACGACGACCGCTTCAACGCGCAGGTCAACTCCATCTCCCTTAACGAGGGCGAAGTCAAGGACCTGCCAGTGGTCCAGGACCACGTCGGGGCAACTTCTGACACAGAGGCCTACGCCGACGCGGACAACACAGCCACCCAGATGGTGCTGTTCTCCCTGGAGCAGTGGCAGGAGGCGCTGTACACCAAGCTCGTCGATAAGGTCGGTACCCGCACCTACTGGGAGGACTGGGCTGACGATGTCGCCGGCATCGCCGAAGCCCAGGTCATCCGCATCACCTCACTTATCGACGCCGCCGACAGCCCCATCCGCACCGAATTCGAGCGCTTCGTCGAAGGCCTGCGCGGCAATCTTAACGACTCCATCACCGAGGCCGAAGCAATCAGCATGCTCTCCCAGCACCTGATCACCGCCCCCGTCTTCGACGCCCTCTTCGCCGACAGCGACTTCATCTCCCACAACCCGGTCGCCCAAGTGATGAACCGCATGGTCGAGGCCCTCTCCGATTCCCAGCTCGAGTCCGAGACCGAATCCCTGACCAAGTTTTACGACTCCGTCCGCCTCCGCGCCGCCGAAGTCACCAGCGCCTCCGGAAAGCAGACTGTGATCAAGGAGCTTTACGAGCGCTTCTTCCAGAAGGCCTTCAAGAAGCAGGCCGACTCCCTCGGCATCGTCTACACCCCCATCGAGATCGTCGACTTCATCCTGCGCGCCGCCGACGACGTCTCCCGCAAACACTTCGGCCGCGGACTCACTGACGAAGGGGTCCATGTGTTGGATCCGTTCACCGGGACGGGCACGTTCATGGTCCGCCTCCTGCAGTCCGGCCTGATCAGGCCCGAAGACCTGGCCCGCAAATACGCCACCGAGCTCCACGCCACGGAGATTATGTTGCTGGCTTACTATGTGGCAGCCGTGAACATTGAGACGACCTATCAAGCGTTAAGGAAGGAAACCAGTCAGCGGGAGCGTGCTCTTGCCAGCTTAGAAAATGGCACCCCCCCCCCGACCAGTTCATATGCACCATTCGAGGGCATCGCGCTTGCTGATACCTTCCAAATCCACGAGGTCGACGATCAACTCGACCTCGACTACTTCGTTGACAATAACTCCCGCATTGAACGGCAAAAGTCAGCCCCCGTGCGGGTCATCATCGGCAACCCGCCCTACTCAGTAGGGCAGTCGTCGGCGAATGACCTCAACGCCAACCTGAAGTACCCGACACTGGATGCCCGGATCGCTGAAACTTATGCGGCGAAATCGACAGCCACCAACAAAAACTCCCTCTACGACTCCTACCTGCGTGCCTACCGCTGGGCCACCGACCGCATCGGAGAACAGGGAGTAGTGGCGTTCGTGTCCAACGGCGGCTGGATTGACGGCAACTCCGGCGATGGTGTGCGCCTTTCGATGGCCGAGGACTTCACCGACCTTTACGTGTTCAACCTGCGCGGTAATCAGCGCACCGCCGGTGAACAGTCCCGCAAGGAGGGCGGCAAAGTCTTCGGCTCCGGCAGCAGAGCCACCGTCGCCATCACCATCGGTGTGGTCGACCCCGGCAATACCGGCTGCACCATCCACTACAACGACATTGGTGACTACCTCACGGCCGAGAAAAAGCTCGAGATCGTGGCCCGGTCCACCATCGACAACATTGAATGGCAAGAGATCACCCCGAACCAGCACGGTGACTGGGTCTGCCAACGCTCAGATGAGTTTGAGACCTGGCCGGTGCTGGCAGGGAAATCCAGAACAGCGACGACCTTCTTCACTGAATTCTCCTCCGGTTTGAAGACTGCGCGTGATGCCTGGTGCTACGCCCCCACACGGGAACAAGTAAGCACCAACATCCGCACCCTGATTGACACCTACGAAGCCGCACGCCCGGCTTTCGCAGCATGGGCCGCTTCGCGAGGGGTGGCTTCACCCCGGGAGACAGACGTCAACCTATTCCTGTCCGAGCATCCTGAATTCGCGGTAACCACTAACATTTCGTGGGATGCAAACCTCAAAGTTTCACTAGCGAGGGACGTGAGAATCGAGGCTTCGACGTTCTCGCATGTTACGAGCCACTATCGGCCGTTCTTTCCACAGTGCGCATATTTTGCCGCCCACCTCAATCAAAGACGCTACCGTCTGCCATCGATGTTCCCGACCCCGCAGCACACCAACATCGGATTCGTTGTGATGGCACCGCGGGACGCAGCAAATTTTGCCGTCCTCGCAACGAACTTGATACCAGATCTTTCCTTCTTCACATATACAGGCCAATACTTCCCCCGCTTCACCTGGGAGCTTGGGGAGCCTCGCGTGGGAGAGCTGAACTTCGGCCCAGCGAGCGCCGATAAGCACGCGGAGGTGAGCCGCTACGGCGAGATCGGTGAAATCGTTGACGGCTACTACCGCGTCGATAACATCACCTACGAGATTAAGAATCTCTACCGCGACGCTCTTGGTGAAGATGTCACCGGTGATGACATCTTCCACTACGTCTACGGTCAACTGAATGATCCGACATACCGGGAGACCTATGAGGCGGATCTGAAGAAGATGCTGCCGCACATCGAACCCCCCACCGACCGGGCGCGTTTCAACCAGGTGGTGACCGCCGGCGAGCAGCTCATGAACCTACACGTGGACTACGAGGACGTCGAGCCGTGGCCGGTGGTTATCGAGGTCAAGCCCACAGCTGATCCCGAGGACCGAGAAACTTGGCGAATGACCGCCCTGAAGTGGGCGAAGAAGAAGGACGCCGAAACAGGTAAAAGCGTCAACGACGTCACCCGGTTGATCTACAACTCGAAGATCACCATCTCAGATATTCCGGCTGAAGCCGAGGAGTACATGCTCGGCTCGCGTTCGGCCCTGGCATGGATCATTGACCGATATAAGGTCAAGAAGGACAAGGCTTCGGGCATCATCAACGATCCCAACGATTGGGCCGACGAGGTCGGAAACCCGCGTTACATCGCCGAACTGATTGCTAAGGTGACGCGTGTAGCCGTTGACACGGTTCGCATCATTGACGGGCTTCGGGAAGGAACCAAATAGATGTCGTTCTCCGGAAAGGGGATGCCGACCCACCAGGAACTGGTACTACCGGTACTTAAAGCAGTAAAGAACCTGGGAGGAACAGCCCGATCCCGCGAGGTGGTCGACGAAGTCATCTCGCTGTTGCCCAACTCGGATGTGCTTATCGACATCTCCTACCCGACCCGCCCCAACGTGAGCGTCCTCCGCGACCGCACGGAATGGGGCCGCTCTACCGCTAAGCTTGTCGGAGGGCTCGAGCAGCCTAGCCGCGGAATGTATATGCTCACCGATTTCGGCGAAGAGCTCCTCACCATGTCTGAAACGGAAGCCACCAGGCGAGTGAAGCAAGCATACAAGGACCGCATTCGCCAACGTCGACTTGAAATCGCACGTGAGAAGGGCCCGGTCAGTGAACCTCATAATGATGTCGAGGATGAACACGAGGAGCCCTCAGCAGAGGTCATCGCCGAGACCCAGGCAGACAACGAGGAATTCACCAACTGGGAAGAACAACTACTCAACCGGCTTCATCGTATGAGTCCTGAAGCTTTTGAAAAGTTCGTTCTTTATCTCCTGAAGCGCTACGGATTGAAGCTGACGCATGTCGGTGGCACCGCAGATGAAGGAATCGATGGCATCGGTACCGCCCCACTCAGCCCTGTCCTTTCTTCGCGCGTGGCAGTGCAAATCAAGCGATACGCCCCGAATGGAAAGGCTATCAGCCGAGAAGTGGTAGCACTCTTTCAGCGCGACGCGCAGACGAAGGGAGCTGAACGTGCCATTCTGGTGACCCTCAGCCGATTCACCGAGCCAGCACGCAGGGCTGCCACTCTAACTACACCTACCGTTGACCTGATTGATGGCCAGCGGCTAGCTGAGCTGATCAAGGACGACGGCGAGTCTGGTGTCCGCCTCGAGCCGACGGTCAATGAAAAGTGGTTCGACCGATTCGAGTGAGATCAGACCGCTCGTGGATGAGGCCCCACCTGATATAGCACCGAAGCAGGTTTAGAACGCGCCTTCAACTGTTCCGCGCTCGACATCCTCACAAGAGGACCTCCAAATAGTTGGTCACCACCCCTCCGATACCCAGCTTCGTGGCGTAGACGTCGAGGACGTCCAACCGTTTGTCGGGCCTGCGAACATAGCCCTGCAGTGCTGCAGTGAAGATCTGGCCCTCAATCCGAGACCTCGACCTGATGATGTCGCACATCGTTCGCTCGAGATCGTAACAAGGGATGTCGTTTCCTTCAGGGCTGCGCATCGGCACCTTGCCCGTATCGTGAAGGTCTGGCCTGATGTAGTGGACCTTCACACCGTCAGCCGCGAGGGTGCTGGCGTTGTATCCGGCGGGCACGGTCACGGTGAGTGCAGTCGGTTCGCGATCAGTGAGATCGTGCAGCAACAGCGCCGATTCGTGGGAGAACACCACCTTGCCGGAACGAAGTGCCAGGACGTGCATGTCATCAATCCACGCGTCATCACTTGCGTACACCCCTTTGACCACGCGCTGCAGTCCGTGACGTCGCGCGAAGGCATAGACGGTAGGAGCGCTCACCCCGAGCGCGAGAGCGTCAGAGACCACCAGCATGCCCGCTCGGTCGAGCAAGCCTTGCAGCTTCTCGGTGGCATCCACGACAGGGCCCCTTAATGTCCATGCTCATTTCCGGTCCAATATAAGCATAAACATTAAGGGGCCAGGCCGAAAGCCCCCTACCCCTCCAACGCCTCCGGCCGGAGCAACTCCCGGGCGCCGTCGAACTCGATGCCGATGATGCGGCCGGAGGCGTCAAGGTCGAAGATGACCTCGCCGTTCATGCCTTGAAAAGCAAGCCCGCCGATGACGCGGTGGGTGCGTTGCGCCGGCGGGCCGAGGGTGAGGTAGGCGGAGTTGGCCGTGGTATCGAAGGTGAGATCCATGGCTCCACGGTAGCCGGGGGAAGGGGCCGGCACTGGCCTCTAACGCAGTGCCGGACCGAGGGAGGCGCAAAAAGGGTGCGAGACACCGGCCCTTGCGGGGCAGTATCTCGCACCTTTTCATGTGCGCAGGTAGAGGCCCCTACGCGAACTCGAAAGCCGGGTAGTGGTTCTCCGCCTGCTCGTCGAGCAGCTTGTCGAAGGCCCCGACACCACCCAGGTAGGGAAGAACTACCCGAGGCTTGCCCTCAATGTTGGCTCCGGTGTACCAGGACTCCGTTCGTGGGAACAGCGTCTGGTGCGACACCTCCTCTGCATGGGTGCACCAGTCGGTTTCCGCCTGCGCGCTGACCTCGACGGTGCTTGTCCCCTGCCCTTCGGAGGCGGCGATGAGGCCGGCGATGAACTCGACGTGCTGTTCGATCGTCACGAACATGTTGCTGTTCACGGAGGGGCTCAAGGGCCCCGTGATGGTGAACATGTTGGGGAAGCCATGGACCATGACCCCCATGAAGCTCGCCGGATAGTCAGCCCACCGTTCGTTGAGCACTCGTCCGTCTCGACCGCGGATGTCGATACGGCTCAGGGCACCGGTAATGGCGTCGAAACCGGTGGCCAGGACGATGTCATCGACCTCGATGTGCTCGCCATCGACGACGAATCCCGTGGCGTCGACCCGCTCCAGCGGATTCTCCAGCAGATCGACCAGTTCCACGTTGGGTTGGTTGAAGGTCTCGTAGTAGTCGGTGTCGATGCACATCCGTCGTGTGGCGAGGAAGTAGCTGCGGGGGATCAACTTCTCAGCTGTCGCCTGGTCTGTGACTCTTTCCCGGATTCGCTCCGCGACGAAGTCCACCGCATGCGCGTTGGCCTCCTCGGACACCACGATGTCGTTGAAGCTGTTGGCGAAGCGCATCGGGCTGCCGTAGTCGTAGTTCGCCCGGAAGACGCTCTCCCGGGTGTGAGCATCAACTTCCACGGCGCTGCGCGGATCGCTCTTGGTGTCCACTCCCAGTGGCGAGCTGCGCGCCCGGCGTCGGAAATCGGCGTAGGAGCTCTTCACCTCGGACTGTTCGGCATCGCTCAGCGGACGATTGTGGGCGGGGATGGAGAAGCTCGGGGTGCGCTGCAGAACGTAGAGGCGCTCCGCCTGCTCCGCGATCTTCGGCACCATCTGGATCCCGGTCGACCCGGTACCGATGAGGGCGACCCGCCGTCCGGTGAAGTCAACACCCCCCTGGGGCCAGGACGCGCTTTTGAGCACGTGGCCCTCGAAGTCTTCGAGCCCCTCGATCCTGGGGTCCTTGGGAGCGGACAGCACTCCGGTGGCCATCACCACATACTTGGCCTCCAGAATCCGCTCGTCAGAGGTGGTGAGCCTCCAACGCTGGGTATCCTCCACAAACTCTGCGCTATCGATCGACGTGTTGAGCGAGATGTCCCGATGCAGGTCGAAGCGCTCCGCCACGTGTTCGAGGTAGGCGAGGATCTCGGGTTGGGAGGCGTATTTCTCCGTCCACTTCCACTCCTGCTGAAGGGCTTCATCGAAGGAGTAGGAGTAGTCGAGGCTCTCAATGTCGCATCGGCACCCCGGGTAGCGGTTCCAGTACCAGGTTCCTCCGACTCCGGCCGCCCGGTCGACGATGTGGACATCGAGCCCCTGCTTCCGCAGGGTGTGGAGCATGTACAGGCCGGCGACCCCGGCCCCGATGATGATGACGTCCTTGTTCACTTGGCCACCACACTGACAGCGCGTCGGATCTGGTCGGACACCACGTCCAACACCTCCTGCGCTTCGTCCAGGGCGAACCAGAACATGCACCAGTCGTGCACCATGCCCTGCCACACTCGCACGTCCACGTCGCCGTGATCTGCAAGGCGGAGGGCATCGTCGAGAAGAATTTCGCGGGAGCCGACATGAACATGGACCGGCGGCAGCCCGGAGAGATCGGCGCACAGCGGCGACGCTGCGGGGTCACGAGGATCTGCCCCGTCGAGATAGATGCGCGCGGCATTGCGGAGCCCCTCAGCCGTGAGTATCGGATCCTCGGCGGCCTTGGTCTCGATACTGCCCCCGGAGCAACTCAGGTCTGTCCACGGAGACAGGAGCACCGTTACCGCAGGCAGGAGTTCGCCCCGGTCCTTCAGGTGTGCCAGCAACGACAGCGAGAGTCCGCCGCCCGCGGAATCACCCACGACCGCGACGTTCTTAGCCCCCATCTCCTGAGCCAGGGCCAGGAAGGCACTGCGTGCGTCATCGATGGCGGCAGGGAACACCGCCTCCGGAGCCAACCGGTAATCGATGGCGTACACAGGCATCTGCAGGCTGACCGCCAATGCCGCGACCACGCTCAGGTAATCGCGGGCCGATCCGGCGATGTAGGCACCACCGTGGACATACATCACTCCCGACGAAAATTCGGCACCCTCCGGCGTTACCCGGATCGCCGACACGCCGCCGAGCTCACGTTCCTCAACGCTCACGCTGTCCGGAACAGGCAGGCTCTGGAGCATCGCGGCGAAGTCCGCGCGTGCCTTCTCCGGCGGATCCCCGAAATCCGGCCCGCCTTCCGCGGCGGCCAGGAGGGCCTCGAGCTGCTGAATACTCATGGTCAACCCACTTCCCACTGTGTTTCAGATCACTGTTGTGAACTGCTGAGACCACTGTCTCACCCACACTCAGGGCGACGATTGCATCCGAGTGCACGAGCAATGGACGCCCAGCGCACCGAGAATTCAGGAGGAGCCGCGTCGATAAGCCCCCGGAGGGAGACCGAACTCGGCTTTGAACGCACGGTTGAAATGCGAGGCGTCCGTGTATCCGGACAGGCGCGCGGCCTCAAGGACAGGTATCTCGGGGCGGGAAAGCAGCAGGTCACGCGCATGGGCGAGCCGGAGTTCGCGGACGACGGCCCCCACAGAGGTGTCAACCGCCGCGAACAGGCTGTGCAGCGTCCGCTTGGACAGATAGTTCTCTGCTGCGATCCGGCCGGGAGAAAGGTCCTCATCCATGATGTGCCGGCCGATCCACGCGGTGATCTCTGCCCGCTGGGCCCTGCGCTGGCGTTCGACCTCCGAGAGCGTGTCTCCGAGCGAGGCGGTGAACATCATGCCCAGCATGTCCGTGAGCGCTCTGCCGATGAGATGGCGCTGCGGGCCGCCCACCTCCTCGAATCCGGAGGCGAGGCCCGAGAACATCGGGACCACCAGACGGGCAGGGCCGTCGTCCGGCGTGAAACGGACCGCCCGGAACTCTTGCATCCCCTCCCCGACGATCCGCATGCGCGACATCGGCATCTTGACAATGAGGCATTCGAAACCGCTCTCAGCCACTACCTGATAGGGAATCGAGGTGTCATGAACCGCCAGTTGCCCCTCCGACACGAGTGCCTCCCGCCCCTCCTGGCGCACGGTCGCGTTCCCTTTGAGGGGGTAGTACAGCTTCAGCGACGAAGAGCCGTGGAGCGCATGGCCCCCGTAGGAGACTTCGTGGGCGCTCGCCTGCACGTAGGAAACAAGGATGTCATCGATGTTCCGGGCTTCCAGGGAACCAGAGAATTGCTTCCTGGTGTCCGTGGTGATCTCCACCGGAGTGAAGGCCCGGGAAACGGCGGCCGTGAAGTCCTGCACATCCGCAAAGAGGTGCGCGGGGGCACGAGAGGTGTGGGAGTTCATCACTCATCTCCTATGTCAGGGTGGCGGAAACGCCAGCGGCCCAGATACCGGATCGGGGCATCTGGGCGCACGGCGGGGGGCGTCGATAAGCGAGTTAGAACGGGAACTGCGCCTCGCCGGGGGCGACGCCGACCCAGTGCTCGGTGGTGAAGGCGTCGATGGCCCATTCGCCATTGAAGCGGCCGAGGCCGGAGTTCTTCTCGCCGCCGAACATGACGTGGGCCTCGTCGTTGACGGTGATGTCGTTGACGTGGGTCATACCCGCCTCGATGCGGCGGGCGAAGCGCACGCCGCGGGTGAGGTCGCGGGTGTAGACGGCGGAGGAGAGTCCGAATTCGGTGTCGTTAGCCAGCTCGAGGGCGTGCTCCTCGCTGTCGGCCTTGATGATGCCGACGACGGGGCCGAAAATTTCCTCGCGGAACAGTTCCATGTCGGGGGTGACGTCGGCGAAGACGTGCGGGGCGACGACGCGGCCTTCGATGGGACCGGAGACGAGCTCGCGGGCGCCCTCGGCGCGGGCCTTGTCGATCTTGGCGGTGACGGACTGCACCTGCTGGTCATTGATGAGCGGCCCGACGATGGTGCCCGGGTCGAGCTGATCGCCGAAGGTCAGCCCCTGCACGCGCGCGGCGAACTTCTCGACGAACTCGTCGTACACCGGAGCCTGCACGATGATGCGGTTGACGGCCATGCAGATCTGTCCCTGATGGAGGAACTTGCCCAGGGTGGCGCCGCCGACGGCCTGGTCGAGGTCGGCGTCGTCAAGCACGACGAGCGGGGCGTTGCCGCCGAGCTCGAGAGAGACCTTCTTCATGCGCCTGCCGCCGACGGCCTTGACGCCGACGTTCTGGCCGACCGGGGTGGAGCCGGTGAAGGAGATGAGCGAGGGGACGTCGTGCTCGACGAAGTAGTCGCCGATCTCCGCGCCCGCGCCGACGACGATGCCCAGCACGCCCTGCGGCAGGCCAGCGGCCTCAAAGATCCTGCCCAGGACCAGGCCGCCGACGAGCGGGGTGTCCGAGGCTGGCTTGAGTACCACGGCGTTGCCGCAGGCCAGGGCCGGTGCCACGGAGCGCATGGAGAGGGCGAAGGGGAAGTTCCACGGGCTGATGACACCGACCACGCCGAGCGGCTCACGGAACACGAGGTTCGTCTTGCCGGGGGTGTTCGAGGGGAGGATCTGGCCGGTGATGCGCGTCGGGAACTGCGCGGCCTCGCGGAGCGACCCGATCGCCAGGCCGGTCTCGATGCTCGCCTTCGCGATCGTCGACGCCGATTCCGCCTGGATGAGCGCCACGACGGCGTCGAAATTCTCCTCGATGAAATCCGCGGCCTTGTTCATCACGGCGGCGCGGTCCTTCGGCGCCAGCTCCGCCCACGCGGGCTGTCGCTGCTTCGCGACGTCATAGGCCTTATCGACGTCCGCCTGCGAGGCCTGCCGGATCGTCGCGATGACCTCGTCGTTGTAGGGGTTGACGGTGGAGGCTTCGCGCTCGGAGGTGCCCGCGGTCCAGCCGTCGATGAAGAGCTGCTCGGAGATGAGGTGGGAGTAGTCGGTCATGATGTTCTCGTTTCTGGAGTGTCAGATGTCGGAGACTCGGAGGACGGCCTTGATGGTGCCGCCCTCGTGGGCGTCGTGGATGGCCTGGTCGATGTCGTCGAAGTCGTAGAGTGTGACCAGACGGTCGAAGGGGAATCGCCCGGCCTGGTAGAGCTTGATCAGCCCCGGGATGAGTTCCTGGCTGGTGGAGGAGCCGCCGAGGGTGCCCACGATCGTCTTGCCGAACAGGGTGCGCATGTGGTCGAGGGAGAAGCGAGCCTCGGCGGGCGCCCCGCCGACGAGGATGACGGTGCCCAGCAGCCCGACGGCATCCGCCGCCTGCTCGATGACCTTGATGTTGCCGGTGCAGTCGACGACGTAGTCTGCGGCGCCGCCGCAGATCTCCGCGATGGCTTCCAGCATGTCGGTGTCGCGCGAGTTGATGGTGTGGGTGGCGCCGAGTTCCTGCGCCAGCTCCAGGCGATTGTCCTGCAGGTCGACGGCCACGATGGTGGCGGCCGGGGTGTTGCGGGCGGCCATGACGGCGGCCAGACCGACCGCGCCCGCGCCAACGATGACGACCGATTCCCCGGGGCTGGGGCGCGCGGTGTTGAAGATCGCCCCGGCGCCGGTGGTGATACCGCACGCGAGCGGCCCGAGCAGCGCCAGATCCACATTCTTGTCCACCTTCACCAGCGCGTTCGCGCGTGTCAGGGAATAGGTGGCGAAGGAGGACTGGCCGAAGAAGTGCCCGGACAGCGGGCTGCCGTCCGCGCGGGAGTAGGCGGAGCTGCCCGCCTCGGGCCCGTGCAGGCGCACGCCGGCCAGCAGTTCCGGGCCGATGTTGAGGCAGTAGCGGTGCTGGCCGCGGAGGCAGTTGCGGCAGGTTCCGCAGTAGGGCCACCCCATGATGACGTGGTCGCCCGGCGCGACGCTGTCCACGCCGTCGCCGACCGCTTCGACCACCCCGGAGCCCTCGTGCCCGAGAACTCCAGGCAGGGGTAGGGGCATGTCGCCGCCCTGGGTGTTGAGGTCTGTGTGGCACACGCCCGTGGCCACGACCCGGACGAGCACCTCCCCGGGTCCGGGATCAGCGAGCGCGAGTTTCTCACGGACGAAGGGGGCGTTGATGGAGTCCACGACGTAGGCGTCGATCTGCATGATGGTGTCCTTGTGTCTGTCGGGGCCCCGCCACAAACGGGGCGTGTGACACACATCCTGCCAATAGTGATGTGGAGCACTCTAGGACTGGAGTGCAGGAGTTCTGGACTGGGCGTGCAGGCACGCTCGATGAGCTACCTCATGCCCCCGCCGCCCGGAACTCCCGCGGCGACATCCCGAACTCCTGCTTGAACACCCGGGAGAAATACGAGGGATCGGAGAAGCCGGACCACCGGCCCACTTCCGCGAGCGCCCAGGTGGGGTGGAGGACGAGCAGCTCCCGCGCCCGCTCCAGGCGTGCGGCGCGCACCACGGCCCCCACGGTGGTGTCCACCTCCGCGAACAGGGCGTGCAGGGCACGGGTGGACATGAAGTGGGTGGCGGCGATGCGGCCCGGGGAGAGGTCGGCGTCGAGAAGATGATCACGAATCCAGCCCTCGATGTCCTCCCGCTGGCGTGCCCGCTGCACGTCGGGCCCCTCGGCGGCCGACCCGAGCGCGGAGCTGAACAGCATGGTGAGCAGGTCGACGGTGCTGCGCACGATCTGCCGACCCTGCCCGCGGACCATCTCCTCGAAACCCCCGCTCAGGCCCTGCAGATATGGCAGCACCAGGCGCCCCGCCCCCTCCCCGGAGGTGAAACGCGCGGCGCTGAGGTCGGAATACCCGGCACCGAGGGTGAGCAGGCGGGACTTCGGCACGACCATGATGAGGCTGTCGAAACCCGTCTCCGTCCAGATCTGGTACGGCTGCATGGAATCGTGCACGCCCAGCTGCCCGGCCTCCACCGTCTGCTCGCGCCCCTCCTGCCGGATGACGGCGGTACCGGAGGCGACGTAGTAGATCTTCAGCGCCGAGTCCGCCGCGTCGACGGTGCCCTGGTAGTCCACCTCGTGGCCGCTGACGTCGACGGTCGACAGCACGACGCCGTCCAGCTCGTGCGCGCTCAACGACGCCCGGAAACCCCGCCGCCCCGGCTTATCGACGACCTCGACATTCGCCTGCCGACCCCCGCCATCGTGGAACACCGGGCGGTAGACCCGGGTGATGCTCTGCGCGAACACCCCGGCGTCGTCGAAGGAGGCGCGCTGCAACTCCGACCGTGCCATGTCGCCTCCTTCCGGATCATGTGTGCGTACAGTCTAGGGGCCCACCGCCGCCGCTGGTAGCGTCGAACCCACCATGACCTCCCAGTATCTGCGGCACATCCACCGTCGCCTGCTCCTCCGCGCGGCCCTGCACGTCACGGCTGCGGAGGCGGGTGTGGTGCTGCTCATCTCCGGGCCGGAGGGGGCGGACCGGAAGGGTGCCCTGGAGGCGGTCATCGCGCGGCTGGGCGCGCAGAACCAGCACCGGGTGGCGCTGTTTCCGTGGAATCGGGACGAGCCCGGCGCGCTCGCCTCGCTCCTGCCCACTCCCCTGGCGGACACGGTGGTCGTCGTCGATGATCTCCAGCACGCCGACGAGCGTTCCCTGCGCCAGCTCATTTCGACGGCGCGGCACCCGGAATCGACGGTGTCGGTCATCGCCACGGTCGACGGGCCGGGTCTCGATCACCTGGCCACCGAGGTCCTCCACCTGCCGCCGTTGACGCTGGCGGAGACCGCCGGGTATCTCCACGCCGTCACGGGCCGGCGCGTCCCGGTGGCGATGGTCGAGCAGATCCACGCGGAGACCGGGGGTCGTCCCGGGGCGATGACCGCGCTGCTCGCGGCGCTGCCGGAGGGGGCGTTGCGGCGGGGCGTCGATAAGCGGGACCATCTGGCGCTGGCCCGCGAGCTGACGGTCGCCGGCGAACTGCCCACCGCCGAGCTCCACCTCAACGAATGCTCCCCCGACCAGGACCCGGCTGAGCAGGACAGCCTGCGCGGCTACCTCGCGCTCAATCGCGGCCTGCGCCGCCGCGCGCACGAGTACCTCGCCGATCCCGGCCCGGAGCCCCGCCACCGCGTGCGCAGCGTGCTGCTCTCCCTGGCGGACTGGGATCTGCCTGCCCTGCAGGCCAAGGCCTCCACCCTGCTTATCGACGAAGCCCGTATCCTCGGGCTCGTCGCCGACGCCGCCCTGTCCGGCCGGATGCCCGCCATCGACATCCACCCCACCACTGCGCTGGACACACAGCGCCTGGCGATGGTCCACGGCTGGCTGGCGCTGACGTTCGATGACCCCCTCACCGCGCGCGAACGCCTCCAGCACCTGCCGGGGCAGTCGGTGATCACGGGCGTGTGGCAGGACGCGTGGCTCTCCCGCACCCTCTACGTGCTCGGCGAATGGACCACCGCGGCGCGCGTCGTCGAACGCGGACTGGCCACCAGCGAGGCCCACGGCATGGAGCTGCTCGAGCCGATGCTCCTGTGGACCGGCGCGCAGATCGCCGCCATGCAGGGCGATGACCTGCTCGCCCGCTCCTACCTCCAGCGGATGACGGTGAGTGAGGACGCCTTCCTCCTGCAGTCCCTGCCTGCGGCGATGGGGCGGATGATCGTCGCCGCCAACTCCGCCGACCTCCCCGCTGCCCTGCGCGCCGGCGCCCAACTGGCGCGCACCGTC
Source organism: Corynebacterium nasicanis (assembly GCF_042658165.1). Lineage (NCBI taxonomy): Bacteria > Bacillati > Actinomycetota > Actinomycetes > Mycobacteriales > Corynebacteriaceae > Corynebacterium > Corynebacterium nasicanis. The sequence goes on from NZ_JBHSQE010000001.1 coordinate 584,341, forward strand.
TCCTCCACCGACACCCAGCACCCCGGCTTCTGGCCCTGGGAGGACGTCTACGCGCAGACCCTCCTCCGGGCGGGGCGTATCGACGCCGCCGACGAGCTCATCACCGCCACCGAGGCCCGCCACTCCCCCTCCGGCCTCGTCTCCCTCCGGGCGAAGAACGCCGTGCCCCGGGCGACGATCCAGATCCAGCGCGGCGACGTCAGCGCCGGGTTGCGCACCTTCGAGGAGGCGGTCGAGGCCATTCTGGACACCCCCATGCCCGCCTATCAGTCGCGCATCCTCTTCGAGTACGGCAAGGTGCTGCGCCGGCACGGGCGCCGCCAGCGGGCCGACGAGATTCTCTCCCACGCTGCGGAGATCTTCGCGCAGATGGGCGCGAATGTCATGGTGGAGCGCTGTGCCGCGGAGCGTCGCGTCGGTGGCGTCGGAGTGGCGCCCCGCACCAATCCGCACGGGCTGACCCCCCAGGAAGAGCAGATCGCCGCGCTCGTCGCCGAGGGGGCGACGAACGCGGCGGTGGCGCGCGAGCTGTCACTGTCCACGAAGACCGTGGAGTATCACCTCACGCGGGTGTACCGGAAGCTCGGGGTGCGGACGCGGCAGGAGCTGCGCGAGCGGCTCGGCTAAGGCATATCACCCGAGGCACAGCTTGGCAGGTAGAGGTCGAGTAGCCCGGGGCTGCGGGTCCGGGGCTACTCGACCTATACCTGGGGAGATATACCTGGGGTGATATGCCTACCGGCGGTAGAGCGGTCGTGTCAGCGAGAAGATGAGCGCGCCCGCCAGGCCGACGGCCGCGTAGGCGAAGAAGCCCCACGGATGCGCCAGGCCCAGGCTGATGAGCAGCCCACCGAGCATCGGGCCGGAGATCGCGCCGAGGCGACCGATGCCCGCGGAGAAGCCCATCGCGGTGGCGCGCATGTTGGACGGGTGGTTCTCGCCGACGAAGGCGTAGACGAGGTTCTGCGAGGAGAACACAAACACACCGGTGGTGAACACGATCGCGTACAGCGCGAGCAGCGGCAGCTTGATGGCCATGAGCGCGAGGAAGAGCGCGGAGAGCACGAACCACAGGATGCCGGTGCGGCGCGGCGAGTGGGTGTCGGAGACCCGACCCGCGATGAGCAGGCCGACGACGGCGCCGACGTTGAGCACCAGCAGGAAGCCCAGGGAGTTGCCCAGGTCGTAGTCGGCGGCACGCATGATCTGCGGCAGCCAGGTGTTGAGTCCGTAGACCAGCAGCAGGCCCATGAAGGACGTGGCCCACACGGCGAGGGAGTTGCGGCGGTACTTCGGCGCCAGGACGGAGGCCAGGGCGCTGCGCTGCTTGTCGGCCTGGGCGGCCTGCGCGGCGGATCGGTCGAGCTCGTCGGACAGCTCCATGCCGTAGCGTGCGGCGATCTCCTCGGCCTCGGCGATACGGCCCTTGGCCAGGAGGTACTGCGGGGACTCCGGCAGGAGGAAGTACATGATCGGGGCGAGGATGAGACCCGGGACAGCTCCGACGATGAACAGGGAGTGCCAGCCGAAGGGGGCGATCATGACGATGGCCAGGAGCGCGGTGAGCACGGCGCCGACGTGGTAGCCGGTCATGACGGTGGTGGTGGAGGATCCGGCCTTGGCGCGCCCGCGGAACTCGGTGACCATGGAGATCGCGGTGGGCAGACAGCCGCCCAGGCCGACGCCGGCGAAGAAGCGCAGGACCATGAGCATCCCGACGGAGCCGGCGAAGCCCATCGCGAGGGTGAGCAGGGAGAAGGCGAAGACGGAGACGATCATCACCCAGCGGCGGCCGAGCTTGTCGGTGAGGGTGCCGATCGCCAGGGCGCCGATCGTCATGCCGACGAGGCCGGCGGTGACGATCTGGGTGCCTTCACCCGGGGTGACCTGCCAGGTGGGGTCCTCGATCATGGAGGGCAGGACGGCGCCGATGACGACCATGTCGAAGCCGTCGAGAAGCACGGCGATCCACAGCAGGAGGGTGACGGTGAACGTGGAGCGGACCGCTGCGGGAGCCTTGGTGGCGGTGGACATTTATACCTCGAACTTCGGGAGGTCGAGGCCGACGTACTGCTGCGCCAGGTAGGTGCGGCCGGCTTCGGTGGACAGGACGGAGCGCAGTTCTGCGCGGGATCGCTCGGTCTGGAAGTACTCCTGGCCGGGCACGGTGTGCAGCATGGAGGACATCCAGTAGGAGAAGTGCTGGGCCTTCCACACGCGCGGGACGGCGAGGGAGGAGTAGGCGTCGAGAAGATCGGTGTTGTTCTTCTTGATCGCGCGCGCCAGGGCCGGGGCGAGGACGGAGACGTCCGCGACGGCGAGGTTGAGACCCTTCGCGCCGGTGGGCGGCACGGTGTGGGCGGCGTCGCCGGCGAGAAAGAGGCGGCCGCGCTGCATGGGGTCGGTGACGGCGGAACGGAAACGCAGGACGGCCTTGTCGAAGATCTCGCCCTCGGCCACGCGCAGGTCATCGGTGGAGACGCGCTTGTGCAGCTCCTCCCAGATGCGCTCGTCGGACCACATGTCGACGGTGTCTTCGGGGTTGCACTGCAGGTAGTAGCGCTGGATCTCCGGGGTGCGGGTGGAGATGAGGGCGAAGCCGTGCTCGGAGTTGGCGTAGATGAGCTCCTTCTGCGTCTGCGGCGCGTGCACAAGGATGCCGAACCACGCGTAGGGGTACTCGTGGCGGGCGCGCACGGCGCCGGGCAGCTCGGTGATGAGTGCGCGGCGCGGGGAGGCGGAGCCGTCGCCGGCCATGACGTAGTCGGCGGTGAGCTGCTGCTCCTGGCCGTCCTTCGTGGTGTAGAAGACGGTGACCTGGTCGCCGTCGTAGCCGGCGACGTCGGTGACCTCGGTCTCGAAGTGGATGGTCTGGCCGGCGGCGAGACGCGCGGCGATGAAGTCCTTGAGGTACTCGTGCTGCGGGTAGACGGCCATGTGGTGGCCGGTGAGACCCGCAAGGTCGATGCGGGTGCGCTCGCCGTCGATGGCCAGCTCGATGGCGTCATCGATGTCGGCTTCGGCGTCCATGCGCTCGCCGACACCGGTCTCGCGCATGAGGTTCATGGTGCCCTGCTCGAGGACGCCGGCGCGGACGGTCTCCTCGACGTCCGCGCGGGAGCGGGACTCGAAGATGACGGACTCGATGCCGTAGTTGTGGTGGAGCAGGTGGGCCAGGGTGAGACCGGCGGGGCCGGCGCCGATGATGGCTACGGGTGTGTGGGTCACGGGAGTTCTCCTTCGAGGTCGGCGACGGCGCTCTGCAGGAGCTTGAAGCCGTGGTTGGAATTGGGGACGCCGGCGTAGACGGCGGTGTGGAGCAGGACCTCTCCGATGAGGTCGGAGTCGACGCCCGCGCGCAGCGCCGCGCGGATGTGCATGTCCAGTTCGCCGTCGTTGCCCACGGCGGTGAGGATCGCGATGGTGAGAAGGCGGCGCTGCGTGTGGTCGATACCCTCGCGGTTCCACACGTCACCCCACGCGGTGCGGGTGATGAAGTCCTGGAACTTCTCCGTCACCGGGGTCTGCTTGGCGACGGCCGCATCCACGTGCGCGTCCCCCAGCACCGCGCGGCGGTTGCGCATTCCGGTGTCAAAGGCCGCTGCGCGGCCCTCGTCGTAGGTGCTCACTGGCTTACTCCTTCCAGGATGAGGTCGGTGATCTCGGCGGCGTGTCCGGTGTTGTCACCGGTCAGACGCTGCGCCATGGTCTCGGTGTGCACGCGCAGCCCGTCGAGGCTGGCGTGCAGGCGGTTGACTGCGGAGGCCGTGGTGGCGAACATCTCGCGGATGGTCTGCCACTCGGCGTGCCAGCTGCCGGTCCCCCGCTGCCAGCGGCAGTCGAGGGTGTCCAGCAGGGTGGCCGCCAGCCCCGGGGTGCGCCGGGCGTAGCCGTCGCAGGCCACGGCGGAGGCCGGGTTGGCCTTGTGCGGCATGGAGGAGGATCCGCCCGGGGTGGCTTCCGCGAGCTCGGCGATCTCCGTGGCGGAGGAGGCGATGATGTCGCCCGCGATCTTCCGCGCGGCCCCGGCCACCTGCGCGGCGGCCAACCCGACGCTGACCAGCGGAAGGCGGTTGGTGTGCCACACCAGCGGGCGGGACGCCAGGCCCAGGTCCGCGGCGAGGCGGTCATGGATCTCGATGCCGAACGGATGCGTGTCGGCGAGGTTGCCGGTGGCCCCGGCGTACTGCACCGGCAGCGCCTCCAGCGTGTCGCCGAGGTGGCGGGCGGAGGTGCGCACGGCCTCGAGCCAGCCCGCGGCGATGACGCCGAACGTGGTGGGCAGGGCCTGCTGGCCGAGGGTGCGGCCCATGACGGGGGTGTCGCGGTGGGTGGTGGCCAGCTGGGTGAGCAGGGCCTCCACTTCGTCGAGAAGCCCGTCGAGCGCACGCCCGGCTCGGCGCAGGCAGAGCACGAGGGCGGTGTCGATGGCGTCCTGGCTGGTCGCGCCGACGTGGACCCCGGCGGGGCTCCCGGCGCGCTTCTTCAGCTCCGCGACGATGGGGATCGTCGGGTTGCCCCCGGCAGCCGAGGCTGCGGCGACGGTCTCGACGTCGAGTTCGAAGGAATCGAGCGCCGCGTGGGCGTCGCGGGCCGCCTCCGGGGTGATGTGCCCGGTCTCGGCGGCGGCGTCGGCCAGCGCGCCCTCGAACTCCAGGATGGCGGAGAGGAAGGCGTGGTCGGAGAGGTGCCCGTGGACGGCCACCTCGCCGGAGGCGACGTCACTGTAGGTGTTGCGGCTCAGGTCAGACACGGAAGAAGGGGGTCTCCTTCTCCGGATCCGCGTGCTGCATGACGATGGTCTTCCGGTAACCACCGTCCACTTGCTCGGCGATGAGGAGCTCGCGGCGCGGGGCGTCGACAAGCGCGAGCACCGGGTCGGAGCTGTTGTCCTGCTCCGGGAAGTACAGGCGGGTGTAGAGGCGCTCGAGCATGCCGCGGGCGAAGACGCCGACCTTGAGGTGCGGGGCCTCGTCCTCGCTCGCCCCCGGCACGAGGGTGGTGAAGGTGACCGAACCGGTCTCGTCGCACATGCCGCGGCCCAGGCCGCGGAAGCCCTCGTGCTCGGTGGTGTTGTAGGTGCCGTCGGGGCGCGACTGCCAGATCTCGATCATGGCGTCCGCGATCGGGTCGCCGTTGCCGTCGAGGACCGTGAAGGTGACGTCGACGGTGTCGCCCTCCGCGGCGATGATCTCCGCGCCCTCGAGGGTGAGGCCGATGTGCACGTAGGGGCCGACCGTCTGGGAGGGGGTGATGCCGAAGCCAGCCTCGTCCTGGTCGCGGATGTCGGAGACCGGGTAACGGAATTCGCCCGTCTTGTGGGTGTCAATCATGATGCTGGTCGCTTCCTACTCGAAGGGGGTGGCGTTCTTGCCGCGGAGGACGATGTCGAACTTGTAGCCCAGGGCGTAGTTCGGGCGGGTCTCGTCGTAGTCGAAGACGGCGATCATGCGCTCGCGGGCGCCGGCCGGCACCGAGTTGTAGATCGGGTCCTGGAAGAACATCGGGTCACCGGGGAAGTACATCTGCGTGACGAGGCGCTCGACGAACTGGCGGCCGTAGAGGGAGAAGTGGATGTGGGCGGGGCGCCAGGCGTTGTGATGGTTACCCCACGGGTACATGCCGGGCATGACGGTGAGGAAGTTGTAGTGACCATTCTCGTCGGTCATGGTGCGGGCGACGCCGTTGAAGTGCGGGTCGAGCGGGGCGGGCCAGGAATCGTTCTTGTGGCGGTAGCGCCCGGCGGCGTTGGCCTGCCAGGCCTCGACGAGGGTGTGCGGCACGGGCTTGCCATCCCAGCCGAGGACCCGGCCGTGGACGAAGATGCGCTGGCCGATGGCCTCGCCGCCGTTGGCCTGGGTCATGTCGTTGTCGATACCGCCGAGGTCGCGGTCCCCGAGGACGGGGCCCGAGCTTTCGCCGAGGCGCTCCGGGACCATGATGAGGTCATTGCTCGGGTTGCGCTTGATGGTGGTGCGGTACTCGGGGAAGTGCAGCGGGGCGAAGAAGCCGTCGGTGGCGGCGTTGAGTGGTGTGCTCATGGGGGTGGTCCTCCTGCTTGACCTTATGAGGTGATGAGAACCACATTAGAGACCTGGTTCACATACTGGCAAGGGGTTCGCACTGCGAACGGGCGTGAATGGAATGAAAAGTCAGTGGCCAGCGGGTTCCCTGCAGTGCGGCGAGCCAGGGGTTAGTTAGGGGTGTGCGCCAGGGGCGCTGGAGGGCGCGTGAGGCGGCCACATGGGACGGCCGCCGCGCAAGAGGCCGAGCGGGGGTAATCAATGTGACCCACGCCACCCCCACACATGCACGCGGTCCTACTCCATCACTATCCTCGGCCCCAGCAAGTTGACTTCACTTTCCTTACCGCTCTACCCGCCCGAGGAGGCACCATGTTCCGCAAGTCCATCGTCGCAGTCGCCACCACCGCCCTCATCCTGGGCGGCACCACCGCCACCGCGAATGCACAGTCGGCAGCTCCGTACCCGAGCTCCCTCGTCCCGGTCCACCCGGGCATCGTGCAGACCGTGCACAACCTGACCCACCTGCCCTCCGACCAGATCCACGCCGGACTGCAGATCGCCGCTTCCTGGGCAGCCTGGAACTTCGGCTCCGCCGTCCTCCACGGCGGCTCCTCCCTCTAAACCCCCGCGATCTACTCCCCGCCCTCCGTTCTCTCGGGCGGGGAGTACCCGATTCTCCACCCGAACATGAATACAATTGAGGGTTCCTCCGGCGGCTGACGTAGTCTCACCGGTCGTGGACATCCGACACCTCATCGACACCTCCCGCATGAGCACCTACCAGTGGTTCATCATCGGGCTCGCCGCCTTCCTCAACGCCCTCGACGGCTACGACCTCGTCGCCATGGCGTTCACCTCCTCCGCCGTCTCCGAGGAATTCGCCCTCCGCGGCGCCCCCCTCGGCTGGCTGCTCTCGGCGGCGCTTATCGGCATCGGACTCGGATCCCTCTTCCTCGCGCCCCTCGCCGACCGCTACGGACGCAAGACCCTCATCCTCGCCGCCCTGGCCATCGACCTCCTCGGGCTGAGCATGTCCGCCGTGGCGGACTCCTTCACCGAACTTCTCCTGTGGCGCGTGATCACCGGCATCGGCGTCGGCGGCATCCTCGCGTGCGTGACGGTCGTCGTCTCGGAGTTCTCCAACCTGCGCTTCCGCGGGCTGGCCATCTCCATCTACTCCGCCGGCTACGGCCTCGGCGCCTCCCTCTGCGGCGTGCTCGCCGCCCAGCTCATCCCCGTCCACGGGTGGCGCTCCATCTTCGCCATCGGGGCGGCGCTGACCGCCGCCTCGCTGCTCATCACCGTCATCGCCCTGCCCGAATCCGTCGACCACCTGCGCAACCGCGGCGAAATCGCCCAGGTGCGGGCCGTCGCGCGGCGCATCGGCATCGTCGAGGAGTTCGAGGTGAACCAGGGGGGCGTCGAGAAGCACACCGCGAGCATCGCGGAACTCTTCCGCGGACCGCTGCGCGGCACGACGATCCGCCTGTGGATCGCGTTCTCCCTCATCACCGCCGGGTTCCAGTTCGCCAACCAGTGGACCCCGAAGCTGCTCACCGAGTACGGACTCTCCGCCCAGCAGGGCATCATCGGCGGCATCATGCTCTCCTTCGGCGGCACCCTCGGCTCGCTGCTGTTCGGCTCGCTGACCACGCGTATCGACGCCCGCCGCGTCCTCACCATCTTCAGCATCCTCTCCGCCGTCGTCCTCGTCGGCTTCGTCAGCGCCGCCGCGTGGCCGACCCTCATGTTCGCCCTCGGCGTCGGCGTGGGCATGCTGCTCAACGGCTGTATCACCGGCATGTACACCGTCACCCCGCAGGCCTACCCCGCGCAGCTGCGCACCACGGGCGTGGGCTCCGCCATCGGCATCGCCCGCGGCGGCGCCGTCCTGGCGCCCATCGTCGTCGGCTACCTTCTCGACGCCGGCTGGTCCCCCACCGCCCTCTACTCCGCGGCCGCCCTCCTCGTCGGCGCCACCGCCCTCGTGCTGCGCGGGGTGCGGGCCCACACCGCGCCGGTGGCGGATCAGGAAAGCGTGCGCGTGTAGGAGAAGTCAGTCCCCCACCAGGGGTTCCACCGTCACCTCCAGCCAGGGGTCCAGGGGCAGGGCGGAGATGAGCTGGTGGGGGTCGGGGGCGTCGATGAGAAGGACCCACGTCCAGCCGCCGGGGATGCGCCAGGCCTCCCCCTGCCATGTCGCGAGGAGATCGCGGGTGCGCTGGATGAGGTCGGCGCGGACCTCGGGATCCATGTCGAGGGGCAGGCGGGCGTGCAGGCGGATCAACCACATGGTGGTGAGGATAGCCGAAGGCCCCCCTTGCGTTGGCACGTGAAGTTTCCGCCTACGAGGCGTTTCACCAGGTCACGGAGTGTGACGGGTGGGGTTCACGTGCCAACCCAAGGGGGGCCAGGGCCGGGGCGGACTACTTACGGGTGAAGCTCTCGATCTTCTCCCAGTCGGGCTCGAGGCCCAGGCCCGGGCCCGTGGGGAGGGTGACCACGCCGTCGGCGTAGACGAGGTCCTCGGTGGTGTAGGACTCGCGGAGCAGCATCGGCCCGAAGAGCTCCGAACCGTAGGAGATCGCCTTAGTGGAGCAGGCGAAATGCAGGGACGCGGCGGTACCGAAGGGCCCCTCGAGGGAGGTGGCGCCGTGGCAGGCCAGGCCCGCGGCCTCGGCGATGGCGGCCGTCTTCTTCGACTCGAGGAGGCCACCGAGCTTGGTGGTCTTCACCGCGATGACGTCGGCGGCCTCCTCGCGGACCACGGCGAGGGCGTCGGCCGGGGAGCACACCGATTCGTCGGCCATGACGGGCACGCCGATGCGGCGGGTGATCTCGCGGAGGGTGGCCAGGTCGTGGGCCGGGGTGGGCTGCTCGAAGAGTTCGACGCCGGCGTCGGCAAGCACGGGGAGGTACTTGAGGGCGGTGATGCGGTCCCAGCGGGCGTTGACGTCGATGCGCAGGCCGACCTTTCCGTCGAGCTCGCGCGCCAGCTCGGCGATGCGGGCGGTGTCGACGGCCGGGTCTCCCGAGCCCATCTTCAGCTTGAAGGAGGTGTGGCCGTGGGAGGCGATGCGCTCCTCGATCTCGGCGACGGCCTCGGCCAGCGGCAGGACGCCGAGGGCCCAGGTGACCTCGATGTCATCGCGGACGCGGCCGCCGAGAAGGTCGCGGACCGGGATATCCAGGGCGCGGGCCCAGGCGTCGTGCATGGCGATGTCACAGGCGGCCTTGGCGAAACGCATGTTGGCCACGGAGCGCTCGAAATCCGCCATGATGCCGGCCAGGTCGGACACCGGGCGACCGACCATGATGGGGGCGAGGTGGCCGTCGATGATGACCTTCATGGTCTCGGCGGATTCGCCACCCCACCACGGGCCGCCGGGGACGACGCCCTCGCCGAAGCCGGTGACCCCGCCCTCCAGGACGACGGAGACGAGCAGGATGGGCTGGGCGGTCGCGGTGTAGGTGGCGAAGCCGTGGGGGCGGAAGAGGGGGACGTCGAGAAGCCGGGTCTCCACCCGGGCGATGTTGAGATCAGACACGGAATACTCCATCTATAAGGGGAAAAGCCCCACGCCCGAGGGGACGTGGGGCCGGTCAAGGAAAAGTCTAGTCTTCCTTGTCGAGGGCGAAGTTGTACGTGACTTCCTGGACACCCTCGGCGTTGGGCTGCGGGCTGAGCATGAGCTCCGGCTTCACGGCGGTGGCGACATCGTTGTCGACCCACTCGCCACCCTCGAAGTAGAGCTGGGTGGTGATTTCGCGGTAGCCCGGGTGCTTGACCATGAGGTGCAGGTGGGCCGGGCGCCACGGGTGGCCGCCGTAGGAGTCGATGAACCAGCCGGTCGGGCCGTCGGCCGGGATCTGGTACGGGGCCGGGAACAGGGTGGTGATCTCGAACTCGCCGTTCTCGTTGGTGCGGATGGTGCCGCGCAGGTTCCACTCCGGGATGCCCGGGGCGAACTGTGCGTACAGGCCCTCCTCGTCGGCGTGCCACAGCTCGATGGTGGCGCCGTTCAGGCCCTGACCCTCGACGTCGGTGACCTGCCCCTTGAAGATGAGGGACTCGGCGGCCTTGTCCTGCTCGCGCATCGGCATCTCGGCCTGCCACGGCAGCTCCGGGGAGTTCGGCACGTAGTAGGGGCCCTCGATGGAACCCTTGGTGCCGGTGTAGTCGTTGCGGTTGTAGTTGATCTCCTCGATCTCGTGCTCGACGAAGACGTCCAGCCACAGCGGCCACTCGCCGTACTCGCCGACCTGGATCATCCAGTTCTTCAGGACGCGGTACTCGTCGTAGGTGACCTGGTGCTTGTGGGCGACCTCGGCGATGGCGGCCAGCAGATCGGTGTAGATCGCGTTGGCGCGCTCCTTGGAGGTGTCGGACTTGACGGACTCGCCCTTGAACTTGTCGGTGGCGGCGTTGCCGGAACCCTTGGCGGTGGGGTCACCGTCGTGGGTGGAGAGGTTCTCGAAGGACATGGAGACTCCTGAAAGTGTGGTGGTGATGGGGGAACAACGAAGAGGGGGGTCCAGCGTCCCGCGGTTCGGGTGAACTGCTCGCTGGTGTGCCTTCACTGTGTCCCACCTCACCTGGCCGGCGCAAGGACTTTCGGGTGGGGATTTCCTTCAGTGCCCTGGGCCGCGCGTGGGCAAGGTGACGTTTCCGCTGCTCAGGAGGGGCGCCAGCCCGGCGCGCACCACGCCCCGCACGCACCCCCCTGGCCGAAGCCTAGGTACTACCCTCAGGGTTTCCAGGCCTTGCGCCGCACAATTCCACCCCCGACCACCCCCGCCACAGCGCCACACACCCGCCGACGCCCGCCACAACACGCCCCACCCGTGTCCCGAAAACGCAGCTGAGAGCCCTTTTATCCGATTTACGCACCCAAAAGTTCACCCCCTCCGGCCAACCCCGCCCCCGAGAATGGCCTGCCGCGCCCCCGGAGACCATCCCCGCAGGTGGCCACCATCCAACGAACACCGCCACACCCCAGTGAACGGTATCCCCCTAACAACCCCTAGGCGTTCCCCCGATGTGGCGCGTCGCACACCCGGCCCATGATGGGTCCCGTCACACGTCCCTCCCCCCGGACCCACCGGGGCAACCCGGGCCCCCCGGAAGATCGGAGTCCCCATCATGACCACCGCCACCCGCGAGATCCTGTCCCGCGCACTGGAGAACCGCCCCGACGAGGGCATCGTCCGCGTCAACCGCGAGATCTTCACCGACCAGGAGATCTTCGACCTCGAGATGAAGTACATCTTCGAAGGCAACTGGATCTTCCTCGCCCACGAATCTCAGATCCCCGAGGTCGGTGACTACTTCACCACCAACATCGGCCGCCAGCCCGTGGTGATCACCCGCGGCAAGGACGGCGAGCTCAACTGCCTCATCAACGCCTGCTCCCACCGCGGCGCCATGCTCTGCCGCAAGAAGGTGGACAACCGCACCACCCTGACCTGCCCCTTCCACGGGTGGACCTTCTCCAACGACGGCACCCTGCTCAAGGTCAAGGACGAGAAGGACGGCGGATACCCCGAGCAGTTCAACACCGACGGCTCCCACAACCTGCGCCGCGTGCCCAAGTTCGAGTCCTACCGCGGCTTCCTCTTCGGCTCCCTCAACGACGATGTCGCGCCGCTCGACGAGCACCTGGGCGACGCCCGCGTCATCCTCGACATGCTCGTCGACCAGTCCCCCGAGGGCCTCGAGGTGCTCAAGGGCACCTCCACCTACACCTTCGACGGCAACTGGAAGCTGCAGGCGGAGAACGGCGCAGACGGCTACCACGTCTCCTCCACCCACTGGAACTACGCGGCCACCACCTCCCGCCGCTCCACCGGCGAGTCCAAGAACGAGACCAAGGCCATGGACGCCGGCAAGTGGGGCGAGCAGGGCGGCGGCTACTTCTCCTTCCCCAACGGCCACCTCGTCCTGTGGACCGACTGGGCCAACCCGGAGGACCGCCCCATGTACGACCGTCTCGACGAGCTCAAGGAGCTGCACGGCGAGGCCCGCGGCAACTTCATGGTCGGCGCCTCCCGCAACCTGTGCCTCTACCCGAACGTCTACATCATGGACCAGTTCTCCACCCAGATCCGCCGCCTCGAGCCGATCGCCGTGGACAAGACCGAGGTCTCCATCTGGTGCATCGCCCCGAAGGGTGAGTCCGGCAAGTCCCGCGCCACGCGCATCCGCCAGTACGAGGACTTCTTCAACGCCACCGGCATGGCCACCCCGGACGACCTGGAGGAGTTCCGCTCCTGCCAGAAGACCTACCAGGCCTCGTCCTTCCCGTGGAACGACATGACCCGCGGCCTGCACCAGCAGGTCGAGGGCCTCAACGACAAGGCCTCCGAGCTGGGCCTGACCTCCGTGCTGTCCTCCGGCGCCAAGACCGAGGACGAGGGCCTCTACCCCATCCAGCACTCCTACTGGGAGAACGTCATGGAGCGCGCCGTCGAGGCCGAGGAGGCCGCCGGTGACACCAAGCACGTCATCGACGACCGCGCCTCCGCCCAGGCCACCGCCGAGTTCGCCAAGGCCCGCGCCGCCGCCCGTCTCGCCGCCAAGGGTGACGCCCCCGCCGCCCGCCGTCGTCGCCGCACCCGCGGTTAATCCCCCACCCCGCCACCTCTTCAAGGAGCACCACATGACCACCGCACTCTCCACGATCACCCGCACCGAGATCGAGGACTTCATCTACCTGGAGAACCGCCTGCTCGACGACCGCAAGTTCGAGGAGTGGCTCGAGCTCTACCGCGAAGACGCCGAGTACTGGATGCCGGCGTGGGACGTCGACGACACCCTCACCACCGACCCGCAGCGCGAGATCTCCCTCATCTACTACCCCAACCGCGGTGGCCTGGAGGACCGTGTCTTCCGCATCCGCACCGAGCGTTCCTCCGCCACCTCCATCCCGGAGCCGCGGACCGGCCACTACGCCACCAACGTGGAGATCCTCGAGCGTCGCGACGGCGAGGTCGACGTCCGCTACAACTGGATCTCCTACTACTTCCGCTACAACACCACCGACCACTACTTCGGCACCACGTGGCTGACCCTCGACGTCAGCGGGGAGAGCCCGTTGATCACCAAGAAGAAGATCGTGCTGAAGAACGACTTCATCCACCACGTCGTCGACATCTACCAGGTCTAGGAGGCCGACCATGTCCCATCAGATTGCCCTGGCCTTCGAGGACGGCATCACCCGTTTCATCGAGTGCGAGGAGGACCAGACCCTGGCCGACGCCGCCTACCAGGCCCGCATCAACATCCCCTTCGACTGCCGCGACGGCGCGTGCGGCACGTGCAAGTCCTTCTGTGAGTCCGGCGACTACGACGAGGGCGAGTACATCGAGGACGCCCTCTCCGAGGACGAGGCCGCCGAAGGCTACATCCTCACCTGCCAGACCCGGCCCTACTCCGACATGGTCGTGCAGATCGCCACGACCTCCGTTCTGGCCAAGACCGGCGCCTCCACCCTGCTGGGCACCATCACCGAGCTGGAGCGCCTCTCCGAGTCCACCGTGAAGTTCGCCGTACAGATCGAGGACCGCACCTCGCTCAACTACCTGCCCGGCCAGTACATGAACATCTCCCCGCCGAACTCGGAGTTCCACCGCTCCTACTCCTTCTCCTCCGGGCCCTCCGAGGACATCGTCACCTTCCTGGTCAAGCTCACCCGCGGCGGGCTCATGTCCGAGTACCTCACCGACAAGGCGCAGGTGGGCGACCGCCTCAACCTCACCGGCCCGATGGGCTCCTTCTTCCTCCGCGAGCCGGTCAACCCGATCCTGCTGCTTGCCGGCGGCACCGGGCTGGCCCCCATCATGTCGATCCTGGAGAAGCTCACCGAGGACGAGCTTCTCGACGTCCCCGTCCGCCTCATCTACGGCGCCACCTTCGACCACGACCTCGTGGAGCTGGAGAAGCTCGACTCCTTCAAGACCCGCCTCCCGGACTTCGACTACATCACCGTCGTCTCCGACCCGGAGTCGAACAACGAGCTCAAGGGCTACGTCACCCAGCACATGACCGAGGAGCACCTGCACGACGGCGCCGCCGACGTCTACCTGTGCGGCCCGCCGCCAATGGTGGAGGCCGTGCGCACGTTCCTCAACGAGCAGCCGAACCCGCCGCAGAACTTCTACTACGAGAAGTTCTCCTCCGCGGCCGGCACCGCCGGTGACTCCAGCGTCACCGCGGACCTGTCCACCACCGACTCCTCCGCGTCGGTCACCATCACCGCCCCGGGCGTGGAGACCGGCCAGGTCCACCGTCTCGACGACGCCGCCTGCGCCATTTTCGACGCCCGCATGGCCCTCGAGCTCGGTGTCATCACCCTGGTCGCCGACCTTCTCGACGCCGAGGACTACGCCACCTTCCGCGAGCTGGCCGAGAAGGCCAACTCCTTCATCGACGGCGAGAAGCTCACCGATGTCGCCGGTTACGTCGAGGCGAACAACGCCTACCACGAGTTCCTCTTCCGCCGTTCCGGCAACGACGCCATGCTGCAGGCCTACCGCAACCTCGAGGTCTCCCGGGTGATGGGCCGCGACCTGGAGGACTCCGGCTTCATGCACGCCGACATCGCCGACGAGCACCTCCAGATCATCGACGCCCTCGAGGCCGGCGATCACGAGCGCGTCCGCGCACTGCTGCGCGCCCACAACGACCACGCCATCCACACCATGGACCAGAACGTGGCCGCGAAGGCTCCGGCATGATGCCCGAGGGCGAGGGGGTCGCCGGTCCCCCGCAACTGCTCACCGCCGGGCGCTTCGCCGGGCAGAAGGTGCTGGTCACCGGGGCGGCGCAGGGCATCGGCCAGGCCGTTGCCCACCGCATCGCCCACGAGGGCGGCGAGCTCTTCCTCGTCGACCGCTCCGAGCTCGTCCACGAGGTCGCGGCAGAGCTGGCCGCAGAGACCGGCGCGACCGTCGGGTCCGCCACGGCGGACTTGGAGACGTGGCAGGGCGCGGAGGAGATGGTGGCGGCGGGCGTCGATAAGCTCGGTTGGCTCGACGTGGTGATCAACAACGTCGGCGGCACCATCTGGGCGAAGCCCTACGAGCACTACTCGCCGGAGGAGATCGAGGCGGAGATCCGCCGCTCGCTGTTCACCACCTTGTGGTCGGTGCGCGCGGAACTGCCCGCGCTCATCGACGCCGGCGGCGGCACCATCGTCAACGTCTCCTCCGTGGCCACCCGCGGCGTCAACCGGGTGCCCTACGCAGCGGCGAAGGGCGGGGTCAACGCCCTGGTCTCCGCGCTGGCGCTCGAGGCGGCGGAGAAGAACATCCGCGTCGTCGCCACCGCCCCCGGCGGCACCCTCGCCCCCGCCCGCAAGGTCTCGCGCGGACCCGGGCCGGACGGCGAGCGGGAGAAGGAGTGGTACCAGCAGATCATCGACCAGACGATTGAATCCTCCCTGTTCAAACGCTACGGCACGCTCGCCGAGCAGGCCGCGCCGATCGTGTTCCTGGCCTCCCGCGAAGCCAGTTACATCACCGGCACCGTGCTGCCGGTCGCGGGCGGCGATCAGGGTTGATAGGGAAGGGCAGGTAGTACCGTGGGCATCGTGTATTCGTCGCATAACCTCGGTTCGCAGCAGACCTCGGGCAAGATTCTTCGCACCGTGGTCGACGACGCCACCGATCTCGAACCCGGTGGCGGCCTGCTCTTCCTCATCACGGGGCCCGTCGGCTCCGGCAAATCCTCCCTCGTCCGGGAGATAGCCCGCTCCCTGCCGGGCTGGTCCGGCATCCGCGTGTCTGCGCTGTCCTGGCACGCGGACGAGGAGGGTGAACTGCTCACCCACATCCTCCACCGGGCGGACGGCACCGGCACCCTGGGCGAGCTGGTCGACCGGGAGGGGGCGCGCACCGCGATCATCATCGACGACGCCCACTGGGCCGACGTCACCTCCCTGCGCGCCCTCGTCGAGGCCACCCGCCGCCTGCGGGAGGGGCGCGTCGTGGTCATCCTCACCGCCTCCGACAAGGACGACGCCGACGACGACCTGCCCATGTCCCGCATGCGCGAAATGGCCGACCACGCCATCACCCTCGCCCCCCTCGACGTGGAGGACGTCGCCGCGCTCGCCCTCTCCAGCATCGGCGCCCACCTCTCCCCCCTCGCCGCGGCGGAACTGCGCGACCTCACCGGCGGCCGCCCCGGCCGCATCCAGGAGGTCCTGCAGGCCGCGCCCGCCGACCACTGGCGCCTTTCCAACCCCCAGATCCCCATCCCCAAACCGTGGCGAGCCGCCCTCGAGCGCCGCACCCGCGGGCTCGACGTCGGCCCGGTCCTCGCGGCCGTCGCCATCCTCCCCGGCACCGGCACCGGCTCCCCGGACCTCATCCGCTTCCTCGCCGACGACCTCGACGGCTCGCTTCTCGACGCCGCCGTCACCGCCGACCTCCTCGAACTCCTCCCCAACTCGGGCGACCCCGTCCTCCGCTTCACCCACCCCACCGACCGCGCCGTCACCCGCGCCACCACCGGCCCCACCCAGGTCACCCGCCTGCACCGCCGCGCCGCCCAGTACCACCGGGCCTCCAACAACCTCGACGCCGCCCTCATCCACGAGGCTCTCGGCGCCGAGGGTGCCGATGACGCCACCGCCCGCCAGCTCGCCGAACGCGGCGAACAACTCGGCGCCGCCGGGCAATGGCTCGACGCCGCCGACGCCTTCGCCCTCGCCTCCAAGGTCGCCGCCCACCCCGAGGTCTCCCACGACCAGCACCTCAACTCCATCGAGGCGCTCATCGCCGCCGCCGACATCCCCCGCGCCCGCCTCCACGCCGGCACCCTCTCGCGCGTGGTCCGCGACGTCAAGGTGGACTCCATGCGCAGCTACCTGGCGCTGCACGAGGGACGCCGCTCCGAGGCCGTCAGCCTCATCGACCGCGCCTGGAACACCCTCGAGGACACCCGCTCCACCGACGCCGCCATGCGCACCCGCGTCGCCTCCCGCAAAGTACTCGTCCACCTGGCCAACTGGGAACCCGAAAAGGTGGTCCACTGGGCCGGCGTCACCGACACCTGGGCCCCCGAAACCTCCCCCACCCGCATCGAGGCCCAGTACATCTCCATGATCGGCCGCTCCGCCGTCACCCGCTCCATCCCCCCGGACGTGCCGCTGCCCGGCGAGACCCCCACCCTGGCGCAGCGCCGCCACATGGCCGCCGGATGGATCCACCTCGTCCACGACGACCCCGTCGCCGCCCGCCGCTACCTCCAGTTCAACCCCGGCAACGAAGGTTCCGAACGCATCTCCCTGTGGATGGACGGGTGGCTCGCCCGCACCCTGTTCATCCTCGGCGAATACCGCGAGGCAGAACGCACCGTCGAACGCGGACTCGCCCGCGCCGAACGCTTCGGCATCCGCTTCCTCGAACCCATCCTCCTGTGGACCGGCGCCCAGATCGCCGCCTACCGCGGCGACCGCGAACTCGCCCGCTCCTACGTCAACCGCCTCACCTTCAGCCACGACGCCTTCGTCATCCAGCGCATCCCCTCCGCCATGTGCCGCATGCTCATCGGCGGCATCGAAGGCGACGTCTCCGGCATGAACCGCGCCGGCGAGACCCTCGTGTCCATCTCCCAGGAGACCGACATCTCCCAACCCGGCTTCTGGCCCTGGGAAGACGTCTACGCCCAGCACCTCGTCCTCACCGGGCGTATCGACGACGCCGACGCCATCACCTCCATCGCCGAAGAACGCGCCGCCGAATCCGGCATCGGGTCGCTGCACGCCAAGCTCGCCGTCCCCCGCGCCGGCATCCTCATGCAACGCGGCGACATCGAGGGCGGCATCCGCCGCTTCGAGGAGGCCATCGAGCAGATCGAATCCCTCACCATGCCCACCTACCAGGCGCGCATCCTCTACGAATACGGACGCGTCCTCCGCCGCCTGGGCCGCCGCCGCCACGCCGACGAAGCCTTCGCCCGCGCCGGCGACGTGTTCGCCGCCATGGGCGCCACCGAATTCGTCAACCGCTGCAACCGCGAACGCCGCGCCGGCGGCCTCGGCACCCGCACCACCGGCGCCGGAGGACTCACCCCGCAGGAGGAGGAGATCGCCAAGCTCGTCGCCGAGGGCGCGACCAACCGCGAGGTCGCCCGCGAACTGTTCCTGTCCTCGAAGACCGTCGAGTACCACCTCACGCGCGTGTACCGAAAGCTCGGCGTGCGCACCAGGAACGAGCTGCCGCGCGTGCTGGACGAGTTGTGATGGGCGAGCTGGTCGACTTCTCCCTCGGAGTCCTCCCGGGGATGGTGCTCCTCGTCCCGGCTTACCTGCTGGTCCGCGCGGTGAGTGAACCACTCCTGCGGATCGGTGTGCTCATCCTCGGCTTCATCCTGCTTCGTGACGCCATGACCCCCGCCGGCCTGTGGTCCTTCGGGCTTGTCGACGCCACCGTCCCCTGGCTGCGGATGACCGACAACATCGTGGTCCTCCTCGGGTTCGGGCTGGGCAGTCTGGGCATCGTCGGCCTCACGCTTCTCGACGCCCCCTTGCGCACCCTCCTCCCCTATGGCCGCCCACCCCTGGTGTCCGTGCCCCTCGGAGTGCTCGGCGGAGTCCTCGCCGCCGCCCCTGTCCTGGCGTTCTCCCTGGGGACCCCACTGGCCGAACGCGGCGGTGACGTGGCCGTCGGTGTCCTGCCTTTCCTGTTGTTCATGTGCCTGGCGGGCAACTTCGGCGAGGAGGTCTTCTTCCGCGGCTACCTGCAGGGCCGGTTGATGCAACTGACCTCCGGGCTGCGCGCGGCTCTCATCTCCGCCGTCCTCTTCGCCGCCTGCCACTCCTTCCTCGCTCTCAACCTCACCGACGTCGGTTGGCCGCTGCTGGCGTTCACCCTGTGGGAGGGGTTGATCTGCGCTCTGCTGCGCTGGAGAGTCGGGCTCAGCGCCGCCGTCCTGGCCCACGGGCTGGCCATCTTCCTGCTCTCCGCCGGGCTGCTCTGACGGCACATCGGTACCGTGGAAAACGACCCTCTCCCCCACCCACAAGGAGTCGCGCCACATGTTCGATCTGCACAACCAGACAGCCATCGTCACCGGAGGTGCCGCCGGCATCGGCCGCGGCATCGTCGAATCGCTCCGCGAAGCCGGAGCAACCGTCATCATCGCCGATCTCGACCTCGCCGCCGCCGAGCAGACCGCCGCCGAGACCGGCGCCCACGCCCGCGAGCTCGACGTCACCGACCGCGCGCAGGTGCGTTCGGTGTTCGCGTCGGTCGCCGAGGAGTTCGGTGGAATCCAGATCTTGTGCTCCAACGCCGGTGTATTCCCGCAGGCCACCCTCGACGAGCTTGACGACGAGAAGTGGCAACAGATGTTCGACATCAACACCCGCGGTACCTTCGTCGTCGTGCAGGAGGTGCTGCCGTACATGCGTCGCGAGCGCTACGGGCGCATCGTCATCACCACCTCCATCACCGGATCCCACACCGGCTACCCCGGCTGGTCCCATTACGGAGCCTCCAAGGCCGCGCAGCAGGGTTTCATGCGCGGCGCTGCTCTGGAGATCGCCCGCGACGGCATCACCATCAACGGCGTCCTGCCGGGCAACATCCTCACCGAAGGGCTGAGGGCCCAGGGTGAGGAATACCTCGCACAGATGGCCCGCGGCATCCCTGCCCTGCGCCTGGGAGACCCGCGTGACATCGGCAACGCCGCCACTTTCCTGGCCACCCGCGAGGCCGGGTACATCACCGGCCAGACCCTCGTCATCGACGGTGGACAGATCCTGCCCGAGTCCCCCGAAGCGATCCTCCCGCCGCACGAGGAATGAGGCTGCGCAGTACGTTTCCGCCCCGCGGCGGGTATTCATCCACCGAGACGCTCACGAAGCCGCATCCTCAGCCACTGCGGATCCCCGACGACGGCGCGACCCTCACGGGCGATGTTGTCCATCACCCCGCTGGGCACCACCTCGCTGTCACGCAGCAGCAACGGGCGCGGCTCGTTTCCCGTCCATCTCTCCACGTTCTCACTCAGGGTCGTGAGACAGTTTTCGATGTGCTCGTCGGGGACATCATCAGGGAAGACGACCAGCAGGTCGATATCACTGTCCGTGTGCATCTTCTCGCGGGCTGCAGAGCCGAACACGTAGAGTGCCACGGGCCGAGGCTCCCAGGTGTCGACCGCCTCACGCAAGCGTCGGTAGAACTCCTGCCGGGCGGCAGCAATGAGTTCGACGGCAGGAGCGAGAACATGGTCGCGGTTGACCTGGTAGCCCACGCTGCGACCGATGGTCTGCGCCACGCAGGATGCCCTGTTCCTCCAGCCGTCCGAGCCCGTCGTGGACGGCGCGCAGTGAACCGGTCTCCGGCAGCAGCCGGTGGATTTCCGCGGCGGTAAGTACGCGAGTGGAGCGTGCGAGCACGGTGAGCAGCTGGGAATCGATCCCGGTGGGTGCGAGCGTCGCAAAGGGATTCTGTAGTCGCACGATCATCACCTCCAAGGCAGATTATTGCATAGCCGTGCAGATTTCTGCACCACGCGGGCGTCGATAAGCATGCAAAAAAAGGGGCCCCGCAGGGCCCCTTCCAGCGCAACTACCTAGGCGTTGAGCTTGCGGTAGTCGAAGACGGTGTCGATGATGCCGTACTCCTTGGCTTCCTCGGCCGTGAGGATCTTGTCACGGTCGGTGTCGAGGCGGATCTGCTCCTCCGTGCGGCCAGTGTGACGCGCCAGGGTGGACTCCATGAGACGACGCATGCGCTCGATCTCGGCGGCCTGGATCTCCAGGTCAGAGACCTGGCCCTGGGTGCCCTGGGTGGCCGGCTGGTGGATGAGCACGCGCGCGTTCGGCAGGGCGGCACGCTTACCCGGGGCGCCGGCGGCCAGCAGCACGGCGGCGGCGGAGGCGGCCTGGCCGAGGCAGACGGTCTGCACGTCCGGGCGGACGTACTGCATGGTGTCGTAGATCGCCATGAGCGCGGTGAAGGAACCACCGGGGCTGTTGATGTACATGGTGATGTCACGGTCCGGGTCAAGGCCCTCGAGCACGAGCAGCTGCGCCATGATGTCGTTGGCGGAGGTGTCGTCGACCTGGGTGCCCAGGAAGATGATGCGCTCCTCGAAGAGCTTCGCGTACGGGTTGGTTTCCTTCGTCCCGTAGGCGGACTGCTCGATGAAGGAGGGCAGGACGTAGCGCGACTGGGGCATCTGGAAGTTGTTCATCATGTTCTCTCTCATTCCCTAGTTGCTGATCGGGCCCTGGGCGTGGCTGATGACATGGTCGACGAGGCCGTACTCCTTGGCCTCCTCGGCGGTGAACCAGCGGTCGCGGTCGGAGTCCCGGGTGATCTGCT
The DNA here is from genome assembly GCF_042658165.1 of Corynebacterium nasicanis. NCBI lineage: Bacteria > Bacillati > Actinomycetota > Actinomycetes > Mycobacteriales > Corynebacteriaceae > Corynebacterium > Corynebacterium nasicanis. The sequence goes on from NZ_JBHSQE010000001.1 coordinate 605,706, forward strand.
CGAAGGTCTGCCCCGTGTGCTCGGCGATGAGCTCGGCCATCTCACGCTTGGTGGCGGCGAACTGCTCGGCCTGGATGGCAATGTCGGCCGCGGTGCCGCCGACGCCGGCGGAGGGCTGGTGCATCATGATGCGGGCGTGCGGCAGGGCGTAACGCTTGCCCTTGGTGCCGCCGGAGAGCAGGAACTGGCCCATGGAGGCGGCCAGGCCCATGCCGTAGGTGGCGATGTCGCACGGGGAGTACTTCATCGTGTCGTAGATGGCCATGCCGGCGGTGACGGAACCACCCGGGGAGTTGATGTACAGCGAGATGTCGCGGGTGGGATCCTCCGCGCTCAGCAGCAGGATCTGGGCGCAGATCTTGTTGGCGATGTCATCGTCGACCTGCTGGCCGAGGAAAATGATGCGCTCGCGCAGCAGACGCTCGTACACCGAGTCGCCGAGGTTCATGCCCGCCCCCGGGGACGTCATCCGGATCTGATCAGTCATGTCAGTCACACTCCTTTTGTTCGATGGCTCCCAGGGTACTAGTGCCACTCCCCGGATCGCCCTTCTGTTCGCTCACAGCGTCCCAACGCTTCTCGACGCGCCGGCATTCCCGAACCCCACTATTATGGGACATGTCAACCACCACCTTCGAGAACCAGGAGCGACATCATGCAGGCATGGCAGTTCACCAACACCCACGAACCCCTCCTCCTCACCGAGGTACCGGAACCCACCGCCGGTGAGGGCGAAGTCGTCCTCGAAATGAAGGCCGCCGGCCTCTGCCACTCGGACGTCGGCCTCCTGGAGGACGAGGGCTGGCTGTCGATGCTGGCCAAGCGCCCCATCACCATCGGCCACGAGAACGCCGGCGTCGTCGCCGAGGTCGGCCCCGGCGTCACGGACTTCCAGGTCGGCGACCGCGTGGGTGTGTGCCCCACCACCGCCGCCGGTGCCCCCGGCTACTCCTTCGACGGTGGCTTCGCCCCGCGCATGGCCGTCGCCGCGGAGGCGCTCGTCCCGCTGCCGGATAACGTCGACTTCCTCCAGGGCGCCGCCGCCACCGACGCCGGGATGACCTCCTATGCCGCCGTCATCACCCAGGGCGGAGTGAAGGAGGGGGATGTCGTCGGGATCATCGGCCTCGGCGGGCTCGGCCAGATCGGCGCGAAGGTCGCCCTGCTGGCCGGCGCCGAGGTCTACGTCGCCGAAGTCAACGAGAAGGTGTGGCCCCTGGCCACCGAACTTGGAGCCAAGGGCGTGCAGAAGTCCATCACCGAGTTCGAGGACGTCACCTTCGACGTCATCGTCGACTTTGCCGGCTTCGACACCACGACCGCGCAGGCAGTCGACATCATCCGTCGCGACGGCACGGTGGTCGTCGTCGGTATGGGCAAGCTGGAGTCGACGATCTCGACGAAGTCGCTCATCCTCAACCAGGCCCGCCTCATCGGCTCCAACGGCGGCACGAAGGAGGACGTGGCGGGCGTCTACGAGTACATGGCCACCGGCCAGCTCAACCCGACGATCACCACCATCGGCTTCGATGAGATTCCCGAGGGCATCGAGAAGCTGAAGCGCGGCGAGGTCGTCGGCCGCCTGGTGGCGAGCTTCGAGTAGCACACTCGGGGCTCGAGGCTCGGGGCTCGGTATCGTCCTGTCGCGATCACCGTGATCCCGAGCCCACGAACGGGCCCAACCGCCCCTCCCGAGGGGACGCGCCCGAGCCCCGAGCTCTGGGATTGTGAGACAGAAAGAAGCGCCCCCGACCACAATGGTCAGGGGCGCGTTCAGCGATTCAGGAGGAACTAGTCCTCGGAAGCCTCAGCCTCGGTCTCCTCGCCGAAGTACTCGGCCGGGTCGACGTCGTTGCCAGCATCGTCCTTGACGGAGACGCGGCAGATGGCGGCCGCGAGAGCCTTGCCACGGCGAACATCGGAGAAGAGGTTCGCGATCTGGCCGGACTGCTGCAGCTGGCCGACGAACTGGTTCGGGTCCATGCCGTAGGACTGGGCGGTGAACAGGATGTGATCGGTGAGCTCCTGCTGGGAGACCTCCGGGTTCTCCTGCTCAGCGAGGGTGTCCAGGAACAGCTGGGTGCGCACGGCCTCCTCGGAGTCCTTGCGGGCCTGCTCGTCGAACTCCTCGCGGGTCATTCCCTGGGACTTCAGGACCTCGTTGAGGGCGTTCTCGTCGTGGGCCATCTGACCGAGCAGCTGATGGAGCTGCTGGTGGACCTGCTCGTCGACGATGGACTCCGGCAGGGCGAAGTCGGTCTTGGCCAGGGCAGCCTTGAGGACCTCGTCGCGGATGTTGGCGGCCTGCTGGGCCTTCTTGGACTCCTCGACCTGGGACTTGGTGGCGTCGCGAAGCTCCTCGGCGGTGTCGAACTCGGAGGCGAGCTGTGCGAACTCGTCGTCGAACTCGGGCAGCTTGCGCTCCTTGGTCTGCTGGACGTGGACGGCGACGGTGGCCTCCTTGTCCTTGTGCTCACCGGCGACGATGGTGGTGGTGAACTCGTTGTCCTCGCCGGTCTTCAGGCCGCGCAGTGCCGTGTCGAGGCCGTCGATGAGGTCGCCCTGGCCGATCTCGTAGGACAGGCCCTCGGTGGTGGCCTCGTCGACGACCTCGCCGTCGACGGTGGCCTTGAGGTCGATGACGGCGAAGTCGCCGGTCTTCAGCTTGCGCTTGGTGTCCTTGAGCTCACCGAAGCGGGCGCGGAGACGGTCGATCTCCTCGTCGACGGCGGCGTCGTCAACCTCGATGGCCGGGACGGTGACGGAGAGGTCAGCGAAGTCCGGGACCTCGATCTCGGGGCGGACGTCGACCTCGGCGGTGAACTCGACGAACTCGTTGTCCTCGACCTTGGTGATGTCGATGTTCGGCTGACCGATGGCGACGATCTCGTTCTCCTCGATCGCCGTCTGGTACTGGCGCGGCAGCATGTCGTTGACAACCTGCTCGAGGATGGGGCCACGGCCGTAACGGGCGTCGATGAGCTGGCGCGGAGCCTTGCCCTTACGGAAACCCGGGATGGACACCTGCTGAGCGATAGCCGAGTAGGCCTGGTCAATCTCAGTCTTCAGGTCCTCGAAGGGGACGTTGACGGTGAGCTTGACGCGGGTGTCGCTCAGCTTCTCGACGGAACTCTTCACGAGTAACTCTCCTGGTTTCACATTGAATGGCAGTTCATTTGAGCCCGGCATGACACCGGTCCCTACGTCGGGGCGACAGGATTTGAACCTGCGACCCCCTGCTCCCAAAGCAGGTGCGCTACCAAGCTGCGCCACGCCCCGTAGGTGTGGTCAGCAGTCTACCGGCAGCCCGCCACAGCCCGCCGCATGGGGGTCACAAACGCCGCACAGATCCGCCACCGCCCGGAAAGCACCTGCTCAGAGCAGCGACTCCCCAGTCCCTCCGACACGACGAAGCCCTGCGCCGACTCCGGCGCAGGGCTTCTGAGAAATTGGAGGGAATGACGGGAATCGAACCCGCGTCTTCAGCTTGGAAGGCTGAGGTATTAGCCACTATACGACATTCCCCTGCGTGTGCCGGACCAGTCTAACGCATGACGGGCGGGGAGAGAAAATCGGAACTTTCCGGCACCGACAGGCGTTGGAGGGTTAACAGATATAGAAAGGGCTCTTCCGTGGAACTGCTTCTCCTCCTGCTCGTGCTCGGCGGCGGCGCCGCCTGGTATATGAACCGCACCACCAAGAACAAGACCGCCGAGCTCGAACAGTCGCGGCTCGCCGATGCGCAGGCGGACGCGCGGCGGTGGATCGAAAGGCTCGGCTCGCAGGTGCTCACCATCGCGGGTAACGACGCCGCGTCGACCCAGGCCATCGCCGACGCCTCCGAGCGCTACAACGCCGCCGCCTCGGCGATCTCACAGGCGCAGACGGTGAAGCAGGCGGAGCTGGCCCGCGAATCCGCCCTCGAGGGCCTGCACTACATGAACGCCGCCCGCGAGATCATGGGCATGACCCCCGGCCCGGAGCTGCCCCTGCTGGAGGGCCAGCGCAACGCCGGCAAGGTGACCGAGCGTCGCACCATCGAGCATGAGGGCCAGACCCTCACCGCCTCCCCGGTGGCCACCGACGAGACGCCGAACTACTACCCCGGCGGCAACGTCGCGGGCCGCCCGGTCCCGGCCGGCTGGTACTCGCGCCCCTGGTGGGCCGATGCGATGGCCACCGGCATGTGGACGGCGACGTCGATGATGATGTTCTCCATGATGTTCTCCGGCATGGCCGGCGTGGGCTACGGCGGGGACGCCTGGGCCTCCGGCTACGGCGAGGGCTACCAGGACGCGATGGAGGGCGATGCCGGAGACATGGGTGACATGGGCGACGGCGGCGACATGGGAGATATGGGTGACATGGGAGGCGGCGACGGCGGCGGCTTCTTCGACGGCGGTTTCGACTTCGATTTCTGATCCCGGCGTAACATCGGGGACATGACACCAACCATTCCCTCGATCACCCTCCACGACGGGACCTCCATCCCCCAGCTCGGGTTCGGCGTGTGCCTCATCCCCCCGGGGGACACCGAGCGCCTGGTCAGCGAGGCCCTGGAGGCCGGGTACCGCCACTTCGACGCAGCCGCCATCTACGGCAACGAGGAGGGCGTCGGTAAGGCGATCGCCGCGTCGGGCATCCCCCGCGACGAGATCTACGTGACCACCAAGTTGTGGAACGACCGCCACGACGACGCCGCCGACGCCCTGTCCGAGTCTCTCGAGCGACTCGGCTTCGACCACGTCAACCTCTACCTCATCCACTGGCCGGTGCCGCGGCAGAACCGCTACGTCCAGGCCTGGGAACAGCTCGTTGAACTGCAGGAACAGGGCCTGACGAGGTCGATCGGCGTGTCCAACTTCCTTCCCGAGCACCTCGACCGCCTGGAGATGCACTCCTCGGTGCTGCCGGTGGTCAACCAGGTGGAGCTGCACCCGGCGTTCCAGCCGTGGAAGGACATCGACGCCGCGCGCGTGCACGGCATCAAGGTGCAGGCCTGGTCGCCGCTGGGCCGGGGCCGGGACGATCTTCTCGACGCCCCCGAGATCCTCGACGTCGCCGCCGCCCACGGCGTCTCCCCGGCGCAGGCGGTCATCCGCTGGCACCTGCAGAACGGCGTCATCCTCTTCCCCAAGTCGGCGCACCCGGAACGCATCCGGGAGAACATCGATGTCTTCGGTTTCGAGCTCAGCCCCGACGAGATGGCGGCGATCACCTCATTGGACGAGGGGGAAGCGGGGCGCGTCGGGGAGCATCCGAACGAGGTGTGACCCGCGCCTGCCGGGAGTTGACGGCCACCCACCGGCCGTCGCGGAAATCCACCGCGCCTTCGTCGGCGAACTTCTCCAACCAGCCGCTCATGGGCCAGAAGCCCCAGATCCCGTGGAACCTCTCGGCGTTGCGCAGGATGTCGTGGAAGTGCTCCCACGGAGGGTCGGAGACGGGGTGCCACTGGTGGAAGGCGTCGGCGCCCCCGACCCAGATGAGCGGGATGCCACAGGCGCGCAGGTGCTGGCCGAAGTCGGTGTCCTCGGCGCCGTAACCGGTGTAGCCCTTGTCGAAGCCGCCGAAGCTGCGCCGGATGCGCCGCCACGTGTCGGCGGTGAGAGCGAAGGAGAGGGACCAGAAGAGTTCGTAGTCGCGGTCGTCGGCACGCAGCAGGGTGCCGGCCGGCGGGTCGGGGCGGGCCGGGTGCGGGGAGCGACGGTGGGTGCGGTGCTCCCCGTCGGGCAGATAGGTGACGGGTCCGGCGACGACGGCCTCGGGGTGCGCGGCCAGCGCCCGGCGGTAGGCGTCGATGAGGGAGTCGCCGGGCAGGCAGTCGGCGTCGAGAAAGACGATGATGCCCTCGCTGTTGCGGGCCGCCACGTCGCCGCCGAGATTGCGGGCGCCGGCGAGGGAGAACTCCCCGAGGGAGATGACCTCGGAATCGGGCAGGGCCGTGGCCAGGGCCTCGGCATCGCCGAGCGCGACCACCAGGTGCCGGACGTCGCGGGGCAGGCACGCGGCCTGGCGGGCGACATGGGGCAGGCGTCCGGCGTTGGACAGGGTCACCACAGTCACTGGGGTCACTGGTGCACCACCTTCCGTATCACGTCGGCCGCACGCGTCGCTGCTCCGGAAGTCTGCCACCGGATCCACCTGCTGTCCAGCGCTTTCGCGGCGTCGAGAAGCTGCGGCCACTGACCCGGGTCAGGGAAGTCGGGGCGGACGAGGGCGAGTGCGGCGCTGTCGAGCAGCGTGGCGGTGGCGTGCTGCTCGCCGAAGGGGCGGTCCTGGGGCAGGACCAGCGCGGGGGTGCCGGCGACGGCGATGTCCGCAACGGAGCCCTGCCCGGCGGCGCTGACCACCACCGACGCGCCCGCGAGGTACGGCAGGGGATCGACGACCGCGGTCCCGCCCCCGAGGAAGCGGAATTCCCGGTCAGGGCAGGCGGCCCGGACCGCGTCCCACTGACCCGCGGTCCACCCCGATCCCCCGCGCCCGCTGAGCACGACGATGTCACCGTCGATGACCTCGCCCACCTCCTCGACGCGCGCGATCCCGCCGACCTGGTGCACGCGGGCCCCGTGGGCGCGCAGGTGCGCGGGCAGGGGTACCCAGTTCGGCCACGCCGCGATGATGGCGTCGGCCTGGCGGTAGCCGTGCTGGTGGGCGGCGTCGTGACGCGCGCCGGGCATGGCGAGGGTGATCACCGGCACGCCCATGAGGCGTACGAGGGACGCCACCTCGACGGAGACGTCGACGTAGAAGGCCGCCGGGCGGTGCTCCGCGATCCACGCCGCGATCTGGGCCATGCGCCCGCGCAACCCGGCATGCCCCACCGGGGCGTAGTGGAGGGTGCCGTGGGCGTCGAGGTCGGCGTCGGCCGGTGCCCCGGCGTCCTCGGCCAGCACCACATCCGCCGCAGGGTCCGTGGACAGCAGCTGCGCCGGCCCCCCGAGCGCTGCCATGATGGCGCGGCACCGGTGGGCGTGCCCGCTGCCGTGGTGGTGGGCGTAGAAACCGATCATCGGGTGGGCACCTCGCTGTAGAGCTCCGCGTAGCGGCGGGCCACCTCGGTGAGACTGTGATGGCGCTCCACCCAGTCGCGGACCACCGCGCGATCGATCCCGGCGGCGACGTGGACGGCCGCGGCCAGGGAGGAGACGTCGTCGGGCGCGGCCAGGGCCGCGGGCGCGGTGGTGAGGAGTTCGCCGAGGCCGCCGCGTCGAAAAGCGGCGACGGGTGTGCCGCAGGCCATCGCCTCGAAGGCGACGAGGCCGAAGGGTTCTTCCCAGCGCGGGGTGACCAGGCAGACGCGGCACCTGCTGACCAGGGACTGCAGGGCGGGGTGGTCGAGCTCGCCGACCCAGGTGGCGGCCTGGCCGGTCATGCGCGGGACGATCTCGGTGGAGAAGTAGCGGTGATCGCCGACGCGGCCCGCGAAGAGCAGCGGGATCCCGGCCTGGCGGCAGGCGTCCATCGCCAGGTGCAGGCCCTTCTCCGGCACGATGCGCCCGAACCAGACAGCGGCCTCGCCGCCGGGGCCCGGGTGCCAGTGCGCGGTGTCCACCCCGTTCGGGATGACCGTGGCCGGGCGCGGCAGCACCCACTCCGCGGCGGTGGACGCGGAGACCGCGGTGAAACGTCCGGCCCGGGCACCTGCGGCGGAGATGGCCGCCTGCATCTCCGGCAGGGCCGGGGTGTGCAGGGTGGTCAGCAGCGGCAGGCGGTACTCGAAGAGGACCGGGGTGAGGCTGTTGTTGTGCACGATGTCGTATCCCGCGCCCTCCAGGTGGCGGGCGAGGCGGTGGAAGGCGGCGTCCTCGGCGGCCCGCGCGCCGGGCGGGTAGGCGGTGTCGCTGCTGGCCAGGGGGTCGCGCGCCCAGGAGACCCCGGGCAGCTCGTGCGCGCGGACGTGCCCCTGGGACCCGGCCGCCGCGTAGAGGTCGACGGTGTGCCCCAACGCGCGGACGGCGCGGACCAGGGTGTGGCAGAACGCCTCGAGGCCCCCGGCGTAGGGCTCGCGGATGGGATAACGCGCCGGGGCGATCAGGGCGATACGCAGGCGCGGGGCGGTGGCCAGGGTCATCGGCCGCTCACCTCCCGGTAGACCTGGAGGTGAGCCTGCCGGATCTCCGCGAGCTGGCGTTCACGGTCCCCCGCGTAGGGCAGCCGCCCCTGCTCGTGCAGGTGGATGAGCGCGCGGGCGGCGTCCAGGGGATCGCCCGTCGCGTACTCCCGCACGGCCCGGGGATCATCGGCCTGCCCGGCGTACATGCCGCAGTCCGGAACGGCGACGCCGACCCCGAGATCGCGGCACATCTCCAGCCACCCGGAGTGGGTCCCCCGCAGGTAGGGCAGGAGGACGGCCGAGCAGTTGCCGACGGCCCGGTGGAGGGTCTCGTCGGGCATCGGGGAGTGGACGCGGAGCTCGAGGAACCCGGCCGCCTGTTCGCGGGCGAGGTCGTGGATGAGGTGTGCGGTGCGGGCGTCCTCGTGGAGGTGGACACTCAAAGGTCGGCCGGTGGCGCGGTGCAGGGTACGCGCGAGGATGCGGTAGAAGACGGGGTCGGTGATGACGTTGGCGCGCAACGACTTGAGGAACACCCCGACCGCCGTGCCCGCGTTCGCCGGCGCGTCCGCCACCACGCGTGGATGCGGGATGACGTGGGCGCCGGGGCGCAGCCGGGCGGCGGCGGTGTCGGTGAGGGTGAGGCGGGCGGCGGCGGCGTCGAGAAGCACGCGCAGCTTGCCGTGGTGCTCGGCCTGGTCGACCTGGTGCGGGTTGTCCAGGTCGTGCACGGTGAGCACGAGCGGGACGTTGCGCTCCCGGAGGGCCTGCGCGAAGGCGCGGGTGTCCGCGACGCTGAGGTGGTCGAAGCCGAAGTGCAGGTGCACGAGGTCCGGCAGATCGGTGCGAGCGTGCCACCAGTCGGCGTCGAGGGCGGGGTGGGGCCACCACTGACCGTCGATGTCGGGGTCCGGGCGATAGGTCACCTGGGACGGGCGGATGGCCTGTGTATACACGTGTCCGGCCGGGATGGACAGGACATCGAGCGTGTCCACACCACCGTCTGCGCGCATGTCTCACCTCACTGTCAGGTCTGATAGGTATCAGGTGGACCGCGGGACGCACATAAGCGTTCGCTGATATCACCTGACGATGACATCATATGTCGTTCTTTATGTTTTCGGGGCAAAGTGTGGGCTCTAATATGCAACGGTATTGATACATTGGCCCCATGGCCTCCCCACCGGACCTCCCCCGCCGCCGCCACTACGGCGAGTTCTACCAGCTCACCGTCGCCGAAAGGCGCGCGGACCGCCCGTTTGTGGCGGTCATGGGCAACTGCCAGGCGGAGTCTCTCCGCATCCTCCTCGACAGCTCCGGCGCCGTGGATTCCTTCCGCCTCCCCCCGGTCCACGAGTTCACCGCCGAGGACATCGCCCTGCTCGCCCCCGTGCTGGCCCGCGCGGACGTCCTCGTCTCCCAGCCCATCCGCGCGGACTACCGGGAGCTCCCCCTGGGCACGTCCCAGCTCGCCGCCCTCCTGCCGCCGGGCGCGACCGTCCTCCGCTACCCCGTCCTGCGCTGGGACGGGCTCATGCCCTTCCACGCCATCGTGCGGGACCCGTCCGATCCCTCCCACAATCCACCGGTGGTCCCGTACCATGACCTGCGGATTCTCGCTGCCGCCGCCCGCGGCCGCGCCGCCCCCGTGGACGTCGACCCCGGAGCGCCGGCCTTCCGCGCCGCGGCCGCCCTGTCCATCGCGCAACTGCGCACCCGCGAGGAGCACCACGACACGGTGCGCGTCTCCGATCACCTGGAGTCCGCGCCCGTGTGGCACACCATCAACCACCCCTCCAACGAGACACTCGCCGTCCTGGCCCAGCGGGTACTCGACCGGATCGCCCCCGGCGCCACCGTCACCCCACCGGCGGACCGCGAGATGCTCGGCGGACTGCAGGCCCCCGTGGAACACCGCGCCGCAGCCGCCCTGGGCGTGTCCGTCGCGGGTCGCGAGCAGTGGACCGCCGCCGGCGAACCCCTGGACCAGCCCGCGCTGGTGGCCGCGCAGCTGGCCTTCTACCGGGAGCATCCGCAGGTGGTGGCCGCCGGTCTGGAACGCCACGCCGAGCGCCTGGCACTGCTGGGGTTGGCATGATCTGCCATCTCATCGTCGGCCCCGACGGTCACGGCGTCACCGAGTACGCCCGCTCGCTGGCCGCATACTCCCCCGGTTCGGTTCTGCGCGGCCACGGCCCGCTGCCCCCGGGCCCGGTCCACGTCACGTTCACCGATCATCTCTTCGGCGAGACCCCCGCCGCGGGCGTCGAGAAGCTGCTGGCCCGCTGTGCGGGACACCCCCTCAGCGTCAGCCTGCACGACATTCCGCAGGAGGCGGAGGGGGCGCAGCGCCTGGCCCGCCGGGCCCCCGCATACCGGGAGCTGCTCGCCGCGGCCGACCTCGCCGTGGTGAATTCCCACCACGAGGCCACGTTCTTCGGCGGTGACGTCCCCGTCATTCCCTTGCCGGTGCCCACCATCGACTCGCCCTATCGTCCCGTCCCCGGAACAGTGGGGATCCTCGGCTTCCTCTACCCCGGAAAGGGCCACGATGACGTACTCCGCGCGGTGGCCGGCACGGGCCTGCGCGTGCGCGCCCTCGGCGGGGTGAGTGAGGGCCATGCCGGGTACGCGCGGCAGCTGCAGGAGCTGGCGGCAGAGTTGGGCGTCAGCTTCGAGATCACCGGCTGGCTGTCCGAGGCCGACCTCGCCGCCGAGATGGGGCGCATCGAGATCCCCGTGTGCGCCCACCGCCACTACTCCGCCTCCGGCTCGCTCATGACCTGGCTCGGTGCGGGCCGGACAGTGCTGGTCAGCGACTCTCCCTACACCCGGGAGATGGCCGCCACCTGGCCCGGGATCCGCATCGTCACCGACTGGCCGCAGGCCCTGCGGGAGTTCACCCCGGCGCCGCCGACCCGCCCCGCAGGCTGGGAATGGGCCGAGGTGGCCGCCGCGTGGGAGCGGCACTGGCGGGCCTTGTGGCCGCGCGTGTCCGTGGTCATTCCGTACTACAACAACCCGGCGGGGCTGGGGGAGGTGATCGCGGGCGTGCAGAAACAGAACTATCCGGGCGAGGTGGAGATCATCGTCGCCGACGACGGCTCCCCCGTGCCCCCGGACGTGCACGGCAGAGCGCTCGTCGTGAGCCAGGAGGACCGCGGCTTTCGGGCGGCCGCGGCCCGCAACCTGGGAGCCGACTCTGCCACCGGCGAGGTGCTCGCCTTCCTCGACGGCGACACCGTCCCGGCGCCCGGGTACCTGCGCGCCGTCGTGCCGCACGTCCATGCCGAGGGCCGCACCGTGGTCGTCGGGTCCCGCCTCACCGGTCCGGAGCGTGTCGAACCGCAGTGGCTCCGCGACGCCTGGACGCAGACGGGCCACCTCCAACGCGCCGACGGCAGCTCCTGGCGCTTCATCGTCTCCGCCGCCCTCACCTGCGGACGGGACTTCTTCCGCGAGCTCGGCGGCTTCGACGCCACCATGGTCGGCTACGGCGGGGAAGACTGGGAGTTCGGACACCGCGCCTGGGAATCCGGGGCCCGCTTCATCCACGAACCCCGCGCCGTCGCCATCCACGAGGAACCCGACTGGGGCGGGCGCGCCGCCGACACGGGAGAGAAAAACGCCGAATCCATCGCCCTGGCCCACCGCATCACCCACCCGCTGGCCCGCCCGGCGGGAGTCATCTTCGACACCGCCGACCTCGAGGTCCACGTCCCCGGGTGGCCGGACCCCGGCGTCACCGAGACCGTCATCATCGGCTGGCTGCGCGCCGGCGACGTCCACGTCATCATCGACCCCGTCCCCGACCTCTTCCGCGCCGACCCCCGGGTGCGCGCGCAGGCCCACGGTGCGCGTCGCTCCGTGCTTCTCGACGCCCCCGTCATCCCCGATTCCCTCCCCACCACGCACAACGCCACCTGCTTCCGGGCAGGAAGGCAGGTGGCGCGGGTGCGGGGGCGGCGTCGAGAAGCAGCGGTCGAGATCGAGGTGACCTGGCAGCTGATCGACGGGCCCCGTCGACTGGAACGCGAGTTCGCAGGCTGGTGAGTTACTCGGCCGGGAGCTCCGGGGCGACGCCGGTGCGCTCGTAGTCGGCGAGGATGTCGATGCGACGCTGGTGGCGCTCCGCCTTCGACCACTCCTGCTCGAGGAAGGCGTCGACGATGGCCAGCGCCTCCTCCTCGGAGTGCATCCGGCCACCCAGGCCGATGAGCTGGGCGTTGTTGTGCTCACGCGCCAGGCGGGCGGTCTCCGGGGACCACGCCAGGGCGCAGCGTGCACCCTTCACCTTGTTCGCGGCGATCTGCTCGCCGTTGCCCGAACCACCGAGCACGATGCCCAGGGAACCCGGGTCGTTGACGGTGCGGGAGGCGGCCTCGATGCAGAAGGCCGGGTAGTCGTCGTCGGCATCGTAGGTGTGGGCGCCACAATCAATGACGTCGTGGCCCTGCTTCTTCAGGTGCTCGGCGATGATGTTCTTCATGTCAAAACCGGCGTGGTCAGCTCCAAGGTAAACGCGCATGGTGACGATCCTACCCGGGGCCGGCGGAGGCGCGGAACTCGATCCGGCAGGCTGTTGTCTACACCTGCGGGTTCTCCGTGCGGGAGCGCTTGAGCTCGAAGAAGTAGGGGAACTGGGCGAGGCGGACGGCGGCGTCGAAAAGCTCTCCGGCCTCCTCCCCTTCCGGCACGCGGGTGATCACGGGGCCGAAGAAGGCGGTGTCGCCGAGCTGGATGACCGGGGTGCCCACGTCGTCGCCGACCATGTCCATGGCGGACTGGTGGAACTCGCGCAGCTGGTCGTCGACCTGCTCGGAGTTGGCGGCGGTGGCGTAAATGGAGCTCAGGCCAGCGTCCTGGAGCGCCTGCTCGATGACGCCGTCGTAGGCGCCGAAGCCCTTCTTGCCGCTCTCCTTGCCGGCGTGGATGAGGGTGCCCATGGCGGTGTACAGGCCGTCGACGGCGCCGGGCTCCTCGAGGGCGACGCGGGTGAACACGCGCGCCGGGCCCCAGGCGGCCTCCATGGCGGACATGTAGCCGGGGTCGAGGTCGCGGCCGTCGTTGAGCACGGACAGGGACATGGGGATCCACTCGACGGAGATGTCGCGGACCTTCTCCACCTCCTTGATCCAGCGGGAGGTCTGCCAGGCGAAGGGGCAGGTGACGTCGAACCAGAACTTCACGTTGTTTGTTGTCATGATCCCATCGTACGCGGGGACTAGTGTGGGCGGTGCACGTGCAATCCCGACTGAGGAGTACCTGTTGACCTCCATCAATCTCACCCGCGACGAGGCCGCCCACCGCGCCGGCCTGCTCGAGGTGGACAACTACGACATCGCCCTCGATCTGACGGGCGACACCGAGTTCGGCAGCATCACCACCGTGACGTTCACCGTGCGGGAGGCCGGCTCCACCTTCATCGACCTGCGCGCCTCCCACGTGGAGGGGGTGTACCTCGACGGGCAGAACATCCGCCGCGAGGCCCTCACCCTCGACGAGGACGGCTACGACGACACCTACGGCATCGCCCTCACCGACCTCAGCCCCGGCCGGCACTCCCTGCGGGTCACCGCGACGATCCCCTACTCCCGCACCGGGGAAGGTCTGCACCGTTTCGTCGACCCGGCCGACAACGAGGTCTACCTCTACTCCCAGTTCGAGACCGCCGACGCCAAGCGCGTCTTCGCCTGCTTCGACCAGCCCGACCTCAAGGCCACCTACGACCTCACGGTGACCACCCCGGCGCAGTGGAAGGTCATCTCCAACGGCGCGCAGACCACCTCGGTGCAGGGCGACCGCGCCATCCACCGCTCGCGGATCGACTATCCGCTGTCCACCTACCTCGTCGCCGTGTGCGCGGGCCGCTTCACCGAGGTCACCTCCACCTGGCAGGGCACGCTCACCCACCACCCGGAGACCCCGGCGGATCAGCCCACCGAGCTCACCGTCCCCATGGGCCTGTACTGCCGCCGTTCCCTGGCCCGGCACCTCGACGCCGAGCGCCTCTTCGCCGAGACGAAGCAGGGTTTCGACTGGTACCACGCCCACTTCGGCATGGCCTACCCCTTCGGCAAGTACGACCAGGTCTTCTGCCCCGAGTTCAACTTCGGCGCGATGGAGAACGCGGCGTGCGTGACCATCCGCGACGAGTACGTCTTCACCTCCAAGGCGACCCACTACAAGTACGAGCGCCGCGCGGAGACCATCCTCCACGAGCTGGCGCACATGTGGTTCGGCGACCTGGTGACCATGCGCTGGTGGGATGACCTGTGGCTCAACGAGTCCTTCGCCACCTGGTCGGCCGTGATCTCGCAGGCGGAGGCCACGCAGTACGACACGGCGTGGGTGACGTTCGCGAACGTCGAGAAGTCCTGGGCCTACCAGCAGGATCAGCTGCCCTCCACGCACCCGATCCTGGCGGACGCCACCGACATCGAGACCGTCGAGCAGAACTTCGACGGCATCACCTACGCCAAGGGCGCCTCCGTGCTCAAGCAGCTGCAGGCCTATGTCGGCCGCGACGCCTTCCTCTCGGGCGTGCGCCGGCACTTCGCCGACCACGCGTGGGGCAACGCCACCTTCGACGATCTCCTCGCCGCGCTGCAGACCTCCTCCGGGCGCGACCTCTCCGGCTGGGCCGACGAGTGGCTCAAGACCACCGGTATCAACACCCTCTCCCCCGCCGTCACCGTTGCGGACGGCGTCTACGAGTCCTTCGCCGTCGCGCAGGCCGGCGCCGCCCCCGGCGCGGGCGAGCTGCGGACGCACCGCGTGTGCGTCGGGCTCTACTCGCTTATCGACGACCGCGTCACCCGCACCCACCGCGTCGAACTCGACGTCACCGGGGCGCTCACCCCGGTGCCCGAGCTCGTGGGCGTGACGTCGGCCGACCTCGTGCTGGTCAACGACGAGGACCTCACCTACTGCCTCATGCAGCTCGACGACGATTCCCTGGCCTTCGTCGTCGACCACATCGACCGCATCGACGACCCCATGGCCCGCACCCTGTGCTGGTCCGCCGCCTGGGAGGCGACCCGCGACGGCCGCATGAAGGCCCGCGACTTCCTGCGCCTCGTCGCCCGCGGCGCCGCCGCCGAAACCGAACTCGCCGTCCTCGAGCGCATCCTCGCGCAGGCCACCACCGCCCTGCGCACCTTCGTCGACCCGGCGTGGGAGCGCGAAGGCACCGCCCTGCTTGTCGACGCCATCCTCTCCGGCCGCAAGTCCCCCGACCCGGAAGTCGCCCTCGTCTTCTCCCACGCCCTGACGAAGCTGCCGCTCAACCCGCGCGCCGCCGACCGCCTGCTGCAGGTGCTGGAATCCTCCAAGGACGCCGAGCTGCGCTGGCTGGCCCTGGCCGCCCTCATCGCCTACGACCGCGTCGAGGTGGAGGCCGTCGCCCAGGAGCGGGCCCGGGACCGCTCCGCCACCGGCCACCAGGCGGCCCTGCGCGCCGAGGCCGCCGTCAACGATCCGGCCACCAAGAAGCGCATCTGGGACGAGATCATCGCCGGCGACCTCTCCAACGTCGACGCCCGCGTGCGCATGGAGGGCCTCGTCTACCCGGGTTCCGCTGAGCATCTCGCCCAGTTCAACGACGAGTACTTCCGCATCGCCGAGAAGCTGTGGGAGCACCCCTCCTCCGAGATCGCCCTGACCACCCTCACCGGGCTCTACCCGGTGTGGGACATTTCCGCAGCAGGCCTGGCGCGTGCCGACGACTTCCTGGCGCGCGAGCTGCCCGCCGGGTTGCGACGCGTCGTCGCCGAACAGCGCGACCGCGTCGCCCGCGCCCTGCGCAACCGGGAGATCGACGCCTCCTAGGGGACGCCGGGGGTGAGGACAGCTAGGACCGGGTGTCAGTCACCACGCGGATGTGCGCGATGTCGGAACGCAGGACGTCCTCGGAGTACTCGATGGGCTGATCGTCGGCGGTGTAGGCCGTGCGGGAGATACGCAGCAGCGGCAGGTTGCGGGTCACGCCCAGGGTCTGCTGCTCCCAGGCGGAGGCCACCCCGGGGATGATGGTCTCCGATTTACGGACCGGCCGCATGTCCCACTGGGTGTCGAGGAGCTCGTACATGGAGCGGGAGAGATCGGCTTCGAGCATGCCGGGCACCCGGAAGCAGGGGAAGTGCGAGCTCTCGACGATGAGCGGGGTGTCGTTGACGCAGCGCAGGCGCACGATGAGGAACACGGGGTCCCCGACGGCGATGCCCAGGGCCTCGGCGACGGCGCTCTCGGCACGCCGCAGGTCGGATTCGACGATCTCGGAGCTGACCTCGAGCCCGTGTTCCCGCAGCTGCGGCATGAGCCCTTCCATGCGGGTCAGTTCCACGACGGGCGGGATGCTGCGGATGAAGGTACCGCCGGTGCGTCCGCGGCGCCGCTCGATGAGACCCTCCATCTGGAGGATGTCGAGGGCGTGGCGGACGGTCATCCGGGCGACGCCGAATTCCTCGACCAATTCCCTTTCTGTGGGAAGTTTATCGCCACCGCTGAGATCACGACGCTCGATACGACCGCGGAGGTCATCCGCGATGGCCAGGTACGCCGGGGAACGGCGGGACGGGAAACTCACGCCTCAAGAATAGCGAAACGCATAGAATGTGTCGCATATGCAGTGGTCCCCGGGACGTCTGAGGTGTTACTTGGCCCGGTATCGCGCAGGTACATCAGCCTCTCCGAGCACGAGCATGAGGCGATTTGCCCAGTTGAAGAAGGCGGTTGCATATAAATGGTCGAGAATCCCGATGTCGTCGAGCCCGACGGCTCGCAGGGCCTCGCTATCCGCGGCCGCGTACCTGACGGGGGTAGCGGTCAGGGACAGGGAGGCGTCCCGCAGGGCCCGGGAGCGCTCCACTGACAGGTCGGCGTCGACTCCCTCGGCCAGCAGCGTATCGACGTCCCCCTCGTCACCGCCCTCCTCCACCGCCCGGGCGGCATGGACGGAGACGCAGAATTCGCAGCCGTTGAAGCGGGAGGTGACGGTGGCGGCGAATTCACGCTCGGCGCGGCTGAGACCGCCGTCGGTGTTGTAGAAGATGTCCAGGTCCGTCAGCGTGCGGGCCTTGAGCGCCGCGGGGTCGCGGGCGAGCAGCCGGAAGTAGGGCATGGACGCCCGCTCGGGGCGGATCAGGGCGTCGATCTGCGCGGGGTTGAGTTCCGCCAGCGGCTCCACCCACGGCGCCCAGCCCAGGGGGTGGCGCACGAAGCGGGTGGGCGCCACGACGTCAGGGCCGGGCACCTCCGGCCAGGCGGGAATCTCACCCGACAGCTGCGCACGCTCCGCGACCGCCACGTCCCGGCCGGCGAGGACCTGCAGCCCGTGCACCACCCGGATCTGGAAGCTGAGGAAGGCGATGAGCTGCGTGAGGCTGACGATGTCGTCCTCCGACCAGCCCGCCTGTCGCAGGTGCTCCATGGCGGCGGGGGTGGCGTCGCGCGGGTGGAAGACCATGAGGTGGGCGATGTCGAAGGCGGCCGCCAGGCGGGCCCCGAGCGTGGCGGGGTCGTGGAGGTGGAAGCCGCCGTCCGAGGAGGGGCCCCGCGAAGCGCCGGCGCTGAGGGCGGCGTCGATGTGAGCGGGGAGGGTGGCGGGGGCGTCGTCGAGAAGCAGTTCGGCGTAGAAGTCACGCACGCCCTCCGCGCCGTGGAGTCCGGCGACGACCATGGCGACGGCGTAGCGCTCCCCGTAGGTGAAGGAGCCGGGGTCGCGCGGTTCGAGGAGGGCCTCGAAGCTGCGTTGCGCGTTGAGCCGCGCGGCGGGGCGTTGTTCGCGGAGGCGGGCAAGCGGGTGGTCGGAGGGCAGTCCGGCGAGGAGGTTGATGGCGTCAGTCATGGTCACAGTCCCAGGTTGAGGACGCCGCCGCGGTAGTTGCCCCCGGGGATGGCGTCGATGAGTGTACGGGTCACGTCGGAGGTGGGGTGGTCGAAGACCGCGGCGGTGGGGCCGTATTCGACCTGCCGTCCGCGGCTGAGCACGGAGACGGTGTCGGAAATCTGCCTCACCACCGCCAGGTCATGCGAGATGAACACGTACGTCAGGCCGAGCTCCGCCTGCAGGTCCTCGAGCAGCCGCAGGATCTGCGCCTGCACGGTGACGTCGAGGGCGGAGACGGCCTCGTCGAGGACGACGAGTTCGGGTTCGAGGATGAGCGCGCGGGCGATGGCGACGCGCTGCCGCTGCCCGCCGGAGAGCTCCGCCGGGCGGCGCTGCGCGGTGCCGCGGTCGAGGGCCACGAGGTCGAGGTAGCTGTCTACCTGGCGCGTTGCTTCTCGACGCGACGCTCCCGACAGGTTGCGCAGCGGCTCCGCGATGATGTCCCCGATCGTCTGGCGCGGATTGAGGGAGGAATAGGGGTTCTGGTAGACGAGCTGCACGTCCCGCCGCAGGGCGCGGCGCTGCCGGTGGGTGGCGGTGGTGATCTCGCGGCCGTCGAGACGGATGGACCCCTCGGTGGGCTGGTGGAACGCCGCGATGGAACGCCCGAGGGTGGTCTTGCCGGAGCCGGATTCGCCGACGATGGCGTGCGTGGAGCCGCGGGCGACGGTGAAGGAGACGTCATCGACGGCGGTGAAGTCGCCGTAGCGCTGGGTGACGGACTCGACGTCGAGAAGCACGGGCGCGTCGGGCGCGCGACGGCGGTCGCCGACGGCGGTGGCGGTGGCCAGCGAGGGGGCGTCGGCCAGCAGCTGGCGGGTGTAGGGGGCGCGTGGGTCGGTGAGCACGGAGGCGGCGACCCCGGATTCGCGGACCTCGCCGCGCTCCATGACGACGATGTGGTCGGCGCGGTCACCCGCGACGGCCAGGTCATGGGTGATGAGGAGGATGCCCAGGTGGTGTTCGCGGCGCATGTCGTCGAGAAGATCGAGGATGACCTTCTGCACGGTGACGTCGAGGGCGCTGGTGGGCTCGTCGGCGATGATGAGCTCCGGCTCCAGGGCCAGGGCCGCGGCGATGAGGGCGCGCTGTTTCATCCCGCCGGAGAGTTCGTGCGGGTACTGGTCGTGGCGCTTCTCCGGGTGGTCGATGCCCACCTGGGTGAGCAGCTCGATGACGCGCTCGCGGCGGGCGGCGGCGCTGCCCCGCCCGTGGATGGCCAGGCCCTCCCCCACCGAGGCGCCGATGGTGCGCACCGGGTTGAGGGAGTTGTTCGGGTCCTGCGGGATGAGGCCGACGCGGGTGCCGCGCACCCCGCGCCAGGCACGCTCGTTGAACTCCGAGACGGGGGTGCCGTGGAGGCGGACGGCGCCGGCGTCGATACGCGCGTTGCCGGGCAGCAGACCGATGGCGGCCTGCGCGGTGGTCGACTTGCCGGAGCCGGATTCGCCGACGATGGCGGTGATCTCGCCGGGGCGCACCTGCAGGCTCACGCCGTTGACGGCGGCGACGGGGCCGTGGCTGGTGTCGTAGGAGACGACGAGGTCCTCGATGTCGAGGAGGGGGCTGTCGGACATGTCAGGACTCCTTCCGGATGGTGTGGCTGAGGTAGTTGGCGGCGCAGACCACCGCGACGATGACCACGCCGGGCAGCACCGTCAGCCACCAGGAGGTGGCCAGGTAGTCGCGGGCGTCGGCGATGACCAGTCCCCACTCGGGCGTGGGCGGCGGGGCGCCGTACCCGAGGAAGCCCAGGGTGGAGAGCTGGAGGATGGCGGACCCGAACTGCAGCGCCGCCAGGGCCAGGACCGGCGTGAGCGAGTTGGGCAGGATGTGGCGGAAGAGCACCTGCAGGCGGGTCCCGCCGGAACCGTAGGCGGCCTCGACGAAATCGGCGGCGGCGACGGCGAGCACCTGGGAGCGGGCGAGGCGGGCGAAGGTGGCCACGGAAGTGACACCGACGGCGAGGGCGGCGTTGATGGTGCCGAAGCCGAGCAGGATGATCACCGAGAGGCTGAGCAGCAGCGCCGGGATGGACAGCAGCACGTCGACCAGGCGCATGAGCGCCGCATCGACCCAACCGCGCTGGGTGCCGGCCACCAGGCCGAGCAGGGTGCCCACCACGAGCCCGACGAGCACGGCCACGAGGGCGCCGGCCAGCGATTCCCGCGCGCCCCACACCACGCGGGTGTAGAGGTCCCGGCCCACAGAATCGGTGCCGAACCAGTTCTCCGTGTTGGGGGCCAGCAGCGGGGCGAAGGTGCCGGAGTTGGGGTCATGGGTGGTGAACAGCTGGGGCAGCAGCGCCCAGGCGATGGCCAGCAGGAGGATCGCGGCGGCGAGGACCGTGCCTGCCCGGCGGGGGCGGGTGATCAGGGTGCTCATGCTCGGGCCTTTCTGCGCAGACGGGGATCGAGGACCGGGTAGAGCAGGTCCACGAGGAGGTTGATGAGGACGTAGAGGGTCGCGGCGATGACGACGACGGCCAGCAGGACGGGGGTGTCGCGGTTGGCCACGGCCTGGACAGTGAGCTGGCCGATGCCGGCGCGTCCGTAGACGGCCTCGGTGACCACGGCGCCGCCGACGAGTTCGCCGAAGAGCAGGCCCGCCATGGTGAGCGCGGGCAGCAGGGCGTTACGCAGGACGTTGCGCCCGAGGATCCACGCCTCGCCGGCGCCGCGGGCGCGCACGGCCTGGATGAAGGGCTGGCGGTGGACCTCATCGATGGAGCGGATGAGCACCTGGGCCAGCGGGGCGGAGATGGGCACCGCGAGCGTGAGGGTCGGCAGGAGGAGGGCCTGCGCCGGGGTGGCGCCGATGAGGGGCACGAGGCCCAGCTGGAAGGAGAGGATCTGGATGAGCACGATGCCCAGCCAGAACGTCGGCAGGGAGACCATGAGCGCCGGCAGGGAGCGGATGAGGTCGCCGAGCCATCCGAAGGTGCGGGTGGTGGCCAGCACCGCGATGAACACGGCCAGGACCAGCGCCAGGAGGAAGGCGGACACGGAGAGCGCGACGGTGCCGGGCAGGGCCTCGCGGATGAGGGTGGACACCGGGGTGCCCGTCTGCACGGAGTAGCCGTAGTTGCCGGTGACGAAGCCGCCGAGCGCCCCGAGGTACTGGAGCACGAGGGGGTCGTCGGCGCCGTAGGCGTCGCGGATGCGCTCGATCTCCGCGGCGGACAGCGCCAGGTCAGGGCTGGCGTAGCGGGCCATGACGCCGTCGGAGGGCAGCGCCGAGAGCAGGATGAACGCCAGCGTGTAGGTGATGAGCAGGACGAGGACCGCCTGCCCGAGGCGGCGCAGAAGCTCGGGACGGGTCACTTCTCCTCCTTCAGGTCGAGAGAGACGCCGTAGAAGGAGGGGCGTCCGATGGATTCGGGGCGGAAGCCGAGGACGTGCGGCTGGACGCCGTAGACCACGGGTTCCTCGAAGAGCGGCAGGACGTAGGCCTGCTCCGTGAGGTAGTCCTGCACCTCCCGGGTCCGGGTGGCGCGTTCCTCCTCGGTGGCCAGGGAGGCGATGTCGTGGAGCAGCTCGTCGAGGTGGGGGTCGTGGACGGTGTCGTCGGATCCGTTGAGCAGCTCGTTGCGGTTGGTCGAGTGCCACATGGACTTGATCACGTCGTAGTCCGCGCGGCCGACCATGGTGTGTCGGATCTGGATTTTCTCGTAGTCCTTCGAGTCCGCGTTCTGGGTGGCGTTGTCGCCGGGGTTGAGGTGGATCTCCACGCCCACGCGGCGCAGCTGCTCCTGGATCTTGGTGATGATCTCCCGCGAGCGCGGCTGCGGCACCGCCTCGTTGATGGTGAAGGCCAGCCGCTCGCCGCCGCGGGCGCGGATGCCGTCGGGTCCGGGTGCCCAGCCGAGGTCGTCGAGAAGCTCCCGGGCGCGGGCCTCGTCGTGGACGTAGGCGCCCTCCTGCTCCCGGTAGCCCAGGGCGGTGTGCGCGAGGGCGGAGGTGGCGGGGACGTAGGAGTCGGAGAAGAGAGTGTGCATGATCTCCGTGCGGTCGATGGCGTGGATGAGGGCCTGCCGCATGCGGATGTCGCGCAGATGCGGGTGCATGAAACGGAAGCTCAGGGAGTTGTTCACGCCGTTGGTGCCGTGCCAGACGACCTCGATGCCCTCGTCCCGCAGATGCTTCTCGACGGGCGCCTCGATCTGCCGCGCCACGTCCGCCTGCCCGGCGACGAGCGCGCCGACCCGCACGGAGTCCTCGGCGGCGAGGACGTAGTCGATGCCGTCGAGCGGGGTGCGGCCCTGGTGGGGGTGCGCGGGCGGGGCCCAGTCGTAGTCCTCGCGGGCGTCGAGGGTGAGGCGGGTGCCCAGCTGCTCGCCGGTGATGACGAAGGGCCCGGAGCCGATGACCCCGGTGGCGTTGCCCGGCGCGAAGCCGTCGTTGGCCAGCTCCAGGGTGGCATCGGCCAGCAGGCCGGCGTTGAAGGAGCTGGTGGCCTGCGCGAAGCCCGGCGCGGGGGCGGAGAAGTGGAAGCGGACGGTGTCGTGGTCGATGACCTCGCCGCGCTCGTAGTTGGTGATCTGTTCGGAGGAGGTGAGCATGCGCTCGGAGTCGCCGATCCCGAAGAGGTCGAAGTTGGCCACGACGTTCTCCGGGGTGAGCGGGGTGCCGTCGGAGTAGGTGACGTCGGTGCGGATGTCGAAGGTGTACTCGGTGGCGTTGTCGTTGATGTCCGGGAGGCGGGTGGCGATCCACGGGGAGAGCTCGAGGGTGTCGGGATCCTGGTAGAGCAGGCGGTCGGCGACGTTGTTCAGCACCGCGCCGTTGGGGTAGAAACCGGCGCCCGGCGGGTAGAGGGTGTTGAAGAAGATCGGCTCGAGGTAGGTGAGCCGGTTGCCTTCGCCCTGCGCGGGCCCGGTGGGGCTCACGCAGGCGCCGAGGAGGGCGAGGCCGCTGACCAGGGCCAGCGCGGCGACGAGGCGTCGGGGTTTCACGGGGACTGCTCCTGCCTGAAGAATGAGGTATGACTTTTGCTCAGCAACGTAGCACAGAGTAGACTAAATAGTACTAACTGGATAGACAGTACGGTCTAAACGTTTCCCTGAGGAGGCCCCCTTGCCCCGCCCCGCCATTGCCGTCGTCGGCCTCGGACCCCGCGGCATCTCGGTCGTCGAGAGACTCGCCGCCGCCCTGGAACCCGGCACCGACCTCACCCTGCACCTCATCGACGACGCAGCTCACGGCGCCGGACGCGTGTGGGACACCACCCAGACCCGCACCCTGTGCATGAACACCCTCTCGGCGGCGGTGACCCTGTTCACCGAGCCCGGCGCCAGCGTCACCGCCCCCGTGCTCGAGGGGCCGATCCTGCATGAATGGATTCAGCACCTGCGCGGCGAGGACATCTCCCCGGCACACGCCGCCCTGCTCGCCGCGCACCCGCCGCGGCCGGAGGTGGCGGAGGCCTTCGCCGCCGAGATCGCCGAGACCCGCCCCGAGTCACACCCCTCCCGCGCCCTCTACGGCGCCTACCTCCGGTGGGTCTTCGACGTCGCGCTGGCCCGCCTGCCGGAGTCGGTCACCGTCGTCGCCCACCACGCCCGCGCCGTGGCGGTGCGCGCGGCCGGCGACGCCGACGAGATCGAACTGTCCGACGGCACCGTGCTCACCGCCGACGCCACCGTCCTGGCCCTGGGCTGGCAGGTGCCCGGCCCCACCCCGGCGGAGTCCGCAGCTGCGGACTCCGCAGGGACGTGGATCCGCCCGGACAACCCCGTTGAGCAGCAGATTCACCTCATCCCGGAATCGGGACCCGTCCTCGTGCGCGGGCTCGGCATGGGATTCTTCGACATCATGGCGCTGCTCACCCTCGACCGGGGCGGGGTGTTCCACCCGGACCCGACCGCCCGCTCCGGACTGCGCTACGAGGCCTCCGGCCGCGAACCGCACCTCATCGTCACCTCCCACCGCGGCTACCCCTACCTGCCGAAGTCCGACTACGGCGGCCTGCCCCCGAAGGTGAAGGGCCCGCGCCTGCGGCAGGTGCTGCGGGAGCTCGCCGCCGCCGAGCGCATCGACTACGGCACCCAGGTCTTCCCCGCCGTCATCGCCGACGCCTTCGAGGCCTACTACCGCACCCTCGCCCGCGTCCGCCCGGCGGCCGTCGATCTGCCCGCCGAGGAATTCGCAGCCCTGCTCACGGGCGACCTGGAAGGCGATGAGGCGCTCGTCGCACAGCACACGCGCGAGCCCTTCTCCCTGCGCGCCCTGCTGGAACCGCTGGCGGATGTCCACGGCACCCGCGCGGAGGTCACCGAAGTCATCGCGCAGCGCATGTCCACCGACATCCACGAGGCGGCGCTGGGTACCGAAAGCCCGGTCAAGGCCGCCCTGTGGTCGATCAACGCCGCCCGCAAACCCACGGCCGTGCTCGGCGCGCAGGACCGCTACACCCTGGAATCCCGCCGCGGCCTCTTCGCCACCATGTCCGCCCTCGGGCAGATGGTCGGCTCCGGCCCACCCCTGTTCCGCTCGCGGCAACTGCTCGCACTGGTCGACGCCGGCCTGGTCACCTTCCTCGGCGCGCACCCGAGCGTGCGCGCCGAGGACGACGGGTTCGTCGCCAGCTCGCCGACGACCGCGGGCGCGGAGGTCCGCTCCCGCGTACTCGTCGACGCCTGGATGCACAGCCCCGACATCCGCCGCCCCGCCGACCCGCTGGCGCTCTCCCTCCTCGAGTCGGGCCGGGCCCGGCCCTTCGAAGTGAGCACCTCCGACGGGCAGCGCTTCCCCACCGGCTCTCCGGAGATCGACCCGGAGACGCGGCTGCTGGTGGGGGCGGACGGGGGCGTCGATAAGCGGGTCTCGCTCATCGGGATCCCGACGTGGGGGCAGATGGCGGACACGACGATTTCCCCCATGCCCGGCACCGACCCGCTCATGCTGCAGGAGACCGACCGGGCGGCGCTCACCGCGCTGCGGATCGCTACCGGTCGCTGAGCTCGATGCGCGGGCGCACCGAGACATCCGTGATCTGGGTGCTCTCCCCCGCATCGACGACCAGCCGGATCGCGCGCGCCACCTCCAGCGGGGAGATGACGTGCTCGGCCACGTACTCCTTGTCGTCCTGGGCGAACAGGCCGCGCAGCATGGGAGTGTCCGTCGGGCCCGGCGCGACCGTGCTCACCCGCACCCCGGCCGTCGACTCCGCCTTGCGCAGGCCGTCGGCCAGCGCGTAGAGGGCGTGCTTCGTGGCGGCGTAGACGATGTTGTCGCCGTAGGAGCCGCGCCCGGCCCCGGAATTGATGAACACCGCCACCCCGCGGGCGGCACGCAGGGCCGGCAGCAGGCGGCGGGTCAGCTCCGCGGGGACGTGGACGTTGATGTCCATGGCGCCGCGCCAGTCCGCCACACCGGCTGACTCGACGCTGAACTTCGTGGCGATCGCCGCCGCGTGCACCAGCACATCCACCCGCTGCATATCCAGCAGCGTCTGCAGGCACGAACCAGCGGGGCCTGCCTCCAGCAGGTCGACCACCAGGTCCGTGGACACGGGCGTGACGTTGGCCAGCGCGCCGAGCTCGGCGAGGGCGACGTCATCGCGCCCGAGGGCATACACGTGGTGCGTCCGGGCGAGATCGGCGACGATCTCCCGCCCCATACCGCCGGTGGCGCCCGTGACGATGGCGATTGCTTCGGTCATACCCTGGACTCTAGCCGGGGATACCCTGAACTGAGGAGGTTCCATGCTTGCTGTCCTGTTCGGTGTCTTCGTGGGCACCGTCATGCCGATCCAGACCTCGGCCAACTCCCGGCTCCGCCGCTCCGTCGGCTCGCCGTTCCTCGCCTCGCTCGTGTCGTTTGCCGTCGGCTTCCTCGCGTTGCTCCTCGCCGTCCTGCTTATCGACGCCCACCTCCCTCCCCTCTCCCAGGCCACCGGAATGCCGGTGTGGATCTGGTCGGGTGGCATCCTCGGGGTGGTGGTGCTGACGGGGAACATCTTCCTGTTCCCGCGGCTGGGCAGCGTGCAGACCGTCGTCCTGCCGATCACCGGCCAGGTGATGATGGGCCTGCTCATCGATCATCTCGGGCTCTTCCACGCCCCGGTCCACCGCCTCGATGCCGTGCGGGTGCTCGGTGCGCTGCTGCTCGTGGCCGGGGTGCTGGGCACGATGCTGCGGCCCGGCCAGGCCCTGTCCGGCGGGCACTCCTCCGGCTGGTCGCTGTGGGCGTGGCGGGCGGCGGGCGTGGTGTTCGGCATGTTCTCCGCCGCCCAGACCGCCATCAACGGCCAGCTCGGCGTGGTGTTCGGCTCCGCGCTCGGGGCGGCGCTGGTGTCTTTTGCGTTCGGCGTGGTGACGCTGCTGTTCATCAACCTGGCGCTGCGTAACAGATGGCGGCTGGACGTCTCCGCGGGGAACCCGTGGTGGATGTGGATCGGCGGGTTCCTCGGCGCCACCTTCGTCTTCGGCAACGCGTTTCTGTCCCCGGTGCTGGGCACGGGACTGACGGTGATGACGATCCTGCTCGGGCTCATGGCCGGCAGCCTGCTCATCGACCATTTCGGGCTGCTCGGGGCGCACCGCCGGAGGGTGACGTTACTGCAGGCACTGGGGCTGGCCCTCATGGTGGCCGGGGTGGGCGTCATCCGGTTGTAGGGGCCGGACGAGAAGGATGACGAGAAGGATGTAGACCCTTCTACACCTCCGCCGACACCTCGGCGGCTGCCTCCGCCGCCGCCACGGCCTCCAGGGCGACGTCGATGTCGGCGATGAGGTCCTCGACATCCTCGATGCCGATGGAGATGCGCACCAGGTCACGCGGCACCTCGAGCTGGGAGCCGGCGGCCGACTGGTGGGTCATGGTCGCCGGGTGCTCGACGAGAGATTCGACGCCGCCGAGGGATTCCGCCAGACAGATCAGCCGGGTGTTGAGACAGAAGACGCGCGCCGCCTCCTCCGAGTGGAAGCGCACGGAGATCATGCCGCCGAAGCGCTTCATCTGCTTCTTGGCCACCTCGTGACCGGGGTGCGAGGGCAGGCCCGGGTAGAGGACGGTGCCCACCTGCGGGGAGGTGTCGAGATGCGCGGCGATGGCCTCGGCGTTGTCGCAGTGGCGCTCCATCCGGACGGCGAGGGTCTTGATGCCCCGGGCGGTGAGGTACGCGTCGAAGGGCGAGGGAATCGGGCCGACCCCGCCCTGGAACCACAGGAGCTGCTCGTCGAACTCGGCGGAATTGGTCACCACGATGCCGCCGACGACATCCGAGTGCCCGCCCAGGTACTTGGTGGCCGAATGCAGGACATGGTCCGCACCGAGCGCCAGAGGCTGCTGCAGGTAGGGGGAGGCGAAGGTGTTGTCCACCACGAGTGCGGCCGGGCCCTTGATGGCGGCGACGGCGGCGATGTCGGTGATGGACAGCGCCGGGTTGGTCGGGGTCTCCAGCCAGATGAGCTTGGTGTTCGGGCGCAGGGCGGCCTCGACGTCGGCGACGTTGGTGGTGTCGACGACCGAGTACTCCACGCCCCAGGCGCCGAAGGCCTCGTCGATGAGCCGCCAGGTGCCGCCGTAGGCGTCGTGGCCGAGGATGAGGTGGTCTCCGGGGCGCAGGAGAATGCGCAGGATGATGTCGGTGGCGGCCATCCCGGAGGAGAAGGCGCGGCCGAATTCGGCACCTTCGAGGGAGGCGACGGTCTTCTCCAGGGCTGCGATCGTCGGGTTGCCGCAGCGGGTGTACTCGAAGCCGCCGCGGAGCTCGTTGAGGCCGTTCTGCGCGAAGGTGGTCGACGCGTAGATCGGGGTGTTGATCGGGCCGTACAGGCTGTCGGGCTCGTATCCGGCGTGGATGGATCGAGACGAGAAACCAGAGAGTCCGTGAGTCATGCGGCCACTATAGACCAAGCGGTCCACCGGGAAGGAAACACCCGGGAATTATATGCAGAGCGCGAACCAACGCCCCTTGACCTGCTGCAACTCCACCTCCAGGCCGTAGAGCCGCGAGAGGTTGGCGGCCGTGAGGGTGGTGCCGATGGGGCCGGCGGCGAGGATGCGGCCGTCGCGAAGCAGCAGCGCATCGCTTGTCGACGCCGCGATCTCCTCCACGTGGTGCGTCACCATCACCGTCGTCAGCTCCGGGCGCCGCGCCCGCAGCTCGTCGATGACGCGCAGGAGCTTCTCCCGGCCGGGGAGATCGAGGCCGGTGGTGGGTTCGTCGAGAAGCAGCAGGTCCGGCTGGTGGATGAGCGCCCGGGCGAGGAGCGTGCGCGCCCGCTCCCCCTGCGAGAGCGCCGACCAGCGGCGGTCGCGCTTGGCGGCCATGTCGGTGAGCTGGAGCAGTTCCTCCAGCCGCGCCTCCTCTTCCGGGGTGGGCGTCCAGCGCGGGAGGAGGCCGTTGGAAGCGGTGATTCCGGAGAGCACGAGCTCGGCGACGGGATAGTCGCCCAGTCGCTGGCGCGGGTCGACCCAGCCGATGCGGCGGCGCAGGCGGGCCAGCTCGACGCGCCCCAGGCGGTGACCGAGGATGTCGACCTTGCCGGTCGTGGGGTACCACCAGCCGCCCGCGAGCTTGAGCACGGTCGATTTGCCGGCGCCGTTGGGTCCGAGCACGGTCCAGTGGGAGCCGGTGGGCACCTGCCAGGAGATGTCCGTGATCAGCGTGGTGGGGCCGCGGCGGACGGTGATGCCAAGAAGCGAGAGCGCGGTGGACATGCCCGCCAGCCTAGACTGGGGTGCCATGAGCAGCCTCTATGACGCCGTGGGCGGCGCCGACACCTTCTCCCGCCTGGTCGCCGGCTTCTACGCACAGGTGAAGACGGACGACATTCTCGGGCCGATGTACCCCGACGATGACTGGGAGGGCGCGGAGCAGCGGCTCCTGTGGTTCCTCACGCAGTACTGGGGCGGTCCCGCGACGTACAACGAGCAGCGCGGGGCGCCGATGCTGCGGCGTCGGCACTTCCCCTTCCCCATCGACCGCGCCGCCGCGATCCGCTGGCTGGAGCTGATGAAGGTCTCGCTCGACAGCATCGACGAGGAGACGATCCCGCCCGCCTACCGCCACCAGATGTGGGATCACATGGAGCGGGTGGCGGCGATGCTCATCAACCGGGAAGATCCGGGAACGCCTCCCGCACGGGCTCACTGAGCAGCGCCCCGCCGCGGGTCATCAGGCCCGGGGCCAGGCCCGGATGCTTCTCGACGGCCCCGTCCACCCCCGCCTCCGCGATCGCCCGGACATAGGGCAGCGTGGCCGAAGTGAGCGCGCGGGTGGAGGTGTTGGCCACCGCGCCGGGCATGTTGGGCACGCAGTAGAAGAGGGAGTCGTGCACGAGGTAGGTGGGATCCTCGTGGGAGGTCTTCCGGGAGGGGGCGAAGCAGC
Source organism: Corynebacterium nasicanis (assembly GCF_042658165.1). Taxonomy (NCBI): domain Bacteria; kingdom Bacillati; phylum Actinomycetota; class Actinomycetes; order Mycobacteriales; family Corynebacteriaceae; genus Corynebacterium; species Corynebacterium nasicanis. The sequence goes on from NZ_JBHSQE010000001.1 coordinate 634,991, forward strand.
CGCCCTGGTCGATGGCGACATCGACGAGGACAGAGCCCTTCTTCATGCGGGCCACCAGCTCCTCGCTCACCAGGGTGGGGGCTTTCGCGCCGGCGACGAGGACGGCTCCGATGACGAGGTCGGCGTCGATAAGCTCAGCCTCGATGGTCATGGGATCGGAGATGAGGGTGCGCACGTTGCCCTGGTAGAGATCGTCGAAGCGGGCCAGCACGGCCGGGTCGAGGTCGAGGACGGTGACGGAGGCGCGCAGCCCCTGGGCAATCGCCACCGAGGACGCACCGACCTGGCCGCCGCCGAGGACGACGACCTTGGCCGGGGCCGTGCCGGGCACGCCGCCAAGCAGAACGCCGCGCCCACCCTTGGAGCTCATGAGGTGGTGCGCGCCCTCCTGCACGGCGAGACGGCCCGCGACCTGCGACATCGGGGTGAGCAGGGGCAGTCCGCCGCGGGCGTCGAGCACCGTTTCGTAGGCGATCGAGGTGGTGCCGGCACTCAGCAGGGCCTGCGTGCACTCGCGCGAGGAGGCCAGGTGCAGGTACGTGAACAGGATGAGGTCCGCGCGGAGGAAGGGGTATTCCGCGGGGAGGGGTTCCTTGACCTTGAGCACCATGTCCGCGGCCCAGGCCTCCTCGGCGGTGGCGACGATCCGCGCGCCCTGGGCCTCGTACTCGCTGTCCGCGATGGAGGAGCCCGCGCCCGCCCCGGCCTGGACGATCACCTCGTGCCCCTCGGCCACGAGGGTGCCGGCGCCGGTGGGGCCGAGGGCCACCCGGCCCTCCATGTTCATGATCTCCTGCGGGATTCCGATACGCATGGCCATTGACCTTACTCGGGCGGGGTGACACTGACCGCGGAATGTGCCCGGCACCGGTGTCATCCCGATCACTCCTGAGGTAGACAAAATTACGAGACACCCCCAGCGTGTCCCGAAGAAAACCACAGGTGACTGCTAGCATCCCGTTTTGTACAGACCTTCGCTCGGAAAGAGTTGCCATGTCCCTTTCTGCTTCCCTCCGGCGGTCGCTGCTCGCCACCGTCGCCACCACCTCCCTTCTCGCCGCCGGCACCACCCTCGCGCTGCCGGCCGCACAGGCCCAGAATGCCCCGGCCCTGTGGGGCACCGGCTACGTCGACATCGTCGGCCGCGACTACCATCCCGACACCGCCACCTGGAGCGCCAGCGTCCGCCCCTTCGGCAGCGCCGACGAGGCCTACGAGCACCGGGTCACCCAGCGCATCGTCATCCCGAAGACCGTCGGCGAGCCGAGCCTGGTCAACGGCCAGTGGCGCGGCAACTTCCGCTCCGCAGAAGCCCTGCCGGCCCACCCGGACGTCGCCTTCGCGAAGCAGGCCGCCGATCACCTCCTCGAGTATGGAGCCCGACACGAGCTGCTGGCCCGCGTGAGCGAGCGGCTCACGGCGGAGCACCCCGAGTCCCTGCTGCAGATCAGCCCCTACCTGCTCAACTACAGCACCCACGACTCCCACATGCTCGACGGCCTCGGAGGCCTGACCTGGACGGCCGACTACAACGACGGGCTCGTCCGCGGCAGCGTGGACGGCACGGTGGAGGACGAGAACTGGGAGTTCCTCCTCGACCACGAGGGCAACCTGGTGAAGCTGCTCTCGGCCGTACCCTCCACGACCGAGCCGGGCGCCCCGATCCGGGTCACCTACCTGTCCGTTCCCCAGGACATCCATAACACCGTCGTGCAGGACTTCTTCCTCACCCCCGGTACCCAGAACATCCAGTTCGAGGCCGACGAGCGCATGCACCGCGGCGTGAGCACCAACCTCGAGCGCGTCATCCACGAGGTCCTCATCGACCCTGCGGACTTCCCCACCCTCGATCGCCTCCCGGCCCCGACGCGAAGCGTCGCGGTGGATTCCCCTAGTGTCATCGAGCGCGACATCCGCGCCACCAACCGCATCCTGGCCGAGGAGCTCGGCCTCGCCGACCCGGGGGCACTGACCGTGGAGATGGCCGGAGCCATTTTCGGCGACATGGTCCTGACCAAGAACAGCTCCCCGGTGGACACCACCAAGGTGACCGGCGTCCAGTTCCCGCACTTCGAGGAGACGGACAACACCATCTACTACACGGTCACCGATTCCCCCGTGAACGCGGACGGGACGAGCCACTACTGGGTCATCGACATCTTCGGCCCGCGGTCCCAGTTCAGCTTCGACGTCACCGCGCCGAAGCTCCCGGCGGGTACGACCAGCGACGAGTACGTCGCCGCCCAGATCTACCACAAGTCGACCTGCACACGCTGGGGCAACGACCTCAACTGGCAGTGCCAGGAACTGCACGACTACAGCTGGGGTAAAGGCCTGAACCTGGAGAGCACCTACGCCGCGGGCACGGTCCTCACCGACGGCGTGGTCCGGGGCACCCTCACCATCACCGAATCCGCCGCCGGCCTGAGCGGGCTCGAGCGGGACCGCCACTACCAGCGCGGCATCTTCGGCAACGACTACTGCATGGTCACCCGCCCGACCGAGGACCCCACGGACTTCCAGGCGCTGGCCTCCACCATCTTGCCGTCCGACTACAACAACCGCTTCCCCGGGCAGCAGGAGAACACCGTCTCCCCGTCCAACCGCTTCCTCCGCGGCGAGCAGTTCAGCGATGACATCCCCATGCGGAATGTCAACGACGGTGAGCCCTTCACCTCCGCCGACGGCTGCGACCAGGCCGGTGTCCGCCTGGCAGCACCGGCCGCAACCCCGCCCGGCGGCAGCTCGCTGCTCGGCTCCGCCCTGCTCATCGGCGGTTCTGCCCTGCTGAGCTCCGGTTCGGGCTCGGCGGCGCCGGACGATACCCCCGTCCCGGACCCCACCCCGGCCCAGACCACCATCGCGCCGCAGCCGACCCCGAGCGCTGAGCCGACCCCGGTGGCGCAGCCGCCGCGCGGCCTCGCCCAGACCGGCGCCGAGGTCATAGGTGTCATCGGAGTGGCCCTGGCCGCCCTGCTCGGGGGCGCCGCCCTCCTGGCAGTGCGCCGCCGGAACTCCTAAACCCTGACACACGTCGACCCCCACCATCCAGGTGGGGGTCGACGTTTCTGTCGGCTCGGTTATCGACGTCGCCGGAGCACCAGCAGGACGCCACCCGCCAGGGCCAGCAGTCCCACCACCGCCAGGCCGATGACGGACGCGCCGGTCTGCGCGAGGCCCCGGGGCGCGGGCTGCGCCTGCTCGGCGGGCTGGGCCGGTGACTGCGGCTGCGGGACCACGGTGGTCTGGGCCGGGGCCGGGCTGCTGACATCCGGGGAGGACGAGCCCGTGCCGGAGCTCAGGAGAGCAGAGCCGAGCAGCGCAGCTCCGGGGAGAGAACTGCCGCCGGGAGGCGTGTCAGCGCTGCAGACGAGCGGCACGGCGGCCTGGTCGCAGGCGTCCTCGTTGATCCAGCCGGGGCCGTCGTTGGCACCCCGCATGGGGATGTCGTCTATGTACGCGCCCTCGAGGAACATGTCCGCCGGGGAGATCGGATTCTCCGGCTGCCCGGGGAAACGGTTGTTGTAGTCGGTGGGCAGGATGGTGGAGGCCAACGCATCGAGGTTGTCGGGATCCTCCGTGGGGCGGGTGACCATGCACGAGGGGTTGCCGAAGATACCCCGGCGAAGCTCCGCTGCCGTCGCCCCCTGGGGGATCTCCAGGGTGCCGCGCACCACGTTCTCCGTCACCTCGGAATCGGGGTGGCTTTCCGTGTTCCCGCCCCTACCCCAGGGGTACTCGAAGAGGGACTCACACTCCCAGGCAAGTTCGTTGCTCCACCGGGTGCAGGTCTGGGCGGTGTACACCTGCGCGGGCACGTACGCACCGGCGGCAGCGGCAGCGTCTTCCGGCGTATCCACCGTCACGTCGAAGCTCGCCTGCATGGGCGGGGTGGCGAAATCGATGACCCAGTAGGTGCCGTCCTCCGATTCGGTGATGGCGTAGAAGAGGTTCTCTTCGCCCGCACTGATCCGGTCGAGCCCCTCGATGGTGTCGGCCACCTCCACGGCCTCCGCCGGGGTCTGGGCCACGGGCAGGACCAGGCCTCCGTAGAGCGCCCCTTCCGCGTCGACGGAGAGCGGGCCCGCATAGGAGATGCCCACCTTCTCCGCCATGACCTCATAGATGGTGGTGAGGTCACGATCGAAATCTGCCTCCAGCACCTCTCCCGGGGGAAGCTGCGTGAGGGTGGCGAACTGCTCCGGGGAGATCGTGGTCTCGTACACGACGCGATCCAGGCTGGTGGAACGCCCGGGCGTCATGTCCGGGTTCAGGTCGGAGTCCTGCCGAAAAGCGCCGGAATCGACCAGGTCGTCCGGCAGCGGCTGGTAAACGACGCGGATGCTGCCGTCGGCGTTCCTCTCGGAGGCGAGGACGCGGACGCGGGAGCCGGTGGCGTCGAGAAGCGGAGTCGCCTCAGCCGTCTCATCCCAGATGTCCTCGGGAGTGGCGGTGCCGACGGCGGTTTCTGTGGGATACGGGTTGCTTCTGGTCCCCCAGAATTTGCCGCCGAAGCCGTCGAGCACCTTCCATCCGGAGGTGGCCGGGTCCTCCTCGGGCTGACTGAAGACGCGGTGGATCGCGTTCGGGTTGCGGGCGAGGATCTCCGCGGCCACGGCCTCGTTGAGTTCCCGGGCCGCCGCCTCGTCGAGTCCGGCGAGGTGCTGCTGGTAGGCCTCCACCACCGCGTGTTCCGGAAGCGGGGCCAGTCGCCGCAGCTGCACGTTGTCGAGGCTCGGCTTGCCGATGTCCTGCCCGTTCACCTGCTTCGGGATGACCATCCGGTTGGTGGTGATGTGCTCCAGCGGTGCGGAGGAGCTGGACATGGGCCGCACGCTCACCCCCCACTTCGCCAGGCCCTCCCCCGGCTCGCAGGGCTTGCCGACGATGTCGACGTAGCCGGGACCGCCGAGCGGGAGCAGGAGATCACCCAGGATCATGTCCTCGTAGGCCCACACCCCCAGGTTCACGGCCGGGGAATCCTGGCCGTGGGCGAGCGGGGCGCTCAAGCCTGCAACGGAACAAGCGAGAGACGCGATCAGAAGCCGACGGAACCGGGCTGATTGACGAGACATGGCACCCACCTCTAAGCAAGGAACTTATACATTGCGGACAATACACCGGATATTCACCCTCTCCCCAGGTAATACCTAGGAAACGGGGGTACGTGTCGCCTACGATGACGACCGTGAAAGACAGGCAGAGCGGACTCGGGGACGTCATACGCAGCTTCGGCATCCTCGGGGTGACGGCCTTCGGCGGCCCCACCGCCCACCTGGGCTATTTCCGGGAAGAATTCGTCGCCCGCCGGAAGTGGCTGACGGAGCGTTCCTACGCGGACCTCGTCGCCCTGGCCCAATTTCTCCCTGGCCCGGCCTCCTCGCAGGTGGGCATGGCGCTGGGGTATCACCGCGCCGGGTGGGCCGGCATGACCGCGGCGTGGCTGATGTTCACCGCCCCCTCCACGCTGCTGCTCGGGTTCTTCGGTCTCCTCCTGTCCACCGCGACTATCGACGCCCACCAGGGCTGGATCTCCGGTTTGCTCGCCGCGGCCGTCGCCGTGGTGTTCCACGCCGTGGCGGGCATGGCCCGGAGCATGGCGAACACGCGGCTCACGGCCACCATCGCGGTGCTTGCCGGACTGTGCGTCCTCCTGCTGCCCGGCCCGCTCACCCACGTGGCCGTCATCCTCGGCGCCGGAGTCATCGGTCTGGCGGCGCTGCGCGGAAAGCCGCAGGAGGTTGACCCCGCTGGGACGGAGCTACGCGTGGTGGGCGCGCGCACCGCCTACGCGGCGCTTGTCCTGTTCTTTCTGCTCCTGCTCGCCCTGCCGCTGGGCGCGACCCTGTTCGGTGGCGCACTGCTGGCCCGGGTAGCCGCCTACATCCAGGCCGGCTCCCTGGTTTTCGGCGGGGGGCATGTCGTCCTCCCCTTGCTGGAGCAGCTCACCGTCGCACCGGGATGGGTCACGCAGGAGCAGTTCCTGGCCGGGTACTCCGCCGCCCAGGCGGTACCGGGCCCGCTGTTCACCTTCGCCTCCTTCCTCGGCGCCGTGGATGGGGGCTGGCTCGGGGCGCTCGTGGCCACGGTGGCCATCTTCCTGCCCTCCGCGCTGCTCATGACCGCCGGCCTGCACTTCTGGGGCCGCTGGCGCCACCTCCCGGCGCTGCGCGCCGCTTTCACGGGGGCCAACGCCGGGGTCGTCGGTCTGCTCGCCGCCGCACTGTGGGACCCGGTGGTGGTCCACGGCATTACCGGTGTGGCGTCGCTGAGCATCGCGGCCCTGTGCTGGCTGGGACTGGCCGTGTGGAAGCTGCCACCCTGGTCCATCGCGCTGGCCGCAGCCCTCGGGGGGTGGCTCCTGCTGTAATTTCCGCCCCACCGCCGCGGACGGGCCGAATTACGAGACTATACAAGTTACACTGTGGCTCACTTATAGTTCAGAGCTTCCCCGAAGGTGTCTCCATGGTTTCTCTCAAGTCCACCATCCGCCGGGGCCTCATGGCCACCACGAGCGCCCTGCTCGTCGGCTCCCTGGCGTTCGGCGCCGCCCCGACGGCCTCGGCCCAGGGAGGAATCACGTCCCTGGGTGGCGCCGCGATCGCCCTCATGTTCCTCGGGGGCCTGGACTTTGTCGGCGCCCATCCCGGTGGCCCCGGCTATGTCGACATCGTCGGCCGCCCCTGCGACCCGGACTGCAACGAGGCGACCTGGGGGGTGAGCATCCGCCCCTTCCACAGTGGGACCCTCCCCTATCAGCACACGACCCGGCAGACGATTGTGGTGCCGAAGAATGTCGGCAAGCCCGTCATCCGCCACGCCACGGTGCGGCCCATCAGCTACGCCACCGACGAGCAGACCTCGGAGCAGCAGGTGCTGCAGGCTCTCGCCGAGCACCTCGAGACCCTCCCGGAGGAGGAGCGCGCCGAGAAGCTCCTGGAACTTCGCCGCGACTACCTCGCCGCCCACCCCGGCGCCGTGTTCTACTTCCCCATCCTCAACAGCGACCCGGCGGCAGCCCTGCAGGGGATGGGAGGCCAGGACTACCTCGCGGGCATGGCAGGGGACGTCTATGCCTCCGCCGACAGCGCTTACTTCTATGACCCGGCGACAATTCTGCAGACCGAGAACGGCGAGAAGGTCCGCGTGTTGTCCAGCGTCCGGGACGGCGGCGACCTCACCGTCGCTTACCAGGTCATCCCCCAGGAACTGCTCGACCAGACAGAACCGCGAGAAGGGGATCCCCTGCTCTTTTCGGGCATGTCCACCAACTTCGACCGTGTGGTGTACACCACGACGATCCCCGCGGCGGCCATTCCCACCACCACCCGCCTCCCTGTCGGGCAGCCGGCCACGGTGGATGCGAACGCCGACTTCGCGGCCTTCTACTCCTTCGTCGCCGCCGACCTGGGCGTCGCCTACGACGGCTCTGTCGCCCACGACATGAACGGCTGGCTCTACGGCAACCTCGTGCTGCCGGCGCAGGCCCAGCCGGCCGATGTCTACGAGGTCAACGGGGACACTTCGACCCTCATCCCCCCGAAGCCCGCCGACAAGGAGGCCGAGCAGCCGCCGGCGCAGTCCTGGACCGGAGCGACCTATCCCGACCGCGTCGGCGAAGGGGGAGCCGTCAATCCGAGCGACCCCGCGACCCCGGGCATCGCCTACACCGTGGAGGAGTCCGCGGACGGGAACTACTGGGTCCTCCATGTCTCCGTGCCCCCGATGCAGGCGAGTTTCGAGCTGGCCGCCGAGAAGGACCCGGCCGCCATCGCCGCCGGTGCCAAGTACGCGGCGGCGCAGGCCTTCACCTCGGAATCGTGCACGCGTTTCAACAATGATCCGGACTGGACCTGCACCTCCCTGCTCGATTACGACTGGGGGCGCGGGGGCCGCACGACCACCACCTCCGGCACTACCGAATTAGGGCAGGTCACCCGCGGCGACTTCATGTACCGCGATCCGGTCACCGGCGTCATGCGTTTCGACGACGAGTACGAAGCGCTCTACGACGCCGACCCGTCACTGCCCCTGCGCGGGGTCTTCGGCAACGACCAGTGCATGGTCACCCGCCCCACCGAGGATCCGGAGAACCGCCAGGCCCTGGCCTCCACCATCCTCCCGTCCGACTTCAACCGCCGCTTCCCCGGCCAGGAGGAGAACAACATCTCCGCCAACAGCCGGCTGCTCTCTCCTCCCTTCGGCAACGAGATGGACATGGAAGGTGTCAACACCGGCGAGCCCTTCACCGTGGAGGACGCCTGCGACCAGGCGGCCGTACCGCTGGTGTGCGAGGAGGACGATCCGACGATCCCGGTCATTCCGGTCATCCCCGTGCCGGGCAGCTCTCTGCCCTCGGGAACCCCGACGCCGGCTACGCCGGCCCAGACCACAATCCCCCCGCAGCCCACACCCGAGCAGAGCCCGGAGGAGCCGCGCGGGCTCGCCCGGACCGGAGCCGCCGTCACCGGCGTAGTCGGAGTGGCACTGGCGGCACTGCTCGGCGGCGCCGGGCTGCTCGCCTTCCGTCGCCGGGGCGGTGTCTCGGGTTCCTGATACCGGGAAGCCTCAGAACAGCGACAGTGAGGTGGAGCGGTAGACGGTGCCGAAGGGGGCGTCGATACGCACCCAGCGGCCGACCGTGGACACCCGCAGGTGACGCGGGACGTCGAGGGGGGCGGCGAAGCCGGGGATGAGGCCGAGCGAGGTACACGTGAAGATCATGCGCATCGGGATCTCGGCGGTGCCAGCCTCGCCGGTGACGGTGAGAACCGTCTGGTCGAGGAGGCTGGCGGGCGGGCCCAGCGGGCCGGAGAACTGCCGCGCCAGGGCCTGTCCCTGATCGGCGAGCTCGCGGACAACGCCCACCGGGACCTCATCGAGCAGCTGGAAACCGCTCTCCGGCGGCAGGGCGCCCGGCCAGTTGGGGTCGCGGGCCGGGCCGATGGAGGGGGAGCCGGTGCGGAGGGCGTCGAGAAGATCGAGCACCGAGACCACCGCGCCGTCGCGCGAGACCTCTCCCTGCACGCGCCGGGAGGCCACCACCTGAAAAGGGGTGGTGACGAAGACATCCACGTACTCGCCGAGCTGGCGGAAGCGGACGGAGGCGGAGGCGTCGAGGTCGCTGGCGCGGCCGATGAGGGCCTGCAGGCCCGGCGCGCCGTCGACGATACGCAGGGACTCCGGGGTCACTTGGCGGAGTCGCCCGCCTCGAGCTGATCGACGTCGTCGGCCCGGGTGAGGATCTTGACTTCCTTCTCCGTGATCGACCGCGGGCGCTCGGTGTTCATGTCGATGGCCACCTGCACACACTCGACGATGCAGGCGATCCGCCCCTGACGGTCCTTGATCTCCTGGCGGGTGGTGAAGGAGGTGTTGCCGATCTCGACGACCTGCGTCTCAATGAGCAACTCCGTCGTGTCCGGCATCACCGGACGCAGGTAATCGACGTCGAGGTGGCGGACGAAGACCGCGAAATCGTGACCGCGGGCGGTGAACTCATCCTCCGCGAACTTCAGGCGCGCCTCCTGGGCGACCTCGATGTAGTTCGCGTTCATGATGTGCCCGTAGCGGTCGAAGTCGGACCAGCGCACCGGGACAGTGGTGACGTGAAGCGCGGAGTTCTGGTCGGCGGTCATTCCGTACATACGGGTCTGGTTCCTTTTCCATGCGGTGACGCGGTCATGCTCGCCGTCCAATCTATACGTCTTGGACGGGTTTGGGCAGTTAAGGGAGGTATCGCGACGAATCTATATGAACAGCAGGTAAACGCAGGTAGAATTCGGGGTTATGACCACGACTGACCGCAGTCGCCTCGACCAGCGACTGTTCCCCGACGGCGAGGAGCCGGACCCGCAGTTCACCCTGTCCAACGAACGCACCTACCTGGCCTGGACCCGCACCTCCCTGGCCTTCCTCGCCGGCGGCATCGCCCTGGGTGCCTTTCCCATTGAGGCGGTCTCGACCGAATGGCGCGCTGCGCTGTCCGCCTTCGTCATCGTCATCGGCATGTCCATCGCCCTGGTCTCCGCCCTCCGGTGGATCCGCATCCAGCGCGCCATGCGCCACTCCCGCCCCCTCCCCTCCGCCTCCCCCCTGCTGCTGGTCACCGGCGCCGTCGTGGCCGCCTCCGCCGTGGCGTTGTGGCTGTTCATCTTGTAAGCGGGCGTGATGAACGGCCAGAGCTTCCCCGAACGCAGCCACCTCGCCTGGACCCGCACCGCCCTGGAGCTGGCCCTGGTGTCCATGCTGCTGCTCCGCTGGGCGCGCGCCTACGGATGGTGGGTCTTCCTGCTCATCGGCATGCTCGTGGCGATGTGCGCGGCCATCGCGCTCACCCAGCGCTGGCGTTACCGGGAGACCCGGCGCAGCGTGCACCGCAACACCACCGCCCCCAAGACGTATTCCGTACTGGCCGTGACCACGACCCTGGTGCTGCTCGGCCTGGGCGGCGTGGCGCTGGTCCTCGTCCCGCTGCCCGGCGGGGTGGAACCGGGGTGGTGACAGCACGACGCCCGGTCACCTCGAGGTGACCGGGCGTCGATAAGCGACCTAGCGGGTCAGGCGGCGGTGGGTGACGCGCGAAGGACGCGCGGCATCGACGCCGAGGCGCTCGATCTTGTTCTTCTCGTAGTCGCCGAAGTTACCCTCGAACCAGAACCACTTGCCTTCCTCGATGTTGCCTTCCCAGGCGAGGATGTGGGTACAGGTCCGGTCGAGGAACCAGCGGTCGTGCGAGATGACCACGGCGCAGCCCGGGAACTGCTGCAGGGCGTTCTCGAGGGAACCGAGCGTCTCGACGTCGAGGTCGTTGGTCGGCTCATCGAGAAGCAGCAGGTTGCCGCCCTGCTTGAGGGTCAGCGCCAGGTTGAGGCGGTTGCGCTCACCACCGGAAAGCACCTTGGACGGCTTCTGCTGGTCCGGGCCCTTGAAACCGAAGGCGGACAGGTAGGCGCGAGAGGGCATCTCGTTCTGGCCGACCTTGATGTAGTCGAGGCCGTCGGAAACGACCTGCCACACGGTGGCCTCCGGGTCGATGTTCTCGCGGCCCTGGTCCACGTAGGACAGCTGGACGGTCTCGCCGACCTCCACGGAACCGGCATCCGGCTGCTCGAGACCGACGATGGTCTTGAACAGGGTGGTCTTTCCCACGCCGTTGGGGCCGATGACACCGACGATGCCGTTACGGGGCAGGGTGAAGGAGAGGTCCTTGATGAGGACGCGGCCGTCGAAACCCTTCTCCAGGTCCTTGACCTCCACGACCTTGTTGCCCAGGCGCGGCGGGGTCGGGATCTGGATCTCCTCGAAGTCCAGCTTGCGGTACTTCTCGGCCTCGGCAGCCATCTCCTCGTAGCGCTCCAGACGGGCCTTGTTCTTGGCCTGCCGGGCCTTCGGGGAGGAGCGGACCCACGCCAGCTCGTCCTTGAGGCGCTTCTGCAGCTTCTGGTCCTTCTTGCCGGCCACCTCGAGGCGCTCGGCCTTCTTCTCCAGGTAGGTGGAGTAGTTGCCCTCGTAGGGGTGCAGCTTGCCGCGGTCGACCTCACAGATCCACTCCGCGACGTGGTCGAGGAAGTAACGGTCGTGGGTGACGGCCAGGACTGCGCCCTTGTAGTCGGCGAGGTGCTTCTCCAGCCACAGGACGGACTCGGCGTCGAGGTGGTTGGTGGGCTCGTCGAGCAGGAGCAGGTCCGGCTCGGAGAGCAGCAGCTTCGCCAGCGCCACGCGACGGCGCTCACCACCGGAGAGGTTGGTCACCGGGGAATCGGACGGCGGGCAGCGCAGGGCCTCCATGGCCTGCTCGATCTTGGAATCGACCTCCCAGGCATCGGCGGCGTCCAGGTCCTCCTGGAGCCGGCCCATCTCGTCCATGAGCTCGTCGGTGTAGTTGGTCGCCATCTCCTCGGCGATCTCCTCGAAGCGCTTCTTCTTCTCGAAGATGTCGCCCAGACCCTCCTCCACGTTCTCGCGGACGGTCTTCTCCTCGTTGAGCGGCGGCTCCTGGAGGAGGATGCCCACGGTGGCACCCGGATCCAGGAACGCTTCGCCGTTGGAGGGCTGGTCGATGCCCGCCATCACCTTGAGCACGGACGACTTGCCGGCACCGTTGGGTCCGACGACGCCGATCTTGGCGCCCGGGTAAAAGGCCATCGTGACGTTGTCAAGGATGACCTTGTCGCCGACGACCCTTCGCACATTCTTCATCGTGTAGATGAACTCGGCCATTTCTCCCCTAGTGTTCTAGTGCGGTAAAGACACTCCACAGGGTACATGACCGGCCCGGATGATCTCGAAGCCAGCTCGCCGCCGGCCACCCCGCCTGATCTTCTGACACGGACCGCCCGGCCTGCCGGAGAAAGCGCAGGCCACCGGTTCCGCGCTGTCAGGTAATCAGGCACTGACGGAAGCCGGGGTCAGAACGGCGCCTCCGGCTCCTCCCCGCCGACACCGACCGCCGCGAAGCTGGACTCCGCCGGATGCGGCGCCGGAGGCAGGTGGGAGACGTCGACGGGATCCTTCTTCACCGGCACGGTCTCGTCGTAGAACTTCTCGTCCATCACCAGCTCCGGGATCTGCAGCCCCTCGATGCGGCGCTCGTTGGGGTCCATCTTCCGGGAGGAGGCAATGTAGAAGTTGAGGTCGAGTCCGATGCTGCTGGCCTTGAGGATGTTCTGGTAGCGCGGCTTCTCCTCCCCCGGGACCTGCCACTCCGAGTTGACCAGGTGCCCGGTGGCGATGACGGGCATCCCCGAGCCCAGCGACGCCTTGCAGTGCCGGGCCAGCGACCCCCAGGCCTCGACGGTGATAAACAGCGCGTCGCCGTCCACCCACTTCTCGTCCTTGAGCACCCGGCGGTTGACGGCCACCCGCAGGCGGACCAGCTCCTTGCCGGTGCTCTCGAACTTCTTCAGAATCGGGTCGCGGGTCAGGTTTCCGGTGATGGTGGTGGTCGATGTGGCCACGTGAATTCCCCCTTGAATGGTGTGGTGTCGTGCTGACACCTCGCAGCCTGGCAGGGGGTGGGGGCGGTGACAAGTGGGCCGTCGATAAGCCTGTGGATAAATCGAGTTATCCACAGATTCGGCCCCGCGGGCGGAGCTACCTCTTGCGGCGGGAGCGCAGATCGAGTACCGGGCCCTCGGAGGGGCCTTCCGGGGGATCCTCCCCTTCGGCCGGGCGGCGGAACTCGGTCTCCTCGAACTCGGCGCGGGGCTGGCCACCTGCGGAAATGCGCGCGAGCATCTCGTTGTAGGCCTCGAAATCGTGGTCCTCGCCGGACTCCACGCGCTTCTCGTAGGCGGTCTCGGTCTCGCGGTCCTCGCGGCGCCAGCCGATGAACAGCAGCAGGAACACCAGGCCCATCGGGAAGGAGCCCGACGCCCAGCCGATGCCGCCGCCAACGCGCTGATCCTCCAGCAGGTTGAGCTCCCAGGGCAGGCCGAGGCTCTGGTAGAACTCCTCCCCCATGATGGTGGTCAGCTGCATGAGGTAGATGCCCGCGAAGAGGTGGAAGGGCATGGAACCGACCAGCCAGGCCAGGCGGATCGCGGTGGGGCGCTTCACCGGTGCGGGGTCGGTGCCCACCAATTCCCAGAAGTAGAGGTAGCCGGAGATGAGGAAGGCCCAGTTCATGGCCAGGTGCCCGGCGTGCTCGGAGATAGCCAGTTCATAGAGCGGAATGAACAGGTAGAGGACGTAGAAGACGACGAGGAACTGCAGGGTGTTCAGCAGCGGGTGGGTGAGCACCTTCAGCAGCGGGGCCCGGGTGATGGCCAGGGCCCAGTCATGCGCCGTCGGCTGGCCCGGCGCGCCTGTGTCGTAGGCCCGCATGATGAGGGTCAACGGGGCGCCGAGCGCCAGGAAGAGCGGCACCACCATGGACAGCGTCATGTGCACGATCATGTGCATGGAGTAGGTGGCGGGCATGTTCATGCCCAGGCCCGAGCTGGTGGTGACGAACAGGCTCAGCGTGCCCAGCAGCCACATCGCCGTGTAGCGATGGTTCCACGTGCCACCCTTGCGGTACACGCGCCAGACTCCGTAGAGGTAGCCGGCGGTGATGAGGATGGCGATGGTGCCGAACATGACGTCGAAACGCCACATGGTGAACACGTTGGCCAGGGTCGGCTTCTCGTGGAGGTCGTAGCCCATCTGGATGGCCATCTGCGAGAGGTTCGGGTCGCGCGGCGGCGGGGGCGGGGTGCGGCCCATGGTGATGGCCACGCCGGTGACCGCGGCCATGAGCACGGCCTCGACGACCGCGAAACGCAGGAACAGTCCCGGCTTCGTGGTGATCTGCGGGATGGTGATCATCCGGTGCACGAAACCGAGGAACCCCAGCAGCACCAGGCCGACCGTCTTGGCCACGAGGATGTAGCCGTACGTGGTGCTGAACCAGTCCGACCACTCGACGCGCACCGCCGCATTGATCAGCCCCGAGATCGTCATGGTGACCAGCGCGAAGAACGCCACGTTGGAGTAGCGGCGCAGGCCGATCTCCATGTCCGGCCCCAGGCGTCGACCATGCGCGATGAGCGCCATGAGGCCGCCCACCCACACCGCCATGGCGAGGAGATGCCACAGGTAGGAGTTCGTGCCGTAGTCGTGCGCGCCACCGGCCGCGGCGTGCCCCTCCATGCCCAGCGGCACAATGGTGAGAATTGCCCCCACAAACAACAGCGGCTGCGCGATCCACTTCCGGAAGATCAGCCCGGCCACCCCCACAACCAGCGCGATTCCCGCGACCACCGACCACGCCAGAGCCGTGGACACCTGACTGATGGCCACCCCCCACATGTCGATGGCCAGCGTCTTCCGGAACGGCGTCCCCGACACATCCGACAAGGTGAGCGGGATCATGAGCACCGCGATGAGTCCCAAACACAGGGTGGACACGGCGCCGGTCCGCGCGGCGATGTCACCGTCGACGCTCAGCGGCGCCTCCACCAGACGCGTGTTGTCGTTGTCCGGCACCTTCGGTGAAATGTAGAACGCCGCGAACATGAACGACCCGATCGCCAGCGCCGCCAGCATCCACCCCACCGCGCGGAAGAACGGCAGCCCCCACGTGGTCACCGGCCCCGGATTCGGGATACCCAGCGCCACCAGCGAATCGGTGAGCAGCTCAAAGGAGATCGTCGCGCCCACCAGGCCCGCGACGAGGAAGAACAGCAGGTAGAGCGGCCAGGTCGGCCGCACCTTCCGGGTGCTTATCGACGCCCGCGTGGTTGCTTCCCTGACCTCTGGTGCTGACATGCGCTCTACCCTAATCCGCTGGCCGCTGTCGTCCTAGCCGAGGTGCACGGACGTGAAACTGCTCACCACCTGGGAACTTTTTCTGATCCGCAGGGACGTGCGTTAGAATTTCGCGCATGCCTCCGTAGCTCAGTGGATAGAGCACCGGACTTCTAATCCGTCGGTCGTTGGTTCGAATCCAATCGGGGGCACTCTTTCTAGGAGTCGGCGAACCCCTACAGCACCATCGCGGCGATGAAGCCGGAGATGAGCAGCGGGATGTTGAAGTGGATGAAGGTCGGGATGACCGAATCCCGGATGTGATCGTGCTGCCCGTCGGCGTTGAGACCGGAGGTGGGGCCGAGGGTGGAGTCGGAGGCAGGGGAACCGGCGTCACCGAGGGCGCCGGCGGTGCCGATGATCGCCACCGTGGCGACCGGGGAGAAGCCCATCGCCAGGCACAGGGGGACGTAGATGGTGGTGATGATCGGCAGGGTGGAGAAGCTCGACCCGATGCCCATCGTGACGATGAGCCCCACCACCAGCATCGCCATCGCCGCCGCGGCCTTCGACCCGGCGAACAGCGCCGCGGAGGAGGTGA
Source organism: Corynebacterium nasicanis (assembly GCF_042658165.1). Lineage (NCBI taxonomy): Bacteria > Bacillati > Actinomycetota > Actinomycetes > Mycobacteriales > Corynebacteriaceae > Corynebacterium > Corynebacterium nasicanis. The sequence continues at coordinate 650,823 of NZ_JBHSQE010000001.1, forward strand.
CCAGCGAGTCGACCTCACCGGTGGCGGACATGACGGCCGCGAAGCCCTGCGCGGTGATCATGATGAAACCGATGAGCGCCATCATCTTCATGCCGGCGGTGAAGATGTCGTCCGCCTGGTTCCACTTCACGGCGCCGGTGGCCAGGAAGATCGCCAGACCGGTGAGCGCGCCGATGAGCAGGGAGTTGGCCTCGGTACCCATGGTCTGCATGACCACCTGGACGACAAAGGTCGCGACAATCGCGATGAGAGCCACCGTGATGCGGTAGCGGGAGATCGGCTCCTCGCCGGTATCGGTGCCCACGGTGATGGGCTTGTCCGCGTAGACGCGCGGCTTGCGGTAGCTGAAGAACACCGCGATGAGCAGACCCACGATCATGCCGATAGCCGGGATGGTCATCGTGGTGAAGATGTTGATGCCGCTGGTCTCCATGCCGGCGCGCTCGATGTTGCCCAGCAGAATGTCATTGAGGAAGATGTTGCCGAAGCCGATCGGGATCCACATGTACGTGGTCACCAGGCCGAACGTGAGCACCGTCGCGATGAGACGCCGGTCAATCTGCAGCCGGTTGAACACCGCCAGCAGCGGCGGGATGATGAGCGGGATGAAGGCGATGTGCACCGGGATGAGGTTCTGCGACATGATCGACATCGCCAGGATGCCGGCCACCATGCCCCACTTCGTCAGCGCAATCGTCCGCGTGCGTGCCGACGCCGAATCCACCCCCAGCCGCCCAATCAGCCAGTTCGCCAGCAGATTCGGCAGCCCCGAACTCGCCACCGCCATGGCGAAGGCACCGAGCAGCGCATAGGACAGCGCAATCTGCGCACCCCCCGACAGACCCTCCTGGAAGGCCACCATCGTGCCGTCGAGGCCGAGGCCACCGAGCAGGCCGCCGACGAGGGCACCGACGAACAGAGCCAGGACCACATGGACCCGGGAAACAGCAAGGACGAGCATCACCAGCACGGCGATCAACACGGCGTTCATGAGAATGACCTTAAAGGTCGCCGTGCTGCCGAGTGACATCGGCGCCGACTAACCTGGACCCCATGACTCTCCCCTCCCCCAGTCCGGACACTTTCGCCCTCGTCACCGGCGCCAGCCAGGGCATCGGCATGGCCATGGCGCGTGACCTCGCGTCGATGGGTCACAATGTGATTGTGGTGGCGCGTCGAGAAGCGGTGCTCCGCGAGCTCGCCGACGACCTCGAGGCGGCGCACGGCGTGAGCGTCGAGGTGTGCGCGGCCGATCTGAGCAGGCACGAGGATGTCAGCCGGGTCATCGAGCTTATCGACGCCCACCCCGTCAACATCCTCATCAACTCCGCCGGCATCGCCACGTTCGGGCCGCTGATGAAGCAGGACTGGGACCAGGAGGTGGCCCAGTTCCACCTCAACGCCACCGCCGTCCACCGTCTCACGCACGCCGCGCTGCGCGGGATGCTGGAGCGCCGCTCCGGGGCGATCTGCAACGTCGGTTCCGCGGCCGGGAACGTGCCGATCCCGAACAACGCCACCTATGTGTTCACCAAGGCGGGCGTCAACGCCTTCACGGAGGCACTGCATTATGAGCTCAAGGGCACGGGCGTCACGTGCACGCTGCTGGCGCCGGGGCCGGTGCGGGATGCGGTGGTACCGGATGCGGAGAAGTCGATCGTCGATAAGGTGGTGCCCGATTTCCTGTGGACCACCTACGAGTCCTGCTCCCGCGAGACCCTCGAGGCGATGGCGAAGAACCAGCGCCGCGTCGTGCCCGGCCCGCTGAGCAAGGCGATGAACGCGGTGTCCAAGATCGCGCCGACCGGCCTGTTGGCCCCGCTCATCGGCCGTTTCTACGCCAAGATGGGGGAATGATGGATATCGCCGCCAAGAACGACCGCCTCGTGTGGGTCGACCTGGAGATGACCGGACTCGACCCCGAGCGCCACGTCATCGTCGAGGTCGCCGCCCTGGTCACCGACGCCAACCTGCAGATCATCGGCGAAGGCGTCGACCTCGTCGTCCACGCCACCGAGGAGGAGCTGGCGCAGATGGACGACTTCGTCACCAACATGCACGAGACCTCCGGCCTCACCGAGCAGGTCCGCGCCTCGACCGTCTCGCTGCGCGAGGCCGAGGACGCCGTCCTGGCGCTCATCGCCGAGCACTGCAGTCCCGATCACCCCGCCCCGCTGGCCGGCAACTCCATCGCCACGGACCGGGCGTTCATCCGCGGGCAGATGCCGCGTCTCGACGCCGCCCTCCACTACCGCATGGTCGACGTCTCCTCCATCAAGGAACTCGCCCGCCGCTGGTTCCCCAAGGCCTACTTCAACCAGCCCGCCAAGGGCCTGGCCCACCGGGCGCTGGCCGACATCGTCGAATCCATCCGCGAGCTCGACTACTACCGACGCGCCGTCTTCGTCGACGTCCCCGGCCCCGAATCGGCCGCCGCCGCCGAACACGCCACCGCCGCCACCGACCACTACCAGCGGTTTTTGTAAATCGCGCGCGGTGAGCTAATCTGTAATCCGCTGCAGTTAAGCAGCGATGGTGGCTGTAGTTCAGCTGGTAGAGCACCAGGTTGTGATCCTGGGTGTCGCGGGTTCGAGCCCCGTCAGCCACCCCGAAGAATAGCCCCTGACCTTGGGATACGAGGTCAGGGGCTTGTTCTATTTCGAGGGCTAGAATTGCTGACTACGCTTTAAACTACGCTTTAGCTCTGGAAATACACTTAACGGCTCGCCCGGCGGGGCCGCCTCCAGGGCACACCCAGCCAGGCAGAGGCCAGCCACCCAGGGCAGCCAGGCCCGGGCGTCGGCTGACGCCGACCCCCGGGGGCCTCACGACAGGAACCGGGGAAGCAGGAGCGTGTAGCGGTTTGTAGCGGATGAGCGAAATCCTATCCGCTACAAACCGCTACACTTCCGCTACTCCTCCTACCCATCCACCGCCCTGTCGTGGATTCCAGGGCCCGGCGTCAGCCGGGCCCTGGCCTTGTGTCCTCTGCCCTGGGTGCGTGTGCCCTGAGGCGGTGACTGCCCCATGAGACCGGAGGCGGCGCAGCCGCCATCGGGTGGGTGCGTGACCCCCTGCCCCACCACTCCGGAGGATCACCATGACCACGACCCCTGACCTGCTGGCACGAGCCATGAGCTGGGGCCCTGACGACGAGACTCTGTCGTCGGGCGAGGCTGCGCTGTCCAGGATCGTCCACGCAATCACCGCCGACGTCGGCGCGCTGGACGGCTCGCAGCTGACCCAACTCGCTCGATGGCTGACGGCCGTCGCTACGGAGACCCGTGACGCTGAACAGGCTGGACTCCAGGCGCTCGGCGTCATCGTCGAGCCTGACTTCTCTTGACGAGTCAACCCCGCATCACCACCCAGGTGATGCGGGGTTCCCTTTTTTTCTTCAACTAGCTAGACGGACATCACATCTTCCGGACCGCACCGTCACGCCCCTCGTAAAGGTCGAAGTTCCTCTCCCCCACCAGTTCCACCAGATCATCGAAGACCTTCTCCAGCGGTACCTCAGTCTCCAAGTCATTTACCTCGTATGCCCGCAGAGTCGGCTGGAACATGTTGAGATCCACGAGCATTACATAGAACTTTTCGTATTGCTCGTCACGCCCGGCTGGATCCCGACGCCCAGTGAACAACCGGAATCTCGGTCCGACGTTCTCAAAGGTAGATCGCCTACGTGCCGTCCCATCGAGAGCAGCCTGATGGTCGAGGATCAGGAATGCTGCCAAAACAGAATAAGGGAACCTTCGATGAAGTGTCACCGACTCGTTCAACATGTCCGCTCGACGATTAGTCAGGTTCTTCTGGAAGTTGTTACTGCGACCATCCCGAAACAGGATCGTCTTCACACTCACAGCCAGAACGAGTCCCGACTCCTCTGTTGCCCAGGTTACGTCAACCTTCTTGGCCCCAATACCGCCTGCGATTCGCCGTTCAGCACCGGAGACCCCCACCTCACCGGCACCCGACGGCCTCGCCTCCTCCATCCCGCGAGCTCTGAGCTCGGCAGCGAAGGCCAGAGCGAGGGCGTTCGAGAGCTTCTCGTTATAGTTCTTCTTCACTGCCTGGACACTGTTGTCATCCGGCTTCGAACCACAGGACTTGATAGCAGCCTGAACCTTCGCGTCAATTCCTGATCCCACGGCTACGCACCTCCCGTCGATATGCCAGCTCGTTACGGGCGTCTCGTGCCTCACGCACCGTCTTCCTGGAGATACCCAAGGACTCCACCAGTACCACCTCGTCAACAAGCTTGACGGCTGCTCCAAGGTCCTTGCGCCCAAGTTTCGATCCAACCAATGGTCGGATCGCGCTCAGCGCATCCTTGGCTCGATCAATGCTTCCGATCGACGGCACCAACCAACGATTGGCCTCACCGGGCTCAATCTTCAAGACACCACCACCGTAAGCACGGCCAGTTGTTTCGGCGCTCAGGAGTGTCATGGAGTTCAGAGCCGCCAGCGGTAGATAACCCCGACCCAGCTTCCGGCACTCCGGTCGCAGATAAACACCGTGGACCGAGTTAAGGTGATACGCCCCTGCAGAGTTCGTCACCAGCCGAGCAGTATCCGCGTTCATGTAAGTCAGGAACAAGTCTGCAGGTTTAGACAGCGGTACCTGCCACCAGAGTCGTCGTACCCGGCACTTGTAAGCCCCGCTTACGCCCTGGCCTTCTCCATCAGCAATGTAAGCTTCAGCACCCGCTGAGAGCTTGTGCTCGGTCGGATAGAACAGACTCGTCCGCTTACCCTGCGCTCCCAGTTCCCGGAGGGCAGCAGCAGACAACTCCAGACCTCTCAAGTGAGCAGAACCAGGCGGCGAGAGCGGCAACACCTCGTCCCTACGGAGGCGAGCATTCTCAACATCCTCAAGCGTCAGAGCAAAGAAGGTGTTCCGCCCGGTCACCGCTCCCAGTTTCGTCTGGCCCCAATCCAACAGAGGGACCAACGATCCCTCCTCCTGAAGATCCAGGACCGTCGATGTCACCTCAGCGCTGACCGTAGCAGCGGACCACTTGCCCGCGGGATCCGCAGGCGTCCAGGAGACTGCAGGCGGAAGGCGGTCCAGAGAGGCAGCGTTATGTATCCGACGGAAGGAAAGCTCCGCAGCGGGTCCACACCCATAACCAGACGCCAACAGCAGGAGCGCGTCAGTGTCAACGTCAGCGAAGATCCTCTCGTCGAACAGGATGATCTCGATATCAGCGAAATTCTGGATGAGATACTCCCGAACGGGACCGCCGTAGTTGGCAGTCAGCAGCTCTGAAGGGAGGACGAAGGCGAGACGGCCTCCAGGTGCAAGGTGTTGAGCACCCCTGACCGTGAACGCCGCCCAGGCCGAGGCCAGCCCAGACAGTGCCACACCCGCGCTGAGAGCAGCCTCACGGGCTCGGGCACGCTCAGGGCCAGTGAACGACTGGAACCTGATGTACGGCGGGTTCCCAATCACCACATCGAACGGCTCAGCCACTTCCCGGTTGAAGAAGTCCTGAACCTCGATTTCACCAACTCCCCCAGCCTCGACGATCCGCTCGACCCCTACCTGAGCACTGGACGCGTGGAGCTCAGAACCCCACACCCGGGGGTCCACAGCACCCAGTTCGCGCAGTCGACCGACAGCACTGACCAACAGTTCGGCGTCACCAGTCGAGGGCTCAAGCACCCGATCCCCGGGGTGACGGACAGCCCATTCAGCCAAAAACAGAGCCACGTCCGTGGGCGTGAAGAACGCGCCCCGAGCTTTCCGCAGCTCAGACGTGTCCAAGGGGTCACACGCAACCAATGTCATATACATCACTATTCCAGACCGAGGCAACATCAGGGCGATAACCCGTATCGCACGTTTGTTCCAAACCTAGCTGATAAACCAATCTAGAGTAGCCCTTACATCGAGGAAATGTCGATGTCTGAGTCGGCACAGCCGCCTCCGGGGTCAGGAGTGAATCATTCTTCATGACCCGGGAGGCTTTCTCATGTCAAACACTGTCACCCTGCACCTGTCCGACTGCATCCTCACGGGCGTCGTCGACTACAACCCCGACATCCACATGCTCCAGCTCGTCGACCTCACCACCGGCGACTCGGAGGTACTGAGCATTGACCTTCCCAACGTCAAGCCGGCCTCTGGATGCGTCTTTGTCAAGGACTACAGCGAGCACAGCGGCCTCCCCGAAGCCCTGGCCAACGCCGGGGTCGCTGAGATCGTCCAGGCCCACCGCACAGGCCCCTACGCTGCCCCAGTGGCGGAGATGAAGGTGCTCTAGGCCGTCTGCCCACTGCAGTGTGCGCGGAGCACGAGCGGCTCCGCCGCTCCGAGAGTGAGACTGAACAAGAGTCCATCCACTCAAGGAGGTCCCCCGTCATGTCCGCTCCAGCACCCGTCCCGCACGCCCCGCTCACCGATCCGGGCCAGCTCGTCGCCAACCTGCCCGGCATCCTCGGCTTCTACCCGCAGGGCTCAGTCATCGCCATGATCCTCACACACCAGCAGGATCAGCGTTACGAGCTCGGTCCCACGCTGCGCGTCGATCTGGAGGACGTCGAGCACCTGGTCGAGATCATGCCCGGCATGGTCGAGCCGACCGACATCGCGCTCGTCATCATCGTCTCTGAGGACCAGACAGCCACCGACCAGGCTCTGTCCACCATCACCGGGCAGGTCGACCACCTCGTCGAGGGGGTCTGGGCATGCGCTCAGATCGAGGAGGGCGAGCCGCTGCATCTCCTGCACGGTGAGGTGATCCCGTCGCAGTGGAGGGGGGCCACCATCCCCGCCATCCACGCCGCCACTGCCACCCGGGACATCCTGCACCGTGGCGGGCATGTAGCCCTGGACCGCTCAGAGGCCCATCAGCGCTACCAGCCGGTCCTCCTGCCCTCCGACCAGCGACAGGCCCTGGAGACCGCTGTGGAGGCCGTAGACGACCGTCTGGACGCCATCCGCGACACCGCCGAGGGTGAGATCCAGTCACTGATCGCGCAGCTCCGTGCCGGACTGGAGGAGACCCCCGCAGGCACGACACCACAGACCGTCGACGCCGACCTCCTGGCACTGGCGTGTGCCCTGCTCAGCGCCAACGATCTCGACATCCGGGACCTGGTGCTGGGCGAGGTCATCGACCGCCCCAAGTCCGGCCAGGTACTCACTCACGCGGTCGGTGTCTACGGACCCGACACGCTCACCAGGGTCACCGGGCTCACAGCCCATGCTCTCGCTGTCATGGCCACCGGAGGGCCACGGCAGCAGGCGCAGGCTGCTCTGGCAGTGGCTAGAGAGGCAGCGCCGCTACACGGGCTCACCACGCTCATCCACGGAGCCGTGGTCAGCGGTGCCGAGCCAGCGCACATCGTGGACTGCGTGATGAGCGGCGTGCAGATCCTGAGGGCTCGCTACGGGATCGCTGGGTAGAGCCGCCGAACAACCCCGCTGGAGCGCTCCAGCGGGGTTGTCTCGTGTCACTCACCCAGCTGAGGACCCGATGGCCGGGGTGCCTGAGGCTGTTGGGACTGACCCCCCGGCATCCTCCGCATGCCGGGTCTCTGCTCGTCTAGCATCTCTGCAAATCTCGACAGGCGGTCACTGTCCCACGCATTCTTGAACGCCCGCTGCAGGGCGATATCGTAGCGCTTGACCCGACCCTGCAACTGAGTTACAAGTCCAGCACCATAAGCCTGAACCTTGTCAATGTAAGCGTTGATCGCATCCTCACGCTGTGTCAGTACGGCTTCGCGCTTTGTAACGGCACCCTCCCGGTCCGACACGTCTTGCAGTCGAGACTGCAGCTCAGCATTCACCACAGCTTCCTGTCGACCGCGCCATAGATTGAAGTCTGAGATTGCCTTCGACCGCATAGACTTCTTCTCCTGCTCCCATTCGGAAAGAGCAAGCTGTCGCGCGCTCTCCTGAATTCTAGCCGCCTCTACTGAAGCAGTAGACCGAATTTTATCGGCATCATCACGTGCTTCATCGACAATAGCCTTAGCTTCCTTCTCAGCCTCTCGCTTCATACGCGGAAGGACTGTATCCAGTTCCTCACGCTTCTGCTGCAACTCAGACTTGTCCGCCTCAAGAATACGACGACCTACTTGCTGCTCAACATCGATCTCACCGAGCCGGATGTCACGCAAGTCCTGATCAATCTCTCTTTTATCTGCTGCTACCTCACGAGCGCTGAGTGACTTATCCCGGTCATTCAACGCGGATTCGAACGAACGTGCATCATCGCGCAATTTCTTATACAGGGTCAGTGATTCACCCTTACGTCCCTGACCCACACGCTCCAGGGTCGCCTCGTAGCCATTCTCCCTTAGAGCCAGGCGCATGGAGTCATGGTGCACGCTCCAATCACACGCCTCCATTCCAGTACCGAGGGCAGGACGCAGACTGACTCGATTATCTCTTGTCATGGCCGTGGCGGTGATATGGACGTGCGGATGTGTTTCGTCCCAATGGTGAGCGACAGCAATGACATTCCGATGACCCATTCGGTTAACAACCTCCTGGATCATCACCTCATGGAGACTTTCGATCTCATCTCGCTTCTCATCGCTCATTGACTCACATTCGCCGGTGAAATCGGGATCGAGTTGGAGAATGAATTGAATTGCCGTCTTAGAGTCGCTTCTGATCTTGCGCTGTTTACCAGTCGATCCCACCGTTGCGCGTTCATCAAGTCGGGCATCTATTGCATTCCAGATCTCCTCAGCGGACACCGCCTCGCGAAATCCAGAAGTCCCGTCATTAATCAAAACTCTATTTTGATCCGTTCGGGCCCCTACAATCATCGGATTCGAATGCTGGCGCTGGATTCCGCGAGCCTCCTCAATACTGCGAACGTCGTGTCGGATCAGCCCTCGAATCTCAGACGTCGTGTACCCCTTCCACACGTAGCTCGTCGTTCCTCTGACTGCTGCCATCGCCACCATCTCCTCGTCTACCAATAACTCGTTCCCGATCCGTCGGGGCCCTGGCTTCGCCACCCAACGGATCGCTCACTCGACAGGCACCTCCAGGCGATGATCGTCGGGGCCCCCGCTTCGCCGCCCCACCGATCCCCACCCTCCGGTGCCCACTACCGAACCAGAGCGGGGCCCTCGGATCTGCGGTGGGACCCCGCTTCGCTGCCCACCACACATCCTACCCGCACTACTTCGGTAGTGGTAACCCATTAGCACTAGTACAGCCGTTCGACGCTGGCGCGTCTCACTGTACTAGTGCATGGGCCCCTGCGGGGAGCTGTCGCCCCGACCCTCCGAAACACTCGCTTGCTCGCGTTTCTGCAGCTCAGGGCAAGTTTTCAGGCCTGCCAGTCTCGCTATCCGCTCAACTGCCAGGCTGGGAAACAGATGAGTTATTCGAAATGTTATTCCGAATAACTCCAGCCGATCCGTCAAAAACAGTGCTGTTTTCAGTGGGTGCAACCCGCGACCAGGCCTTTTCATCGGCTGAAAAGCGCTCTGTTCACGGAATCTACCCCTTGGCCAGCGCTTATAGCCGGTGACGCCGGATGAAACCGTGAAGGAGCGTTCTAAGAACCCTGTTCAGAGGACCTTTCCATCAGCCACAGGACCTCAGCTGCGTCACGACTCCTTATGAGGCGGCTGCTTAATCAATAAATTAGTCTCTCGGGATAATCGGGGTCGGTCATGACCACCTCGGCAGGCGGGACAGAGGACGAGCTCACCCAAGTCCATCACGCCGTCCAACAGGCTTGTCGACGACCACGGACACACCCGACAACAACCCGCTTCCGTTAAATGAGGAACCGATGCGTTCCGGGCTCAATCCAGTTGACCGATAGAAGACCGGTACGGCACCGCTAAGAGACAACGCGAATTACACCACAAGGAACTAACCAATACGAGACCGCTAAGGAACCACAAACAAGCCGCTATCGGACAGATGGTTAGGTGACCGGTAGTTGACCGATAGAAGACCGGTACGGCACCGCTAAGAGACAACGCGAATTGCACCACAAAGAACTAACCAATACGAGACCGCAAAGCAACCACAAACAAGCCGCTATCGGACAGATGGTTAGGTGGCCAATACTCAACCACAAAGAAGCCAATTACAGACCGGTACCAAACCGGTACCGGCCACATAAGAACACCCACCGACGACGACATGGTCGTTGGTGGGTGTTGGGGGCGGGTGTTAGTCAGAACTCATGTTGCCGACACACTTCTTGATGCTGAAGTTGTCGAATGTCCCATCCAACCGATACAGGAGAAAGTTCCTAGTCTCCCAAGCGGGAATAACACCGACATAGAAAAAGTGGACACCATTTCCTCTCTTGGCCGCGTAGTTTGGATGGGCACGAAACAGGTCACCAACGAATGAAGCCTCCCCACCCGTTAATTCCTCACCGAGGACTGCGCTATTCAAGACCTTCCTGGCGTGCTCGCGAACATCGTTCTTCGTACGGAACGTAATACCACCGACAACGTAGGTCATTCTCCCGCCCCTGCAGACAAATCATAGGGAAGTCGGTCATCATCATCAGGATGATCTCCGGACTGCATTTCACGCATTCTCGTCAGATAGGGCTCGAGGACATCCAAAGGCAACATCTGAGCGGCACGCTCAGGGCGACGCGCATTGTCCCAATCACCCCGAGACACCGTTCCGAGTCCCCATTCCGACAACCACTCCAGCCGCTCAGCTACAGTCAGGTTTGTATCGGAAAGGGTGGGAATATTGACCACGCCCTGTCGATGCGCCATGACAATGCTCATCAAAACAGCCCGCTGCGGTGTGACAATCCGCCGGCCCTTTCCATAAGTATTCTTTACCTCCCACGACTTCCACTCAGCCACCGTCCTCAGACATCCCGACTTCGCAATCCCTCGGGCAATGGTTCGACCCCTGATTGCATCCTCCACCCTGTCCCACGGTTCGGTCTCAAAGTTGGTAACCCCCCACTTCGTCCCGTCGGAGATTGTCACGGTAACAGGCGTCATCGTAGGCATCACAGGACGTCGCTTGAGGTCATAGTCCAAGGAAACGGTGCGGCGGACCTCGCGAACACCGAAGTCTTTTCGCTGTTCAACACGGCTCAATTCCTTGAAAGTCGAAAATCCCGTGTAGTTATTCTGAACACGACCTTCACGAGTAACCACTGTCTCAATGAGCAGCTCACGATCCTCGTAACTGTCAGGATCGACACCACCGAATTTCAGACCAGCGTGAGCGCACACCCCGGTCTCATCGATAGTGACATTCCCACGAGTCACAAAATTGAGAAGAGTATCCTGCTCGTGCTTGACCTCCCACACGCTCGGATCAGTGGCCAGGAACTCACGCGCTTCGCGCAGATGATCAGCAAGACCGTAGAGATCCAACCCCTCGACAACCTCGAGAGTCGCGTCAGTGATAAATCCGTCGGTTGTAACGCTGTACGTCGTGTAGCCACGCTCATGGAGCTGCTGCATGGTGGCATGCAACTGCGCCCGGACCAGAGCAGTGGTCATCGCCGCGTGATACGGAGAGGTGATTGCACTACCACCCACAGCGTCCATTTCCTGCGCCAACGCATTCCAGGCACGCTGTGCCGCCACGTCCTGGGCTGTCTTCCCGTAGATCGTCAGCACCGCGGTCTTGAGAGTCCGCTCCTCCAGACTGCCCTTGCCGTGAATCTCCTTCGCCCTGTTGCGGTCATCGATCAGCGACCGCACCCCATGACGCAGCGTGAGCGAGCGACCGTCGTCAGGACCTTTCAGTCTTCGCCCAAGGAAACCGATCTGTGCAAAGACGCGGGCACCCATCGCCAGCGCCAACCACAGCTCAGGCCCCGTCACCCAGGTACCAGCAATACCCTCACTGTTACGGGCATAGATCAGCGTGTTGTCGGTGTAGACAGGAATACACGGATACCGGACATCATCAGGGAACTCGAAGGACACGAAAGCAACGACAGGCGACACCGGACTCGGAACATCGTCAAAGGTCAGTTCCCTTTCATGGATAACGTCCTCGATACACCCGGTCTCGAAGTCGAGATCCTCGACGATGGACATCGCTGTCGGGTAGGCATTCTGCGCGTCCACATCAATCGTCCGCGTTTCGTAGTAACCAGGAACCGGACAACTGTTGAGCCCACCGTGGTAGGCAGAGGCAAAAGCAGCCATGAGCTGAGCAGCAGCACCGTCAACGGGCACTCGCCGACGCTTAGCGTAAAAGCTCAACTTGTCACCTTCCTCGACAGGCTCCACACCGACATCCTCGTTGACCAGCCCGGAAAACACGCGCCGGAAATCCTTGGAACTTGTCAGACACAGGTACCCCTTCCCAGTCTCCACCATCGCACGAGCAGCACCACCACCCAGCGTAATCGGCGGTACAGCAGCCTCGCCCCACATCCGGGCCATGTACTCAACGACAATGACGGAGTCGTTGATACCGTACTCGAGGAAGTCGGTGAAGTGATCGCGTCGGTAGACATCCATTCGAGAAAGCATCTCATCAGGCACGTCCCGTTTCTCCACACCACATGCCTCACCCAGCGCTCTAAGAGACTGATGACCGTCAGGGGAATGCGCCATCGTGTCACGAATGGTGAGCGTGATCCATGTCCACCACCACCGCGACTGGTCAGACCGAATCAACCTGAAAGGCATCAGCGTAACCAGCCCTCCAGCCGCAGAGGTAAGCTTCCGCATGTGATCGACCTGATAACGCGAATGCTTGAACGCTGTCAAGTCAGCGCTACCCATGTGAGCGACCAGCGTAATCGGTACCCGCCCACCGGACCCCACAAGAGCATCCCGCACGGCATCTCGATGCGCACGAGCGAAGTCAGGATGACCACCGTACTGCTGGTAGAAATCGACTTCGTCCTCATGGGACCAGAAATCACGCAGCCGCACGCCCCGTGCAGTCACGGTGTCAGGCACCAGCGGTGACTCATAAAGTCCCGCCTCCACCACGACCGTCCACAACGCGGTGTGCAAGGTGATCCGCTCACCCTCGACAGGCAAGATCACCACCTCAACCATCTGCTCGTCGTCGCGGACATCGACCACCGCAAACTGATACGAGAGGATCTCCCGAGCCCCTTGCTCACCATCCGGGTAGAAGAACTCGGTATCGAAGCCGACGATCAACCCATCGCGACCGGTACCCATCGCCTTCATCGACGGCAGGTCCCGAAACCCCAGCAGGCTATTTCCGCTGTCGATACCCACAACCGCTGCGGAGCGACCACCAACGTCGCCGGAGACATCCGTTTCAACACCCTCAGCGACCGCGAGGGCATTGACGGATGAGGCACGGTCGCACGGTCGTAATACGGGGTTCCCCATAGGGGCTTGTGACCGTACCGAGTAGTCTACCCCCTGACCTGTTGAAACACACCCTTCGGGAGGGGGGCAATCACACGAGCAAAAATTTTGTTCGTGTGACTCGGGTGTTCCTACGTCAGATTCAGGTGCCGGTTTCGTGGGTCGTCGGCGACTTCTCACGAGCACCTGAAAGACCGGTCCATCGCCTCGGACACCGTCCCGGATCACGGTTGATGTCCAACCGGTGGTCGCGGCAGCGACGGCAGTATCCTCGATCATCTGAGCAATATCTGTTGATACCAATGTGGTATCAGCGATGCCAGATCCACCGCCATCCGGATCAACAGCCCTCAGGTCTCCCACCTGAGGGTTTTCGTTTTCCTGGGTCATGCTGACGCACCACCCACGAGGTGAGCGTCGCGCCAGGCGATGACATCGACCAAGCGGTAACCGACAGCCCTACCCAGCTTGAGCCAGCGGGGCCCCTCGCCCCGTCCACGCAAGTTCTCAAGAGTGCGTGGGGCCAAGCCGACGATCTCAGCGGCCTCGGTCGTGGACAGACTACGAAATTCCTGCAGCTCTGGTGGCAGAACAGTAGAAGTAATGCCGTTGGAAGGCATGACAAACTCTCCCGAATTCTTTCGGGAGTGCATGCACTAATTTTCCAGGTGCGTGACCTGCCGATCACGATCTGTCGCCGGAATGGCGCTGGCCTAAATAGTCCGCAGGCGGCTGCCAGTCCTCCTGCAGCGCATCCCCACACCACCGGGGATGCTTTTCTCAATTCGAGCTGGTGAGGCTCGGGGCTACCCCCGTCACGGACCCACTGCATATGTCAGGTGGCGACGTCCTCCACCAGGACCACCCACCGCCACATGGGGGTCTATTCAGAAAAATCTCATCCGTCGGCGTCCACGGACGTGCACTCAGGTGCGATTTGCACCTGCGCACATTCTAGCACACAAGGGCACCACTAGCACCCCTCTCGAACCCGTGAACGGACTACACTTTAAACATGGCCCCACAAGCAGCAGCCCGTACCCGACTCGCTCCTGGAGAGCACTCCATTGACCGCGTTCGACCCACCACCCTCCCTGACGGGAAGATTCGACTCACCTGGTCCGTCAGGCTCCGCGACGGCCGTCTCCTGAGGCGACAGTCCCAGGGCTCCACCATCGGTGAGGCCCGTCGCCGAGCCAAGGAGACTGCTGCTGAGCTGCTTCAGACCAACGGACACGCAGCCTGGTCGCCCCGCTCTCCTATGACCGACTACATCACTCAGGTCACCATCCCTGCGATCGAACGAGCTCCGCTGGAGAACACGTCCCGTCGTCGATACCTGATCGGTGTCGGTCATCTCAAAGATCGCTTCACGGGCTACTCAATCGCAGACGCGACGAGATTCAGAACTCTTGAAAGCACTCTTCAAGACATCTCACGTCTCCATGGCAAGGCGAGCGCCATCAGCTCTCGGACGGTGCTCTCTCGCTACGTTCTCCAACAGCTGATCCGAGACGAAGTGATCGACGGGAATCCGCTGAGCGGTATGACCATCGACCTCGACTCCATAGCCCTAAAGCGTCAGACCCCCAAGCGCGGGGGCCAAGCCCTCACCGGCGACGAGCGCGAGCGCCTGGTCACATATCTACTTGAGCTGGACACCACCATCGAGTCGCCACCGTGGACCACCGGCAAGGCAAGGCCCAGACCGTCGTCGCGGGCGAAGCACGACCGTGTCGTTGCACTGACCTTGCTACAGGCAGGCACCGGCCTTCGCGTCTCGGAGGCCAATTGCGCCAAGTGGTCTGATGTCGATGTCGACGACGACGGTGTTCTCAACATCAGCGTCGCTGAGTCCAAGACTGACCGACCTCGTCGCATCCCCATCCTCGACCCTCGGATCAATCAGTTCTTCCGCGAACGTAAGCCCGACAAGGATGACGATCTACACCTCATCGGCAGCCCCATTGACCCGACAACGGCCTGGGAGGACGGTAACTGTAGGAAGTGCGTCGCCGCGTCTTACACCGCCTGGTCCAGGGAACTGGAAATTCCTCTCCTAGAGCACGCCCGCACACACCTCTGGAGGACCACCCTCAACGAACTCACCAAGGGCGTGCTGTCGACATCGCAAAGAGCGGCGTTCTTCGGCCACACCGAGGAGATCAACCGTCAGGCATACACCGACCTGACCAACATCGACGGTATCGCGGCATCGGCAGGACCTGTCCTTGGCGGTGATGAGCCAGTGCAGGGGACTACACGCAAAACTACGCGCAAGTTGCGTGTAGTTGAGTGAGCTCCTGTGCGCTCCAGTGTGGTCAACGGCGGGGACGGAGCTGCTCAATTCCATCCTCTAGCAGCGACTACACCCCTGCCACCTGGGGCACTCTGAAGTACACCGGCTAGACTAACCACGATCCTGGGTGTCGCGGGTTCGAGCCCCGTCAGCCACCCCGCAGAGAAATGCCCTCCCGCTTCATGTGAAGCGGGAGGGCATTTCGCATGGGGCCGTCCGACCGCCGGGCTGACCTCAACCCTCGAGATCAGCCCCCTCCTGGGGAAACGCTCAGCCGATGTCAGCTCGACGGGCGCCTCCCAGGTGCTCCCGCAGCGTCGTCCCCGCGTACTCCGTCCGGAACAGCCCGCGTTCCTGCAGGACGGGGATGACCAGGTCGACGAAGTCCTCGATACCCGCGGGCAGCGCGGGCGGCATGAGGTTGAAGCCGTCCGCCCCGCCCTCGGCAACCCAGCGCTGCATCTCGTCGGCGATCTGCTCGGGAGTGCCCACGAAGGTGGCGTGCCCGCCGCCGGCGGCGAGGTAACCCAGCAGTTCACGCACGGTGGGCTGCGTCGATTCGATGATCCGCAGGATGGTGGCGTAGCGCCCCTTCGGCCCGGTGAACTCCTCCAGCGGCGGCAACTCCGGCACCGGCGCATCGAGGTCCCACCCGGAGGTGTCCTGCTGGATGAAGTACTCCAGTCCACGCAGCGCGTCCTCGACAGGCAGCAGCTCGTTCAGCGCGCGCTGCTTCTCCCGGGCCTCCTCCTCGGTACGGCCGACGTAGGTGACCAGGCCCGGCATGACCACGAGCGAATCCGGGTCCCGTCCCAGCGACTCAGCGCGGCGGCGCACATCAAGGCGGTACTCCTGCGCCATCTCCAGGTCCCAGGCCACGGCGTAGATCCCCTCGGCGTACGTCGCGGCCAGGTCGCGGCCCGGTTCGGAGGCCCCGGCCTGGAAGAGGACGGGGCGGCCCTGGGGGCCGGCCGGGATGTTGAGCGGACCGGCGACGGAGAAGTAGTCGCCGGAGTGGGAGGGCGTCGATAGGCGGGAGGCATCCGCCCAGGAGACCTCGCACACCACGGCGTCGGCCGGGAAGGAGTCCCACAGCTGGCCCAGCACCCGGATGAATTCGTCGGCGCGCGCGTAGCGCTCGGCGTGCGGCGGGAGGGCGTCCATGCCGTGGTTGCGGGCTTCGTCGTCGCCCATGGAGGTGACCACGTTGATCCCGGCGCGGCCGCCGGAGATGTGGTCGAGGCTGGCCATGAGGCGGGCGGCGTGGAAGGGCGGCCAGAAAGTGGCGGAGATGGTGGTGACCAGCCCGATCCGCGAGGTGGCGCGCGCCAGGGCGGTGAGGGTGGTCACGGGTTCCAGGAACCAGGCCGGCCCGCCGCCGACGCCGCCGATGGCCGCGGACTGGCCGTCGGCAAGAAAGAAGGCGTCGAGCTTGCCGCGCTCGGCGATCTGCGCCAGCTCCTCCCAGTACGTGATGTCCCCGAGGCGACCCACCGAGGAGTCGGCGGCCCGCCACGCGGAGGTGTGGTGCCCGGCGGCGAAGGCGAAGAGGTTGAGGTGCACGGATCAGTCCTTGACCAGACCGCCGTCGACGACCAGGTTCTGGCCGGTGACAGACCGCGCCCACGGGGAGGCGAAGAAGAGGATCGCGTCGGCGAATTCCTCGGGGGTGGTCACGGACTGCAGCGGGGTGCCGGCGGCGATGAAGTCGAAGACCTCGTCCGGGGTGGCGGCGGAGGCGTCCGTCTTGCGCAGCAGGCCGCCGGAGAGCATGTTGACGGTCACGCCGCGCGGGCCGAGGTCGGCGGCCAGGGTGCGGGTGAGGGAAAGGAGGGCGGCCTTGGCGGCGGTGTAGTCGTGGTAGGGCACGACGGGGTACTGGAAGAGGTTGGTGCCGATGGTGATGATCCGGCCCGAGCCGAATTCGTCGAAACCGGCCAGCGCTGCCTGCGTGACGTTGAGGGTGCCCTGGACGGCGCCGGAGAACTGGGACTCGAAACGCTCGTAGGCGATGTCCTCGGCCTTGGGGCGGGCGTCGCCGTCGAAGGAGAAGTCGATGAGGGCGTTGGAGACGACGGTGGTGACGGGGGCGTCGAAAAGCTCGCGTGCCTGGGCGAACAGGGCGTCGACCTGTGCGCGGTCGCGCACGTCGGCCTGGATGGCCACCGCGCGGCCGGGATGCTTCTCGACGATCGCCTCCGCCGCCTCCGCCGAGGAGAAGTAGTTCACCACGACCTTGGCCCCCTCCCGGAGGAAGGCCTCGGTGACGGCCTTGCCCAGGCCGCGGGCGCCGCCGGTGACCAGGACGATCTGCTCGTTGAGGGGGGTTGCGTTGATGCTCATGTGGGTGCCTTTCACAGGAAAAGGCGAAGGAGGGACATTCCCTTCGCCAGTGCTAACTGGATCAGGTTCGACGGGTATGTTCTCAGCTGCCTTGCGGGCGGCACCCCGTGTCACGTGTCCGCCACCTTAGCAAACGTCCGGCGGCGCCCGGCCGCGCATTTCCGTACCCTCGGAAACAGATCAGATGCACGCACGCTAATGAAAGGTACTTCGACATGGACCCCCGCACCCTCTACCCCACCATCGACCCGCCGCAGCAGACCCAGCCCCACCCGGGCCTGGACGCGAAGCTGGAACCGAAGGCCGACCTCGGCCTCGAGACCTACCGCGGCAGCGGCCGCCTGCAGGGCCGCCGGGCGCTCATCACCGGCGGCGATTCCGGCATCGGCGCGGCCGTCGCCATCGCCTACGCGCGGGAGGGCGCCGATGTCGCCATCTCCTATCTGCCGGAGGAGGAGATCGACGCGCAGAAGATCATCCAGGCCATCGAGGACGCAGGCCAGCGGGCCCTGGCGCTACCTGGCGACCTGTGCGAGCTGGAGCAGTGCGAGAAGATCGTCGCCGACACGGTCGCGGCCTTCGGCGGCCTGGACATCCTGGTCAACAATGCCTCGCGCCAGATCTGGCACGACGGGATCGGGAACATCCCGGACGAGGATTTCGACGCCACCATGAAGTCCAACATCTACTCCTCCTTCCGCGTCACCAAGGCGGCGCTCCCCCACCTGGAGCCGGGCTCGGCGATCATCTTCACCTCGTCGATCCAGGCGTACCAGCCCTCCCCGCACCTGCTCGACTACGCGCTGACGAAGGCCGCGCAGAACAACCTGTCCAAGGGGTTGGCCGAGCAGCTGGCGCCGGAGGGGATCCGCGTCAACGCCGTGGCCCCGGGGCCGGTGTGGACGCCGCTGCAGCCCTCCCACGGGCAGCCGCCGGAGAAGATCGACGAGTTCGGCCAGCACACGCCGCTCGGGCGCGCCGGTCAGCCGGCGGAGCTGGCGGGGGCGTTCGTGTTCCTCGCCTCGGATGAGGCGTCCTTCGTCATGGGTGAGACCCTGGGCGTCACCGGCGGTACGCCGACGCCCTGACCTGCTAGCTCTGCTGGCCGGAGACGTTGCCCTTCTTCCACGTCTCCCACGGGATGTTCCAGTCGCCCAGGCCGTCATAGCCCGAGAGGGTCCCGCCGACGGTGTTCTGTACGAGGACCGGGTCCCCGCGCTTGACGGTGTTCTGGAACCACTGCGCGGCCTCGTTGGTCACGTTGATGCAGCCGTGGGAGACGTTGCGGTAGCCCTGATCGCCCACCGACCAGGGGGCGCCGTGGACGTAGATGCCCGACCAGGACATCTGCGTCGCGTACGACACCGGCGTCTTGTAGCCGCCCTGGTCATAGGCCAGCCCGTAGGACATCGAGTCCATGACCATCGACTCCAGCTGGTCGCCGATGATGTACGTGCCGTTGGGGGTGGCCCAGCGTGCGGTGTCGCGGCCCAGGGAGACCGGGATGGTGCGCAGGGCCTCGCCGTTGCGGTAGACGGTCATGGTTTTGGTGGCGTCGTCGACGATGGTGCGCACCTCATCGCCGATGCTGAAACTCATCGCATTGTCCTGGGAACCGTAGGTGCCGCCCCCGAGGTCCGTGCCGTAGAGATCCGCCTCGACCGTCACCTTCGTGCCCGGTTCCCAGAACTCCGCCGGCCGCCAGCGCAGCTCCGAGTTGTTCAGCCAGTAGAAAGCGCCCTCCACCTGCGGTGACGTAGTGATCGTGATGGCGTCCTGCGCGGCCTGCCGGTCCTGGATGGCGGTGCCGAAACGCATCGTGATGGTCTGCGCGACACCCACCACCGCGCCTTCGAGGGGAGCCAGGGCCACCCCGGCGGTCGCCAGCGGACTCGGCGTGTGGAACACCGTGGTCGTCTTCTGCCCCGCCCGGTCCTCCGCGAGAATCGTGTACGTCCGGTTGTAGCCCAGCACCTCCGTCGTCTTCCACGACTTCTGGTCCTTGGCCAGCTCCGACTCCACGACCTTGCCGTCCTGGTTGGTCATGGTGACCTTCTTCAGCCCCTCGGGCGAGGTCACGGTCACCGGCTCGGAAGGATCGACCTCCTTCGCGCCGTCCTTGACGGACACCTTCATCGGCTGCGGAGCCTGCGACTCCTCCGCCTCGACCGTCTCGCTTATCGACGCCCGTTCAATCGTGCACGCCGTCAGCGTCCCCGACGCCACTGCAGCAGCCATGACCAACACGGCACCCCAACGACGGGGGGCAATCAACAACGACACGTGCAACCTCTGAACTCTTCCGGCGGTGTTACTTAGACACCGTAAACTACCGCCACACTACTTCCCCCCGCACACATGTCTCGAATCCGACACATCACAGTGTGGCAACACTCAGATAAACGCCAGATGACCAGGCGATTTTGTAGGTTGCACGATAGCCTGTTATATTTTTCTTCGTTGCCCGGACAGCCCGACACACAGGGTCCAGAAGGAAAACACCAGCGCCATTAGCTCAATTGGTAGAGCAACTGACTCTTAATCAGTGGGTTCGGGGTTCGAGTCCCTGATGGCGCACCATATCACCCCCGCCGGTACCCCCGGCGGGGGTACTTCTTTGCCTACACCAGTGCCACGATACCGAAGGCGGTCAGCGCCACGGCGACGATGTAGCCGGCGAGTTTGACCACCAGCTCGCGGTTGTTGCGCATCCACTCGAAGGCCCGCCCGAACACCGAGTAGGGGTAGGCGCGGACCAGGCCGACGAACACCGCCGAGAGGGTCGGCAGGCTGAGCGCGAGGCTGGCGTAGACGACGAGGCCGACGTAGCGGATCGCCGCGTGGTAGTCCCCCGCCGAGAGGAAGGCCAGGCCGGTGAAGAAGGGAATGGAGGTGGCGGACTGGGCGAGGCCCAGGATGAAACCCACGAGGACTGTTTTCGCGGAGGGCGCCTGCAGGGGCGCGAGGATCCGGCGGACGAGGGGGGAATCGCCGCTGCCGTTGCTGCGCACCGTGCCCACGAGGGTGAGCACGCCCGTGGCGATGAGCAGGATGCCGAAGACCGGGGAGTCCAGGGCCTTCTGCACGAGGTCGCCCAGGCCGTCGAAGACGACCATGGTGATCACGGAGAGCAGGAAGACGCCGAACCAGTCGCCGAGGATGAGGAGGGTGACGATGCGTCGATAAGCAGCGTTGCGGGGCAACATGACGCCGAGGGCGACGATGACGCCGATGAGCAGGGCGTTGAGGGAATCCAACAGCCCGAAAGATACCGCCTGAATCATCCTTCGACACTACCCCGGCGCCAGGTCCACACCGAGGCGAGCGCTCCCAGCACCGCCGCGACCGCGGCGCTGATCGTCAGCCAGGGAACGCCGGGGGCGATCTCGTAGATCACCGCCGCGCCGTCGAGGCTGGACAGCGGAGTCAGGGGCACGAAACGGTGCAGGAGAAAGCCGATCGACAGACAGGTGACGGGGAAGGCGACCCAGAACCAGGGGGAGGGGCGTCGATAAGCGGTCGTGGCGACCATGACGACGATGAGCAGGGCGAACAACAGGGAGATGACCATCAGCGCCGCCCTGTCCGCCAGGTCCACACGGACAGCGCCGCGCCGAGCAGCGCCACAATCGGCCAGGCCGTGGTGGTGAGGTTCCACACGAAGAAGTCCATGACCTGCGGCCCGAAATCCGCCCAGAACATGAGCGTCGAACCGACGGCCAGCGCCGTCACGGGGAAGACCACCCAGAACCAGGGGAAACCGCGCCCGCCGCCGGCGAAGCGCGGAGCGACGGCGAACACCGCCACGACCACGACGAAGGCCACTCCGAAAACGAGCCAGGCCATCAGACGGCGTCCACCGTGTCGGCGTGGGTGCCGTCGGAGAATTCGAGATCGGTGACCACACCCTCCGGGTCGTAGATGGCGCAGTCGAAACCACCCTCGCGCAGGCGTCGCAGGCCCTCCTTGACCATGCGGCGGCCCATGCGGTTGAAGGAGGTGACGCGGGAGACGTCGAGAACCAGCTCGCTGCCGCCGAGGGTGTGGGTGGTCAACTGGTGGAGGATGTTCTCCGCGGCGGTGAAGTTGATGGTGCCCTGCAGGCGGATGATCGTCTGGTCGCCGTCGCGGGTGATGGAGCGCACGCCCGGGACGGAATGCTGGTCGGAGGACATGAGGTGCAGGCCCATGTCGCGGGAGAGGTGCTCGAAGATCTTCACTCCCCGCACGGAGTTGCCCTGCGAGTCCAGGCGCGGGGAGAACGTCGCGATACCCAGCTGACCCGGCAGCGTCCCGATGAGCCCACCCGCCACGCCCGACTTCGCGGGGATGCCCACCCCGGCCATCCACCGGCCCGCGCCGTCATACATGCCGGCGGAACTCATGACGGCAAGGGTGAGGCGGCAGGCCTCCGGGTTGAGGATCCGCTCCCCCGTCACCGGCTGGACACCGCCGTTGGCGAGGGTGGCGGACATGACGGACAGGTCCCGCGTGGTCACCAGCGTCGAACACTGGTGGGTGTAGGACAGGACGGCGTCATGGGCGTCATCCCGGATGATGTCGTAGCTGCGCAGCATGTGCGCGATGGAGAGGTTGCGGTCCGCGCCGGCCAGCTCGGAAGCGGAGAGCTCGGCGTCGATGTGCAGTTCCCGGCCGGCGAGGCGGGAGAAGAGGTCACGGATCTTCTCGACGCGATCCGCCACGCTCGAATCCTCCCCGTTGATGAGCTGGTTGACCGCGATGGCACCCGCGTTGATCATCGGGTTGACCGGGCGCTTGTCGTTGGCGTCGAGGGAGAGCTCGTTGAAGGCCTCCCCGGAAGGCTCGAGGCCGACGACGTCGAGCACCGCCTCCGGGCCCAGCTCCTGCAGGGCCAGGGCGAAGACGAAGGGCTTGGAGATCGACTGGATCGTGTACTCCACCTCCGCGTCGGGGCCCGCCGAATACACATGCCCGGACGCGGTGCACAGGGCGATGGCCAGGCGGTCGGGATCGGCCTCGCCCAGCTCGGGGATGTAGTCGGCGACCTCGCCCCCGTCGTCGTCGGCCACGTGCTCGAGAATCTCCTCGAGATACTCCGGGATCGGCATTTTCATGCGCCCGAGCCTACCGGTCGGCCCCCGGGGCGGGCGCCTAAGCTGAGGCCATGAAGACCGCACTCCTCATTGTCGACGTCCAGAACGACTTCTGCCCCGGCGGCTCCCTGGCCACGCAACGGGGAGCCGAGGTCGCCCAGCTCATCGGCGCGCACCAGGACACCCAGTCCGCGCGCTACGCCCACACCGTGGCCACCCAGGACTGGCACATCGACCCCGGCACCCACTTCTCCGCGGAGCCCGACTACCTCGACACCTGGCCCGTGCACTGCGTCGCCGCCTCGGAGGGGGCGGCCCTGCACCCCGGCGTGCGGGCCCCGCTCATTGAGGCCTTCTTCCGTAAGGGCGAGTACTCCGCCGCCTACTCCGGTTTCGAGGGCGCCGCCGACGGCGTCGGGCTGGCGGAGTGGCTGCGGGAGCGCGGGGTGGACAAGCTCGACGTCGTGGGCATCGCCACCGACCACTGCGTGCGCGCCACGGTGCTCGACGCCCTCGAGGAAGGCTTCGAGGTGCGGGTGCTCACCGACCTGTGCGCGCCCGTCGACGAGGCCCGCGGCGAGGCCGCTCTGCAGGAGCTCGTGGCGGCCGGTGCGCAGTTAAGCTGAGGGCATGAGCCACCGCCTGATCATCATGCGCCACGCGAAGTCCTCCTGGAAGGAACCGCTGCCCGACCACCAGCGCCCACTGAACAAGCGGGGGCGGCGCGATGCCCGGGCCGCCGGCGAGTGGCTGGCAGAGCACATCGGCGACATTGACCGCGTCCTCAGCTCGACCTCGACGCGCACGCGCCTGACCTTGGAACGCACCGGCATCAGCGCCGGCAAGGTGAGCTTCCACGACGGCCTCTACGGCGGCACGACCGAGGACGTCCTGCGGCTGCTGCGCCCCCTTCCCGAGACCGTGGGGACGGCGCTGGTTCTCGCCCACTGGCCCGGGGTGGAGGAAGCCGTGCGCGAACTGGCGGTGCGCGACGACAACCCCGGATGGCAGGGTATCGACACCAAATTCCCCACCAGCGCCCTCGCCGTCCTCGCCGTCCCCGGTCCGTGGGCCGAGCTGGCACCCGGCTCGTGCCGGCTCG
Organism: Corynebacterium nasicanis; assembly: GCF_042658165.1. NCBI lineage: Bacteria > Bacillati > Actinomycetota > Actinomycetes > Mycobacteriales > Corynebacteriaceae > Corynebacterium > Corynebacterium nasicanis. The sequence goes on from NZ_JBHSQE010000001.1 coordinate 674,931, forward strand.
AGCACTACGTGGTTCCGCGGGGTTAGGCAAACGGTAGGGCGGCAGATATCGGCGTTTCTGTGGATAACGGGTAGTTGTCCACAGGCTGCGGTGCGTGCTTCTCGACGCCTGCGTGTTTCCGGTTTAGTGTCCGGGGCATGAACACCCTCGACGCGCTGGCAGCCCTTAGGGCCATGACCGTCCTGGAGGACCTTTCCTCCCAGGCGGTCACCCGCGCGCAGCTCGATGCCCTCGGGGTGCGGGATGCGTTGTTGTGGGAGAAGCTGGCTGTCACCTACTACGGGGCAACGAGGTACAAGAAGCTCCAGCAGGCCGCACGGGTGGCGGCCGCTGAGTTGTCGTTGGACGCGGTGATCGTCATCGAAAAACACCTCCGCTCCCTCCTCCGGGGTGCCTCGGTGACGGTGGAGGAACTCCGCGTGCAGCTGTGCGGTTTACGCGGCACCGTCGCGGAGATCGACCGGGCCGCAGCCACGAAGGTCCGCGACCTCAACCGCACGGTCAAGGACGCCGCAGCGAAGGCCTACGGCAAACGCGCCCTACGCGGGGGCAAGAACACCGACGGCCACGGCATGCGGACCTTCACCGTCACCCGCCCCGAACGGGAAATCTCGGCCATGCTCTCCTACCTCACACCGACGGCTTCTGCATTGCGGGCAGCGGATAAGGGACTAAGCCACGAGCAGGCCATGGCCGACGCCCTCTACACCCACCTCATGGGCAGCACCGGGAAGGCCGCCAACCAGCCCTTGGCCCCGCATGTCGTCATGGCCGTACCCGACTACGCGAAGGTGTTGCGCCGTGAGGGTGATGACACGGTCTTCGGGCTTACCGATGGCACCACCATCACCGGAGCAGAACTGGTGGCCCATGAGATGGCCACCCACGGGTTCGTCGGGATCTACGACCCGGTCGAAGGCCCGGTCGATCTCTACCGGGACCAACGCAGTGCCACTTTCAAGCAGCGCATGCTCCTGGCCGCGGAGACGATCCTCTGCCCGGTGCCGGGGTGTACGACGGCGGCGGATTTCTGCCAGGTGCATCACCTGGAGGCCTGGAAGGAGGGCGGGGAGACCAACATCAAGAACATGTCGATGGCCTGCAAGGTGCACAACGCGCGTAACGATGATGACCCCGACGCCCCGCCCCGCCACGGACGCCTGGAACGCCACCCGGGTGGGGTGCTGCATCACCCACCTGATGGTGGGCCACCGAGGGCCAACATCCACCCCATCCGGAAACTCTCCGCCATGGGGCTCCTCAACAACGCCTAAGGCGTCGGCACGCCCCCGTACATGTGCTCCATCTCGCGCATCTCGGCGGTCTGCACCTCGACCATCTCCGCTGCCATCTCCTGCAGCGGAGCGTATCCGCCGTTGTCCACCTGATCGCGGGTCATGGCGATGACCTCGGCGTGGTGGAAGTGCATGAGCTCGAGGAAGCGGGTGCGCAGCTCCTCGCCCTCCAGGGCCGCGTAGGAATCAAAGACCCCGGGCGAGACCATGCCGTTGGCGATGTGCCGGGAGTGCATCGTCATGTCCGCGTCGATGCCCCACTCGTCGGCCCAGGCGTTCATCTGCTCGTTCTCGCGCTGCTGGCCGTCGCGGATGCGTTCGGCGAGGTCGCGGACCTCCGGGTCGTCGACAGTCGAGGCGAGGAGGACCTCCGCCATGTCGATGGCCTGCTGGTGGTGCGGGACCATCATCCCGAGGAAATGGACGTCGGTGTCGTTGGCCTCGGCGGGCATGGCCGCGGTGCGCTCTGAGACCATCTGCTCGGAGTCGGCGGGGGTCGACGGCGCCGGGGAGCACGCGCCGACCAGGAGGGCGGCGGTGAGGAGGACGGCGGCGTCGATAAGCGGTCGACGCATGGATTTAAGACTGGCCGGCGAGGAGGCGCTGGATCTCGCGCAGATCCTTGGTGCGCTTGCGGTTGCGCAGCACGACGAGAGTCACCAGACCGACGACAGCCAGGCCGACACCGGCGAGCACCTTCTGCACCTGCGGGTCCTGCAGCTTGGCCTGAGCCTCACGCTGCGCGTCGGCGGCGAGGTTCTGCGGCTTGGTGCGGGTGGCCAGCTCGTCGAGGGTGCTGGCCAGCTGGCGACGGGTGCGCTCGATGTCTCGCTGGATATCGTTGATGTCTCGTGCCACGTGGAACTCCCGGTTAGTCGAAGGTCATCTGTTCTACTTCAGAGTAGTGTAACGCGATCTGTGGGTGCAGGGCGGTATGGTGTGGGACATGACTGTTTCCTCACGTCTTGCCGAAGGTGATCCCGCCCCCGACTTCACCCTGCCCGACGACACCGGCCGGGAGGTCTCGCTGCAGGATTTCGCCGGCCAGCGTGTGCTCATCTACTTCTACCCACGCGCCAACACCCCGGGCTGCACGACGCAGGCCTGCGATTTCCGGGATTCGCTCGCGGAGCTCAACGATCTCGGCGTCATCGTCCTCGGCATCTCCCCCGACAAGCCGGAGAAGCTGGCGGAGTTCCGGGCGGATCACGGGCTGAACTTCACGCTGCTCAGTGACGTCGATAAGCGGGTCATGACCGCGTGGGGCGCGTTCGGCGAGAAGCAGAACTACGGCAAGACCGTGCAGGGCGTGATCCGCTCCACCTTCCTCGTCGAGCCGGACGGCACCATCGGCCTGGCCCGTTACAACGTCCGCGCCTCCGGGCATGTGGCGCGCATCCTCCGAGAGGTCGCCGCCGCCTGATGAGCGACGACGACGGCCTGCTCGTCCCCCGTCGACGACCGGCCCAGGCCCGCAGCCGCGAGCGATTCAACCGTATTCTCGCGGCGGCGCGTAGCGTGCTCGTCGACGTCGGCTTCGAGTCCTTCACCTTCGACGAGGTGGCGCGGCGCGCCGAGGTGCCCATCGGGACGCTGTACCAGTTCTTCGCCAACAAGTACGTCCTCATCTGCGAACTGGATCGGGTGGACACCGCGGAGAACGTCGCGGAGCTGCAGAAGTTCTCCGGTCGGGTGCCGGCGCCGCAGTGGCCCGACATTCTCGACGAGTTCATCGACCACCTCGCCCGTCTGTGGCGGGAGGATCCTTCTCGACGAGCCGTCTGGCACGCCGTCCAGTCGACCCCGGCGACGCGCGCGACGGCGGCCGCCACCGAGAAGCAGATGCTGGACATCATCTCGGAGGTGGTGGCCCCCCTGGCGGCGGATTCCACCCATCAGGAGCGCTACCAGCTGGCGGCTCTGCTGGTGCACACGGTGTCGTCGCTGCTCAATTTTGCGATCCGTGATGCGGAGGATGCGGATCATTTCGAGATCATCGTCAATGAGATCAAGCGGATGCTCGTGGCGTACCTCTTCGCCGTCGCCACCAGCTAGATCGAGGAAAGCTCTTGCCAAAGTGGAAAGTAGTTTCCTACACTGAGGGCATGAACACCTCCGAAGCCCGCGAACTCCTCGACCACGCCGAGGCGACCAGCCGCCGCGCCGCCAGCTTCTCCCTCGCCTGGCTCTGCTACATCGCCCTGTGCGCCGGTGGCGCCATCACCGCCCTCGGCGTGGCCTACGCCAATGTCACCGACACCTCCCCCTTCCCCGCCTGGATGGCTGGCGGCCTGTGGATCCTCATCGGTGTCACCTTCACCGCCGTCACCTCGACGATCTCCCCGCCCGTCCGGCGCGGTTTCAACTCCCGGTGGTCCATCATGATCGCCGTGTGGGTGGTCGCCTGGCTCATCGTCTCGGTCCTCAACAGCCACTTCACGCTCGGCCACGGTATCGCCCTGTCCGCCGCGTTCATGTCGCTGGCCATCCTCGGCCCCCTGTGGGAGATCGTTGCGGTGAAGAAGTCGTGAGGGAGCACCCCCGCACCCAGCTCAATCCGGCATTCACCAACCCCCTGCGCTTCTCCCTCATGGCCACGCTCGCCGGCGTCACCGAGATCACCTTCAAGGACGCCCGCGAGTACCTGCAGACCACCGACCCCACCCTGTCCAAGCATTCTTCGGCGCTGGAAGAGCTGGGGTTGGTGCAGGTGAAGAAGTCTTTCGTCGGTAAGCGACCGCAGACCCGGCTGGCCCTGACGAAACAGGGGCAGCGGGCCTGGCAGGAGCATCTGGCGGCGCTGCGCGCCATTGCGGAATTTCAGTGACAGCCATCACATGCGTCGCGTAGAATGACACCATGAACAGCGACCCCCAGGACCCCACACCCATCGCCGACTCCGAGGCCCCGCCGCAGCACCCGCACGACGACCACAAGGTCGCCGAGAACCCGCCCGCCGACGATCAGTCCGAGGACGAGTAGAGCAGGCAGGTCGCGATGGCGTAGTCGCCGTCGTGGCTGATCGACAGGCTCGTCGTCACCGTCCCGAGGCTCTCGGCCAGGGCGCGCGCGACCTCCCCCCGCTTCTCGACGCCCACCCGGCCCCACCGGTCCGGGTGGATTTCTATGTCCTGGAAGTCCACCAGGTCGGGGCTGAGCACCGGCGGCTTTCCGTAGATCGCCTGCGACCAGGCCTTGATGAAGGCCTCCTTCGCCGCCCAGCGCCCCGCCAGGTGCTCCGCCCGATCCGGCTTCCGCGCCGCGACCCGCAGCTCGAGGACGGTGAATACGTCCTCGAAACGCGAGCCGGGCCGCTCCAGCTGCTCCCGGAACCCGGGGATGTGCACGATGTCGACACCGATGTGCTGCATGTGCACCATTGTGCCTGAGGTCAGCTAGGCATCACGGCGGCGGAGCAGGAGCACGCCCACTCCCCCGAGCACCAGCGCCAGAGCCAGCGCACCGAGTGCCACAGTGTCGGCGCCGGTGTTGGCCAGCGTGCGCTGCGGCGCGGGCGCGGGGGCCTGCTGCTTCTCTGCCTTGGGATCCCGGATCTCGGTGACCGGTACCGTCGGGACCGTCGTGTCCGGAACCGTAGCTGAGCTGGTGCTGGAGCCACCGATGAGCGGGATCAGCGGGATGAGGAGGAGCGGCCACCACGGGATGGAGCTGCCCGGCTGATCCTCCCGTGTGTTGGTGACGGTGATGGAGCCGGCCGCGTCCGAGCTGTAGGTCGTACGGAATCCGGGCACGGGGGTCTCGACCACCGAGTAGACGATGGTCTTGCCGTCAGCGTCCTCGGTCGGCAGGTCCTCCCAGACGTGGGTGGTGGTGCCGGGCGGGAGGGTGACGGTGGCGGTGGCGGCGTCGACAAGCGCGCCGTTGGCGAGCAAGCTGAGGGTGATGGCGGGGGCGTCCGCAGGGTCGATGCCGACCCAGACCTTCTCGACGCGCAGCGGGGCCACCGGCGAGTCCGGGTCCACGGGGGTGCCGGGGACCTTCGTGTTGGTCACGGTGAACGCTCCCGGGACGGGCTCCGCCTGGTCCGGGGTGTAGGTCGCAGGCTCGACGGTGGACTCGAAGCCGGGGACGACGACTTCCTGGACCCGGTAGGTGATCGCGCGGCCGTCGTCGGTGGCGACGGGCAGGTTCTCCCACGTTGCGGTGGTCTCGCCCGGCGCGAGGACGGCCGCGCGAGCGGGGACCTGCACGAAGTCGTCCCCGACCGCGGCCAGCAGCTGGAAGGTGACCTCCGGCGCGGTCTCGCCCGCGTCCAGTCCGTTCCAGACCTTGGTCACGGTCACCGACGTCACCGGGGTGTCCGCGTCGCGGGTGTTGGTGACGGTGATGCTGCCGGCGGGGATGTTCGCCAGATCGGCGAGGTCGGGGGTGTAGGTGCCGCTCACCGTGGAACGGAAGCCGTCGACGGTGACCTCCTTGACGGAGTAGACGATCGGGACCCCGCGGGCGGACTGCGTCGGCAGCCCGGTCCACTCGCCCTGGGTGACACCTTCGGCGAACTGCAGCGCGGGGATGAGATCGCCGGTGAGGGTGCGGGCCGGCTCGCCGTCGGCAAGCAGCTCGAAGCTGACGGCCGGGGTCGGGGCGTTCGCGCCCTCCCACTGCTTGGTCACCGCCAGCGAGGTGGTGGGCTGGTCGCCGAAGATCCACCCGGTGGTGTCGACGGTCTTGTACCAGCCGGTGTCGGTCTGGCCGTCGGTGATGACGTCGGTGGTCAGCGTCGCGGAGTTGGTGACGTTGGCGTTCGACTCCGGCACGAGGGTGAAGTAGTTGACGGCGTACTGGGCCTTGTCGGAGGGGTGAACGCCGATCGAGGCCAGGTAGTCGGACACCCGGAACGCGAAGGAGTCACCGGTGAAGGTGATGAACGGCAGGGTCTGCCCGAGGTTGTTCAGCGTCGGGTAGGAGGTGGTGACACCGTTGTCGCGCACGGCGACGCAGAAGAAGTTCTGCATGTAGTAGCCGTTGAGCTGCTCGTCGAGCTGCGCCTGGGTGAGGGCGCCCGGCTCCGCGGCCTGCACGGCCGGGACGAATCCGGCGGGCATGCCGGCGAGGCGGTCGGTGATGACGATGTTCTGACCGATGGCGACGGGGTCGGCCCCGCCGTGCCAGTTGTTCAGCTCGATGAACCAGTGGGCGAAGACCTGGCCGGGGACCGGGTTGATCCACTGGTAGTTGTAGCGCGGCGTCTGGAGCTTGAGCGCCTTCGAGGTGTTCACGTTGGTCGGGGCGGTGCTGTAGCCGGACCACTTGTTCACCACCATGGGGAAGGGCGGCGGCGGGCCGGTGCCCTTGAGGATCTGCTCGTAGACGGTCTCGTTGCCGAGCGTCACCGTGACGTTGACGTCCTTGTCCTCGGTTCCGGTGTGGCGGTACTGGGCGATGATGTCGAAGTGTCCCCGGACGTTGATGAGGCCGGTGACGCCCTCGCCGAAGATCACGGTGACCTGGTTCCCCACCACCGTCGCGGTCGTCCCGCCGCCGAGCTGTGCGGCCGAGTTGTCGACCACGTCGAATTCGGGGGGCAGCGTCACCGTGAAGTGATCGCCGGGCTGGGTGCCGGCGGGGACGGTGAAGTCGAAGCCGAAGCGGTAGGGGGTGTCGGCGGTGAGTGAACCGGCCGGGCCCCCGTCCGGGTTGGTCAGGGTGAACTGCACGGCGGTGGGCTGCACGGGGGCCGCGTGGGCCCGGGGCGTCGCGCCCAGGACCATCGCGAGGATGAGCAGCACCGCCACGACGACGCGCTGCATCGGCACCGCGCGGGAGAGGAGGGCCATAGGTTTTCCTTCGGTATCAACGTAATTAGCGGGCAAAGCACAAGCTTTCCCAAGCTTTCCCACCGAATGAGCCTAGACCATTGCCGCCCCACATGTCTCGACATCTACCCCCGCGCACGCGGAAGGCCCGCACCCCCTGAGCAGGGGATGCGGGCCTTCGGTCACCTATCCGTTGATCTCCGCGCCGGTGCGCAGGACACCGTCGACGAGGCGGGCGTCGTGATCCAGCAGGATCGCGGCCTCACGGGGCTTGACGGCGTCGCCGGTGCCACCGAGGTTACGGTCGGCCGGACGCTCGTAGAGCGGGGCGCCACCGTACATGGCGTCGACGATGCGGCGCAGGCCGGCCTCCTCGCGGGCCACCGCGGTGGCGGCCCACTCGGCGGCGGCGTCCTGGCCGCGCTCGTTGCGCAGGGCCTCCAGGAAGGCACCCGGGTGGGCGATGGCGACCAGGGCGGACACGTGGCCGAAGCCCAGCGAGGTGACCAGGCCGGCCTTCGGGGGACGCGCGACCAGGTTGAGCGGGCGGCGCAGCCACACGAGGTGCTGGTGCTGCTCGAGAACCGGGTCGACCGTGTCGAGGGACATGTTCGCCGGGACCAGACCGGAGCGCAGCACCTGGGTGAGGCCGATCATCTGGAAGGCCGCGGCACCGCCCTTGGCGTGGCCGGTGAGCGTCTTCTGGGAGATGACGTACATCGGGTTGCCGTCGGCGCGGCCGATGGAGGCGGCGATGCGCTCGTGCAGGTCCGACTCGTTCGGGTCGTTGGCGTTGGTGGAGGTGTCGTGCTTGGAGATGATCGACACCTCGTCCACGCCCACTCCCACGGCGGCCAGCTGCTGCGCCAGGCGGGAGTCCGCCCCGCCGCGGGCCGCGCCCAGGGCACCGAGGCCCGGGGCCGGGATCGAGGTGTGCGCACCGTCGGCGAAGGACTCCGCGAAGGCGACGACACCCAGGACCGGCAGACCGAGGTCGGCGGCGACGGTACCGCGGGCCAGCAGCACGGTGCCGCCACCCTCGGACTCGATGAAGCCGCCGCGGCGGCGGTCGTTGGCCCGCGAGAAGTAGCGGTGCTCGATGCCCTTGTTCTCCATCTCGGTGGAGTCCGCGGTGGCAGCCATGTCACCGAAGCCGGTGATGCCCTCGATGGAGAGGTCGTCCAGGCCGCCGGCGACGACGAAGTCGGCCTTGCCCAGGGCGATCTTGTCGTAGCCCTCCTCGACGGAGACGGCGGCGGTGGCGCAGGCGGCGACCGGGTGGATCATCTGGCCGTAGCCACCGACGTAGGACTGCATGACGTGGGCGGCGACGACGTTCGGCAGGGCCTCCTGCAGGATGTCGTTCGCGCGCGGCTCGGCGAGCAGGCCGTCGATGTAGAGGGAGCGCATCGACTCGACGCCTCCCATGCCGGTGCCCTGGGTGGAGGACACGCGGGCCGGGTGGACCTCACGCAGCAGTTCCGCCGGGGTGAAGCCGGAGGCGAGGAACGCGTCGATGGTGCAGACGAGGTTCCACAGCGCGAGGCGGTCGAGGTTGTCGATCATGTCGGCGGGGATGCCGTACACCGAGGGGTCGAAGCCCTCCGGGATCTGGCCGCCGACGAAGCGCGACATCGTGGTGCGGCGCGGGACGCGCACCGCGGATCCGGCGTGGCGGACGACGGTCCACTCGCCGGACTCCTCGTCGAAGAACGCGGAGGTGTGGTCCGGCTCGGAGTCGACGAAGGTCTTGGCCTCCTCCTTGGAGGCGACGGAGAAGGAGAGGTCCTTGTCCAGGTAGACCGTGGTCAGCTCGGGTGCGAGGTTGTCGACCATGAAGAAGTCGTCATGGTAGCGGCGGACGCCGACCTTGCCCAGGACCTCGTCGTGGAAGCGCTCGTAGATCTCCTCCTCGGCGAGCTCCTGGTCGTCGGTGTCGTACCAGGCGCCGTTGTCCCAGTGGATGAGACCCATGGTCCAGGCGAGCTCGGTGACGCCGGCGGCGGTGAGGTCGCCGGAGAGCTCGGCGTCGAAACGCGTGCGGGCGGAGCCGTAGGGTCCGACCTCGCCGGCGCCGACGATGACGATCATGTCCTCGAGCTTCCGGCTCACGCCGGTGAAGTCCGGCGCGGTCCACTCGAAGCGGCGGTAGGGGGTGGGCAGGGCGGTGAGGGTGCGGGGCTCCACCGCGTCCGGGTCCTGCTTATCGACGCCCGCCGCCTCAGCCTCCGCAGCCGCCTCCGCGGCGAGCTGCGAGATGTTGACGTCGGACTCGCCGAGCCCACCGGTGTAGTCCACGATGACCGGGGCCTGGGCGGCCTCGGCGCGGACGTCATCGGTGATCTGGGAGAGCAGCAGCTGCGCCATCTCCTCGTTGGAGAAGGTGCGCACGCCCTTGGACTCGATCGTCTCGACGAGCGGGTCGTTGCCGCCCATGAGGCCGGTGCCGCGGACCCAGCCGATGAAGGCGTGGACGAGGCTGGTGCGGTCGCCCCACACCGGCTCGGCGTGCCAGCGGGTGACCAGCGCGTCGAGGGAGGCCTTGGACTCGCCGTAGGCACCGTCGCCGCCGAAGCGACCACGGTTGGGGGAACCCGGGAGGACGACGTGCAGGCGCTTGCCCACGTGGGTGTCATTGCCGATCTCGGAGAGGCCGGCGATGAGCCGCTCGACGGCCCACAGGAGCAGGCGCATCTGGGACTCGGCGGCCGGGCCGGCGTCGGCGAGGGAACCCATGACGCGGGGGGCGGCGAAGGGGAAGAGAAGGGTCGGGATGAGGGCCTTCTTCAGCACCTTCTTCTGACCGTTGACCGTGGCGGTCTGCTCGTTGCCGATCCACTCTATGACGCCGTCGAGATCCGTGTAGGAGCTCAGGTTGGCCGGGACCACCCACAGGGCGGCGGTGCCGCGGGCCGTCGTCGCGTAGAGGTTCTTGTAGTACGACAGACGGGAGTGGGACAGGCTCGAGGTGGTGACCACGACGGTGGCCCCACCGGCGAGCAGCTTGCCGACGACGCCGGCGGCGATGGAGTTCGGGGAGGCACCGGTGACCACCGCGACGTCCTCGTTGTAGGCGAGGGCGGCGGTGTCGCGGGCCTGGGCGGCCAGCTCCGGCAGGCCCAGGAACTCGGCCTGGCGGGCCACGTTCTCCCCGGCCCCGGTCACGTCGACGTGGGAGGCGTCGAGCTCGCCGAGGGACACGCGGGTGAGGTCCTCGCGGGCGGAGGCCCAGCGGTCGTCGAGAAGCACGGCGCGGTCGGCGTCGAAGCTCGGGGCGACCTGGCGGGGCCAGTCGGAGCCGAGCTCGCGGGAGACCAGGTCGAAGAGCGCGGCGTAGTCGTCGCCCTCGTCCTCGAGGTTGTGGGACTCGACCTCGGAGATGCCCAGCTGGGAGAGGATGGTGCGGGCGGTCTCCGCCAGCACGCCTTCCTTGCCGGTGACCTGCTCGGCGAACTCGCCGAGGGCCGCGGAGTCGACGACTCCGCCTGCTCCGCCACCGGCGGAGGGCAGCCCGACGGCGACGCCGCGGCGGGCGGCGACGGCCTGGACGGCGGCGTCGATAAGCGCGTCGAGGTCGCCCGCGTTGGAGGGGGCGGCCGGGGACAGGGTGGCCAGATCGCCGCCCCGCAGGGAGGCTCCCTCGCGGGCGCCGATGACCACCTCGGCGACGACGTGGTCGGCCCAGCCCGGGCCGAGCTGCCAGGTGCCGGTCACGCGCTCGGAGATGTGGTTGGGCTTCTTGCCGGTCGGGCCGGTGATGCGACGCAGGGCGTCGGCGGCGGCGTCACCGAGGACGGGACCGAAGGCCTTGTAGCCCTTGGCCATCTTGGTGACGGTCTGCTTGAGGGCGGCCAGCTCGGCGTCGGCGGCACCGTCGATGGCGCCGAGGCCGAACTCCACGCCGAGATCCAGCAGCAGCTGGTTACGGCGCGAGGACACGCCCTCGACGAGGGTCTCGATGGAGTCGGTGGCCCCCATCTGGTCCGGGCGCACCTTCGTCCAGATGGCGATGAGCATCTCGGTGGCGTCGGAGGGGGTGAACTCGATGTCGTCCGGGGTGCCCGCACCGGCGGCAGCGACCGGCGCCGGGGCGGTGACCGGGACGGTGTCGCCGGTCGGGGCGTTGGCGACGACCGGGGCCGGAGCGGCGGTGGACTTCTTGGCCGGCGCCGCGGCCTCAGCCTCAGCCTCCGGGACGACGTCGGCGGCGACCTCGCGGACGATCTCGTCGGTGGCGAAGACCACCGGGCGATCGCGCTCGACGTTGAGGACCTCGATCGGGGTGCCGCGGTACTGCGGCAGGCGCAGCGTCTGGCCGAGCATGTTGGCCAGGGTCGGGGCGGACCCGACGCCGACCTCGACGAAACGCTCGATGCCCAGGTCGCGCAGGATGAGATCCTGCGTCTCGATCCAGCGCACCGGGGAAGCGAACTGCCAGGCCAGGAGCTCGATGAGCAGGGTGCGGCCGAGCTTCTGCGGGTCCGCAGCTGCGGACTCGTAGTCGGCGAGGATGGCGTCGATGTACGGCGAGGAGACGACCTCGGTGATCGACTCGACGAAGTCGCGGCTGAGCTCGAAGGGACGGGCCACGAGGTTCGGGATGTAGCGGTCGACGAGGATGTCCAGGTTGATCTCGGCCGGGATGAGCGAATCGAGGTGCTCGCGGAAATCGCCCACGCCGTCACGGAGGTGGCTGGAGTGGAAGGGCACGTCGATGCCCGGGATCATGATGAACGCGCGCTGGCCCGGTGCCTTCTCCTCGGCGTCGGCCTTGAGGGCGTTGAGGCCCGCGCGGGTACCGGCGACGGCGTACTGGACGCCGGCGATGTTGTAGTTGACGATCTCCAGGAACTCGCCGGTCTTCTCCGACATCTCCTGCACGTAGCCGAAGACGTTGTCGGCGGTCAGGCGCATCTTGTTGGGACGCAGCGCGGCGAGGCCGTAGTTGGAGTTGCCCTCCGCGTCGCGCTCGACGAGGCGGTGCATGGTGAGGCCGCGGCGGTAGACGATCTCCACGACGGACTCGAGCGAGAGGACGCCGGAGTAGGCGGCGAGGGCGTTGTACTCACCGACGGAGTGGCCGGCGAAGTAGGCGCGCTGGTTGAGGGCGTCGGCCTCACGCATCTCGGCGATCTGGGCGCAGCCCAGGGTGGCCATGGCGACCTGCGTGAACTGGGTGAGGAAGAGCACGCCGTCCGGGTGGTGGAAGCGCTCCCCACCGACGACGACCTCGGTCGGGTTGTTCTTGACGATCTCCAGGACGGAGAAGCCCAGCTTGCCGCGGGTGTGGCGGTCGGCGCGGTCCCACACCTCACGGGCGGCCGCGGACGAGGCCCGCGAATCCATGCCCATGCCCTGGGACTGGATGCCCTGGCCCGGGAAACCGTAGAAGGTGGTCGGTGCGGCCATGACGGCCGTGGCGGTGAGCACCATGTTGCCGTTGACGGTGGCGGTCACCGCCCGGACCTCCCCGTGGCCGGGGCGGTTATCGACGCCCGCGCGCTCCACCGTGAACTCGATCGTCTCGCCCGGCAGGACCGGGGCGAGCATGGTCGCGGTGTACTCGACGACGCGGCCCGGGGAGGTGGTGGCGGAATCATCCTGGTAGCCGGAACCGGCGACGAGCTCACCGATGGCGGAGGTCCACATGCCGTGGACGATGACGCCCGGCAGGCCGGCCAGGCCGGCGGCGGTGTCGGAGACGTGGATGGGGTTGCGGTCGCCGGAGACGACGGCGAAGGGGTGCATGGAATCCGGCGCCACGACGCGCGCGTAGGCGCGGAAGGAACGCGGGGTGTCCACGACGGACGGCAGCACCGAGGTGTTGGTGCGCGCGGTCATCTTGCCGTTGCGCCCGCGGATGGCGAAGCGCTCGGACAGCTTGGCCAGCGGCTCGCCGTCGGCGGAGATCTGCGCGCGGACAACCACGAGACGACCCATGTCGGTGTCGGAGACCTCGTCGGCGGTGGCGGTGATGTGCAGGTCGACCGCACCCTCACTGAGGGAGGGCAGCTCGCGCAGCATCGTCAGGTGGTGCTCGAGGTGCACGAGGGAGAGCATGCCCTCGACCACGGAGGCGGAGTCGGTGCCCGGGACCACGGCGGAGCGCACGGCGGCGAACACGGCCGGCCAGGCGCGCCCGACGAGGACGTCCGGGGCGGTGTCGTGCACGGCCAGCCCGGAGGGCAGGTAGCCGGCGGTGACGTTGTCGTAGTCGGCCAGGTGACCGGCGTCGAGGGTGGTGTCCCACTCGGCGACACCGGTGGCGTTGACCGCGGCCAGCTCGCCGCCCGCGGCGACGCGGGTGAGCTCGGCCATGGCGGCCTCGGCGTCCTCCGCGGTGACCTGCGGGTTGGCGGACAGCGGGGCGTCGGCCGGGACCGTGAAGCGGATGTTGAGGTCCGTCGTGGTGCCGGCGGCGGTGGACCCGGCCAGCGGGACGGTGAGCACGGCGTGCTCGGTGTCCTCGGCGACGAGGCGGGAGCCGGTGGCGGCGTGGGTGGCGGAGCGGCGGTCCTCGGCGAGGGTCCACTGCTCGGGGTCGCCGAGGCGCTCGATGTAGGAGGCCTGCTGGCGGCCGGCCCAGTAGGTGCCCGGCGCGGTGAGCACGCGCTCGACGACGGATTCGGAGACGTCGACGGCCTGCTCCCCGGCGTCGAGAAGCGCGTCGATGGAGGCCTGGTTGAAGCGGCCGAGCAGCTCGGCGACCGGCTCGTTGGCGCGGGTGATGCCCGCGACGGCGGCGGTGCCCGGGATGATGCAGACCTCGTCGGCGTCGTAACGCTCGTCGTGGGCCTGCCACAGGGAGTCGGAACGCCACCAGCGGCGGACGTCACCGTCGATGACCGGCACGAAGTTGGCCGGCTTGCCCGGGTTGAGCAGCAGCTTGTTGAACCACGCACGGTCCGCCGGGTGGAGGAGGTCGCGCGCGGCGAAAGGGTAGAGCTCCACGAGCTTCTCGACGGCCGCCTGCGGGTTGTCGGCGTCGACCTCCACGAGGGCCTCGAACTCGCCGTGGTCGAGGTCGCTGAGGCGGGCCTCGGCGCGCTCGACCATGTCGATGAAGCGGTTGTACCAGGACACGTCGGTCCAGGCGCCCTGGTAGGGGCCGGAGATCTCGAGGTAGCGGGCCAGCCACTCGGCGTAGGTCATGGTCTCGACATCGCCGAAGTAGGGCTTGCAGGTCTTGTCGATCGCGGCGATGATCTCGTCGCGACGGGCGATCGCGGCGTCGTCGTCACCGGCGACCTCGTCGAGGAGGCGGCCGGCGCGGGCGAAGGAGTTCTCGATCTCGTAGAGGTCGGCGCCCAGCTGGGAACGACCGGAGGCGACGCCACCGGCCTCGCGGCCGGCGCCGGCCCACTCGTCGGAGCCCGGCGCGGCGACCAGCGCCTGCTTGACGGACTCGGAGGCGGTGGACTCCAGGGTGGCCATGGCGGCGGTACCGATGAGGATGCCGTCGGTCGGCATGGCGGGCAGATCGTGCTTCAGCGCCCAGGTGCCGGTGATGTACTCGGCGGCCCGCTCCGGGGTGCCGATGCCACCGCCGACCACGAGGATGACGTTGTCACGCTCGCGGATCTCGGCGTAGGTGGCGATGAGCAGCTCATCCAGGTCCTCCCAGGAGTGGTGCCCACCGGCCTTGCCGCCCTCGACCTGGATGATGATCGGGATCTCGGCGACATCGTCGGCGATCTTGAGCACCTGGCGGATGTGCTTGACCGCGCCCGGCTTGAACACGATCCACGGGAAGTTGGCGTCACGCAGCTCGCGGACGAGGGAGACGGCCTCCTCGTGCGGCGGCATGCCGGCGGTGATGATGATGCCGTCGATGGGGGCGCCGTTGGCGCGGGCCCGCGGGACGAGGCGCTTGCCCTCGATCTGCATGCGCCACAGGTAGGGGTTGAGGAACATGGAGTTGAACTGGGCATTGACGCCCGGGAGCAGCATGTCCTGCAGCTGCTCGAGGTGCTCGTGGAGGACGTCCTCGGTGACCTGTCCGCCACCGGCGAGCTCGGCCCAGTGGCCGGCATTGGCGGCGGCCGCCACGATCTTCGGGTCGACGGTGGTCGGGGTCATGCCCGGCAGGGTC
The DNA here is from genome assembly GCF_042658165.1 of Corynebacterium nasicanis. Lineage (NCBI taxonomy): Bacteria > Bacillati > Actinomycetota > Actinomycetes > Mycobacteriales > Corynebacteriaceae > Corynebacterium > Corynebacterium nasicanis. Next base: position 690,095 of record NZ_JBHSQE010000001.1, read on the forward strand.
ATCGGGGTGTAGCCGGTGACCTCGGTGAACTTGGTCACCAGGCGGATCTGGCCGTTGCGCGTCTCCAGGCGGGGGGCGAACTCGGACCAGTCGCGGGGGAGCTCGGGGGCAAGGCCGGCGTCGAAGAGCTCGGCCTGACCCTCGGTGTCGGAGACCGTGACCACGCCGACCCCGCGACCGGCGAGGATGCGTCGGGTCAGGGGCGACATGCCGGCTTCGGGACCGATCTCGAGGATCCAGCGCGCGCCGGCGTCCGCAGCTGCGGACAGCTCCGCGGGGAAATCGACGGGCGTGGTGAGCACCAGCTCAGCGGCCACGCGGGCGACATCGGCGTCGAGGCCCGCCTGCTGTGCCCACGCGACGGTCTGCTCGACGGCGGCCTGCATGGCCGGGTGGTGGAAAGCGGTCTGGATCGGCAGCGGGTTGAAACGCGGGTTGAAGGGTGCGCCGCCGCGCTCCTTGTTCTCCACGGCCTTGGCGTCACGACGCGCGAAGGAACCGAGCAGCTCCTCCACCGCCAGCAGGTCCTGCGGGCGGCCCACCATGACGAAGGTGTCGCGGGCGTTGCGCAGGCCGACGACCGGACGGATCTCCTCCGGGACGTCCGCGCAGGCGTGGTCGATGGCCTGCTGCAGCTGCTCCCGGGTGATGCCGATGACGGAGACCATCGGGGAATGCTCGCCCTGCTGGAGCAGGCCGGTGATACGCGCGGTGCGGGTCATGGCGGCGCCGATGAGCTGCGCGATGGCCAACAGGTCATCGGACTCCGCCTGCCCCTCGAGGAGGAGGGAGGCCAGCTTGCCCTGGGAATGACCGACGGAGACGACAGCCTCGTCGAGGTCCAGGCCCTGGCGGTCCAGGGACTCCAGCACGGCGAGCTGGGCGGTGAAGATGCCCGGGACGCTCAGCGCCGCCTGCGCGGTGTCGAAGGCCGGGTCTTCCTCGGCGCGGGCCCAGGTGACAGGGTCGAAGCCGTGGGGACGGGTGCCCGCGAGCTCATCTGCGACAGGCGCGAGCTTCGCGGCGGCGCCGTCGACCAGGGAGGTGACGGCGGTGCCGACACCGGCGGCGACGGCCGCGCGCAGGGTCTTCAACCAGTCGAATCCCTGGCCGGAGAAGGCCAGGGCGTACGGCTCGTGGTCGAAGCGGTTGATCAGTCGATCCGTCCCGAAGGAGGTGCTGTATTCGGTCACGTGGAACTCGCTCCTGTGTTTCCTACTTTGTGCATGAAGAAACTGAGGGCACGGATGCGCCCACAAGTTTTGATAGCCAAATATGCCACAAAAACTTGAGGAAAGCGTCACCTTTGGGGCCGGTGTCGCATTTAGGTTGCCGATCACGACAACGAGGCACGGCTACGCGGCAGTAGGTTCCGGTAGCGTCGGTTGGTGGGCAAAACCACCCGTGTGCTGTGCCCTTTCGGCCACCTGGCGGGGGTCGCGAGGGCATGTCGGAGCAGACGCAGGGTGACGATGGTCACGGGAGGGGAGCCGGGGGATGATTGTCACAGGCGGGGGCGGAGGCCACGGGCCGCGTGTTGCGAGGTACCCTTTTGCGCTCGGCGGTCCGAGGCCGTCCTGGGGTTTTCCGGACGCCCGGTGAACAAAGGGGTACGTGCGTACGCCACCCCGCGCCGACGCCGCCTGTGCAGAGAAGATTTGTGCGCCCGGTGGCATCAGCTTCCGCTCCTCGACAATGAGCCATGAAGAAGGCATCCACCCGGATCATCATCCAGACCAAGCACCCGTCGGACGCCGACAAAAGAGGTACGCAACCCTGACGGAATGCCTGGGCCCCGAGGTCACCGTCGTGGACACAACCACCGGCACGATCCTCGCGGAGTTCCTCATCGACCCGGCCACGGTCTACCAACGAAAAATTTCAGGGCCTTCCACCGACAACGGTGGAAGACCCGGAGAGGAACGATGTCGCGGGACATACCGGAAGTATGTCCCGCGAGATCACAACGTGCGCCCGGTGGGACTTGAACCCACACATCCGAAGACACTGGAACCTAAATCCAGCGCGTCTGCCAATTCCGCCACGGGCGCGTGTCCGAGTCATAGTACCCTGCTGCCCACACTGCCCCGAACTCCGCCTTTCGGATGATCCCGGGTATGGTGATGTTCCGTGAGCGAGAACAACCGACCCCGGCGACAGCGCAAGAAGGTCCGCGTGACCCACGTGGTTTTCCTCGCCGCCGCCGTGGTCTGCACCATCGCTCTCGCCTGGTGGCAGTGGACGCGTTTCCAGTCGGGGACGGGGACGTTCCAGAATCTCGGCTACGCCTTCCAGTGGCCGCTGTTCGGCGCGTTCTTCATCTACGCCTACCGGAAGTTCCTCCAGTACGAGAACGAGATGATCGACGCGGAGAACGCCACCGACGACCCCGATTTCCTCTACGAGGCACCGACCCGGAAGCAGGACGAGGTCACCACCATCGACGAGGACTTCCTCCCCCGTCGCCCCTCCCTGGACATCGACACCTTCAATGAGCTGAACACGCCGACACGCAGGCGTCGAGAAGCAGATCACCCACAACCTGGAGAGACCACCACATGACCGCAACGCAGACGATCCATCCTGAGCGCCAGAAGCGCGTGAGCACCGCCCTCACGCTGTTTTCGGTCACCGCCTGGATCACGGGCGTGTTCCTCATCATTCTCGTGGTCCGCATGATCCTCGAGTACGCCCTCAAGGTGGAGATCCCCTCGTGGGCGACCATCGTGGCCATCGCGCACGGGTGGGCCTACATGGCGTACCTGCTGGCCGTGCTCAACCTGGGCCTCAAGGCGCGCTGGCAGCCGATCACCTGGATCACCACGGCGCTGGCCGGCGTCGTGCCCTTCCTCTCCTTCTTCGTGGAGGCCAACCGCCGCCGCGAGGTCAAGGAGAAGTTCCAGCTGGCCTGATGCGCTTATCGACGCCGAACGGGGCCCCGCCTGGCAGCGGAGCCCCGTTTTTTCGCGCCTAGTCGAAGACGACCGTGCGGTTGCCGTACACGAGGACCCGGTCCTCGAGGTGGTAGCGCAGGCCGCGGGCCAGGACCGACTTCTCGGCGTCGCGGCCCAGCCGCTGCATCTCCTCCGGGGTGTCCTTGTGGGTGACGCGGATGACGTCCTGCTCGATGATGGGGCCGTCGTCGAGATCCGAGGTGGCGAAGTGGCAGGTCGCGCCGATGAGCTTCACGCCGCGCTTGTGCGCCTGGTGGTAGGGGCGCGCGCCCATGAACGAGGGCAGGAAGCTGTGGTGGATGTTGAGGACGCGCCCCGCCCACATCTCGCAGAAGTCCGGCGGCAGGATCTGCATGAAGCGGGCCATGACGATGGCGTCGGGCTCGTAGGAGTTGACAATCTCCCCGACTTCCTCAAAAGCCCGCCGCTTGCCGACGGCGTCCTTGGGGAACGGCACGTGGTAGAAAGGCACGCCGTGGTTGTCGGCGATGTAGGCGAGGTTGTCGTGGTTACCGACGACCGCCACCACCTCCATCGGGTAATCGTTCTCCGCGACACGGCCCAGCAGATCGTGCAGGCAGTGCCCCTCCCGGGAGACGAGGATGACCACCTTCTTCAGGTCCGCGGTGTCCCGCAGCCGCCACTGCGCCTTGGGCCCGAACTCCTCCGCAACCGGGGCGAACTTCTCGCGCAGCTCATCGATGCCCATGTCGACCGAATCCGCCCTGATCGCCTGGCGGGTGAAGAACCAGTTGTTCTCGGGGTCCGTGAAGTACGCGGCCTCCGTGATCCAGCCACCCTGCTCCGCCAGGAAGGTCGACAGCCGGGCGACGATGCCGGTCGTGTCGGGGCAGCCGAGGGTGAGCACGTACTGACGCTCGGTCGTGGGACCGGAGGGGCGGTTGCGGGGATCATCAATGTTGTGCGGGGTCATTCGTCGGATAGTAGCCCACCGGGAAACGGGGTGTTTCAGGTGCAGGGGTTGACAAGGAAAGTAGATGGTGTAAGGTCGAACATGTAAGCGAACTACGGGGGTGGGGAACATGACGAAGACACAGCTGGCGGGCCTGATCGACCGAATCGAATCGGCGCTGACGGAGCTCTCCTCCGCCATGGCTTTCCCCGACTCGATCAGCTTCGCGGAGGTCCAGGAGGAGTTCATCCGCTTGGAGAAGGTTGTGGAGCTCAAGAGCTTTGCCGACGCCGCCTTCGCCTACGCAGCCGACAAGGCCGAGGCCGGGCGTCTCGTGGGGGCCGTCCACGCGACCGAGTTCCTCACCCGCCGGCTCGGCCTGTCGAAGGCCGAGGCACGGTCCCGGCTCGAGCGGGGGCACGCCCTGTTCAGCCCTCCCGAGCCGGAACCGATGCCGGAACCGGAACCCGAACCGGCAGAGACCGCCGAGCAGCGCCGCGCCCGTGAGGAGGAGCTGGCCCGCGTCCGCCGCGCCGAGGAGGAGAGGCAGCGCCGCGCCCGGGAAGCACAGGAAAAAGCGCGCGAAGAGGCCCAGAAGGCGGCGGCCAACGCCGACAAGCAGCGGATGATCCACCGCGAGCTGGAGCACCTCAATAAGCACGCCTCCTTAAGTCGGGAGGAACTCCTGGCCGAGGCACTGGTCGAGGGGCGGCACCGCTCACTCGAGGACCTGCGTGTGTGGCTCCGGGAGAAGATCCGCCAGGCCAACAAGGCCGGCCGGAGGCCGGACGGCAGCCGCGACCCCTTCGCGGCCCTGCGGAAGCGGAAGGTGATCGTCGGGCCGCAGGATTCCGACGGCGGGGCCCGGGTCTCGATGTACCTGGCCGGGGCGGAGCTGGCGAAGCTCAAGGCGGCGCTGGCCCCCGGGCGCGCGCCCGGCTCGAACACCCCGGTACCGCCGGAGGAGGACAAGCGGACCATGGCCGCCCGGATGGCCGACCAGTTCTCCGCGATCCTCGACCATTTTCTCGCCGCCGGGCCCGGCTCCGCCGCACGCCAGGGGGTCGGCTCCGTGGTGGTGTCCTTCACCGCCGAGGAGCTGGAGAGCCTCTCCCCCACCGACCGCTTCCCCAGCAACACCGGGGACATGCTCAGCACCGCCGACATCCTCCGCCTGGGAGCCGCACAGTACGACCTCGGGGTACTGCACGACACCGACGGGCAGGTGCTCGACCTCGGGCGCACCGTCCGCTCCGCCAGCCTCATGCAACGCCTGGCGTTGTTCGCCCAGGAACTGTGCTGCACGCGGGGGCCCTGCCAGACGGGACTGGCCCAGAGCCACGTGCATCACCTGCAGGCCTGGGCGAAGGGAGGTCGCAGTGACATCGAGAACCTCACCCTGCAATGCCCCACCCATCATGCGGCCAACCGGGATGAACGCGACGGCGCCTTCGGGCTCGGCCACATGGACAAGGACCCCACGACCGGGAGGACGGGGTGGGTCCCGCCCGGGGGCGGGCCACCGGAATTCAACGAATCCGCCTTCCAGAACGAGTCGGCCGGCGCGAAGATCCGGCGGCGGCAGGCCGCGGGCGAGGTCAGCGAGCCGCCAGCTCCCGAATGACCTCCACCAGCTGCGCCAGTGCCTTGCCCCGGTGGGAGAGGGCGTTCTTCTCCTCCGGGCTCAGCTGCGCCGAGGAGCGGCCGGCCGCGACCTCGTCCGCCGGAAGGAACAGCGGGTCATAACCGAAACCGTTGTCCCCCACCGGCTCCCGCAACAGCGCCCCCTCCCAGCGCCCCTCGGCGACATGCTCCTCTCCCGAGGGGGTCACCAGTGCACAGACGGAGACGAAGGCGCAGGAACGCCGGTCGTCGGGGACGTGGGCCATCTGGCCCAGCAGCAGCGCGTTGTTCGCCGCATCATCGCCGTGCCCGCCGGACCAGCGGGCCGAGAGCACCCCCGGCATCCCGTTGAGTTCCTCGACCGCCAGCCCGGAATCATCCGCGATGCACACCAGGCCGGTTTCCCGCGCCCCGGCGCGGGCCTTGAGCAGGGCGTTGTCCGCGAAGGTCCGGCCGTCTTCGACGGGCTCCGGGTAGGCGCGCACCGCATTGAGCGGAGTGACCTCCACCCCCTCGACCCCGGCGTCGGCGAGGATCCGTTCGAGCTCACTCAGCTTCTTGGCGTTGTTCGACGCGACGAGCAGCTGCATGTCAGATACCCAGGGCGGCGCGCTGGGCGGCGATGAGCTCGCGGCAGCCCTTCTCCGCGGAATCCAGCATGAGGTTGAGCTGCTCCCGGTTGAAGTCCCCGTGCTCGCCGGTGCCCTGGATCTCCACGAAGTTACCGGCCTCGGTCATGACGACATTGAGGTCGACCTCCGCGCGGGAATCCTCCTCGTAGGGCAGGTCGAGGCAGACCTGGCCGTCGACCAGGCCGACGGACACGGCAGCCACCGGCGGCAGCAGCGGCTCCCCGGGGACCACACCCTCCGCCTTGAGGACGGCGATGGCGTCGGCCAGCGCCACGTAGGCGCCGGTGATGGAGGCCGTGCGGGTGCCACCGTCCGCCTGCAGGACGTCACAGTCGATGTTGATGGTGTTCTCGCCCAGCTGGCTGAGGTCGACGGCGGCGCGCAGGGCGCGGCCGACGAGGCGGGAGATCTCGTGGGTGCGCCCCTTGACCTTGCCGCGCATGGATTCACGCGGCATGCGGTCGTGGGTGGCGGCGGGGAGCATCGAGTACTCGGCGGTCAGCCAGCCCTCGCCGGAGTCGCGCTTGAAGCGCGGCACCCCGTGCTCGACGCTGGCGGTGCACATGACCCGGGTGTTGCCGTATTCGATGAGGACGGATCCGGCAGGGTTGGAGGTGAAGCCGCGGGTGATGCGGACGGTGCGGAGCTGGTCGAGGTCGCGGCCGTCGGCGCGCTCGAAGGAGTTCTCAGAAGTCATGCACCCAGGCTACCGGGGACCTTAAAACTCGATGACCTGACCCTGACGGCCGACCTCGATCGGCCCGTCGAATTCGGCGCGGGCGGCGGCGAGGGTGGCCTCCGGGTCGCCCCACGGCGGGATGTGGACGATGACCAGCCGCTTGACCCCGGCGAGGCGGGCCGCCCGACCGGCCTCCGTGCCGGAGAGGTGCATGCCGGGCGGGAAGTCACCTTCCCCGGAGCACCAGGTCGCCTCGCAGAGGAAGACGTCGGCGTCGCGGGCGCAGTCGATGAGGTTCTCCGTCCATCCCGTGTCGCCGGAGTAGGCGATGGTCTTACCGGAGGTGTGCTCGGTGATGCGGAGGCAGTAGGCCTCCACGGGGTGCACCGCCTGGAAGGGCGTGACGGTGACGCGGTCGATGATGTGGGCCTCGCCGGTGCGCCAGGGGGCGAAGGCGAAGGTGTCGGACATGTCGTCGACTTCGCCGGGGCTGTCGGCGGAGAGCACGCCGAGGTGGCTGAGCGTGGTGGAGGGGCCGAAGCAGAGGTTGCGCCCGCGGGCGGGGGCGAAGGGATGGTAGCGACGCCACACCATGAGGGAGGGGAAGTCGAGGCAGTGGTCGGCGTGGAGGTGGGAGAACGCCACGTGGGCGTCGCAGGGGTCCTGGACCTCCTGGAGCTGTCCGAGCACTCCGGGACCGATGTCCACGAGGAGGCCCGGGGAGTTGTCGACATTCACGAGGTATCCCGAGGCCGGGTTCGTGGGCCCACCGACGCTTCCGGAGCTTCCGAGGATGGTCAACTTCATGGTGCCACTCTGCCATGCAGGGCCGGTTTTCTCGAACGCAACGCACAGATTGTCATCAGATTGTGAATGACATTTCCCGACCTCAGAGCCCGGCCACCTGGTGCACCTGCCCCAGTCCGGGGCCGAGGAAGCGCTCGGAGAGCTGGGCGAATTTCGCCGGATCGCCGGTCGATTCGAAGAGCCGGGTGGGGGCGGGCTGGACCTCCGGATCGGCGAGGAGGTCCTCGCGGGTGAGGATCCGCAGGACGTCCTTCGCCGTCTCCTCCGCGGAGGAGACGAGGGTGACATGGTCGCCGATGGCCAGCTGGATGACGCCGGAGAGCAGCGGGTAGTGGGTGCAGCCCAGGACGAGCGTATCGACGCCCGCCGCCTGCAGCGGCTCCACGTACGCCTCGGCCACCCCGAGGATCTGGCGCCCGGAGGTGATGCCGCGTTCCACGAAGTCGACGAAGCTCGGGCAGGCCTGGGCGTGGGCCTCCACGCCGGGGTTGATGGCGAAGAGGTCCTGGTAGGCGCCCGAGTTGATGGTGCCCACCGTCCCGATGACCCCGACCTGGCCGTTGCGGGTGGTGGCCAGCGCGCGGCGGACGGCCGGTTGGATGACCTCGACGACGGGGACGTCGTAACGCTCGCGGGCGTCGTGGAGGAAGGCCGCGGAGGCGGTGTTGCACGCGATGACGAGCATCTTGCAGCCCCGCTCGACGAGGTCGTCGGCGATGCGCATGGCATGCTGCCGCACCTCCGCGATGGGGAGCGGCCCGTAGGGCCCGTGGGCGGTGTCGCCGATGTAGATGATCGACTCGTGCGGGAGCTGATCCATGATCGTACGGGCGACCGTGAGTCCGCCGACGCCGGAGTCGAAGATGCCGATGGGGGCTGCTGGTGTGGTCACGCCGCCCATGCTAGCGCCCGGTGCGACGGTCCCCGTGTCCCATGGCGGCGACGATCTTGCTCATCGCCTCGCCGAACTGCTTCTGCTCCTCGGGTTCGAGGTTGTCGAAGATGAGGCGGCGGACCTCGGAGACGTGCCCCGGGGCGGCCTGTTCGAAGAGGGCGAGACCCGCGGAGGTGAGCTCCGCGAGGGTGGAGCGACCGTCGTCCGGGTCGGGCAGGCGGCGGACGAAGTCCTGCTTCTCCAGGCGGGTGATCACGCGGGAGAGGTGCGAGAGCGTCATTTCGCAGGCGGCGGCGAGTTCACTCATGCGCAGGGTGTGCTCGGGTGACTGCCACAGCTGGGTCAGTGCGAAATAGTCGTAGTGGCTGATGCCGGCATCCCGCTTGAGTTGTGCCTCGAGACGGGTGGGAAGCCAGACGTGGAAGGACCAGACATTCATCCAGGTCTCAACCTCGCGTTCGGACAACCATTCCACAGGTCGATTGTTCATACTCCTGATACTACTAGCACTCCTCACAGAAACTGATAGCGCTCCTGTGAATCTCTAAGGTGCCAGCAACTTTCCGCTTCAACGGACCCCCCGAACGGGCCTGGAACCACCCCCTTCCAGCTTCCGCTGCTGTCGCCGCGCCCGCAGTTCCGGCGGGTCGTCGGAGGTGATGAACATGCCGGCGGCCACCCCACCCACCGCGCCGAAGAGGTGCGCCTGCCAGGACACCCCGGGCACCCCGGGCAGCACGCCCCAGATGAGACCGGAGTAGGTGACACCCAGGATGACGCCGATGAGGACCTGCAGGAGGCTACGGTTGAAAATGCCCCTGACGAGCAGGTATCCCAGCCAGCCGTAGACCAGCCCCGAGGCGCCGATATGGTTAGAGCCCACCCCGCCGAGCAGCCACACGCCGAGCCCGCCGAGCACCACGACGATGCCGGTCACCTCCCACCAGACGCGCGCGCGGGACATTCCTATGAGAAAGCTGAAGATGGCGCCAGGGAGCGTGTTGGAGAGGAGATGCTCCATGTTCGCGTGAAGCAGGGGTGACGTGAGGATGTGCCAGAGTGAAGACACGTCGAGGGGATGGATGCCGAAAAAGACCAAGTCCCCAGCGAATATAAATATATTGACAAAATGGACCGCCCATAGGACGGCAACGTAGGCGGCCGCGAACCAGAGACCGGAACGCAGGGCGGAGCGCCCCTGGCGGGCGGGCGGAGTCACAGGTGCTGGAGTCATCGCCCACCACTGTAATCAGTCGGCGCGGATCGCGGACCACGCAGCGAGACCGTAGCCGGGCGCGGCGGAGACGACGGCGTCGACAAGCGCAGCCCGGACGACGTCGGCGGCGGCAGCGCACAGCCCGTGGAGGAGCTCCACGCCGACCCCGCCGGACTCGCGGGCGGTGCTCACGGCGAACAACGTGTCCCCGTCGAGCGGCGAATGCGCGGGGCGCACGGCGTGGGCGATGCCGTCGTGGCCGGTCATCGCCAGCCGCGTCGCCTGCGCCACGCTGACCGGGGCATCCGTGGCGATGACCCCGATGGTGGTGTTGAGCGAGGACGCCGGGTGCCGCAGCTCGCCGAAGGCCGCCAGGTCCACCGAGGGCCGCGCCGGATCACCCCACAACCGCCCCGACTGCGGATCAATGACCGAGCCCACCGGATTGGCCACCACCAGCGCCGCGACCCGATACTCCCCCACCTGCACCGCAGCCTGGCCCAGCCCGCCCCGGAGCACCCCGGCGGTGGCCCCGCACCCGGCGCCGACATTCCCGCGCGCGCCCGCATCCGACTCCGCGAGGGCCGCGCGGACCGCGGCCGCCCCGTCCTCCGCCGTCGGACGATGCGCGGGATCCCCCACGAAAAGATCGAAGATCACCGCCGCCGGCACGATGGGCACCCGCGGGCCGACCTTCCCCTCCCCCAGGACGGGAAAGCCCCGGCCCACCCTCTCCAGCTCCCGCATCGCCCCGTCAGCGGCGGCCAGCCCGAAGGCGGAACCCCCGGCGAGCACCACCGCGTGGACCCGTTCGACCGTGTTGCGGGGATCGAGCAGGTCCGTCTCGCGCGTCCCGGGGCCCCCACCCCGCACGTCGACGCCGGCCACCATGCCCGCCGGATCGCGGGACACGATGGCCGTGACCCCGGTGTCGCCGGCCGAGGTGTGGCCGACGAGGAGACCGGGGACGTCGATAAGCACGGTCTCAGCCCATCATCGCGTCGAGCAGGCTGTCCTGGTTGAAACCGAGCCATTCGACGAGCATCGCGGTGTCGGGATCAGCATCGGGGGCGGCCGCCAGGTAGAGGCGCAGGTCATTGAGGCCGGCGAGGAAGGCATGCGCCTCCTCCTCGCTGAGGCTGATCTCCACGCCCCCGTCCGGCCCGACCTTCTCGCCCACGACCTGCAGGTTCTGCAGTTTCGCGCGGCAGATGTCGTTCTCGTGGAGGCTGCGGAGCAGGGAGTTGTCGCCCTCGTACTCCTCGTCGCCCTCCCGCTCGAAGTCGGGCAGCAGGCGGGCCATCCCGGGGTCCGCGGGGGCGTCCTTGTGGCCCGTGGGGATGCCGGTGAGCTCGGCCAGTTCATCCCGCGGCGCCGACTGCGCGCGCTGGATGATCGCCTCGCTGACGGTGGCCACGAGGTTCCCCAGCACCTCCCGTTCCATCGGTTCGAGGAGGGTGTGGAAACGCGGGGCCCGCATGAGCCCCTTCTTCTTCCGCCAGGCCTGCACGCGCGCTCCTTATCCCGCCTGCTGCATCGTGGCCCACAGGCCCGCGGTATGCAGCTTCTTCACGTCACCTTCGACCTTGTCCTTCTCCCCGGAGGAGACGACGGCCTTTCCTTCTGTGTGGACCTGCATCATCAGCTCGGTCGCCCGCTTCCGCCCGTAGCCGAGGACGGTCTGGAAGACGTAGGTGACGTAGCTCATGAGGTTGACCGGGTCATCCCAGACGATGCACAGCCACGGCAGATTCTCCGCGGTGGCGACGTTGACCTCGATCTGTTCATCAAGCTCCGGGGTCGCCATGGGGGACCCCATCCCGGGGGCGCTCATCGACACTGGACCAGTCATGCCCCACAGCCTAGTCAACGCTCCCCCGGGCCGGGCGAACCGGCGGCGCCCGGTGGTGCTGCCGTGCCGGAGCGGGTACGTTGACTTCCCGAACGAGTAACCACCCCCGTCTCCGCTGGATGTGATCCTCCGATGTTCCGACTCTCCTCCGCCCCCTGGCGCGGCCCCCGCGGGCTGCAGGACGTCCTCTCGAACATGGGGATGCTCATCACGGTGATGGGTCTGATCACCTCCCTGCTCATGGCCGTCGCCCCCAGTGGCCCCGCCTCCGAGGACCCGGGTGATCCCGACACCGGCTACGTCCAGCCGGATCCGGTGACCCAGGAGTGGCTCGAGCAGATCCGCGTGGACATCAACGCCGCCCTCATCGAGCTGCGCGCCAAGGAGGGGGTCGCCCCCGTCCTCCCCGATCCGCACATGCAGCTGGCGGTCCAGCGGCTGACGGAGCGTTCGGCGGTGGCCGACCGGGCGCTGCCCTCCCCGAACAACGTCACCATGCTGCAGCACCACCTGCCCCGGAACTCCGCCTCGGGCCACGCCTTCCTCGATGCCTGGCTTCATTCCGAGCCCCATGCCGCGGTGCTTCTCGACGCCCGCTACTCCTACTCCGCCGTCGGCGTCGCCGTCGACCACGGGAAGGTGTGGGTGGCGGTGCAGCTCTCGGAATCCTGAGGCTCCCCGCCACGCGGATATGCAGGATATACAGTGGGCGGTGTGAACCAGAACGCACCTAACCCCGGGGCGGCGTCTGTGCCGCCGAATCGCTCGACGTCCCTGCTGACGGACATGTACGAGCTCACCATGCTGCAGGCCGCCCTCCGCGACGGCACGGCTCACCGCCAGTGCACGTTCGAGGTCTTCGCCCGCCGCCTGCCGAACGAGCGCCGCTACGGTGTGGTGGCCGGCACGGCCCGCGTCCTGCGCGCGGTGCGGGACTTCGTCTTCACCGAGGAGCAGCTCACCCACCTGGAGTTCCTCGACGAGAACTCCAAGGAGTACCTGCGCAACTACCGTTTCACCGGGCAGATCGACGGCTACCGGGAGGGTGACCTCTACTTCCCCTATTCGCCGCTGCTCACGGTCCGCGGCACGTTCGCGGAGTGCGTCATCCTCGAGACGGTCATCCTGTCGATCATGAACGCGGATTCCGCGATCGCCTCCGCCGCGGCGCGTATGGTCACCGCCGCGGACGGGCGCCCCATCATCGAGATGGGTTCGCGGCGCACGCACGAGTACGCCGCGGTGACGGCCTCCCGCGCCGCCTACCTGGCGGGTTTCACCGCCACCTCGAACCTGGAGGCCTCCCACCGCTACGGCATCCCCGCCACAGGCACCGCCGCCCACGCGTGGACGCTGCTGCACATCAACGAGGACGGCTCCCCCAACGAGGAGGCGGCGTTCCGTTCCCAGATCGACTCCCTCGGCGTGGACACCACCCTGCTCGTGGACACCTACGACATCACGCAGGGGGTGAAGACGGCGGTGGAGGTCGCCGGACCCGAGCTCGGCGGCGTCCGCATCGACTCCGGTGACCTGGGTGCGGTCACCCGGCGCGTGCGGCGTCAGCTCGATGAGCTCGGCGCGCACAACACGCGGATCGTCGTGTCCTCCGATCTCGATGAATTCGCCATCGCCGGTCTGCGCGGCGATCCGGTGGACGTCTACGGTGTGGGTACCTCGGTGGTCACCGGCTCCGGCGCCCCGACCGCCAGCATGGTGTACAAGCTGGTCGAGGTGGACGGGCACACCGTGGCCAAGCGCTCCCGCGGGAAGGGCATGACGGGCGGCACCAAGCAGGCCATCCGCACCTACCGTTCCACCGGCGTCGCGGTGGAGGAGCTCGTGTTCCCCTTCGACGCGGACACGCCCGACACCGGTCGCCTCAGCGCCACGCAGCTGACGGTGCCGCTCATGCGGGACGGGCTGGCGGTCGACGGCCTGCCCTCGCTGGAGGAGTCCCGCGCCTATCTCGCGGCCCAGCTGCTCACGCTGCCGTGGGAGGGTCTGGCGCTGTCGCGGGATGAGCCGTCCATCTCCACCCGTTTCGTGGGTTTCCCGGAGTGAGCCCCAGCCACGAACCGTTGTCTCAGTCCACCGGCGAGCTTCTCGACGCCGCCGTCGCCGCCCTCGGCGGCACCCGCCGCGCGGGACAGGTCGCGATGGCGGAAGCCGTCACCCGCGCCCTGGAGAGCGAGCGGCACCTGGCCGTCCAGGCGGGGACGGGTACGGGTAAGTCGCTGGCCTACCTGGTGCCGTCGATACGCCACGCGCAGGCGACCGGCACGGCGGTGATCATCTCGACGGCCACCATCGCCCTGCAGCGGCAGCTGGTGGAGCGGGATCTCCCCCGCCTCGCCGATGCCCTGGAGCCGTTGATGGAGCGACGCCCGACCTTCGCGATTCTCAAGGGCCGCTCCAACTACGTGTGCCTCAACCGGATCGGGGCGGCCGCCGACCCGGAGGACGCGCTCATCGACGACGCCGACGTCTCCTGGCTCGGCCGCCACGTCGCCCGGGTCCACGAGTGGGCGCAGGAGACGGAGACCGGCGACCGCGACGACCTGGAGCCGGGCGTTCCGGACCTGGCGTGGCGGCAGGTCTCCGTCACCGCCCGGGAATGCCTCGGGGCGACGCGCTGCCCGCACGGCGAGGAGTGTTTCGCGGAGGCGGCGCGTCGGCAGGCGCACGAGGTGGACATCGTGGTGACCAACCACGCGCTGCTGGCCATCGACGCCCTGGCGGACATCGACATCCTCCCGGAGCACGACGTCGTGGTCATCGATGAGGCCCACGAGCTCGACGGCCGCATCACCTCGGTGGCCACCAATGAACTCTCGCGGACCGCGCTCACCCTGGCGGCCAAGCGCGCCGGCAAGCTGGGTGCCGACGGCCGCGACGACAAACTCGTGGAACTCAGCGACGACTGGATGGCCGCCGCCGCCCTCCTCCCGGAAGGCCGGTGGAACGACATCGATGATGCCGCCCGCGGCCCACTCGTCGGGCTGCGGGACGGTCTGTGGTCGGTGCGCGAGGCCATCGCCCGGGCTCCGGAGGGGGAATCGGCGAACGACCCGGAGTCCTCCGCCGAGCGGCAGAACCTGGCCAATCACCTCCAGGAGCTGCACGACGCCATCGTGCGCATCCTCACGGTGTTCGAGGAGACCGATCCCGCGGCGCAGCGCGATGTCGTGTGGCTCGACCGCGATGACCGGCGCGGCGACGTACTCATGGTCGCGCCCCTTTCGGTCGCCGGGCTCCTCCACGAGCGCCTCTTCGGCGAGCAGACGGTCGTGCTCACCTCGGCCACCCTGACCATCGGCGGGCGTTTCGACGCCATGGCCGCGTCCTGGGGCCTGCCCCGCGGCACATGGGACAGCCTCGACGCCGGCACCCCCTTCGACCCCCGCACCTCCGGCATCCTCTACACCGCCCGGCACCTGCCCGACCCCGGCCGCGACGGCCTCGCCCCGGAGACCCTCGACGAGATCCACGACCTCATCATGGCGGCCGGCGGCCGCACCCTCGGGCTGTTCTCCTCGCGTCGGGCGGCGGAGCAGGCGGCGGAGGCGATGAAACAGCGGCTGCCCTTCGACGTGTACTGCCAGGGGGAGGACACCACCGGCGCGCTGGTGGAGAAGTTCGCCCGCGAGGAGAACGCGTGTCTGTTCGGCACCCTCACGTTGTGGCAGGGCGTGGATGTGCCGGGCCCCGCGTGTTCGCTGGTCCTCATCGACCGGATCCCCTTCCCCCGTCCCGATGATCCGCTGTTGCAGGCCCGGAAGGAGGCCGCGGAGGCCGAGGGGCGCAACGGCTTCATGGAGGTGGCGGCCACGCACGCGGCGCTGCTCATGGCGCAGGGCGCGGGCCGGCTCCTACGCTCGGTCGACGACCGGGGGGTCGTGGCAGTGCTGGACAACCGCCTGGTGACGAAGCGCTACGGTTCCTTCCTCCGGGCCTCCATGCCCTCCTTTTGGGAGACGAGCGACCCGGCGGTGGTGCGCGGCGCGCTCACTCGCCTGGTCGCGCGCTAGCTGCCCTGTCCTCGGCGCCGTAGGCGTAACGGTCCCCGCTGCCCTTGAGCGTCGCGTGCGCCAGGAGGCAGGCCGCTAGCGGGGTGGTGATGAACACGCCGATGACCGTCAGGCTGCCCACCGCGCCCAGCAGGAGGGAGAACAGCACGAGGAGCAGCGTCGCCCCGGGGTTGTTCCGCACGATGTCCACCGACCCCCGGAACACCGCCACGATCCCGGCCTCCGGGCGGCTGAACACCAGGTAGGGCACGTACATGAGGAACACCGCCACCACGATGCCGGGGACGATGAACAGCAGCAGGCCGGCGATGGTGAGCACCGTCATGAGGAGGTAGGCGACGAAGGGAATGCCCAGACCGTCCACCCGGAAGAAGTCCCGGACCCGGACGTGCTCCCCCTGCACCTGGCGTACCGCGTTGCGGTAGAGGTTGAGGGTCCAGATGACGCCCAGGACGAAGAGGACGGTGTAGACGAGGATGAGCGCGGCCACCGTGGCCGGCGACAGGGCCACCGAGTCCTCCTCACCGGGCGTGTCCTGCAGGGCGATCGGCATGACCACCAGAAGTGTCAGCCCCACGGTGACCAGCAGGTAGATGAGCAGGCCCACCACCCAGGGCACGAGGTTGGCGGACAGGGCGCGCCAGCCCTGGGTGAGGCTCTCCACGGCGTCGAGCCTGTAGGGATCGGTGGGATGTGTCATGTGCTCCAACCTTTCGGACCGGGACTGTCGTTCCCCCAGTATCGCACCTGCCGCGGACAGGGGCGGTCCCTCCGAGCCGATCCTTAGGATGGGGTCATGTCCTCCTCCCACCCCGTCCGGTCGGCCTGCGGGCACCCCCATCACTGCGATGCCCCCACCCGGGACGCCGCCCTGGCCCGCTCCTCGCTCACCCGGGTGCTCTCCCCCACCGAGCGTCGGGAGCTCGACCCGCACCTGAGCCCCCTTGCCTGGGCCGCCGGCGATCCCCTCGTCTTCGCCGGGGACGTCCCGGGTGGCGTCCACCTCCTCATGTCCGGCCGGGTGCGAGTCACCCGGGACACCGCGGAAGGCCACGAGATCACCGTCGACATCGCCGGGCCGGGGGATGTCATCGGGCCGCTGGACACGACGCCGCGCACCGCCGTGGACTCAGCCTGGGCCATGGAGACGACGTGCTCCCTCTTCCTGCGGGCGGAATCCCTCGCGGAGATTGTCAGCCGCTTCCCCGCCCTGGCCCTGTCCCTGCTGCGCCTCCAGGAGGAGAGGCTGGCACAGGCCCGCGAACGGGAGGTGGCACGGACGACCGGCACCGTCGAGCAGCGGGTGGCCGCCGCACTCCTCGCCCTGGCGGAGAAGTTCGGACGTGACCGGCCGGACGGCTCCGTGCTGCTGGAGGTCCGCCTGCGTCGCGACGACATCGCCGGACTGGCCTCCACCACGGTGGAGTCCGCCTCGCGGGCCATGGCCCGCATGAAGCGGGAAGGGTGGATCGATTCCGGTCGCGAGTGGGTCTCGCTTATCGACGCCCCCGCTCTCAGCGCCCTCCAGCAGCCGGCAGAGCCAGGGCGGTGAGCGCCCCGGGCGCCACCTCGGTGAAGCCCGCGTCCTGCACGGTGACAGCCGCGGGCCGGGTGAGGTGCGCGGCGAACTCCGCGTGCGAGACTTCCCGGACGTCGAGCGCGAATCCGGTCTCCGCCCAGGCCCGCGCCTGCGGGGCGGACAGGTGTGCGGCCCACAGCATGGCCGCGTGACCGGCCTGCGCGGCCGACTTGCCGATGCTCATGTCGAGGTCGGCGTCGAGAAGCAGCAGGGGCCGTGTCGGGTCGCGGGGGCCGGGCTCGTCCGGGGGCAGGTCGGTGCCCTGGATCTGCAGCTTCCGGATGGCGGCGGGGACCTCCGCCACCGGCCCGGGGACGAACGCGCGGGCCTGCGCCCCCGACACCGTCACGGTGACGCCCGGAATCTGCTGGACGTTGTCCCATGCCGTGTTGCGCGCCCGGCGGGCCACCTTGCGGATGCGCTGGGAGTACCACCCCTCCAGTCCGGCCCGCCAGGCGGGATCGGTGGTGGCCTCCGGTGCCAGGCAGACGGCGACCACCGCCCGCGCCGCGGCCTCCATGAGGTGGCTGCGGCGGGGCGGTGACTGTTTCGGCACATGGAGGGCGATCTGCATGGCCTGGATGGTCTCCTCCTCGCGCCCGCCGTTCAGGCAGGTGCGCAGGAGGCTGTGGGCGGTGTCGTTCACCCGCGGACGGCGGCCTCGAGGGGGACGCGACGGAAGGTGCCGTCCTCGAGGTCGGACTCGTCGATCTCCTCGCGCGGGACACCCAGGATGTGCAGCACCTCATCGAGGAAGGGGTGGTTGACGGAGGTGTCGGCGATCTCGCGCAGCGCCGGCTTGGCGTTGAACGCGATCCCCAGACCGGCGGCGGAGAGCATGTCGATGTCGTTCGCGCCGTCCCCGACAGCGACCGTCTGGTACATCTGCAGGCCGGAATCCTCGGCGAACTCGCGGAGCAGCTCGGCCTTG
Organism: Corynebacterium nasicanis; assembly: GCF_042658165.1. Taxonomy (NCBI): domain Bacteria; kingdom Bacillati; phylum Actinomycetota; class Actinomycetes; order Mycobacteriales; family Corynebacteriaceae; genus Corynebacterium; species Corynebacterium nasicanis. Next base: position 708,207 of record NZ_JBHSQE010000001.1, read on the forward strand.
CGGGCACGGTCGACGATCTCGCCGGTGACCCGGCCCGTGAGCTTGCCGTCGACGATCTCCAGGGTGTTGGCGCGCACGTAGTCCAGCTCCAGGTCGGCGGCCAGGTCCTCGAGAACCTGGATGAAGCCGCCGGAGACCACCGCCGTGCGGTAGCCCATCTTGTGCAGGGTGCGGATGGTGGTGCGGGCGCCCGGGGTGAGGACGATGTCCTTGGCCACGGCGTCGATCACGGAGGCGTCCAGCCCCTGGAGGGTGGCCACCCGCTCGCGCAGCGACTCCTCGAAGTCGAGCTCGCCGCGCATGGCCCGCTCGGTCACCTCGGCGACCTCGGCCTCCTTGCCGGCGTGCGCGGCCAGCATCTCAATGACCTCACCGGTGATGAGGGTGGAATCGCAGTCGAAGCACACGAGGCGCTTGGAACGGCGCAGCAGGCCGGCGCGCTCGATGGCGATGTCGACGCCCAGCTGGGTGGTCAGCTCGGCGAGTGCCTTACGCATGGCCTTGCCGCCGCCCGGCTCCGGATTGGCGATGGTGATCATGATCTCCAGGCCGGTGATCGGGTAGTCGGCGATCCCCCGGATGCGGTCAATGTTCGCGCCGTAGTTGGCCAGGGTCTGGCCGATGGCCGACACGTCCGACGCAGTCACCGGGTTCCCCAGGACCACCGCGACGTGGGTGGAGCGGGGCGAGGAGGAGAGGTTGTCCGACGCGAGGTCCACGGACACTGCCTGTCCGTAACCGCGCAGCGTCTCGACGAGACCTTCCCGCAGGAGATCGGCGCGGGCCGACTCGACCCCGACGTAGGCGGCGAGGTTGAGGTAACCGCGGAACTGGGACTGCTCGACGTCGAGAAGCTGGACGTTGTGCGCGGAGAGCACGCGGAAGAAGGCGGCGGTGACGCCGGGGCGGTCGCGGCCGGTGAGGGTGATGACGGCGGACTCGAGTCCCGGCTGCAGGCCGACCTGCAGGGTGCCGGTGTTCTCGTGGTCGGTGTCGGTGACGGGGGTGAGCTCGGATTCTGCCACGGGAATCAATCCTTCATGGTGGGGGTGTGGGTGATCAGACACGCCACAACCCCCGGCAGTGGATCTGCCGGGGGTTGTGTCAGTCGGAGGTGACTATGTCAGACCCTGTGTCTAGCGGACTTCGGCCGGAGCCGGAGACTGGGTCGTCTCTGCGCGCTCGTCGTGGTGGCCGGTGTGGGCCTCACGGCGCATGCGCTCGACCATGTGCGGGTAGTGCAGCTCGAACGCGGGGCGCTCGGAGCGGATACGCGGCAGGGAGACGAAGTTGTGGCGCGGCGGCGGGCAGGAGGTGGCCCACTCGAGGGAGTTGCCGTAGCCCCACGGATCGTCGACGGTGACGACCTCACCGTAACGCCAGGACTTGAACACGTTCCAGATGAACGGAATGACCGAGGCACCGAGCAGGAAGGAGAACACGGTGGAGATCTGGTTCATCAGGGTGAAGCCGTCGGAGTCCAGGTAGTCGGCGTAACGACGCGGCATACCCATGTTGCCCAGCCAGTGCTGGATGAGGAAGGTGCCCTGGAAGCCGATGAAGGTGATCCAGAAGTGGATCTTGCCCAGGCGCTCGTCGAGCATACGACCGGTCATCTTGGGGAACCAGAAGTAGACGCCGGCGAAGGAGGCGAACACCACGGTACCGAAGAGGGTGTAGTGGAAGTGCGCGATGAGGAAGTAGCCGTCAGCCAGGTGGAAGTCCAGCGGCGGGGAGGCCAGCATGATGCCGGTGAGGCCACCGAAGAGGAAGGTCGCCACGAAGCCGACCGCGAAGATCATCGGGGACTCCCAGGTGATGTGACCCTTCCACATGGTGCCGACCCAGTTGAAGAACTTGACGCCGGTCGGGACCGAGATCAGGAACGTCATGAAGGAGAAGAACGGCAGGAGAACTGCGCCGGTGACGAACATGTGGTGCGCCCACACGGCCATGGACAGGGCGCCGATCGCCAGGGTGGCGAAGACGAGGCCGATGTAGCCGAACATGGGCTTACGGGAGAAGACCGGGATGACCTCGGAGATGACACCGAAGAACGGCAGTGCGAGGACGTAGACCTCGGGGTGGCCGAAGAACCAGAACAGGTGCTGCCACAGGATGGCGCCACCGTTGGCGGTGTCGTAGATGTGCGCGCCGAGCTTGCGGTCGTACAGGACGCCGAGGGCGGCGGCGAGCAGCAGCGGGAAGATCATCAGGGCGATGACGGAGGTGACGAAGATGTTCCAGGTGAAGATCGGGAGGCGGAACATGGTCATGCCCGGGGCACGCATCGTGAGGATGGTGGTGAGCATGTTGATGGCCGAGGCGACGGTACCGACACCGGTCGCGCCGACACCGACGATCCAGAGGTCAGCGCCGACACCCGGGGTGTGGACTGCATCGGACAGCGGGGAGTACATGGTCCAGCCGAAGTCGGCCGCGCCACCCGGGGTAAGGAAACCGGAGAGCATGGCGACACCACCCACGGTGGTGATCCAGAAGCCGAAGGCGTTCAGGCGGGGGAAGGCCACGTCCGGGGCGCCGATCTGCAGCGGCAGGACGTAGTTGGCGAAGCCCCAGACGATCGGCGTGCCGAACAGCAGCAGCATGACGGTGCCGTGCATGGTGAACAGCTGGTTGAACTGCTCATTCGACAGGAACTGCAGGCCCGGGGAGAACAGCTCCGCACGGATCAGCAGCGCCATGAGGCCGCCGAGGAAGAAGAAGCTGAAGGACATGATGATGTAGTAGATGCCCAGCTGCTTGTGGTCGGTGGTGATCAGCATCTCCCAGGCACGCGAGCCCTTACGCTCGTTGCCGGTCGGCTGAGGACGGGTGGGCTCGATGTAATCATCGAGCCTTGGCGCCACTGCGGTCATAGTTCCTCCTGACTACGAGACAGCCCACACACTGCGGACTGCCAAGCTTTTACTGCGCCTCATCTTAAAGGACGCGTAAGAGAGTTATCCAGCCCATCTGGACCGGAGACGTAGCTCAGTCTAACCCCATGTCCCGCGCAAAACTCAAGGACAGCGGCTTTTCCCGGGGAATCACCCCTGATTCCTCCGACACCCCCCTAGGTTTGTGACAGGAGCCACACCTGCGAACAGCGGGATTAACTTTCTTTCCGCGAATCGGGAACCGCCCTTCACCCCCGGTCGTTATCAACCTTTCGATGGGGAGGGGTGTCGCGCCGCAGTGAGTGCCCCCACCCGCCCCGAACCCCCGGCCGCACGCCACAGACAGGCACCGCACAGGACAGACCCTCCCCCTCACCCCCGAACCAGAAGGTCCCGCCCAGACTTCATGCACTTTTAATTCCCCCGTAATGGCGGTTACCTCTACATCGTCACCGCTCCGGGGTTTAGAATGACTAATAATGCCGTACCCAGGATACGAAGGATACCGACAGCGATGAGCGAGAAACACCGTTCCCCGGCCGCGCCCCTGCTGGATAACGTCCTCGACGAACTCGGGAGGGACATCATCGCCGGCACCCTCCCCGAGGGCCACACCTTCACCCTGCAGGATCTCTCCGACCGCTTCGACATCTCCCGCACCGTGGCCCGCGAGGCCATGCGGGCCCTCGAGCAGCTCGGGCTGGTCTCCTCCTCCCGACGCGTCGGCATCACGGTGCGCCCCCGTTCCTCCTGGGCCGTCTTCGATCAGTCGATCATCGACTGGCGCCTGGCCTGCCCCACCGACCGGCACTCCCAGCTGCGCTCCCTCAACGAGCTGCGCACCGGGATCGAGCCGCAGGCCGCACGCCTGGCCGCCCTGCACGCGGACCAGGCACAGCGCGAGGAACTGCTTGAGCTGGCGCGGCGCCTGCGGGAGCTCGGGGATTCAGGCGCCGGCGCCTCTCCGGAATTCCTCGAGGTGGACAGCCGATTCCACAATCTGCTCCTCGAGGCCTCGGGGAACGAGATGTTCGCCGCCCTCGCCCCGCCGCTGCTCAGCGTGTTGCAGGGACGCACCCGCTACGGGATGCAGCCGGCCGATCCGGCACCCGCCGCCCTGTCCGCGCACGAGGAGCTGGCCCGGGTCATCGCCGAGGGCGACGACGCGGCGGCCGAGGAGCAGTCCCGGCGGCTGCTCACCGAGGTGGCGCAGATGTTCGTCGACGAATACTGATACCCGCCAGAATCGCCGCAGGGCGCGGTCCCCTTCCCCGGGGAACCGCGCCCTGCGGCGTCTCACCTCTCCTACAGCATGCAGGAGACGCAGCCCTCGATCTCGGTGCCGGTCAGCGCGACCTGGCGGAGACGGATGTAGTAGAGCGTCTTGATGCCCTTGCGCCAGGCGTAGATCTGCGCCCGGTTGATGTCGCGGGTGGTGGCGGTGTCCTTGAAGAACAGCGTCAGCGACAGACCCTGGTCGACGTAGCGGGTGGCCACGGCGTAGGTGTCGATGATCTTCTCGAAGCCGATCTCGTACGAGTCCTGGAAGTAGTCCAGGTTCTCGTTGTCCATGTGCGGCGCCGGGTAATAGACGCGGCCGATCTTGCCTTCCTTGCGGATCTCGATCTTCGAGGCGATCGGGTGGATCGAGGAGGTCGAGTTGTTGATGTAGGAGATCGACCCGGTCGGCGGGACGGCCTGCAGGTTGCGGTTGAACAGCCCGTGCTCCATGACATCGGCCTTGAGCTGGGCCCAGTCCTCGGCCGAAGGGATGTGCGCCGTCGAGTTGGCGAACAGCTCCTTCACCTTCTCGGTCCGCGGCGCGAAGTCCGCCGGATCGAAGCCGTCGAAGTAGGTGCCGTCGGCGTACTTGGAAGTCTCGAAGCCGGAGAAGGTGGTCCCCCGCTCCCGCGCGATGGTGTTCGAGGCACGCAGGGCCTGGTAGAGCACGGCCGCGAAGTAGGCGTTGGTGAAGTCGAGGCCTTCCTCGGAGCCGTAGTAGATGTGCTCGCGGCCGAGGTAGCCGTGGAGGTTCATCTGACCGAGGCCGATGGCGTGGGAGGCGTTGTTGCCCTCCCGGACGGAGGGGACGGAGTCGATGCTGGTGAACTCGGCGACGGCGGTGAGTCCGCGGATGGCGGTCTCGATGGTCTTGCCGAAGTCGGGCGAGTCCATGGCCATGGCGATGTTCATGGAGCCGAGGTTGCAGGAGATGTCCTCGCCGATGGTCTCGTAGGAGAGGTCCTCGTGGTAGGTCGAGGGGGTGTTGACCTGCAGGATCTCCGAGCACAGGTTGGACATGTTGATGCGGCCCTCGATGGGGTTGGCCGCGTTGACCGTGTCCTCGAACATGATGTACGGGTAGCCGGACTCGAACTGGATCTCGGCGAGGGTCTGGAAGAACTGGCGCGCGTTGATCTTCTTCTTGGCGATCTGCGGGTCATCGACCATCTCGTCGTAGAGCTCGGTGATGGAGATGTCTCCGAAGGGCTTGCCGTACTTTCGCTCCACGTCGTACGGGGAGAACAGGTACATGTCATCGTTGCGGCGGGCCAGTTCGAAGGTGATGTCCGGGATGACCACGCCGAGGGAGAGGGTCTTGATGCGGATCTTCTCATCGGCGTTCTCGCGCTTGGTGTCGAGGAAGCGCATGATGTCCGGGTGGTGCGCGTTGAGGTAGACCGCGCCGGCTCCCTGGCGGGCACCGAGCTGGTTGGCGTAGGAGAAGGAGTCCTCGAGGAGCTTCATCACGGGGATGACACCGGAGGACTGGTTCTCGATGTGCTTGATGGGGGCGCCGGACTCGCGCAGGTTCGACAGGAGCAGGGCGACGCCGCCGCCGCGCTTGGACAGCTGCAGGGCGGAGTTGATGGCGCGGCCGATGGACTCCATGTTGTCCTCGATGCGCAGCAGGAAGCAGGAGACGAGCTCGCCGCGCTGGGCCTTGCCGGCGTTGAGGAAGGTGGGGGTGGCCGGCTGGAAGCGGCCGGTGAGGATCTCGTCGACGAGGTTCTCGGCCAGGGTGCGGTCGCCGTTGGCCAGGAAGAGCGCGGTCATGGTGACGCGGTCCTCGAAGCGCTCGAGGTAGCGGCGGCCGTCGAAGGTCTTGAGGGTGTACGAGGTGTAGTACTTGTACGCGCCGAGGAACGTCGGGAAGCGGAACTTGTAGGCGTAGGCCCGCTGGAAGAGCGCCTTGATGAAGTCGTAGTCGTAGGCCTCGAGGACCTCCGGCTCGTAGTAGTTGTTGTCCACGAGGTAGCGCAGCTTCTCGTCCAGGTCGTGGAAGTACACGGTGTTCTGGTTGACGTGCTGCAGGAAGTACTGGTTGGCGGCTTCCCGGTCCTTGTCGAACTGGATCCGACCGTTCTCGTCGTAGAGGTTGAGCAGCGCGTTGAGAGCGTGGTAGTCGAGCTGCTCCTCCTGGGAGGTGGCGTGCTCGGTGGTCTTCGTGGTCAAGGTGTCCGGTGCCTTTCAGTGGTGGTGACGGTCAGCAGGAGGTGGTCTGGGGCTCCAGCCCCAGGGCCTCCGCGTTGGTGATGAGTCCCTCCCGCAGGATACGCACATCCTCGGGGTTGCCCATGAGCTCGAAGCGGTAGACGTAGGGCACGCTGCACTTTCGGGCGATGATCTCGCCCGCCAGCCCGAAGTCCGCCCCGAAGTTGGAGTTGCCTCCGGCGACGACCGCGCGGATGAGGCCGCGGTTGTGTTCGTTATTGAGGAAGCGGATGACCTGGACCGGGACGGGCCGGGAGTTCTGGTCGGTCTGGGTCGCTCCCCCGCCGTAGGTGGGGCAGACGAGGACGTAGGGCTCGTCGACGACGAGCGGTTCCTCGTGCTTGTACAGCGGGATGCGGACGTGGGGGAGGTCCAGCTTCTCCACGAAACGGCGCGTGTTCTCCGACACGGAGGAGAAGTACACGACGAGCATGGGGGTCACGTCCTTATGGAAAAAGCCGCCCGACTTCTTCTGGGCGGCGTGGTGCGGGTGAGTGCTAAGCGACGACGGCCGTGAGGCTGTGGATGCGCTCCGGGCGGAATCCGGACCAGTGCTCTCCGTTGGCCTCGACGACCGGGGCCTGCAGGTAGCCGAGGGCCAGGACGTAGTCGCGGGCGTCGTCGTCGAGGCTGATGTCCACGGTGTCGTACTTCAGGCCGGCGCGGTCGAGTGCCTTCTCGGTGGCCTTGCACTGGACGCAGGCGGGCTTGGTGTAGAGGGTGATGGACATGGATGAGATCCTCATTCTTCTCGGCGAACTCAGTCTGTATCAGTTGTTCAGGGCCGGGGAGGGGATGTTCTCTCCGTCCCGCAGCGACATGAACGACACTATACTTTGTGGTCAACACCCGCAACCAGCACTACATGTAGTAGTTACACTGCTGATATTCCCAGGACGAGCCCCTCCGATGGCCCACATGTTGCCCTGTCCCCCATCCCGCATGGCACGGGTGGAACCACATCCCTGTGATTTCCCCAGCTCGCCCCGTTCGGCCGTTACCCAATCGTTACCTTGCCCCGGAAAGGGCAAAAGAGAACCGCTCATCCGAATGGCCCGTGAGGGCCTTCCGGATGAGCGGTTGCTCGACGGAGAGTGGTGCGCACTCAGCCCTGACGGGCCTTGAAACGCGGCTCCTTCTTGTTGATCACGTAGACCTTGCCGCGACGACGCACAACCTGGGCGCCCGGCTTGTTCTTCAGCGACCGAAGCGACTTGCGAACCTTCATCGGGCGCTCCTTTCTGTATGCGCGATTTCAGTTAAGACTGCGACTTTTCCAACATGGCTCTGGCAGCCATGACACGAGGGGACATGTTACCCGACTCTGCAACGAACCTCCAAAACCGCCTACGATGGCGGTCATGCAGGACTCGATCATCGCCGCCCTCGGTACCCGCCCGCGTATCGACGCCCCCGCGGAGCTCACCGCCCGCATCACCTTCCTCGTCGACTATCTGCAGGCCAGCGGCATGCGGGGCTACGTCCTCGGGATCTCTGGAGGGCAGGACTCCACCCTCGCCGGACGACTGGCCCAGCTGGCCGTCGAAAAGATCCGGGCGGATGGCGGGCAGGCGGAGTTCTGGGCCCTGCGGCTGCCCCACGGTGTGCAGGCCGACGAGGACGACGCACAACTGGCCCTCGACTTCATCCGCCCCGACCACCGCCTCACCATCAATATCGCCGAACCCACCGCCACGATGAGCGCGGCCGTCGCCCGGGCGCTGGGCCAGGCGGATCTGGGCGACTTCAATGAGGGCAACGTGAAGGCCCGCCAACGCATGATCGCCCAGTACGCGGTGGCCGGCGAACGCTCGGCGCTGGTCATCGGCACGGACCATGCCGCCGAGAACGTCACCGGCTTCTTCACCAAACACGGGGACGGCGCCGCGGACATCATGCCGCTCACCGGGCTGAACAAGCGACAGGGCGCCCAGCTGCTCGCCGAACTGGGGGCCCCGCCCGCCACCTGGGAGAAGATCCCCACCGCCGACCTCGAGGACGACCGCCCCGCGCTCCCCGACGAGGAGGCCCTCGGTGTCAGCTACGTCCACATCGACGACTATCTCGAGGGGCGCGCCGTCCCCGCGGCGGCCCGCGAGCGCATCGAGCATCTGTGGCGCATCGGCGCCCACAAGCGGCACCTGCCCCCGGGCCCCCATGACATGTGGTGGCGCTAGCCCAGTAGTTCCAGCGTCTCCCGCGCGGCCGTCACCAGCGGCCGGGCGTAGCTGCGCCCGTGGGTGAGGGTGTGCACGGCCAGGGGGTGCAGCTGGTGCAGCGGGAAGTGCGCGCGGAAATCCTCCGGCAGCGGGGTGACCTCCTGGTAGCCGCGCCACACGTCCTCCCGGAAGGGCACGCCGAAAAGGGCCAGCATGGCCAGGTCGGTGAGGGGATGCCCGCCGTGGGCCGCCGGATCGATGAACACCGGGCCCTCAACGGCGAAGAGCAGGTTGCCCGCCCACAGGTCGCCGTGGATCCGGGCGGGCGAGGTGTCCCACGCCGCGGCGCCGATCGCCGCGCAGGCCTCCTCCACCAGGGCCAGCCCGGCCGCGTCGAGGTTCCCCGCCTCGCGAGCGCGCCGCGCGAAGGGCAGCACCCGCTGCCCCGCGTAGAAGCTCCCCCAATCGGCCGTCGGGGTGCACTGCTGCTCCTGCGTGCCGATGTAGTTCGGCCCCTCCCAGCCCGGCGGCGGGGCCCCGAAGGCCTCCGCGCCGGCGGCGTGGATACGGGCCAGCTCCCGCCCGGCCTGCCGCGCCGCCTCCTGGGTGGGGCTCACCTCCGACACCCGGCGGGTCTGCAGGAGGTTGGCGTCGGCGTCGAGAAGCACGACCTCCGCCATGCACTCGGAGGCCTCCCGGAGCCACCGCAGCCCCGCGGCCTCCGCCTCAGCGGATCGGGGCTCACGGGGCTGCTTGGTGAAAACGTCAGTCATACACGCCAGATTAGTAGCGCTCCGGCTCCTCGCCGACCTCGAACTCGCGGCCGGAGATGTCGGAGGCGTTGATGCGCACCCAGTTGTACTTGAGGGTCGGCGCCCAGGGCTTGAGTCCCAGGGTCTCGGCATGGGCGACATCCTCGGCCTTCTCCAGCACCTCGGCGGTGCCGCGGACGATGACGGACCAGGCGGTACCGCCCTGGAGGCCGTCCGCCTCGAAGAGCACGTCCTGGTTGAGGCTGAGGCTGAACAGCTTGGAGCCCTCGGCGGTACGGAAGTAGATCGACTCACCGTCGACGACGAAGTTGATGGGGAAGATCTCGATGTCCTCCTTGCGGCGCGTCACGATGCGACCGGGCTGCACATCCTCCAGGTAGGCCAGGGACTGCTCGGTGCTCAGGGTGCGGAAGACATCATCGTTGAAGGACATGCTGTTCAAATCTCCTCGGTCAGGGTGACGCGGGTGCGTACGCGGATATCTCCAGACTACGTTGCCGCCGCAGGCAACGAGCGGTGACCGTCCCCCACCGACAGAAAAAGAGGCCCACCCGAAGGTGAGCCTCTTTCCACGAGTGGAGCTAAGGGGACTCGAACCCCTGACCCCCACACTGCCAGTGTGGTGCGCTACCAGCTGCGCCATAGCCCCGTGTCAGATATTCAGTTGTGGAGTGGAGCTAAGGGGACTCGAACCCCTGACCCCCACACTGCCAGTGTGGTGCGCTACCAACTGCGCCATAGCCCCTTGGAACTTGCTTCAATGTACACGCCAGCGCGCTTCAGAAACAAATCCCCTGGTCAATCGAGTGTCGACTCTCAGCCGAGGACGACGCTCATCCACTGGTTGATGTCGGCGACGTCGACATCCTTGCCGTCCTGGATGACGCGCGGCGAGGACACGGAACCGGTCTCCGCGTTGAGCTTGTCGGCGTTGGCGGTGGCCAGTGCGTTGGTCGGCTCGACGTTCGCGCCGGAACGGATCTTCTCGACGACGCCTTCGGAGGCACCGAACTGCTTCGCGGCATCAGCGAACTCGTCGTTGGACCACTTGTTGAAGATGTCCTCCTGATCCTCCATGAGGTAGGCGCGGAGGTTCCAGTAGGCCTGGGTCTCACCGGCCTCGGCGAGTGCCAGGGCGGCGGCGGCGGCGCGGGTGGAGTGGCCGTCGATGCTGCCGCGGTCGAGGAAGTTGAGGGTGCGGACGTTGACCACCAGGTCGCCGGCCTCGATGGCGGACTGCATCTGCTCATCGGTGTTCTCGGCCAGCTGGCCACAGTAGGAGCACGAGAAGTCCTCGTAGAGGTCGACGACCTCGGCGTCCGGCTTGGCGTCCGCGGACTTCAGCGTCACGGCGTTGTCCGCGAAGGTGGAGTCGAAGGCGACGGAGATGTTCTCGCGGTCGGCGAGGTGCTCGGTCTTCTTGCCCTGCCCCGAGAGGACGATGTAGCCGATGACGGCGGCCGCGATGGCGATGACCGCCACGATGGCCCAGATGAATCCGCTTCCGCCCTTGGCGTTCGGGTTGCTGACCTTGGTGGACTTGCTCACAGATCTTTTCCTTATTTATCGAGGTGTATCAGGGGTAGATGGCGAAGCGCCGGAACGGACGGTAGACCGTCCACAGTGTCAGGGCCAGGAACGCCAGGTCCCGCAGGATGGTGACGAAGTAGTCCATCGCCTGCTGGTCCAGGTTCGGCTCGATGGTGAAGCAGCCGCAGTCGATGCCCAGTCCGCGCAGCCAGGCCTGGCCGACGCCGATGATGAACAGGATCATGACACCGGCCGCCACCTTGCTCGCCGGGCGGAGGAAGATGCCCAGCAGGAGCAGCACTCCGCCGGCGATCTCCAGGGGGCCGATGAGACGGGCCAGGAGGTCGGACCAGTAGGGGGTGAAGATCTCGTAGGCGGTGATCGCCTGCGTCATGTTCATGTGGTCGTTGAGCTTGACCACGCCGGCGGATATCCACACGTAGGCCATGTAGAAGCGCGCGATGGCGCTGATGACGTCGAGAATGCGCTGCCCCGGCTGCCCGGACCAGAAGCCCGTGCTCGAGGGGGCGGGGCCCGGTGACGTCGTCAAGGTCTGCTCTGTGGTGGACACATCCCCAGACCTTAGTCCACGTGTCCACCGCGGGCCCATATGAATTCGGCCATACGGGCCAAGATCACAGCAGGCTACTGCCCGAGCACCTGGGAGACCACAGCCTGCGCCTCCTCCTGCACGCGTCGCAGGTGCTCCTCGCCGCGGAAGGACTCGGCGTAGATCTTGTACTTGTCCTCGGTGCCGGAGGGACGTGCCGCGAACCAGGCGTTCTCGGTGGTGACCTTGAGGCCGCCGATGGCCGCGCCGTTGCCGGGGGCGTTGGTGAGCTTCGCGGTGATGGGCTCACCGGCGAGCTCGGTGGCGGTGACCTGCTCCGGGGACAGCGCCTTGAGGATGGCCTTCTGCTCGCGGTCGGCGTCGGCGTCGGTGCGCGCGTAGGCGGGGGCGCCGTACTCGGCGGCCAGTTCCGCGTAGCGCTGGGAGGGGGTCTTCCCGGTGACGGCGGTGATCTCCGCGGCGAGCAGGTCGAGGATGAGTCCGTCCTTGTCCGTGGACCACACCCGGCCGTTGCGGCGCAGGAAGGAGGCGCCGGCGGATTCCTCGCCGCCGAAGCCGACGGAGCCGTCGATGAGCCCGGGGACGAACCACTTGAAGCCGACGGGAACCTCGACGAGGCGGCGGCCGAGGGTGGCCACGACCCGGTCGATCATGGAGGAGGAGACGAGGGTCTTGCCCACGGCGGTGTCCGCGCCCCAGTCCGGGCGGTGGGCGAAGAGGTACTCGATGGCCACCGCGAGGTAGTGGTTGGGGTTCATGAGGCCGTGGTCGGGGGTGACGATGCCGTGGCGGTCGGCGTCGGCGTCGTTGCCTGTGGCGATGTCGTACTTGTCGCGGTTGGCGATGAGCGAGGCCATGGCGTCCGGGGAGGAGCAGTCCATGCGGATCTTGCCGTCTGTGTCGAGCGTCATGAAACGCCAGGTGGCGTCGACCTCGGGGTTGACCACGGTGAGGTTGAGATCGTGGGTGTCGGCGATGGCCCCCCAGTAGTCGACGGACGCCCCGCCCATGGGGTCCGCGCCGATGGACAGACCGGAATCACGGATCGCCGCGATGTCGACGACATTCGGCAGGTCCTGCACGTAGGTGTCCATGAAGTTGTACTTCCCGGCCCGTGCGTCGAGCACCCCGCTCACCGGCGTGCGTCGCACCCCCTCGAGCCCCGCGCGCAGGTAGTCGTTGGCCCGGCGGGCGATCCAGTCGGTCGCGTCGGTGTCGGCGGGCCCGCCGGAGGGCGGGTTGTACTTGAAGCCGCCGTCGCGGGGAGGGTTGTGGGAGGGGGTGATGACGATGCCGTCGGCACGCTTGGGATCGGTGCCGGTCACGCCACCCGCCAGGTCGGCGTTGTGGGCGAGGATGGCGTGGGAGACCGCGGGGGTCGGGGTGTAGCGGCCGCGGTCGTCGACAAGCACGGGCACGTCGTTGGCCACGAGCACCTCGAGCGCGGAGACCATCGCCGGCTCGGAGAGCGCATGCGGGTCGCGTCCGACGAAGACGGGACCGCCGATGTCATTCTCCCGGCGGTAGTCGACGATGGCCTGGGTGGTGGCCCAGATGTGCTGCTCGTTGAAGGCGTTGTCCAGGGAGGAGCCCCGGTGCCCGGAGGTGCCGAAGGCGACCTGCTGGTCCGGGTTCTCCACGTCGACCTCACGCGTGTAGTACGCGGTGACCAGCTCCGCGATGTCGATGAGGTCCTCGGGACGGGCCTGCTGGCCTGCGCGCTCGTGTGCCATGTCTCTCCTAGTGCTCCGGTACTCGACAACAGTCCCCTCCATTGTCGTCGCCTGCCCCGGTCCCCGCACGGGTGCGCCGGACGGACGCCCGCCCGCCACCCCCGGCAGGGGGCGGCGCGCCAGCCGAACCGGGCTCCCGCGGCGCAGCGGTGTGGTCGGCACCACACAGCGGTAGTACCTTTGTCCCATGGAATCGCTGCAGAACGCACTCGACACCGCCGGTGGAGTGGTCTGGGGACCTTTCGTCCTCATCCCCCTGCTCCTGGGTACCGGCCTCTACCTGACCATCCGCCTGGGCGGCCTGCAGTTCCGGACCCTCGGGCGGGCGATGCGGCACGGCCTCATCGACCATTCCGACGCCGGGGGTAAGGGTGACATCTCCAACTACCAGGCCCTGACCACCGCGCTGGCCGCCACCGTCGGCGTGGGCAACATCGTCGGCGTGGCCACCGCGATCTCCGTCGGCGGGCCGGGCGCCCTCTTCTGGATCTGGGTGACCGGCCTCGTCGGCATGGCCTCCAAGTACACGGAGGCCTTCCTCGGCGTGCGTTTCCGCACCACGGACGCCAAGGGCGAGATCTCCGGCGGACCGCAGTACTACCTCAAGCGCGGCATCCCCGGCCCGCTGGGCAAGGTGCTCGCCCTGTCCTTCGCCGTCTTCGCGGTCATCGCCTCCTTCGGCATCGGCAACCTCACGCAGGCCAACGCCGTGGCCTCCAACATGGAGGGCACCTTCGGCATCTCCCCGCAGATCACCGGCGTGGTCATCTTCATCTTTGTCGGCGCCGTGCTCCTCGGCGGCATCCAGGCCATCGGCCGCATCACCGCCGCCTTCGTCCCGATGATGGTTATCCTCTACGTCGTGGCCGGCATCGTGGTCCTCATCCTCCAGGCCGGCCAGATCCCGGCCGCGCTGGCGCTCATCTTCTCCGACGCCTTCACCGGCACCGCCGCCACCGGTGGTTTCGTTGGCGCGGGCATCATGCTGGCGATCCAGTTCGGTGTCGCCCGCGGCATCTTCTCCAACGAGTCGGGCATGGGTTCCGCCGCCATCGCCGCGGCCGCCGCGAAGACCTCGCACCCGGTGCGTCAGGCGCTGGTCTCCATGACGCAGACGTTCATCGACACCCTCATCGTCGTGAGCATCACCGGCCTGGTCATCGTCACCGCCGGCGTGTGGGACACGGGCCGGGAGACCGCCGGCACCATGACCGCCGCGGCCTTCTCCACCAGCCTGCCGGGCGAGTGGGGCGGGACGATCGTGTCGCTGTCCATCATCTTCTTCGCCTTCTCCACCCTCATCGGCTGGTCCTACTACGGTGAGCGCTCCCTGGAGTCCCTGGTCGGGCGCATGGGCACGATCCCCTACCGCATGCTCTTCACCGTCACCGCGCTCATCGGCGCGACCGTCGAGCTCGAGCTCGTGTGGTCCTTCTCCGACCTGGCCAACGGCCTCATGGCCCTGCCCAACCTCATCGGCCTGCTCATCCTCTCCGGCCTGGTGGCCCGGGAGACGAAGGCCTACCTCAAGTTCGATCCGCGGCTGCGTGCCAGCCCCGAGGAGGTCGCCGCGTTCCTGCGCGCGCAGGGCAGCGACTGGAAGTAGTCGCCCGCTTATCGACGCCCCCCTCACGGCCCCATCGGAGCCGCCTGCGGTGCCGTGGGCCGATTCGCCCTCTCCGGTATTGCCCCCCTTCTCGGGGTCAACGTCGTGGGGGCGTTTCTCATGGGCTGGGGGCGCGGTGTCCTCGGCGGTTTCACGAGCTTCTCGACGTTCGCCTTTCCCCCCACCGATCTCCCCCGACCCGTGGCGGCGGGTTATGTGGTGGCCACCTTCATAGGCTGCGTTGGCGCGTGGTGGGCGGGGGATCTGCGGGGGCTCCTGCGCCACCTGCTGGCGCTGTGGCCGGGTGGTCTGCGCGGCACTTTTTCCACGAACCTCCTGGCGGTGATGGTGCTCGCATTGGCCGCGGGCATGGGCTTCGCCGGGGCATAGTCGACGTGGTCGACCCTCGCTTGGGAGATCGGGGAGCTGCTGCAGGACCATCGCTTTCGGCTGGCGGCATCGCCGGGTTGGCGGTGGCGTGGCTGTGGGTGGTGCTTTGAGGTATATCTGCCCAGCGATATCACGGCATAGATAGGTCGAGTGGGTGAGCCCTGATCTGGATCACCCACTCGACCTATCCATAGGAAGCTATACCTTGCGAGGTATACCTATCGGCGCCGCTATTCGGAGATGGCGTCGAGCGGCGGGGTCTTCGCGGCCCGGGCGGCCGGCCAGATGGCGGCGACCACGCCGATGACGGCGGACCCGGCGAGCATCCACGCCAGCTGGACCCAGGGCACGGAGATCGTGTCCAGGCCCTCGTCCTTGAGCACCTCCAGGAAGGCCCATCCCAGGCCCAGGCCGAGGAGGATGCCCATGACGGCTCCGAAGACGGCGATCTGCACCGCCTCCAGGGTGATCATGGTGCGGATCTGGCGGCGCTGGGAGCCCACGGCGCGGAGCATGCCGATCTCCTGGCGCCGTTCGATGACGCCGAGGGTGAGGGTGTTGACGATCCCCAGCACCGCGATGATGACGGCCAGGGCGAGCAGGGCGTAGAGGATGTTGAGCATCATGTTGATGGCCTCGCCCGCCTGGCCCGCCATCTCCTCGGTGCTCATCACCTGCACGACAATGAAGCCCTTGACGGCCTCCTCGAGGTTGCTGCGCAGTTCCTCGTCGCTGACGGTGCCGTCGCCGTTGACGCCGACCATCGTGACGGCCTGGGCGCCCGGCGGCAGCATGCCCTCGATTCTGCTCTCGGAGATGACCATGTTCTGGATGAGGGTGGTGGGCTCGAAGAGGCCGACGACCTCGATCTCCCGGGGCTGCGCGCCGACGGCCGGGGCGGTGAGCTCGAGGGTGTCACCCACGGACCAGCCGTGTTTCTCGGCGAACTCGGTCATCACCAGGGCGCCCGGGGTGGAGCCGAGGTCGGCGGTGCCTTCGGTGATGGAGAGCTCCACCATCCGGGAGACGTCGCCGTCGATGACCATGGTCTGGGCGTGCGGCCCCATCACCTGGGACGCTTCGCCGTCGATAAGCACCGGGGCGGTGGACATGGTGAGCACCGAGTCCACGCCCGCGACGTCGCGGACGGCGTCCGGCGTGCCGGCCGGGGTGGGGAAGTTGGAGTTCGTTGGGCCGGAGAGGACGAAATCGGCGTTGGTGTTGTTCTCCACGACATCGGAGATCGACGCCTTCATCGTGTCGCCGAGCATGCCGATGGCGGTGACCAGCGCGACGCCGAGCGTGAGGGCGAAGGCCGTGGCCGCCGTGCGGCGCGGGTTGCGGCGCGAGTTCGTCGACGCCAGCTTGCCCACCGCCCCGAAGGGCAGCCCGATGATGCGGCCGAAGGTGGGCACGATGGGCAGCGACAGCGCGGGGGCCGCGAAGAAGAAGCCGAGGATCGCGCCCACCGCACCGACCCCGACGAGGACCGCCCGGGTCTTCGTCTCGGCATCCCCCAGCAGCGCGCCGGCGATGGCCGCGGCCGCGCCGATGAGCATGAGGACCACGCCGATGATCGAGCGGACTCCGAGGGGCTGGTCGGTGGAGGACTCGCTCGAGCGCATGGCCTCCACGGGCTTGACCTCGCCCGCCCGGCGGGCCGGGATCCACGCGGAGATGATGGTGACCACGGTGCCCAGCACGATGGGCACGAGCACCGCGGACAGTGACAGGCCGAGCCCGGAATCCGGGAGCTCGAGACCGCGCGCACCCATCACGGCCTTGATCGCGGCGACGAGCCCGATGCCGGCGAGGACACCGAGCGCGGAGCCGATGAGTCCGACGATGCAGGCCTCGAAGACCACCGAGCGGGTGATCTGGCGACGCGCCGCGCCCAGGGCCCGCAGCAGGGCGAACTCCTTCGTGCGCTGGGCGACGATCATGGAGAACGTGTTCGCGATGAGGAAGGTACCCACCAGCAGCGCGACGAGCCCGAAGGCGATGAGGAAGTAGTTGACGAAGGACAGCGCCTGCGACATCACCTTGGTCAGGTCCTCGGCGAGCTCATCGCCGGACTTCACCTGGATCCCCTCGTAGGAGTCCTGCAGGTGGGAGACGAGCTGGGTGTCGCTCGTGCCCTCCGCGGCGGAGAGAATGAGCTGGTTGGTCGCCCCGTCGAGGGTGTAGCGCTCGAGGAACGCGTCCTCTGGCATGGAGGCGGTCAGCGAGTTCCGGTTGTCCAGCGAGGAATCGAAGATACCGCTGACCACCACGTCATGGCGATCCTGCGGATCAACGAGCAGCAGCTTGTCGCCGACGGACACTCCGAAATGCTCCGCGCCCTTCTTGTTGAGTGCGATCTCATTCGCAGCAGTCGGCGCCTCGCCCTCGACGAGCTCGTGCGCCGCGCCGACGACGTCGCCCGGCTCGTGCCATATGCCCAGCGAGGCAGTGCCTCCGCCGACCTGGAAGGGCTCCTCCTTGTCGTTCGCCAGCACAATGCTTTGCGACGCCCGGATGTTCACCGCCCCGACCTTCTCATCGGCGGCGAGGTCCTTGCGTAGCTGCGCCGACAGGCCGGGTTCGCCCTTGCCCGGGGTGACGACCGCATCGACGCCGTCATAGGCACTGCTCACCGCGGACTTGAACGTCGCATCGAGGGAGTTGGTGAACATGAACGCGCCGGAAATAAACGCCGTGCCGAGCACGACCGCCAGCACCGTCAGCGCCAGGCGCAGCTTGTGCGCCGCGATGTTGCGCAGGCTGACCTTGCGCAGAGTGGAATTCTTCGCCACGAGTACCCCCCCGGACTAACGCTCGACGCCGGCCATGGCGGCGAGGATGTCGTCCATGGACGGGTCGATGAGCTCGTTGACCAGCTGACCGTCGGCAAGGAACACCACGCGGTCGGCGTAGGAGGCGGCACGTGCATCGTGCGTGACGATGACGACAGTCTGGTCATCCTGATCCACGGCCGTCCGCAGGATGCTCAGCACCTCGGCGGCGGAGTTGGAGTCGAGGTTGCCGGTGGGCTCATCGCCGAAGATAATCTCCGGGCGCGACACCAGCGCGCGGGCACACGCGACGCGCTGCTGCTGCCCACCCGACAACTCGGCGGGGCGGTGGGTGAGACGATCGGACAAACCCAGGCGGGTGGTGATCTCGGTGAACCATTCCTGGTCCACCTCCCGGCCGGCGATATCCGAGGGAAGGGTGATGTTCTCCGCCGCGGTGAGCGTGGGCACCAGATTGAAGGACTGGAAGATAAAGCCCAGACGGTCGCGGCGCAGGTCCGTCATCTCCTTGTCACGCAGACGCGAAAGATCCGTGTCCCCGATCAGCGCCGAACCCGAGCTCGCCGAATCCAGACCCGCCATGCAGTGCATGAGCGTCGACTTCCCCGAACCCGAGGGGCCCATGATGGCGGTGAACTGATTCTTCGCGAAAGCCACATTGACGTGATCGAGCGCGGTCACAGCAGTCTCGCCTTCGCCGTACTGCTTGTGCAGGTCGATGGCGCGGGCGGCGTACTCCACTGCCGGGGAGTCTGCGGTCGTGGTCGCGGGGGACCCGTTGTCTGTCATGATGGGAAATTCTCTCCTGAACTAAAGCTGACCTCAAAGAACCAAGGTAATCGCAAGAATCATACGGAACATCGGGGTCTACCCCGATCTTCGGGGGTCTCCCCCGCCACGACGGTACCCGGTGGGGCTCGGGATCACGAGGGCGGCGCCGGCGATGGGATGTGGTGGTGAGGAATACTCATAGTTGGCGAATTGTGGCCCCTGAGGCAGGAGAGGCCAGCAGAGCGCAACGCAGTGTCAGCGCTCCTCGCCGGCGATATGGAGTCTCGGGCAGGATTCCGCGTAGTTGGCGAACTGTGACCCCCGGGGCGGGTGGGGCAACGACGAGGAAAGGGGCCCCACCATGATCACTCATGGTGGGGCCCCTTCCTTGTGTTATGTAG